>JAPKZB010000085.1:0-83179 GCA_026393985.1 Acidobacteriota bacterium
GCGGCATTGATTTTATTGGGCTCCCGCGAGGGTTCGCCAGAGGCGTGTTCTGCGGCCTCCGCGCTTGCGGCAGCCGATTCCGTCTTCACCAATTGGGTGGCTCCTTTCTTGGCCGCACTTCCAGAAGTCAGACACGGCCTCGCACCGTTTTAACCCAGTATTGGCGGGCTCGACCAGGCTACCGCAACGAAAGACCCCAGACAGCCCAAGCCGCCCGGCGGGGGCCCTGTGCATAATTCAGGTGAAACCTCTCCCTTGAGTTGATCTTCTATTGATCAATGATAATATCTTTTATCATTGATAAGGTGGGACGCGCCCGCTAAGCTGTTCCTTGCACGCTTTTTGGCGCATCGGCCTCCCAACCTAGGGACGGGCCGAGCGCTCATACTGATAGGTGGATATACGACTATCCGCAGAGGAACGCCATGCCCGAACCCTCAGTTACCCGTCTCACCATCAGCTGGTCCAAGGACACCGACCTGGCCCTGCGCTCTTATCTCGGTTCCCAAGGTCTTAAAAAGGGAGCCCTCTCACAGTTCATTGAAGACGCCGTCAAATGGCGCTTGTTCGATGGAACGGTCGCGCAGGCGCGGGAAGCATTCGCCGACCTACCGGCTGAAGAAGTCGAAACCCTGGTAGGGGAGGCGGTTGCCGCAGCTCGGCGGGACATGCGCAAGGAACGACGGCCCCGCAAGCAATCGTAGCCGATGCGGGTTGTCCTCGACACCAACATTCTGATCAGCGCGCTGATCACTTCCGTGTCTCCCTCCGCGCAAGTTCTCGCGCTCTGGCGGAGCCGTAGGTTCGATCTGCTCACTTGCGCGCAGCAATTAGAGGAATTCGCCCGGGCAACGCGCTATCCACAAGTTCGTGCCCGGCTCTTGCCCGCAGTCGCCGGAGCTCTTCTCAACCGGGTCCGCGACCGCGCCATGGTTCTCAAAAATCTACCCAAGCTCGATGTTGCTCCAGACCCTGACGACAACTACCTGCTGGCGCCAGCCGAAGCGGGCGAGGTGCAATTTCTGATTACCGGCGACAAGCCTCTCCTCGGCCTGAAGCGCCACAACTCCACCCAGATCGTCACTCCCGCCGCGCTGCTTGAACTGCTGAACGAGGGCAACAAATGACGGACTCTATTCTCCCTGCAAATCCCCTCGACGTGGATCAAGTCGACTTCGACAATGCCGAGCGCCCACGCGCCTTCTCCGAAGCCTTGATCGCCAGTGGCCGCGACAAGGTGATAAAAGACCGCCGCCGGTTGTATGAGCACAAGTTCATCGACGAGCAGGGCGATCCGATTCCCACCTTCGCCCTGCCGGATATCGTGGCCGCCGGCACAACCCGGATCACCTTCTTCCGCTGCGGCGAATCGACGGGAAATGCGGGAGCAGCCACCTCCGATCCCGTAACAATTCCGCTGGCCGAGCGAGGACGCCACCAGGCAGAACAGATCGCCCGATGGCATTGGCGGAAGCCGACTCTTATCGTCGTGCCGCCTAACGACCGCACGCACGAGACCGCCGCGCCGTTGGAGGCCCACTTCCCGGATGTTCATCATCTCCGACGAAGCCAAGACCGACATCCGCGCCATTCCCCAGCACATCGCCATGAACATTCTCACCGCCATCCATCGCCTGGCGGAGTCTAACTCCGGCGACGTCAAGACGCTCAAGGGCAACGCTGGAGAGAAGCGTCTTCGCGTTGGTGATCACCGCGTGTTAACGGTCATCAGAAAACGTAAAAATTTGAGCATCTGCCCGAGGTCGCGCATGCCGGGGTTTAAATCTTCGCTGGGGTAGCGGATAAAAGGGATCATGCCAGCGGCTGGTGCGGCTGCAGACGGAGCACCGGGATAGGCGTTCTGCTGCATTCGACGCCGGGCAAGCGATTGGTAGGGCACCCTGATGCGTCACCCGCGGCTCGGAGGAACGGTGCCGGTACCGAGATTGTCGCTGACGGTGAGCTTCCCTTCCTGCGTGTGACGCTTGATAACGCCGCCCGGCGGCGGCCACCTGTGCGCGACGAGCGCGCTGTCGGCAAGCAGACCCACAATAGCGTTGGCCGCGATCACAACACGGGCAAATCGTAAACAGGGCGTTGCATTCCGAATTGTGGCAACGCCGAAAGCGAAGAGGCTCCTCAGTCTCGTGATTGGGCATGGCAGATCACCGATGATACGTGAATTCAGACTTACCGGAAAGATGATTTCGCGCCTGCGGCGCGGATGATGTTGTCAGCCCCAAACCGGCCACACGTTCAGAAAACTACGTTTTCTGGAGACCGCTAACACCGCGTCCGCTTCACCGAGGAACTTCCCGATTCCTTACGCATCCATACCGTCCGCAACCGCAAAGACGCCTACAGATAGATAGACCGCCGCCCCGTCAAGGGCGGAAAAAGCGGGCGTTCCAAGTTCTTCCGGGAAGTTCTAAAGAGTTCTAACGCCCCGGCCAGCGTTCTAAGAAGCTCTAAGAAAATCCGAGGATTTCCCTCAGCGGTCACCTGAAAAGCGGCGGCTTTCCAAAGGCCCTCCTTCAGCCAACAACTCTGGTAGTGGAACATGGCTCCCCGATCCCAAAATCGCCTGGAACTCGATGCGACCGGCGGTACGCGAGGAACAACCGGATCCACGTTGCCAGCACGGAGACCGGACCGCGGGAGGCAGCGACCCCTGACGTATATAGCTGCCGGCGGTTGCTTCGGGGGGTGGGCGGCGCCAAGCTGCGCGGCTCGAAGGCTGTGGTCGATCTCGATCAGACGATGCTGGTCCTACCCGTTGCGACGCGGGCAGGAGTCGAATGGGCAGACCGGCAATTGGTGCAGTACAGTCTGCCAAACGCGACGGCGTCCCTTCCTCTTGATGCCTCGGCAAAGTCTTGGACTCTTTGCTCACCAACCTCGCCGACGAACTCCTCACCCGAGACATCACCGAACCAAGCGCCGTTCTCGGCTCTCTCTCCGATCACAGTCTCCAAGCTGCCTACGATTTTGTGCTCGAACAGCTCGCCCTGGAGCTTCTGGTCGGCGCTCACGAAAATTCCAAGTGGTCCGATGGCAAGCTCGTCATCGACGCTAACCACGGCCCGCTTCATCTTACCCAAGCCGCCCTCTATGCGGTGAAGCTCGAAGTCCAGCGCCGTGATGCTGAGTTGTGCTGCTGACGGTGGCTCCAAACAACCCTACTTGCATTCAGCGCATGCACGTGGTCACTTCGTAGAGCCTCTAGCCAACCCACAAGCTGCCGTCCTCACTAACGAACTGAACCGCCTCTGGCCCCGTGTAGTCCTCATCCTTCATTGAGATGGAGATCACCGTGCGGGACTCGAACCCAACTGCAACTTCAGCTTCATTCGCCCACGCATCTGTTACGGTTGCTCCGATCTGCTCACAGAGACGATCCCGATAACCAGGGGCACCCCAAGTCACCCGGCCACCTGTGTAATCAATCGTAGGATGCGTATACGCTGTCAGGCAGGGCCCGTCGAAGCGCAGTTGTAGGTAGTCATGCACGAATTCGACAGAACTCAGAACACGACCCTTCAGTTGTCTAATGGCGGTGCTAAGGTCCGTCCCAGGCATCTCTACGGCTCCAATCGAATCGTCTGGTGGCACGTTGTCTCTCCTCCTGGGCAAGCCTTCGGGGGAGGCTGTTGTCTTGCCGGACTCAATGGCTGGTGTCTTGAAGGATCGGAGTTGGAGACCGTCCTTCCCGTCTGCGGGTTGCCACCCTGTCCCGCCTTGTTCTGATACGTCACATATCCGTTCGGATAGCCGGGAGAGCTACCCTTTCCTGGCGTGGCGTCCATGACTCGCACATCTGTGTCGAGTCCATGTCCTCCCTTTCCACCCTTGAATGCAAACCCCGTTGTTTTGCCCTGCGGATTTACAACCGGACTTGGGTCGGATGCTCCGCTCGGTACAGGTATTACGTCACCGCCCTCTGACACCAGAAAGGATGGCCCTTTCTTCGCTGTTCCTGCTGCCTCGGCGGTACCGTCGAGGCGATTCAAACCTTGCGCAGCGTCTATGACGTCATCGGCCTTGCCAGCCAATCTGCCTGCGTTTACCAAGGTTCCTGCCCCGCCTGGAACAAACGGCGCAACCGTGGCCGCTGCGTCAATCACAACGCCAACTGCGTCTACTGCTGCGGAAAGGCAGTTCCCCTGGCGAACGTTGCTTACAAAGGAAACGGCCCCAATGCCCACATTCAGCGCATCCCATGCCGTCTCGATTGCCTCACCATGACGATCCACGTATTTCAGCGGATTGTTGCGAGTCTAGCTGTACAGGTTCCAACTTTGGGGATCGAGTGCGGTCTGGTCCGCAAACGGTTTGTCCGGTGACGTGAACCTGCCCTGAGCGCTGGACATATACCTCGCCCCAAAGTAATCCAGCCCCGTCTCCGCATCCCGCTCCTTGCCGGTGAATCTCTTTACGTTCTCAAAGTTCCCATACTTCGGACCCCGGCCATTGACGCCACTCAAATCCTGTCCAAACGGCCGATAGTCATGACGCCGAATCACATTCCCCAGCGCGCCCGTCACCAGACGCACGCTCCCCAGGTGATCTTCGGTCAAAAACTCCAATCCACTTCCCCCGCTCCCCGCGCCGTATTCTGCCGCTAATCGTCCCAACCCATCGTACCGGGTATGATTGCCCCATAGCCCCTGAGCCTCCCGGGTCCCCCGGGGCCGCCCCTGGCCCTGGACATTCTCGCGGCAATCGGGTTTACTACTGCTCACCGGGCCTTGGCCGAGGTGTGAAGAACCTGACCAAAACGCAGGAGAGCAGGACCGAACACCTTGGGGCCGGCTGAGTACACCTATGGGCTGCGAGCCCGCTGTCGTAACTAGCCGCCCTTCCGGTCCACCCGGTTGAGCCTCGAGCTCGAATAGGTAGGTGCCGTTCTGCCCTAACCCTCTTCGTTGACGTCTCATCGCCAATTGCTGGACTCTCCCAGTGCGCGGCCTCTGCCCCGAAGCCGCCCGGTCTGCTCTCCCGCATTTCAGGAGTAACCACAGTATGCCATTCGCCGGTCTCGATCTCCACAAAAAAGAAGTAGAAGCCGCCATCCTCCCCGATCACGGCAACCAACCCATCCGCCACCGCTTCCCGGCCACCAACGAGGGCATCCTCGCCTTCGCGAAGTCCCACTTATCCAAGCAACATCAGGTCGCCGTCGAAGCCACCACGAACACCTGGGCCCTCGTCCGCCTCCTCCAACCCCTCGTTCACTCCGTCCACGTCTCCAACCCCGTCGCCACCCACGCCATCGCCAAATCCAAGGTCAAAACCGACAAGGTCGACGCCCTCGTCCTCGCCCAACTCCTCCGCTCCGGCTTCCTCCCCACCGTCTGGACCCCCGACGAAACCACCTCCGAACTCCGCCGCCGCTGCACCGAACGCGCCAACCTCACCCATGATCGCGTCCGTATCAAGAACCGCATCCACGCCATCCTCCACCAACACCTCATCCCGCTTCCCGCCGGCGACCTGTTCTCGGAAGCCAACCTCGCGTGGCTCGCTAAACTCACTCTCCCCGCCTTCGAACAGTCCTGTCTCGCCCGCCAACTCTTCTTCCTCGACATGATCGACACCGAAATCACCCTGTTTAACGACGACCTCGCCCGCCACGCCTATCACTCCCCCGAAGTGAAGTTACTCATGACCATCCCGGGCGTCGACTTCCCTGTGGCCGAAACCATCCTCTCCACCTTAGGCGATTGGACCCGCTTCCCCGACGGCGACCACGCCGCCTCTTACTTTGGCTTAGTACCGTCAACTTACCGGTCCGGCGATCACTGTTATCACGGGCCGATCACCAAGAAGGGTAAGGGCCACGCCCGCTGGATGTTAGTCCTGGCGGCGCAGCATCTGGATAAGCACCCCGGCCCGCTCGGCGCCTCCTTCCGCCGCCTGCAAAAGAAGAAGAACCGGAACATGGCAGTGGTAGCGACGGCGCGCAAGATCGTCACCATCGCTTGGCAGATGTTGAAGAACAACGAACCGTACCGCTACGCCGACCCCAAGACGACCCAAGCCAAGACGACCCAAGCCAAGACGACCCAAGCCAAGACGACCCAAGCCAAGACGACCCAAGCGAAGATGAGCCGTCTGCGGGTACGGGCCACGGGTGAGCGGCGGAAGGGTGGGAATCCGAAGGGTGAGCCGCGCCCCGCCAGCCACGGGAGTGGGAATCCGACGCGCGCGGTTCCCGCCTTAGAGACGGTGTATGCCAAGGAGGCGTTGCCGCCGCTGCTGCCGTTGGCGCCGGGGGAGAGTAAAATGCTCGCAGAGAGTGGGACGGCGGGATATGCGGCGCAGATCCGGAGGAGTTACCGGGTGCCGAAGCGGAAGGCCCCGCCGTCGGCATAGCCGGGACTCGCGGAGCGGGCTGGGATCAAAGGAAGACGATACTGCGAGCCGGCGGATGCGGCAAGGCGACCCTACGGGCGGGCTACGCCCGGCCTTGCCCCACCCACCGCGCCCGCAGTGTGCTTTCTCATAGGGCCCCCAGCCCGCTGGCCTGCTCCCGCACGCCCAGATCCGCACCCTCAGCCACCGTCCAGACCCCGCCGTGTCAACTTTTCAGTTGACACAATCATAGGTAGACGTATACCGTTGTGGCATTCCCGTTTACAATCTTATTGACCCGCCGCCCCTCGCCGTCATACGCGTACACCGCGCTTCCGTTCGCGGCACTAGTCGCCGAGACCACACGCCCCTCCGCGTCATAGCGCAACGTGTAGGGATTGAACTGGATCTGGTTCCCGGCCGCATCATACGGAACTCCGGTCATCTGATTGCTCGCCGCACTAAACCAACCCGGACCAGCAGGGGTAAATGGATCGGAAACCAAACCGCGGACGGTTGTCACCCATCGATTGCCAAACGAATCGGAATGGTTGGTCTCCGAGGCCGCACCCTCCGTGAAGGCGGTCGAATCCCGATGCGAGGGCAGTTTTTCGGTAAGCCGCAAGCCCCGGGGTGCATTCGCAAAGGCGGGCAGACACAAGGCGGCTAAACAAAGAAGCAGAAGTTTTGCTTGAGCCGCCATGAAGGCAGTGTACGTCATTCGCCGTCTTCCGCTGCGGCCAGGGTCTATGCGCTCTCTGCTCACCACCAGCGGCGACACCCCGCCCCCCGCGGCTAACACCGCCCCGTTGCCGTGCTCGTCATCGCAGTTCGTCTCCGAAATCCCCCCTTCCTCAAACGTCGTCAACCGGTTCACAGGGTCATACCCGTAAACCTGCGTCCCCCCCCCACCCCAGGATCCGCCATCGACTGCGTTCGCACATTCCCATAATTATTCGGCCCGCCACCGTTGCCCAAGCCCGCGGCACCGTATCCAAACCCAAACGCCCGCACCGCCTCCACCGTCCCGCAAGCCGCCGTGTTGTCCAAACAACGCTCATAGGCAATCCCTGTCAACTGCAGTCGCAGCGGGTCATACGTTCGCCGCTCCCGCTTGTGCCTCCGCGCAAGCCGGGAATGATGATTCACAACCCATCGGAATTTTTCCCCCCAATAACCACGGGCCTCCCGCGACACCCTCGACCGGATTCCCCTCCCCGCCATGCCAATCTGAAAGCGTTCCGGAGGATCATTCCCATGCGCCAGGCAAAACCTTTCTCGCCCAAACTCACTGCTTCCCGTCCGCACAACGGGCACGGCCCGGCGGGGCATCGAACCCCGCCGGGCCGTATCAATACAACGCGCGCACACGCACGCACGCGCACACCCGCCCGCGAAAGGAAGAACCCAGGAAGTGCTTCAAAAGAAACCGCTTACAAGTTCGGTTCTTTCAAAAACCGATCCCCACAGAACCCAAGCAGAACCCAACTGGATCCCAACAGAACCCAACAGAAACCCGAATCGGCCGATCTCCGCCGGCAGAAACCTGTCGAGATCCTGTTGCGGGCTGCTCCCGGGCATCGCCGGCTTGCGGCCCGCCCCTGCCGAGGTACAAGTTCAATTCCAGTAGGTTCGGTCGAGGCTGCGGTACTGCACGGCCTCGGCGAGGTGTTTGGCGCCGATCTGTTCTCGTCCGTCGAGGTCGGCGATGGTCCGCGCCACTTTCAGGATTCGGTCGTGGGCGCGGGCGCTGAGGCCCATGCGCCGCACGGCCATTTCGAGGGTCCGCTCGCCGGCCTCGTCGAGGCCGCAGTGGGTGCGCAGTTGGGCGCTGGGGATGAGCGCGTTGTAGAAGCCGCGTTCCCGCTGCTTCTGGCGCGCGGCCTCGACGCGCTGCCGGAAGTGGTCGGAGCTGGTAGCCGCATCGGCCCCGCGAAGATCTTTGTACGGCACGGCCGGAACTTCGATGTGCAGGTCGATACGGTCGAGCATCGGCCCGCTGATCTTGGCCAGATACCGCTGGATGATCCCCGGCGTACACCGGCACTCCCGCGTCGGGTCCCCGTGGAACCCGCACGGACAGGGGTTCATAGCCGCCACCAGCATAAACCGGGCCGGAAAACGCGTCGAGATCCCGGCGCGGGCGATCGTTACCGCGCCCTCCTCCATCGGCTGCCGCAACTGTTCCAGCACATTACGGGCGAACTCGGGAAATTCGTCGAGAAACAGCACCCCGTGGTGCGCCAAGCTCGCCTCGCCCGGCCGCGGCGCGCCGCTGCCGCCCCCGATCAGCCCGGCATCGGAAACTGTGTGGTGCGGCGACCGGAACGGTCGCAGCCGCAGCAGTCCGTGGCCCTTGGCCAACTGCCCGGCCACCGAGTGGATCTGCGTCGTCTCAAGCGATTCGGCGAAGGTCAGCGGCGGCAGGATCCCGGCAAACCGTTTGGCGAGCATCGTCTTGCCGGAGCCCGGGGGGCCCACCAGCAGAACGTTATGGCCGCCGGCTGCGGCAACTTCGAGCGCCCGCTTAGCGGTCGACTGGCCGCGCACATCCGAAAAGTCGGGGTAGTCCGGCGTTGCCGCCGTATCCACCGCGGAAGGCACCGGGTCGAACTTCATCGGGTCGTTGACGATGCCGACCGCCTCGGCGATATGCTTGACGCCGAAGACACTCACACCCTCGACGACGGCGGCCTCGGCCGCGTTCTCGAGCGGCACAATCACGTTGCGGACGTTGCGCTCACGGGCGCACACCGCAATCGAAAGCGCACCGCGAATCGGCCGCACGGCGCCGTCGAGCGACAACTCGCCAATCGCCAGGTGCTGCTCGCTAGCCCGCAAGGTACCCATGGCGCCCAAAATGCCAAGCGCCATGGGCAGGTCAAACCCTGGGCCCTCCTTGCGGACGTTGGCCGGCGCGAGATTAATCGTCACGGCGCGGGCCGGGTAGCCGAAGCCAGAATTCGTCAGGGCGGATTTGATCCGTTCGCGACTCTCACGGACGGCCAGGTCCGGCATGCCCACGGTGATGAAGTCCCGAGCGGAGCCGGAGTTATAAAGGTCCACTTCGACGTCAATCAAATGCGCATCAATGCCGAATACAGCCGCTGACCGGGTACGAAACAGGCCCATGTTACAGGAGTGGGCCCAACGCGGAATCCTCTCACTCGACGGTAAAGCGATGATCGGACGCGGCGCGCCGGCCGCTGATGCGGTCGTGGAGCAGCAGTTGAATCCGGTAAGCGCCGGGTGCCAGATCCTGACTCAGATGCAGGCTCAACACGCTCGGCAGGTACCGGCGCGGGTAGGCCGATTCGCCGGTCTGTTCGGCGGCCATCTCCTGCCGGAACAGGCTGGCCCCGGCGGCGTTGAAGGCTTCGAGACCATAGGCGACGTCATAGCGATGCTCGGCGGTCCGGGCAAAACCGAGGATGGAGAACCGGGCCCAGACCGTCTGTCCGGGCCGGTAGATCGGGGTCAGCACCGGTTCGGGGGCATCCTCCGCCCGGTAGAAACCAAAGGCCGCGGGGCCGAGGGGCGCATCGTCCGGCACCACCGGTCCGGCGAGCGAAATCTCCACCAGACGGGCCGTTCGGGTACCCGCCACCTGATCCTCGAGCTGGATATCCAATTTCGCTTGGCCGCGCACGAGGCCGGTGGGCAACTCGAACTCGGCCTGCACCTTCGGTTTCCACTGCTTATCCTGCGGCGCGAGGTCGGCGACCACCTCCCCGATGACCGGCTTGGCCAGAGGCAATCCGGCGGCGTCGGCCAGGCTGAGCTGGTAGCGCAGGCGGACCCGCGGGTCGCTCTCCTCATCGGCTTTCGCGGAACGGGCCCCGTTGACGGTGAAGCGGACGAAAAGCATTTCGCCGCTGGAAAACGACCGATCGGCAGCCGGCCCTCCATCGGAAGCGCTCAGCGTCAACGGGTCAATCGATAAAGCCGCCGCCGGAGGCCCCTGCGCCGCGCTACTTGCCGAGAGAAGGGCCAGACACGCCAGAAGGCGTGGTAGGGATGATATTAGCCGGAATCGCGATCTGGGCAATTTTTTCGTTCTCAGGATCGCCTCCGCTCGAAACCTGCAGCTTGTAGGCGCCGACCGGGACGTCAAACACAACATAACCCTGTTCCGTACTGCCCGGAGAGACCTGCCGTAGAATGCCCATCCATTGGGGAAAACCACTAATCTCGGTCAATTCCGGAATCTCAGCGCCGTCGGCACCGATCAGACGCGTGTGCGGCAAAGTCACATCCTGACCCGAACCATTGGTGACGGCGAGGAAGATGACCAGGTAGCGATTTTTCAACGGATCTTTAGCGCCGGGAAGTTCCGTGCGATATTCAGCGGTCAGACCTACGTAGGTAATGCCCCCGGCTTCAGCGCGATCGCCCATTTGGACAACCTTGGCGACTGGCAGGGCAGAATCCCCTCCGCAGGAAACAGAAAAAGCCAACCCAGCGAGAGCGGCTAAGACAAAGAAGTGGCGAGAGACCAAAGTGGTTACCGTACACCTCCTGGAGATACCTCCCCCATTCTGTGAGGGAATCTCAGGAAGTCCTGTTGTAAATTGAGGACAATAGAATTATGCGAGTAATGATGGTGCGATTGCAATCGGCATTTTTTCTGGCTGGCGTGATGGGATTGTGGGCCCAGGCCAAACATCCGGTTAGCGGACGCGTGATTGCGCCCGTAATGAGCGCCGCGGGGGCGGATTGGTTGGAGCGCGGAGAGAGAGAACGGGAAGAGAATCCGGCGAAAGCGATCCGGGCCCTGGACATTCAACCGGGTATGACCGTTTGTGATCTCGGCGCGGGTAGCGGCTACTACACGGTGCGCATGTCTCGCCTGGTGGGCCCGACCGGCAAAGTATACGCCGTAGATATTCAGCCAAGAATGCTCGAGTTACTTACCCGGCGGTTGCGCTCGGACGGGATCCAAAATGTCGTCCCGGTCCTCAGCACCGAGGACGACCCGAAACTGCCGCCGCAGTCGCAGGACCTGATCCTGCTGGTGGACGTTTATCACGAGTTTGCACGGCCGCAGATCATGTTGCGCCGGATGCGCGAGGCGCTCAAGGACGATGGGCGCCTGGTTCTGCTCGAGTTCCGGAAAGAAGACGAATCGGTCCCCATCCGGCTGGAGCATAAGATGAGTATTGCTGAGGTGAAGGCGGAGCTGGAACCGGAAGGTTTCCGCATCGATAAGGTCCTCGACGTCTTACCCTGGCAACACATCTTTGTCTGCAAGAAAATCAGGAGATGAGCTGGACGAAGGGTGAGCGGTGGCCGGCGGAACACTCCCTGCACCGCGATCGGGCGACGGGAGCCTGGGTGCATCAACTGACATCGCATGCCTCAACCAACCATGCGACCTACTTCCTGCAAAGTTCATTTACTCCCGATGGGCGGACGATGTTATTCGTCTCCAACCGGAGGGGCGCCTGGCAGCTGTTTGCCGTGACGGATTTTCCGACGGGCGAAATAATCGAACTTACCGATGGCGGATCGATCCATCCCTTTTCCCCAGCGTTTCATCCGGCGGGGGATCGGGTGTTTTTCGTGCGGGGCACCAGCATCTGGTGGCTCCGGTTGGATACGTTGGCCGAGGGGTGCGTGGTGGATTTCGGTACCGGGTCGATGGGCGAGTGCTCGTTCGACGCCTCCGGGGAGTGGATGGTGGCGGCATTAAGAAAGGACGGACAGTCCGGTTTAGCGGTAGGGCGGACGGATGGCACGGGTTGGCACAGGATCCCGTTTCCAAGGACGGTGATACACCCGCAGTTTCATCCGACCGAGCCGGAGTGGATTGAATTCGCGGGCGATCCGGCGCCGCGGATGCACCGGGTGCGGCGGGACGGAACAGGGCTCCAATGTCTCTATGCGCATGATAACGAGGAGTTTGTCGTGCATGAGACTTTTTTGGGGGTGGCGGGGCAAGTGATCTACACGGTATGGCCCCGGGCGCTACGGGTAATGGATTGGCGGACGCGGGAACACCGGACAGTTGCCGGGTTCAACGCCTGGCACATTACTCCGAACCGGGCGGGGACGGCGGTGTTGTGCGATACGAATCATCCGGACGAAGGGATTTTTCTGGTGGATGTCGCCACGGGGGAGCGGCGTTTGGTTTGCCTGTCGGAGTCGAGTAACGGGGGATCGCAGTGGCGACGGAGCCGCTATGGGCTGAGCGAGGATTTTGCTGCGGCGCAGAGTGGGACTCCGCGTGGCCGTGCTCTGAGTTGGATGGAGGTGGGGACGGATACGGTATACGGGCCGCAGTGGACGCATCCGCATCCGTCTTTTTCCCGGGATGAGCGCTCGGTGGTATTCACCAGCGACCGAACCGGTCACGCGCAAGTTTACGTCGCCGAGATTCCGTTTGCCTAGATACCGGATTTCATCGCGCTGAAGTCTTTTTGAAAGGCATCGAGAACGCGCTCGGTTTTGTTTTTGAGTCCGGCCGCTTCGAGCAGGGAGGAGGGATCGGTCGGCGGAGTGTCGACCGGGAACAGCGTGATGCCCAGTTGATTAACGGCTTGGTCGGCCAACTGAATGGCCCTGCTCAGGGATAGCAGGGCTGCGGTGCTCTCCTCCGGGGCATGGTGATACCGGACGGCATTGCGGATCGGAACCGGCAACTGCCACTTTTCGAGCACGGCGAGCGACAGTTCCGGGTGGGTGACACCGAGCAGTTCGCTTTCGCACTCGACGGCCGGGCGGCCGGATTCCTTCTGCATCTTGCAAACTTCGGTGTAGGCCTCCGGCAGGCCGACGGCGAACATTAGCTTGCCGAGGTCATGCATCAGGCCCGCAATGAAGGCTCCTTCGGGGTAGTCGACGGGCATGTACTGCGCCAGCAGATCCGCCATGAGCGCCGTACCGGTCGCATGCTGGTTGAAACGCGTGTCCGACCATCCTTTCGGCAGCTTCAACTGCGTCATCATGCGAGCCACCTGCATGGCCAGAATGATGTTCCGCAGCTTGACCGTGCCGAGGATCGCAATGGCCTGTCGAACGCTGCTCACCGAGGCCGAACGGCCGTAGGCTGCCGAGTTGACGATGCGCAGGACGTTTCCTGCCAGCACGGCGTCTTTCTCGATCCAATCGGCCAGATCGGTGAGCATCACATCCTCGCGGGCGAGGGTGGCCATCAGTTTGGCGAGAACGGGGTTGAACGGGGGAAGTTGTCCAAGCGCTTGCAGCGCTTTCTCTCTGGCTACGGAAGGGGTGATGATGGCATTCATGGCGGCTACTTCTCTAACTTCTCCTCGACGCCTCGTAGAAAAGTCTTAGACTAATGGATGTGATTGAGCCTCCTCCGTTCGTCCAACCGCCCGCGGTGGCAGTCCGGGACCTGCGCAAAGTCTACGGGACGAAGGCCGCCGTGGACGGGCTGACGCTGGCGGTGCCCCGGGGCTGTTTTTTTGGCTTTCTCGGCCCCAACGGAGCCGGAAAAACGACCACGATCAAGATGCTGATGGGGCTGGCGACGCCCACGGCGGGCGAGATCGAAATGCTGGGCCTACGGATGCCGGACGATGCCGTAGCCATCAAGCGGCAGATCGGCCTGGTGCCGGACGATACGCTCCTGTTTGACCATCTGACCGGGCCGGAATTCCTTGAATTCACCGGCAGGATTTATGGTCTTGCGCCGGACATGGCCCGGGAGCGGAGCCGGGAGTTACTGGCGCTGTTTGAAATGGACGGCAACGAGCAGAAGCTGATCGGCGAATACTCGAAAGGGATGCGCAAGCGCGTGGCCATGGCCGCGGCGCTGATCCACTCGCCGCAGCTGTTTCTGCTTGATGAGCCCTTTGAGGGCGTCGACGCCGTGGGCGCCCGGCTCATGAAAGACATCCTGGCCGACCGCGTCCGCCGCGGGGCCACCATCTTTCTCACCTCTCATGTCCTCGACGTGGTCGAACGGCTTTGCGACCGGGTGGCGATTATCCACGACGGCAAGCTGGTGATTGATGAGCCGATGTCCCGGCTGCGCGTGGGCGAAGAGACGCTCGAAGAGATTTTCGTGCGCGTGGTGGGCGCGGCGCCGCGGGCGGCCGATGCGCTGGAGTGGCTCTAGCGTGTTCAACCCGGTTCGCGCGATTTTGTGGGCCCAATGGCGGGCGCAGCGCAACTTAGTGCTTGGCTCCCACAAAACGGGCGTCCTGCTTTCCTGGTTGAGCGGTCTGCTCTGGTACGGATTGTGGGCTGGCCTGGCGGCGGGCGCGGCGCTGCTGACCGGCAGCGGCCGGCAGCCGGAATTGCTCGAGCCGCTGCTGCAGGGCGCTCTGTTCTTCATCCTATTCTTCTGGCAGTTGGTTCCGGTCGTGCTGGCTTCGACCGGGGCCTTTCTCGATGTCAAACGGCTGCTGGTCTACCCCATACGGCCCGGCCAGCTGTTCGTTCTCGACGTGGCTCTGCGGGTGTCGACCGGCTTCGAAATGCTGCTGGTGCTGCTCGGCGCCTGCGCCGGAGCGGCATGGAATCCGGGGCTGCGCTGGTGGGCCCCGCTACCGCTGCTGGCCTTCGGGGCGTTCAATCTGTTGCTCTCGAGCGGCGTCAAGACGCTGCTCGACCGCATGCTGCAACGCCGGTGGGTGCGAGAGGTTTTGGCCGGCAGTCTTCTTCTGCTGCTCGTGCTCCCACAACTGATTTCGTTGAAAGGGCTCCCGGCGCCGCTAGTGGCGCAGCTCGACCAGATCACCCGGCTGAACCGGCTGTTGCCGTGGAAGGCCACCGCCTTGCTGGCGACTGGTTTGGGGGGGTGGGAGGCGCTGGCGGTGCTGGCCGCCTGGGCGGGTCTCGCGTATTGGTTCGCCCGGGCACAGTTCGAAAGGTCGCTGCGCCTTGAAGAGTTCAGCGCCGCGCCGGGCGGAGCGCCGCGCCGGCAGGGAGGCCGGCTCGAGTGGCTCTACCGGGCACCCGCGCTGCTGTTCCGGGACCCGCTCGCGGTGGTGATCGAAAAGGAGCTCCGGCTCCTCTGCCGCTCTCCCCGCTTCCGTCTGGTGCTGCTGATGAGCTGTACCCTCAGCCCGCTGTTGTGGCTGCCGTTCGGCATGCGAAGCGCCAACGGCGAGGGGCTCGTCGCCGGCAACTACCTGACGCTGTCGATGTCGTACGTCCTTCTGAGTCTCAGCGACATTCTGCTGTGGAACACCTTCGGCATGGAGCGCGGCGCGGCGCAGGTCTGGTTTGTCACCCCGATCGGGATGCGTACCGTGCTCCGCGCCAAGAACGTGGTAGCGGCGGTCGTCCTGCTCTTCTGTCTGCTCTTTCTCGCCGCCACGACCGCGCTGCTGCCGGTGCCCGCTGGTTGGGGACAGTTTCTCGAGGCCGCCGGGGTGATCACGGTCATGGCGCTGGTGCTGCTCGGCGTGGGCAACCTTTCGAGCGTTACTTATCCGCGCGCCGTGGACCCCAATCAGATGCTGCGCAACTCTTCAGGCGGCATGGTGAACCTGGTTCTGCTGCTGCTCTATCCGCTACTCTCGCTACCGATCTCGCTCGCCTACCTCGCCCGCTGGGCGCTCGAATCCGAGGCCGCCTTCTTCGGCGTGATTGCCGTGGACGTGCTGCTGGCGGGCATCGTCTACCGGGTAGCGACCGAGTCGGCCCTCGAAGCCGCCGAAGCGCGCAAAGAAGCGCTGATCAGCACCCTCACCGCTTCGCAGCGGGAGGGGCCGATCTCGATCCGGTAGTCCTTTACACGATCTGGCTGATCACCTGGCCGTGGACCTCCGTCAGCCGTTCGCGGCGGCCGAGGTGGAGGTAGCTGAGCGCATCCTGCTGCAGGCCGAGCTGGTGCAGGATCGTCGTGTGGATATCGCGGAAGTGGCAGGGATTTTCGACGGCGCGCAGGCCGATGGCGTCCGTCGCACCCACCGTCTGGCCGCCCTTGATGCCGCCGCCGGCCATCCACATCGTAAAGCCGAGGTTGTGATGGTCGCGGCCTTCGGTGCCCTCGGACTCGGGCGACCGGCCGAACTCGCCGCCCCAGACGACGAGCGTCGAATCGAGCAAGCCGCGCTGCTTCAGGTCTTTAATCAACGCGGCCACCGGCTGATCGGTGTGGCCGGCCATGCGGATATGGTTCTCTTCGATGTTCGAATGGGCGTCCCATTGCATGTTGCCGGGGCCGCCGCCGGCGACGACCGTGACAAACCGCACGCCCCGTTCGACGAGACGACGGGCGAGGAGGCAGCGACGGCCGTAGTCGTCGGTTTCCTTTTTGCCAATGCCGTAGAGTTCGCGCGTGGCGTCGGATTCCTTGGCGATATCGAAGGCCTCGGGGGCTTCGCTCTGCATCTTGAAGGCAAGATCGTAGGCGGCGATGCGCGCTTCGAGTTCGGCGTCGCCGGGCTTCATTTCGGCTTCGTTGAGGCCGCGGAGCAGGTCGAGGGTACGACGGCGCTGCGGGGTGGTGATGCCTTCGGGCAGTTCGAGATTGAGAACGGGCCGAGCGCCGGGGCGGAGCATGGTGGGCTGGTAGACGGCCGGCAGGAAGCCTTGCGTATACATGGGCTGGCCCGCTTCGAGGGCGCCCTTGGGGTCGGGGAGCACGCAGTAGGCCGGCAGGGATTCGCTTTCGGTGCCGAGGCCGTAGGCGACCCAGCTGCCCATGTTCGGGAAGCCGGGCAGAATGCGGCCGGTCATCAGCTGATACTGGGCGGCCGAGTGCACCACCATGTCGCCGTGGCAGGAGCGGATGACGGCTAACTCGTCGACGATGCTCGCCTGGTGCGGGAACAGGTCGGAGACTTCGATGCCGCTTTTCCCGTAGCGCCGGAAGGTGCGTTTGGTGCCGAGCAGCTTGGCGGTTTTCGAGACGAACTGATACTTGGCTTCGCCGAACTCGGCCGGGCGCGTCTGGCCGCTGAGCTGGTTAAGCAGCGGCTTGGGGTCGAAGGTTTCGATGTGGCTGGGGCCGCCGGCCTGGAACAGGAAGATGACCGACTTGGCTTTGGCCTTGTCCGGCATGTGGGGCGGCTTGGGGGCGAGCGGGTTCTTCGCGGCGGCCTGGGCCGTCATCTGGGCGAAGGCCAGGGAGCCGAAGCCGCAGAAGGCATCGGTAAGGAATTCGCGGCGGTTGCGGGTCCAGCGGAAGTGTTCAGACATGATCAGTCCACGTACAAAAAGGCGTTGAGGTTCAGCACGGCCAGGGCGAACTCGCGCAGGGGCCGGCCTTCGTTGAGATACTGCAGGGCGAGCGCGCGCTCCTTGGTCGAGGGGGGGCGGCTGGTGGCGAGCAGCCAGGCGCGTTCAACGACTTTGGCGCGGTCGCCTTTGGCTTCGGTCGTGAGACGTTGGGCCAGGGCGGTGGCCATGCGGGAGGCGAGGTCGCCGTTGGTGAGTTCGAGCGCCTGCGGGGCGTGGGTGGAGGACTCGCGGCGGGCGCAGCTGATCTGCAGGTCCGGGGCGTCGAAGGTCTCCATCATGGGCAGGCGCAGGTTGCGCTTGGCCATCAGGTAGACGCTGCGGCGGTCGTGCTCGGCGGCATCCGGGGTGATGGCCCACTGCGAGGGTTTGTAGAGAAAATTGACGAGTTCGGGATCGACCGGGACGATGATGCTGGGGCCACCGGCCTTCGGGTTGAGCTTGCCGGAGACGGCGAGCAGGCTGTCGCGGAGCTCTTCGGCTTCGAGACGGCGCCGGCTCCAGTGCCACAGGAGCTTGTTTTCGGGGTCGGCGGCGGTAGCCTGGGCGGCGACGGGCGATTCAAACGACTGCCGCCAGGTGTTCGAGGTAAGCAGCAGCCGGTGCAAAGGCTTCATGCGCCAGCCGCCGGCGATCAACTGATTGGCGAGATAGTCGAGCAGCTCCGGGTGCGTGGGGCGGAGGCCCATCTTGCCGAAGTCGTTCGGGGTGGCGACCAGGCCGCGGCCGAACTGCCAGTGCCAGATGCGGTTGGCGAGGACGCGGGCGGTGAGCGGGTTTTCGGGATCGACCAGCCATTCGGCCAGCTTCGTGCGCGGGTTTTCGGGCAGCGCCGTCCGTTCCGGCGCGCCGTCGGGCAGCAGGACGCCGAGGGGCCGGGCGCCGACCTTCTCTTTCGGCTGGTTGTACTCGCCGCGGTTCAGCAGATGGATCGGCGAGACGCGTTTGAAATCGTTTTCGACGCTGTAGAGGGCGGGCAGGGGGGCGGGCAGGCGGTCGGTAGCTGCTTCCAGTTTCTTCTCGAGCGCCAGGCGTTCGTCGCCGACCTTGCCGCGCAACTCGACTTTTAGGGTCTTGATCTCTTCCTGGATGGTCTTGGCTTTGGCCTCCCAGGCGGCCTGTTCGGCTTCGGGGGCGAGCGGGATATCTTTTTCGTGGGTGGCCGAGAAGTAGGACTGGATGCGGTAGTAGTCGGCCTGGCGGATGGGATCGAACTTATGATCGTGGCAGCGGGCGCAGCCGAGGGTGACGCCGAGGAAGGCGGCGCCGACGACGTTGGTCATCTCCGTGAGGACTTCGTTGCGGGAGCTGGCCACTTCCTGGTTGCCGGCGTTCTTACGCAGCGGGCCCATGCGCTGCAGGCCGGAGGCGATGCGCAGCGGCTCCTCTTTGGGGGCGATCTCGTCGCCGGCGAGCTGCTCCATGAGGAACTTGTCGTAAGGCTTGTCGGCGTTGAAGGATTGAATCGCGTAGTCGCGGAAGCGCCAGGCGCCGTTGCGGTGGGTATCGTATTCAAAGCCGTCCGATTCGGCGAAGCGGACGACGTCGAGCCAGTGCTGGCCCCAGCGTTCCCCGTAGTGCGGGGAGGCGAGCAGACGGTCGATGACCTTCTCCCAGGCTTGCGGGGAGGTGTCTTTGACGAAGGCTTCCACCTCTTCCGGGGTGGGGGGCAGACCGATCAGGGTGAAGGTAACGCGGCGAATCAGCGTGCGGCGGTCCGCCTCCGGCGCCGGACGGAGACCGGCTTTCTTCAGGCGGGCCAGGACGAAGGCGTCGATGGGGTTTTTGACCCAGGCCTGGTCGGCGGGGTCGGAGAAGGCCGGGATGTCGGGCGTACTCCGTTTTTGGAATGCCCAATGGCGGCGCTCGACGGCGGTGTAGGTACCGAGCGGCGCGGTAGTCTCCTCCGCCGCCGCGTGAAACACGAGGAGGGCCGAGAGCAGGGCGGCAAAGCGGGAAGAGCGCATATTCATTACGGATCATACATTTTAGCCCGGCTGGAGACAAGGGGGAGTCTGCGACACTAGGGGGGATGCGGACCCTCTTAAATGCAGTTGCTCTGAGCAGTTTGAGCTTCGCCCAAGTCGTCGAGGTTCCCGTGATGGCGCCGGTTTCCCAGTGGGAGCCGCCGGCGGCCAAGCTTGCCGTTTCGCTTGCCGAGAGCACGGCGGCGGCGCCGAAGAATCTGCTGACCGTGGGAGAACGGTCCGAGTGGCGGGAGACCGGGCGGTATACCGATTCGGTGGCCTTCGCCCGGGCGCTTGAAAAAGCCAGCCCCTGGGTGCGGACGATTTCGTTTGGCAAATCGCCGCAGGGGCGCGACCTGATCGCCACCATTGTTTCGAAGGACCGGGCGTTTACGCCCGAGGCGGCCCGGAAGACGGGCAAGCTGATTGTGCTGCTCGAAAGCTGCATCCACCCGGGCGAGGTGGACGGCAAAGAGGCCGGCGAGATGCTGCTGCGCGATGTCGCCGTCACCAAGCGGTACGCCGCGTGGCTCGACCAGGTGATTTTGATCAACATCCCGATCTTCAACGTGGACGGCCACGAGATCTGGAGCGGCTACAACCGGATCAACCAGCAGGGGCCGAACGCGATGGGCTTCCGCGCCACGGCGCAGCGGCTGAACCTGAACCGCGACTTTTTGAAGGCCGATGCGCCGGAGATGCAGGCCTGGCTCCGGTTCTTCAACGCCTGGCTGCCGGATTTCTTTATCGACAACCACGTCACCGATGGGGCCGATTTTCAGTACGACGTCTCGATCGACACGCCAATGAACCAGGACATCTGGGAGAACCTGGCGCGATGGACGCGCGAGCGTTACCTGCCGGCGCTGCAGGACGCGATGACGACCGATGGACACGTGATGGGCCCTTACGGCGGCTTCCGGCAGCGGGGCCGGCCGGAGAGCGGCTTTCAAACGCTGGGCGTGACGCCGCGCTACTCAAACGGCTATCTGGCGGCGCAGAACCGGCCGTCGCTGCTCGTCGAAACCCACAGCCTGAAGACCTTCAAGACGCGGAGCTGGGGCCACTACAACATCATGAAGCGGTCGATTGAAATTCTGGTCCGCGACCCGAAGACGCTGTGGGAGGCGGTGCGGGAGGCCGACCGGGCGGTGGCGGCGCTGGCCGGGGCCGGGACGGCGGTGCACCTGGACGGCGACTCCAGTGACGAAACGAAGCCATTCACGTTTCGGGCGCTGCGGGCCGAGGGGCGGCCGAGCACGCTGGCCGGAGGACCGGTGCTGGTCTACCAGAAAGAGACGCTCGATATCCCGACGAAGATCTTCGACCGGATGAAGACGACGCTGGCCGCGACGGTGCCCAAGGGCTATTATGTGCCGGCCGAGTGGAGCGAGGTGATCGAGCGGCTGGCGCTGCACGGGGTGCGGACGGAGCGGACCACGCGGGAGGTGCGCGGCGAGTTCGCCACCTACCGGCTGACGGAGCCCAAGTGGAGCACGACGCCGTTTGAGGGGCGGTTGACGGTGGATTTCCGGGTGACGCCGGTGAAGGAAAAGCGGGTGATTCCGGCCGGGAGCGTCTACGTGCCGATGAACCAGCGGGCGGCGCGGGTGGCGCTGAATCTGCTGGAGCCGGCGGCGCCGGATTCGCTGGTGCGCTGGGGGTTTCTGAACTCGATCTTCGAGCAGAAGGAGTACTTTTCCGACTACGTCTTTGAGCCGATTGCGCAGGAGATGGCGCGGCGGCATCCGGAACTGCTCGCCGAGTTCAACGCGCGGGTAAAGGCCGATGTGCGCTTTGCGGGCAATCCGCGGGCGCGGCTCCAGTGGTGGTACGAGCGGTCCCCCTACCTGGAGCCGGACAAGAACGCCTACCCAATCGTTCGCGTCGAGTAGCTCCTCGAGGAGTAACTAGGCGAGCAGGGCCTTGACCACGTGGGCTTTTTCAACGCCCGTGAGCCGCTGGTCGAGGCCCTGGAACTTGTAGGTGAACCGTTCGTGGTCGATGCCGAGCAGGTGGAGCAGGGTGGCCTGGAAGTCGCGGACGTGGACGGGATCTTTGACGATGTTGTAGCTGAACTCGTCGGTTTCGCCGTGGGTGTAGCCGCCTTTGGTGCCGCCGCCGGCCATCCAGAGGCTGAAGCAGCGCGGGTGGTGATCGCGGCCGTAGTCGGTGGGGGTGAGCTTGCCTTGTGAGTAGATGGTGCGGCCGAACTCGCCGCCGAAGATGACGAGCGTGTCGTCGAGCATGCCGCGCTGTTTGAGATCCTGCACGAGCGCGTAGCAGGCCTGGTCGACATCCTTGCACTGGGACGGGAGCACTTCGGGCAGCAGGCCGTGGACGTCCCAGCCGCGCATGTAGAGCTGGACGAAGCGGACGCCGCGTTCAACGAGGCGGCGGGCCATGAGGGCGGAGTTGGCGAAGGTGCCGCCTTCGCGGGCGGCTTCGCCGTAGAGCTTGAAGGTGGATTCGGGTTCGCTCTTGATGTCGGTCAGCTCCGGCACGGAGGCTTGCATGCGGAACGCCATTTCGTACTGCGCGATGCGGGTGCGGGTTTCGGGGTCGCTGAGCTTTTCGGCGGTGAGCTGGTTCATCTGACCGAGGGCGTCGAGCATGCGGCGGCGCATCGGGGTGGGGACGCCGTCGGGATTACTGATATAGAGCACCGGGTCGCCGCCGCTGCGGAGCGAGACGCCGGAGTACTGGCCGGAGAGGAAGCCGGCGCTCCACAGGCGGGCCGAGATGGCCTGCACGTTGGCTTTGGGGTGGGTGTGTTTGGCGTTGAGAACGACGAAGGCGGGCAGGTCCTGATTCATGCTGCCGAGGCCGTAGGAGACCCAGGAGCCGATGCAGGGTTTGCCGGCGATCATGAAGCCGGTTTGGATGAAGGTGATGGCCGGTTCGTGGTTGATCGCCTCGGTGTTCATGGACCGGATGAGGGTGATGTCGTCGGCCATTTTGGCGGTCCAGGGCAGGAGTTCCGATAGCTCCATGCCGCTTTTGCCGTGCTTGCCGAATTTGAAGACGGTGGGCGCGATGGGGAAGCGGGCCTGGCCGGCGGTCATGGTGGTGAGCCGCTGGCCGGAGCGGATGGATTCCGGCAGGTCCTTGTCGAACCAGTCCTTCATCTTGGGCTTCCAGTCGAACAGATCGTGCTGGGGCGGGGCGCCGACCATGTGGAGGTAGATGACGCGCTTGGCTTTGGGGGCGAAGTGGGGCAGCCCGGGCAGGCCGGGGACGCCGCCTTCGGCCTTGGGCGCGGCCGAGAGCAGCTGCGAGAGAGCCACGGCGCCGAGGCCGCCGCGCAGGAGTTGGCGGCGGGCTTCATTGACAACGGACTCTTCCGTCGGGTCTGGGTTCGCTTTGAGAAACGGGAGCAGGCTCATTTGGTGACGACCTCGTCGAGATTGAGAAGTTGGTTGGTGACCATGGTCAGCGCCGCGATGTCGGCCGGGGGCAGGGACGCGTCGGCCTTCGATTCGCCGACGGCGAGCAGCTTGCGGGCGTCGGCGGGGTAGGAGTCGTAGTGGCGCAGATAGTCGCGGTAGGCGCTTTGGGTGATGGTCTGTTCGCGCTCGTCGAGGGGACGGGCGAGGACGGTGCGGGCGATGAGTTGGAGCTGGCCGGCCGGGTTGTTCTTTTCGGCCTGCAGGGCGCGCTGGGCGAGCGCGCGGGCGGCTTCGACGAACTGGGGATCGTTCATGGTGACGAGGGCCTGTAGCGGCGTATTGGTCCGTTCGCGGCGGACGGTGCAGGTCTCGCGCGTGGGGGCGTTGAAGATCTCCATGTTGGCGGGCGGGGCGCTGCGCTTCCAGAACGTGTAGAGGCTGCGGCGGTAGAGGTTTTCGCCGGAGTCGCGTTTGTAGAAACGGGTGTTGCTGCCGTCCATGGCGACGGTTTCCCAGACATTATCCGGCTGGTAGGGCTTGACGCTGGGGCCGCCGATTTTGGCGGTGAGCAGGCCGCTGGCGGCGAGGGCGTAGTCGCGGATCATTTCGCCGTCCATGCGGAAGCGGGGGCCGCGGGCCAGGAGGCGGTTGTCGGGGTCGGCCTGGAGTTTGTCGGGCGTGGCGATGGCGGCCTGGCGGTAGGCGGCGCTGGTAACCATCAGGCGCAGGAGCGCCTTGACGTCCCAGCCCGATTCGCGGAACTCGATGGCGAGCCAGTCGAGGAGTTCGGGATGGGTGGGGGCTTCGCCCTGGCTGCCGAAGTCGTCGGCGGTTTTGACGATGCCGGTGCCGAAGATCTCCTGCCAGAAGCGGTTGACGGTGACGCGGGCGGTGAGGGGGTTGTTGGCGTCGACGAGCCATTGGGCGAGGCCGAGGCGGTTCTTGGGGGCGTTGGCGGGGAGGGGCGGGAGGACGCCGGGGACGGCGGGTTCGACTTTGTCGCGCGGCTGGTCGTACTGGCCGCGGTAGAGGATGTTGGACATGGGCAAGGAGTTCGTTTTCTCCTGCATGACGTGGGTGATGGCGGCGCGGCGGCGGATGGCGAGGCGTTCGGCGGTGAGCGCGGCGAGGTGTTGATAGGCCTGCCGGGCGCCGGGGTCGACGTTGACGAGGTAGTAGTGCTCGGCGGCGGCGCGGTCGCCGCGGGTGAGTTCGGGCCAGAGGGCGATGGTGCGGGCTTCGTCGACGCCGAGGGCGCGGGGGTAGAGGCGCAGATCGCTGATTTTGCCGCCGGCGAAGAAGCGCTTGTTGCCATCGCCACCCAGGCGCAGGGGAGCCTTGGTTTCGATCTCGCCCATCAAGTCGAAGAACGATTCGTTGGCGCCTTCGTAGGGCACGGCTTCGCCGTTGACAAAGAGCGCGAGGCTGTCGCGGCGGCCGCTGCCGTCGTAGGTGAAGGTGACGTGGTGCCAGGAGTCGACGGCGAGGCGGCGGTCGTTCGAGCCGCGGACCTGGATGGCTTTGTTGTCGTCCCCGACGAGGCGGAGGAAGGGGCGGCGGTCGTTGACTTCAACGGCGATGCCGCGGGCCTTGTCTTCGGGGTAGCGCTCGAGCTGGCTGAGGACGGTGAGGTTTTCCGTGGTCTTGGGCAGGAAGAAGCGGACGGCGATAGAGAAGGGCCGGTTGCGGGCGAACAGGGGTTGGCTGGGGAGTTCGCGGGTTTGTTTGGCGTCGAAGGTCAACTCGCCGGCGGGGAGGCGGAAGAGTTCGCCGGCGACGGGGAGCTTCACCTTCTTATGACGGCCTTTGGTGAACCAGGTGTGGAAGGCCGGGGCGGCGGCGGCGCGGACGGATTCGATGGCGGTACGGGCGGCCGCTTCGTCGGCGGGGAGGCTCTGCCAGCGGGCTTCGTCCGCGGGGCGGGGGACAATGAGGACGGGCGGGGTGTCGTAGATATTGCCGTCGAGCGGGCGCTGGAGGGTGTTGCGGTAGAAGGCCGTGAGGGCGTAGAAGTCTTTCTGCGAGATGGGATCGAACTTGTGGTCGTGGCAGCTGGCGCAGCCGACGGTCATGCCGAGGAAGACGGCACCGGTGGTGTCGGCGCGGTCCTTGTCGTACATGGCCTGTACTTCGTCGGGGATCACCCCGCCCTCGTTGGTGGTGACGTTGCAGCGCTGGAAGCCGCTGGCGATCTGCTGCTCCATGGTGCGGTTCGGGAGCAGGTCGCCGGCCACCTGCCAGAGGACGAACTGATCGAAGCGGAGATTCCTGTTGAAGGCCTGGATGACCCAATCGCGGTAGGGCCACATTTCGCGGTAGTTATCGACGTGGAGGCCGTGGGTATCGGCGTAGCGAGCGGCGTCGAGCCAGAAGCGGGCGCGGTGTTCGCCGTACTGGGGGGAGGCGAGGAAGCGGTCGACGAGCTTTTCGTAGGCGTCGGGGGCGGGGTCGGTGACGAAGGCTTCGACGTCGGCGGGTTGGGGCGGGAGACCGGTGAGATCGAGGGCGAGGCGGCGGGCGAGGGTGCGGCGGTCGGCTTCCGGGGCCGGGGTGAGGCCGGCGGCTTCGATGCGGGCGAGCAGGAGTTGATCGAGGGGGCTGCTGGGCCAGCGGGTGTCGCGGACGGTGGGCAGGGACGGCTTGGCGGGCTGCTGGAAGGCCCAGTGCTCCTGCCAGGGGGCGCCCTGGGCGATCCAGCGGGTGAGGATCTGCTGCTGCTGGTCGGAGATTTTCTTGTGGGACTGCGGCGGGGGCATGACGCGCGCGGGGTCCTGATGCCGGATGCGCTCCAGAATCAGGCTGGCGGCGGGCTGGCCGGGCACGATGGCGGCGCCCTGTTTGCGCGGGGCGAAGGCGCCTTCGCGGGTATCGAGGCGCAGGTTGGCCATGCGGGTGGTACGGTCCGGGCCGTGACAGTGGAAGCAGTTATCGGAGAGGATCGGGCGCACCTGGCGCTGGAAGTCGACTGGTGTTTCGGCCAGGGCGACTGCCGCGGCTAACGTGAGCGATACGATAATCCGCATACATTCTCCATTTTAGTTTACGGGCGCGGGGCCGACCTGCGGGTCGAAGCCGGTGGCGGCGTGGAGGTAGAGGACGCGGCCGCAGTTTTCGCAGGTCATCAGCACGGGCTGGGCGCGAAGCTCCTGCCAGAGTTGCAGGCGGATCTCCATGAAGCAGCCCTGGCACTGGGCGTTAACGGCTTCGACGGCGACGACGCCGTTTTTGTGCTTCTTGCGGAGGCGTTCGTACAGGCTGGTGATCTGGGGCGTGAGCGTGGCGAGGGTGGATTTCCGCTGTTCAGCGAGGGCGGCTATTTCGACCAGACCGGCCTTGTGACGGGCGAGGGCCTGCTGGCGGGTGGACTCGAAGTTTTTCTGCATGGCGAGCAGCGCCTCTTTGGCCGCGCCGAGTTCCGGGCGGAGCTGCTCTTCTTCCATCAGCAGTTCAAGCTGGCGCTCTTCGGCTTTGGCGATGGCCTGTTCGGCCCAGTCGATTTCGTGTTCGAGGGCGCGGGTTTGGGTCAGGTTCTGGGCTTCGTTCAACTGCTTCTTCAGCTTGACGATTTTGCTTTTGTGCAGTTCGACGGCGCCTTCGAGGGTGCGGCGTTCGGTTTCGCCGGCTTTGAGGCGCGTTTCGAGCGCGGCGACGGCTTTGGCCTGGGCGGCGGCTTCTTTCTGCAGCGCGTCGAGGCGCTTGGGCAGTTCGGCGAGTTCGGCTTCAAGGCGGGTGACCGCGTGATCCCAGTCCTGCAGCCGGACCAACGCTTGCACTTCGGGTAGCATTCTTAGCGGAGTCTACCACGCAGGCGGGCCAAGGGCCGCTCGAGAGCGTCGACGGCGAGCGCCATCTCTTCGACGCGGAGCAGGCGGCAGGCGAAGTAGTAAACCGCCAGGCCGGAGGGAATGGAGAGCGCCAGATCGAGAAGATAGCGCAGGCGGCCGTGGTCGACGCGCGAGGCGACCAGCCAGCTGGTGGCCCAGATGGCGGCCGACATGGCGGCGGCGGCGGCGAGAATGCGCAGGACGCTGGCCAGCAGCGCGCGGCCGTAGATGCCGGTAATGCGGCGCTTGAGAATGGTGAACAGAATCAGGCTGCCGGTAGTGGCGACGACCGCGGTGGACATGGCCAGGCCGGCCAGGCCGAAGCCGGGCTGCGAGGTCATGGTGGAGACGACGCCGTAGTTGATGGCGATGGAGGCGAGACTGACGATCATGGGCGTCCGGGAGTCTTTGAGGGCGTAGAAGGCCGGTACGAGCACCTTGAGCGCGCTATAGCCGGCCAGGCCGAGGGCGAACCAGCCGAGGGCCATGGCCGTCTGCTGCGTGTCGTAGGGGGTGAACTCGCCCCGTTCAAAGAGCGCGCCGATGATGGACGGGCCGAGGACAAACAGGCCGGCCGAGGAGGGGATGGTGAGCAGGAAGACGAGGCCGAGCGAGCGGGAGAGGGTACGGCGGAAGTCGTCCATGTCGCCGCGGGCGACGCTGCGGGAGATGGCGGGCAGGGTGGCCCCGCCGATGGCGACGCCGAACAGGCCGAGCGGCAGCTGCATGAGCCGGAAGGCGTAGCCGAGCCAGCTCATGCCGCCGTTGATCTCCGAGGCGAAGCTCGTGTTGACCATGACGTTGATCTGCACGGCGGCGTTGCCGAGGATAGCGGGCCCCATGAGGCGGAGGATCTGCTGCAGCCCGGCGTGGCCCCAGTCGAGGGCGGGGCGGAAAACGAACCCGCTGCGCACCAGCGCCGGCACCTGCGCGAACAGTTGAATGCAGCCGCCGGTGAGCACGCCCCAGGCCATGCCTTCAATGGCCGGGATGCCCAGATGGGGGCCGGCGACCAGGCCCAGGCCGAGGCCGACGGCGAGCGAGCCGACGTTGAACATCGACGAGGAGAGCGCCGGCAGGGCGAACTGGTTGCAGGCGTTCAGAATGCCCATCGCCTGCGCCGCCAGGGCGACGACGAGCAGGAAGGGGCACATGATGCGCGTGAGGCGAACGGCGAGTTCGTGCTTGCCCGCAATCTGCCGGAAGCCGGGGGCGAGCAGGTCGACCATTTCGGGCGCGAAGATCATGCCGAGCAGGCAGAGCGTGCCGACGACGAGCATGATGGCCGTGGCGACGAGGTTGGCGAGGTGGGCGGCTTCGGCGCGGGATTTTTTCTGCAGCGCTTCGACGAAAGTGGGGACGAAGGCCGAGCTGAGGGCGCCTTCGGCAAACAGGTCGCGCGTGAGGTTAGGGATGCGGAAGCCGAGGAGGTAGGCGTCGTAGGCGGCCGTGGCGCCGAAATAGTGGGCGAGGGCGATCTCGCGGACCACGCCCGTGATGCGGCTGGCGAGGACGGCGATACTGGTAACCCCGGCCGACCTCGCCACCGACTGGCTGGAGGAGACGGCGGCGGGGGGGGCGGCCGCGTTACTGCTCACTTACGCTCCGTACTGTGCAAAAAAATGGGCGACCGTGGCGATGCCTTTGTAGTAGTTCTCCACGGCAAATTTTTCATTGGGCGAATGCAGGCCGTCATCGGGGAGGCCGAAGCCCATCAGGATGGTGGGGATGCCGAGATGCTGGGCGAAGTCGCCGACGATGGGGATGGAGCCGCCGCTGCGGACGAAGACGGTTTTGCGGCCAAGCGCGTCGGCAAAGCAGCGGGCGGCGACGGCGATGGCGGGGTGGTCCGGGTTGACGAGCAGCCCGGGGCCGCCGCTGAGCACGCGAACGCTGATCTGCACGCCTTCGGGTTGATTTTCCGCTGCCCACTGCCGGAAGGCGGCGACGACGGCATCGTGGTCCTGGTCGGGCACGAGGCGCAGAGAGACTTTGGCGACGGCTTTGGCGGGGATGACGGTTTTGGCGCCGGCGCCGGTGAAGCCGCCGGCGATGCCGTGGACTTCGAACGTTGGCCGGGCCCAGGTCTTTTCAAACGTGCTGCGGCCGGGTTCGCCGGTGAGGGCCGTCGAGCCGACTTCGCGAAGGTATTCGGCTTCGTCGTAGGGCAGGCTGGCCCAGCTTTCCACTTCGGCGGGCGAGGGGGCGGCGACGGTGTCGTAGATGCCGGGGATTTGAATAGTGCCGTGCGCGTCCTTGGCCTTGGCGAGGAGTTGGACGAGGCCATAGACGGCGTTGGGGGCGGCGCCGCCGTAGAGGCCGGAGTGGAGATCGCGGGCCGGGCCGGTGGCTTCGACTTCGAGATAGACGAGGCCGCGGAGGCCGACGCAGAGCGTGGGCAGGCCGGGGGCGAACAGGGCGGTGTCGGAGACGAGCGCGACGTCGGCTTTCAGCTTTTCCGGGTTTTCCGCGACGAACCGGGCGACCGATTTGCCGCCTACTTCCTCTTCGCCTTCGATGAGGAATTTGACGTTGAGCGGGAGTTCGCCGTTGAGCGCCATGAGCGCTTCGACGGCTTTGATGTGGGTGTAGAACTGGCCCTTGTCGTCGGCCGAGCCGCGGGCGTAGATGTTGCCGTTTTCGATGACGGGGGTGAAGGGCGGCGACTTCCAGAGTTCGAGCGGGTCGGGCGGCTGGACGTCGTAGTGGCCGTAGCAGAGTACGGTGGGCTTGCCGGGCGCTTTTAGGCTTTCGGCATAGACGAGCGGATGGCCGGCGGTGGGGATGACTTCGACGTGGGGCAGACCGGCGGCGCGGAGGGCGGCGGCGGTGAACTCGGCGGCGCGGACGACGTCGGGCTGATGTTCGGGCAGCGTGCTGACGCTGGGGATGCGCAGGAAGTCGAGCAGTTCGTCGAGCAGGCGCTCCTGGTGCGCGGTGACGTGGGCGGAGATGGCTTGATAACCAACCATGGCGGGAAACTCCATTCTACGATGTTAGAGATGCTTTCCCGTCGAACCCTTTTGCAGATTCTCGCGGCTGGTCCGCTGGCGGCGGCCGGCCGGGACCTGCGCGCTGATGTCGCCGTGATTGGCGCGAGTACCGGCGGGGTGGCCGCCGCGCTGGCGGCGCTGCGCAACGGCCGGCGCGTGGTGATGACGGAGGAGACGGACTGGGTGGGCGGGCAGTTGACCTCGCAACTGGTGCCGCCGGATGAGCATCCGGCCGTCGAGAGCTACGGCGGCACACAGCTCTACCGGCAGTATCGGCGGGCGGTGCGGCAGTACTACCGCGACCACTATCCGCTGACGGCCGAGGCGCGGGGGCGGGAGTATTTGAATCCCGGCGATGGGTCCGTTTCGCGGATTACGCACGAGCCGCCGGTGTCGCTGCATGTGCTCGAGGCGATGCTCGCGCCGTGGATCAGCGCCGGGCAGTTGACCGTGCTGCTGCGGCACAAGCCGGTGAAGGCGGACGTGGACGGCGACCGGGTGCGGGCGGTGACCGTGAAGAGCCTCGAGACGGGCAACGAGTTGACGCTGACGGCGCCTTACTTCATCGATGCCACGGAACTCGGGGACCTGCTGCCGCTTACGCGCACCGAGTATGTTACGGGCTTTGAGTCCCGCAAACAGACGGGGGAACCGCACGCCCCCGAAACGGCACAGCCGCAGAACCATCAGGCGTTCACCGTCTGCTACGCGATCGACTACCGCGAGGGCGAAGACCACACGATCGACAAGCCGGCTGAGTATGCTTTCTGGCGCGACTACGTGCCGAAGATGACCCCGCCGTGGCCGGGCAAGCTGCTGGGGTGGGCGATGTCGGACCCGATCCGGCTGACGCCGCGGGCCGTGACGTTCGACCCGCGGGAGCGCTCCGGCCGCCCGGGTCCGCTGAACCTCTGGCTGTACCGGCGCATTGCGAACAAGGCGAACTTCGCCGGGGCGTACAACGACATCTCGCTGATCAACTGGCCGCAGAACGACTACTGGCTCGGCAATCTATGCGAGGTGCCCGCGGCCGAAGCGGCGCGGCATTTGGCGCGGGCCAAGCAGCTTTCGCTCAGCCTGCTTTATTGGATGCAGACGGAGTGCCCGCGCGCGGACGGCAAGCAGGGGTGGCCGGGGCTGCGGTTGCGCTACGACCTGGCGGGCACGGAGGATGGTCTGGCGAAGTATCCCTACGTCCGGGAGGCGCGGCGGATACAGGCCGAGTTCACGGTGCTCGAACAGCACGTGGGCACCGAGGCGCGGCGGCAGGTGGCCGGGCCGGAGGCCGGGGCGGCGGAGTTCGCCGATAGCGTGGGCACGGGCAGCTACCGCATCGATCTGCACCCGTCTTCGGGGGGCGATAACTACGTTGATGTGAGTTCGCTGCCGTTTCAGATTCCGATGGGGGCGCTGCTGCCGCGGCGCGTCGAGAACCTGCTGGCCGGGTGTAAGAACCTGGGCGTGACGCACATAACCAACGGCTGCTACCGGCTGCATCCGGTGGAGTGGAACATTGGCGAGGCGGCGGGGATGATTGCGGCCGAGGCGGTGCGGACGGGTCAGGCGCCGCGCAAGATCCGGAACGATAAGAAGCTGCTGAGTGAGCTGCAGGCCCGGATGACGGCGCAGGGGATGGAGTTGGCGTGGCCGAAGCTGGCGCCCCGGTGAAAGGCAAAAAGCCTCCCGCCGGGTAGGGCGAGAGGCTTTTGGTTTTTCCGGCCGGAGCCGGGCTCCGTTAGAAGCTGTAACGGAGGCTGAGCTGCAGGTTGCGTTCGCTGCTCTTGCTGGTGATCTTGCCGAAGGTAGCGGCCGTGGGATTGGTATCCGCGCCGCCCCAGTTCGGGTGATTGATCCAGTTGAAGGCTTCGAACTTAAAGGTCACGGCCTGCCGTTCGGTGAACCGAAACGCCTTCTGCAGCGCGAGGTTCCAGTTCTGGAAGCCCGGGTTGTTGAAGGAGATCGAGTTGCGGTTCTGGTTAGGCAGGGTGCCGTTGGCGGGACGAGTGGCGAGGCCGGTGGTGCCGTTGGTTACGGGGAAGTAGAAGTTCGGTTCCCCGACGTAATTACCCGCAGCAGTGACGTTGCTGAACGCGCGGCCGGAGTTGTCCGGAGCGAAGTTCAGGTTCCACGGCTTGCCGTTGGTTGAACCGATGCCGAGGTAGTCGTCGCCGTTGCCGATGGTGATCGGCGTGCCGGTCTGCCACTGATTAACGCCCTGCAACTGCCAGCCGCCGGCGATGGCCTTCACGGCGCGGTTGGTGTCCTGTCCATTGAAGAACGGCAGTTCCCACACGACGCTGGCCACGGCGATGTGACGGGTGTCGTTGCCGGACTTGCCCCAATTCAGACCCTGGTTAAAGGTGTCAATGAACCCGTCACGCGGACCGGAGTTGTTGTCCATGGTCTTCGAGAGGGTGTAGGAGAAGCTGTAGAGGATGCCCTTGCTGAAGCGCCGGTTGGCTTCCACCTGCAGACCATGGTAGGTGCTGCGACCGGAGTGTTCGAGCATGGGGATGTTGGCAAAGCCCTTGAAGGGGCGGAGGAAATTGACGTTGGCGCCGGCGTTGGCGGCCTGGAACGTGGTGCCGGTGGGCAGTTGGTTCAGGTCGCGCTCGCGGGCCAGGAACAGGCCGGTGGTGCCGACGTAGCCGACTTCGAGGGTGGTGGCGAGGCCGACTTCGCGCTGGTAGGTGGCGTTCCACTGGTAGGACCGGGGAATCTTGTAGGCGCGGTCGATGGTCATGAAGAACTGCGGGAAGTTGACGCGGGTGGCGCCGCCGGGCTGGTCGACGTTGCCGTTGGTCACCGAGGCCATCGGCTGGAACGGCGGGTTGCCGCCCAGGAAGACCGAGTCATACACGCCGGGGCGGGCCATGAAGCCGCCGAAGCCCATGCGGACCACCTGCTTGTTGGTCATCGAGTAGGCGAGACCAAGGCGGGGCATCACGTTGAACTGGTTCGGCGACGGGTAGCCGTTGCCGCCGTCGAGGAGATTGTTATAGAGACCCGAGTCGATAGCCGGAACGCGGCCCTTGCCGGCGGCCGGGAAAGAGGAGCCCGGGATGCGGACGCCGTTGAAACGGTTGCCGCTCAGGACGTTGCCGGTGGCGCGATCGAGGACGGCGGCCTGGGCCGGATCGTAGTTCTTCGGATCGAAGTAGGCCATGTTGCCCCAAAGCGACTTGTAGTAGCCGTTTTGCCAGGTGCCGCGGAAGCCGAGTTCGAGCTTCAGCTTCTGGTTGACGCGCCAGGAGTCCTGAGCGAAGAACTCGAACATGTTGCCGCGGTAGGGGGTGTAGCTGCGCGGGCCGATTTCGGCGTAGGTGGAGAAGAGGCCGAGCGCCGCGTTGGCAAGACCAGTTCCGGAGCCGGGAGCGCCGCCGGGACGGACGTCATTGAATTCAAAACGACCATTCTGGTTGTTGGTGCCGCCCGGGACGCCGGAGACGTTGATCTGGTCGAAATCGTTCTGGCCGGAGCGTTCAAAGAGCGCGCCGAACTTGAAGGTGTGGTTACCCACGATCTTGGTCAGATTGTCGGAGAAGGTGTAGATCGGGCCAGCGGAACTGGCCGGGTAGGGTCCACCGTCGATCTGGCCGATGTTCGGGATGACCACGGTGGGGATCTTGTCGTTGATCTCCTTGGGCTCGGAGAACAAATAAGGGTAGTTGATATTGTTCACCGAGCGCTGATAGCGGCCGGTGCGCTGCACCGCAATCGTGACGCGATCATTCGAACCGGTGATCGTCGCTTCATTGATCATCGTGGGCGACAGCGTCCAAACGTGGGTGAGGCTGGCCGTCTTGTTTGGCCGGTCCAGAGCGGACGGAGCAAAATCAAAGCCACCAGCGAAAGCATTAGCCACATTGAAGGCGTAGTTCAGATGGCGGAAACGAACAACCTGATTCGAGGTTGGGTTGTAGTCGATCGAGATCGTGTCTTTGCGCTGATTCTGGGGCTGCGGACGCACCTGGAGGAAGTTGTTGTTGCCCTGAAAGAGACCGTTGGGAGCCGGGTAGGTGCGGAGGAACGCAATGCCGTTGGGGCTCAGACGGTTCGGAGGAATGATGTTTCCCGGGAAGGGCGCGCCGGTCTGGGGATCATTCAGAGTGCGGGGCGCCGAATAGTAGATGTTCGTGCCGAGCAGCTCGCTGAAGTCACCGTTGCGCATGGCAAGGCTCGGAACGCGCTGGAAGGTGGTCTGGTCCTGGCGGAAGCGGACCCATTCCTGCGCAAACAGGAAAAACAGCTTCTCGCGATCTTTGTTGAACAGTTTCGGGATCATGACAGGACCCGAGAGGTTATAGCCGAACTGGTTAAATTTGAGGGGCGCCACAAAGTTGGTAGTCGCGGAGCGGTTCCGCGCCCAGCTGTTGGCATCGAGTTGGTTGTTGCGGAAAAACTCGTAGGCGCTGCCGTGGAAATCCTTCTGGCCCGAGCGGGTCACCATGCGGATCTGGCCGTTGCCGGACCGGCCATATTCGGCCGAGTAGTTGGCGGCGAGAATCTGCACTTCCTGCACGGTGTCGGCGTCGGCGGTACCGATGGAGGTGCCATTGGCGCGGGTGCGGATGGCGACGGCGCCGTCAACGGTGATCAGCGAGTCCTGCGACCGGCCGCCGTTGATGGTGAATCCACCGCTCGACAGGCCGAAGCTGAAGCCGGACAGAGCGCCACCGCGCACGCCGGGGCGGAGCAGGGCCGAAAAGAGCGGATTGCGGCCGTTCAGCGTCAGGTTCTGAATCTGCGCCTGTTCGACGGTCTTGCCGACGGTGGCGGATTCGGTGTTCACCTGCGCGGTGCTGGCCTCGACCGTGACGGTTTCGGTCAGCTGACCAACGGAGAGATCAAGGTTGACCGCGATCGGTACGCCGGCATTGAGCTTGTTGCGGCTGGAAGCGGCCTTCTTAAAGCCGGCGGCTTCGACGGAAACCGTGTAGTAGCCGGGCGCAATGTTGGTGACGATGTAAAAGCCATCGGTGTTGGTTGTCGCCTGGCGTTCAAACGCCGTGTCGTCGTTTTTAACAGTTACCTTTGCGTTGGCGACCACCGCACCGCTGGGGTCCTTCACCACGCCGGAAATGCTAGCGTTGTCCGACTGCGCAAAGGCGGACAGCGCGAACAGACAGAGTGCCACAAGGGCACTGGAAGCTCTGCGTAGAGCCTTCTGAAGCTTCATAGATTCTCCTTACCAAAGCGGGGGGGTAGAGCCCCCTCGTTTCATCAGTTTAACTTATCGAGGGCATAATAGGAATTTCGAAATGATGACACCTTTATTGCGATGGGAAAACGTGACGGTGATGCATGACGAGGTCACCGCCCTCGATGCGTGCTCGCTTTCCATCAACCCCGGGGAGCATATTGCGATTCTCGGACCGAACGGTTCGGGCAAATCAACGCTGATCAAGACCATTACGCGGGAGTTGTATCCGCGCTGGCCGGCCCCGCGCTGCCGCATGGAGGTGCACGGCCAACAGATCTGGAACGTCTGGGAGCTGCGGGCGTGGATGGGGGTGGTCACCAATGACCTGGTGCAGCAGTGCACGCAGCCCTACCCGGTGATGGAGACGATCCTGTCCGGCTTCCACTCCTCGGTCGGTATCTGGCCCTACCATCCGATTACCCCGGAGATGGAGGCGCGGGCCGAAGAGCTGCTCGATCTGCTGGCGATCCGCCATTTGAAAGACCGGCTGCTGACGGAAATGTCGAGCGGCGAGGTGCGGCGGGCCGTCATCGGCCGCGCCCTCGCCCACCGGCCGCAGGCGCTGATCCTCGACGAGCCGACCAACTCGCTCGATATCGCGGCGATGCGGGAGCTGCGCGAGGTGATGCGGACGCTGGCGCAGAGCGGGGTGACAGTGATTCTGGTCACGCACCATCTGCCCGATATCATTCCCGAAATCGGGCGCGTCGTCTGCCTGCGGCGCGGTCGAATCTACCGCGACGGGCCGAAAGCCGAGGTGCTCACGCCCGCGTGCCTGAGCGACGTTTTTGAAACGCCCGTGCAGGTATTCGAACACGATGGTTTTTATCACATGTGGTGATGGTAGTCTGATAGTTCCGGGCCCTTAGCACAACGGTTAGTGCAGCGGACTCATAATCCGTTGGTTGTTGGTTCGAATCCAACAGGGCCCACCAGGTTTTATGCGATGGCTCGTGCTGCTGTTGGCCGGTACGGCGTGGGGGGCGGATCCCGCCTCCGTGTTACGGGACCGGTGCCTGAAATGTCATGGGGGCGAAAAGGTTTCGGCAGGCTTCGACCTGACGAAAGCGGCCTCGTCGCGCGTGATGGCTCGCGTCGAAAGCGGGGAAATGCCGCTCGGCGGGCCCCGCCTTTCGCCCGAAGAGGTGGCGGCCGTGAAGGCGTGGGTCGAAGCCGGCGCCAAGCCCTTGGCCGCGCCGGCGCGGAAACCCTTTTGGGCGTTCCGGCCGGTGGGGAAGCCGCCGGTACCGGCGGGCACGGGCGCCAAAACGCCCATCGACGCCTTTCTGCTCGCCAAGCTGCAGGCCAAGGGTTTGGGCTTTGCGCCGCGCGCCGACGACCGGACGCTGCTGCGGCGGCTGGCGTTTGACCTGACCGGCCTGCCGCCGGGCGAGAGCCTGCCTTATGAAAGGGCCGTGGAGGCGTACCTGGCTTCGCCGCGCTACGGCGAGCGGTGGGGACGGCACTGGCTCGACGTCGTCCGCTTCGGCGAAACCGACGGAGGCGAACACAACTTCGAGCGGGCGCTGGCCTGGCCCTACCGCGACTACGTGATTGAGTCCCTGAACGCCGACAAGCCGTATCCGCAGTTCCTGCGCGAACAGATCGCCGGCGACCTGCTCGCCCCGCAGGATCCGAAAATCGTCCGCGCCACGGGCTTCCTTACCGCCGGCCCATGGGACTCCGTCTCGGCCGAACTCAACAAAGACGCCGCCATGAAGGCCACCGCGCGAATGGACGAGCTCGACGATATCGTCACCACGACCATGCACACCTTCCAGGCCATGACGGCCAACTGCGCCCGCTGCCACGACCACAAGTTCGACCCCATCCCGACGCGCGACTATTACAAACTCACCGCTGTTTTTCAAACCGTGGGCTTCGGCACCCGGGAGGTGGTGACGCCGGAAGCCAAGGCCGCCTACGAGCGGGCCACCACGCCGCTGCGGGCGCAGTTGAAGACTGTCGAACAGAAGATCGCCGACGCCGAAGACCCCATGCGGGCGGCCTACCTGCGCCAGGCCATCCGCGAGTTCCATGCCGCACGCCGCGGCGAGGCCCGGCGCATGCCGCTCAACCCGGTCTTCAACGTCAATCGGATCCGCGAGGCGGGGGAACTGCGGCTGGTCATCACCGGCCACGATGGGCCGGTGGCCCGGCTCGACTGGCTCACCGTGGGCGGACGGCGCATCGAAAACTGGCAGGCCGACCGCAAGGCGACGCCGGATGATCCGGTCTTCCTGCCCCTTGGCGAGGTGGCCGCGCCGGGCGAAATGGCCTGGGCGTGCGATGAGAAGCTGGCGCGCCGCCCGGGCGGCATTACCGTCTACCGCGTCGAGGCGCGGCGGGGCGACCAATGGGTGGAGGTGGCCAGTTCGCTCGACCATATTCGCAGCGTGGAAGTGAGCCTGCCCGCGGCGCCCGACCCGGGACTGGTGCCGGAACTGAAGCGGGAGCGCGACCGGCTGAAGGCGGAGATCGCCAAAATCCCCGCGCCCGAAAAACTCTACGCCGCCATGCCGCACAAGCCCGAACAGGCCTACGTTCTCGAGCGCGGCAGCATCACGCGCAAGGGCGCGCCTGTAGACCCCGGGGCGCTCTCGGTGCTCCCGGCCGCCTTCGCCACGGAGAAAGACCGCCGCCTGGCGCTGGCCGATTGGATGACCTATCCGGCCAATCCCTTGACGGCGCGCGTGATTGTCAACCGCGTCTGGTACTTCCATTTCGGCAACGGCATGGTGAACACCCCGAGCGACTTCGGCCTGATGGGCGACCGCCCCTCGCACCCCGAACTGCTCGATTGGCTCGCGGCTTCGTTTGTCGAAAACGGCTGGAGCCTGAAGTGGCTGCACCGGCAGATCCTGCTTACCGAGGCCTATCAGCAGTCGGCGGCGCACAACCCCAAGGCCTTCGCCATCGACGCGGGCAACCGCCTGCTGTGGCACATGCCGCTCAAGCGGATGGACGCGGAAACGCTGCGGGACTCGATGCTGGCCGCGGCGGGCACGCTGGATTTGACCATAGGCGGCCCGAGCTTTCGGCTGCACCGGATGCAGTCGGGCGGCTCGTATATCTTCAAGGCGGTCGACAACCCGGGGCCGGAGACGTGGCGGCGCAGCGTCTACCGCTTCAACGTGCGGGGCGGCGACCGGCTGATGATGGACAACTTCGACTGCCCGGACCCGTCGGTGGCGACGCCGCAGCGGAGCTCCTCGAACACGGCGCTACAGGCGCTCACGCTGCTCAACGACGATTTTGTCTGGGAGCAGGCGCAGAAGCTGGCGGCGCGCGCCGGGAGCGTGGGTCGGGCCTATCAACTGGTGCTGGGCCGGCCGGCCACGGAAAAAGAGCTGGCCCTGGGCGACCGGTACGCCGCCCAGCATTCGTTGGCTTTGTTTTGTCGCGTGCTCCTGAATACGAACGAATTTCTCTACATCCCATGACGAGACGAGAACTACTCTGGAACGCGGGCGGCGGCGCCGCGGGACTGGCGCTGGCGCAACTGCTGCAGGGCAAAGGCACCCATTTCCCGGCCAAGGCCAAGCGGCTGATCATGATCTTCCTGCCCGGTGGGCTGAGCGCCGTCGATACTTACGACTATAAGCCGGAGCTCGTCAAACACCACGGCAAGGAGACGCAGGGCGCCAACACGATCACCCCGTTTTTCGGCAAGCGCGGAACGGTGATGCAGTCGCCGTGGAAGTTCGCCCGGCACGGACAGAGCGGCAAGTGGGTGAGCGAGCTGCTGCCCCATCTGGCCACCTGCGTCGACGACACGACGTTCGTCCATTCGATGGTCACCCGTTCGAACGCCCACGGCCCGGCGCTGTTCCAGATGTCGACGGGGTTCATCTTCCAGGGCTTCCCCTCGATTGGTTCGTGGATCAGCTACGGCCTCGGCAGCGAGAACGAGAACCTGCCGTCGTTTGTCGTGCTGCCGGACCGGCGCGGACTGCCGCCGTGCGGCGTCGCCAACTGGGGCAACGGCTTTTTGCCGGCTGTGCACCAGGGGGTGGCCTTCGGCACGCAGGAGCAGCCGATTGCCAATCTGCGTCCGCCGGCGGCGGTGAACGCCAAGGCGCAGGCCGCCAGCTACGATCTGCTGAGCCAGTTGAACGAAGCCCATGCGGAGGCGAACCCGGGCGAGGACGCACTCGTGTCGCGCATCCGCGCTTACGAACTGGCGGCGAAGATGCAGTTGGCGGCCCCGGAGGTGACCGATATCGGCGGCGAGACGGAAGCCACGCGCAAGGCCTACGGCCTGGACGACCCGGAGATGCGGGACTACGCCTACAACTGCCTGCTGGCCCGGCGGCTGATGGAGCGCGGGGTGCGGGTGATCCAGATGTACAATGGCGGGCACTTCGGGGCGCCCCGGGTGAACTGGGACGCGCATGAGGACCTGATCACCAACCACGGCAAGAACGCGCGTATTCTCGACCAGCCCACCGCGGCGCTGCTTAAGGACCTGAAGCAGCGCGGCATGCTCGACGATACGCTCGTCGTCTTCACCACCGAGTTCGGCCGCTTGCCGATCTCGGAGGGCCTCGGCGAGGGCGGGCGCGACCACAACCCCGAAGGCTTCACGTCGTGGATGGTGGGGCCGGGCTTGAAGAAGGGCTTCAGCTACGGGTCAACGGATGAGCTGGGCTACAAGGCGGCCGAGAACCCGGTGACGCTCTACGATTTCCACGCGACGATTCTCCACCTGATGGGGCTCGACCACACGCGGCTGAGCTGGTACCACAACGGCCTGCAGCGCCGGTTGACTGACGTGCACGGGCACGTAATCAAGCCGCTTTTCGCTTAGACAGGAACCAGCCGGCGCCTACCACAAGCAGCGCGCCGGCAATCTGAATCGCGATATCGACGGCTAGCGGCGGGTGGAACGAGGAGCGGACGACCGGGTCGGTGAGAATCATCTCGGCACCGACGCGGCCGAGGATGGCGGCGCCGATCCAGACGATCACCGGGTACTTGTCCATGATGGTGGACAGGATCTTGGACGTGAAGACGACGAAGGGGATCGACAGACCCAGGCCGAAGATCAGCAGCGGCAGGCTCCCCTTGGAGGTGCCGGCCACGGCCAGAATATTGTCGACCGACATGGTGATGTCGGCGACGAGGATATACCAGATGGCGGACATGAGCGTCGTCGCCTGCGGCCCGCCGGCGTTGTGATCAGCGGCGTCGGTGAGCAGCTTGATGGCGATCCAGAAAATCGCGAGGCCGCCGACGAGCTTCAGCCACGAGACCTGCAGGAGTTGGGCGGCGAAGAACGTGAGGCCGATACGGAGCACAACGGCAACGCCCGCGCCGATCAGGATGCCGAGCTTCTTTTCGCGATCGGGCAGCGACTTAACGGCGAGCGCAATTATGACCGCATTGTCCCCGGCCAGGAGCAGGTCGATCAGGACAATGGCGAAGATGTCGGCAAGGAGTTGGAGAGACAGTTCCGGCATGCAGGGCTGGTGTCCTGAAGATAGCACGACCAGCGCCCATTTCTGCGCATCTGTCCAGGTAAGTATGGCTCCAATCTGGATGAAGCGCTGGTTGCTGGCGGCCGGAATCTACAACATCAGCTGGGGATTGTTCGTGGGTCTCTGGCCCCATCTGATGTTCGACTGGGCCGGCATGGAGCGGCCGAACTACCCCGAGTTGTGGCAGTGTATCGCCATGATTGTCGGGGTATACGGCGTCGGCTATGCGCTGGCCGCGCTTGACCCGTACCGGCACTGGCCGATTGTGCTGGTGGGGTTTCTGGGAAAACTGTTCGGGCCCATCGGGTTCGTACAGGCGGCCGTGGCAGGGCGCTTCTCCTGGTGGTTTGGGGTGAACAACATCACCAACGATCTGATCTGGCTGATTCCGTTCGGCCTCATTTTGCGGGGTGCGTGGCAGGATCGCGGACCGGTGGGCGAAGCGGGGCCGTTTCTCGCCCGGCATCGCGACGCGCTCGTCGTGTTTCTCCGGCACGCGGGCTGCACTTTCTGCCGGGAGGCGCTGGCGGACATCGCGCGGCAGCGGCGGCAAATTGAGGCTGATGGCACGAAGATCGTCCTCGTGCACATGGGCGCGGGAGACGAGTTCTTCGCCCGGTACGGTTTGGCGGACGTCGAGCGGGTGCACGATCCGGAGCGGGCGCTCTACAAAGCGTTTGGGCTGCAGCGGGGGAACGTGTGGCAACTGCTGGGTCCGGCGGTCTGGCGGCGCGGCTTTCTCGCCTGGCGGCAGCACGGCGTAGGGTTTCTCGAAGGCGATGGGTTTCAGATGCCGGGAGCGTTTCTGGTGCGGGGCGGGCGGATTGTGAAAGAGTACCGCCACGCGACGGCCGGCGACCGGCCGGACTATTGCCAGCTAACCTAGAGACATGGGTTTTGACGGATTGCGGGTGCTGGCGCTTGAGTCGCGCCGGGCGACCGAGATGGCGGTGCTGGTGGAGAAGAACGGGGGCGTGGCGACGGTGGCGCCGTCGATGCGCGAGGTGCCGATGGAAGACAACCCCGCGGCTTTTGCATTCTTTGACCGGCTGCGGGCCGGCGAGTTCGATCTCGTCATTCTGCTGACGGGCGTAGGGGCGCGGGCGCTCGATAAGGTGCTGGCGACGCGCTGGCCGGAAGGAGCCTTGGCCTCGGAGCTGCGGAAGCGGCCCGTGGTGGCGCGGGGGCCGAAGCCGATGGCCGTGCTGCGCGAGTGGAACGTGCCCGCGGCGGCCATGGCCCCGGAGCCGAACACCTGGCGGGAGCTGATGCAGGTGATGCGCGGGCGCACCGAACGGCGCATTGCCGTGCAGGAGTATGGCAAGTCGAATCTGGCTTTGCTGGCCGCGTTGCGCGAGACCGGGGCGGAGGTGACGCCGGTGCCGGTCTACCAATGGGCGCTGCCGGAGGACACGGCGCCACTGCGGGCGGCGGCGCGGGGGATTGCGGCCGGAGCGTTCGACGTGGTGCTGCTGACGACCTCGATTCAGGTGACGCATCTGCTGCAGGTGGCGGCCGAGGAGGGGGTCGATGTGCTGCCCGCGCTGCGGCGGATGGTGATCGGCTCGATCGGGCCCACGACATCGGAGGCGCTTGACGAGATAGGATTAAAGGCCGATATGGAACCGTCGCATCCGAAGATGGGCATTCTGGTGAAAGAGGCCGGGGAGCAGGCGGCGGGGATCTTGGAGGCGAAACAATGAATCGGCGCGAATTGGTGCGGAACCTGGTGGGCTTGGCGGCGGGATCGCCGCTGTTGCCGGCCGAGGTGCCTGATGAGTTGATGGGCCCGGTGAATGTGCACGAGTTTGAGGAAGTGGCCAAGCGGAAGATGCACAAGCTGGCTTATGACTTTATCGCCGGCGGGGTCGAGGACGAGTACACGCTGCGGGCTAACCGGGAGGCGTACGGGAAGTTTGCGCTGCGCCCGCGGGTGATGACCGACGTCTCGAACGTCTCGCTCGCAGTGGACCTGCTCGGCATGAAGCTGGCGAGCCCGATTCTGATCGCGCCGACCGGAGGCAAGAACCTGGTGATCGAAAGCGCCGATGAGAAGGTGGCGGCGGCGGCGCTCGCCTCGAAGACGCTGATCTGCTCGGCGACCGGCGTGCAGAAGATCCTCGAGAAAGGGGAGCCGCTGCTGTGGTGGAGCAACACGATCGGTGCGGCGACCAAGGCGCAGGCCCGGAGCTATGCGCGGCGGATTGAGGACGGCGGGGGCCGGGCGATTACGCTCACCGTCGACAACCAGTATCAGTCGAACCGCGACCGCAACAACCGCAACCGCTTCGACTACGGCTACATGCAGACCGGGGTGCCGAAGGACGGCGAACCGAAGCCGGCGCCGAAGTCGCCGGCGCTGCCCGCGATGTGGCAGCCGCACACGCCGCAGATGACCTGGGAGCAGATCTCCTGGTTGAAGGAAGGGGCGAAGATTCCGGTGATTGTGAAGGGGATCATCCATCCGGAGGACGCCGCGCTGGCGGTGAAGCACGGGGCGGATGCCATTGTCGTCTCCAACCACGGCGGCCGGCAGCTCGATGGCGTCATGGGCACGCTCGAGGCGCTGCCTGACTGCGTGGACGCCGTCGGAGGAAAAGTGCCCGTGCTGATGGACGGCGGGTTGCGCCGCGGCACCGACATTCTGAAGGCGATGGCGCTGGGCGCCAAGGCGGTGCTGGTGGGCCGGGCGCCGTTGTGGGGTCTGGGCGCCTTCGGGCAGCCGGGCGTCGAACGGGTGCTGTGGATGTTGAACGCGGAGTTGAAGCTGGCGATGGCGCTGGCCGGCATGGCCAAACCGAGCGACATTACGCGGACCCTGGTGACGAGGAAGCTTGGATGAGCCGGCTGCTGTGGCTGCTTCTGCTGCCGGCGTTGGGTTCGTTTCGCAGTGAAGCGCAACAGGACTGCGCGCCGTGCCACAACGAGCAGATCGCCGACTTCAGCAAGCATCGGCATAACTCGCGCGCGGGACTGCAGTGCGGCGTCTGCCACGGGCCGAGCGAGAAGCATCGCAAGAGCAACGGCGAGGCGCCGCCCGAGCGCGTGGCCGCGCCCGACGAGGTGGCGGGCATGTGCGGCAACTGCCATCAGCTTGAAAAGAACCAGTACATGCAGAGCAAGCATCATGTGGCGGTTGTCCAGCGGACGGCGAAATCGGCCAACTGCAGCACCTGCCATGGGCACCACGATATGAAGGAGTGGACGGCGACGCAGGCGGGCTGCACGCGGTGCCACACCGCAACCCCGGCGGCGTGCAAACAGCCTCCGGTGAGCGCGGGCACGGCGAAGGTGACCTGCATGAACTGCCATGCGCGGCATACGCTGGCGGTGTCGTCGCGGTGAAGCGGGAGCGGAGCGTTGGCCGGATGATTTCGGACGCCATGCACCTGGCGCTGATTCTGCCGGTGGCTGTGGTGGTGGGCTACGGGATCGGCGCGGCGCTCGACCATGTGTTCGGGACGAAGTTTTGGGGCGTGTTCTGGCTGATCGTCGGGGTGATTGCGGGGATGCGCGATCTGATCCGGAAGCTGAACAAAGAGTTTGACCGGGATAAGGACGTCCGGTGACCGACTACGCAGCGTTGGTGCGGCGGATGGAGTGGGGCATTGTCGGCTGGGGGGCCGTGTTTGCCGTGGCGGCAGGCGTGGGCTGGGGCGGGCTGGCGGCGCTGGGCGTAGCGAGCGGGGCCGCGGCGGCGTGGGCCAACTTCCGCTGGCTGGAACGCGCCTTTTCGCGGCCTACCCCGGCCCGCGCGGGCCTACTGGGCCTGCGTTTGGCAGCCTTGGCCGGGGTAGGCTATGTTATGCTCAAGATATTTGCGGTTACCCCGGTTACGTTTCTGATCGGCCTGCTGACGGCGGCCGCTGCGGCACTGGGAGAGGCCCTCTACCAACTGATTTATGCACGAATCTCATGAGCTCTGGCTCACCGCCCTCTTCAACGATCATCTGGCCGGATTAGGCAACTCCGTTCTCTCCGCGGCGGGGCTGCCTACCCACGCCCGACCCTGGGCCAACTACATCACCATGGAGATCCTGGTGGCGGTGTTGATCGCGATTCTGTTTACGATTGCCAAGAGCGGCTTTTCGATGACGGCGCCCGGCAAACTGCAGCACGTGCTCGAAGCCATGTATGAATTTTTGGGCGAACAGGCGCACGACAACGTGCACGAAGGATACAAGAAATACATCCCGATCGCCGGCACGTTTTTCGTTTTCGTGCTGTTTTCCAACCTGTTGGGCGTAATTCCCACGTTTGAATCGCCGACGATGTACCACTACGTGCCGGCCGGCATCGCCCTGCTCGCGTTCCTCTACTACAACATTCAAGGCATCCGCCAGCACGGCGGCCACTACATCAGCCAGTTCACCGGTCCCATCTGGTGGTTGACCCCGCTGATGCTGCCCATTGAGATTGTCAGCCACGCGGCCCGCCCGGTTTCGCTGACGATTCGTCTGTTTGCCAACATGTTCGCCGGCGAGCAGGTGACGCTGGTCTTTCTGAGCCTGACCTATCTGATCGTTCCGGTAGCTTTCATGGGGCTGCACGTGTTCATCTCGGTGATTCAGGCTTACGTCTTCGCGCTGCTGACGCTGATCTACATCGGCGCGGCGGTGGGCGACGAGCATTAAGTTTTATCTGGCATTAACCCCGCGCCAGTGTGAGCCCTCCCCGTCCCAACGGCGGAACGGAACCACCTCCTGAGCGCAATTCATACCCAAAGGAGCAACACCCTATGTTCGGAAAAATGTTTGTCCTCGCCATCGTACTGATGGCCTTTGCGATCCCCTCGATGGCTGCTGACGGCGGCATCGTTCTCACCAGCGCCTTCTCGATGGCCATTGCCTCGGGCCTGTGCGCGCTCGGCCAGGGCAAGGCGATTGCCGGCGCGGTCGAAGCCATCGCCCGCAACCCCGGCGCGGCGACGGTCATCCGTGGCCTCGGTCTGCTCGGCCTCGTCTTCATCGAGTCGCTGGCGCTGTTCACCCTCGTCATCGTTTTCGTCAAAGGCTGATTTCTTTCAGGGCGCGGCGCACCGGACTCCGGTGCGCCGCGCCCTTCGTGTTTCTATATGCTGAAACTTCAGGGCATTCTCGTTCCGGTCTCTACGCCGTTTGATCATCGCGGCGATGTCTACAAAGCCAAGCTGAGGAGTAACGTGGAGCGGCTGAACGCGATCGCGCTGGCGGGCTACGTGGCCGGCGAGGCGGTGTTGACCGCTGAAGAGAAGGCGCAGGTGTGGGAGTGGGTGGCGGCGAGCGCCAAGCCGGGCAAGCTGTTGGGCGCGGCCGCCTCGGCGCCGAGCGTGCGGGAGACCGTGGCGCTGGCCAACCGCGCGGCCGGGTTGGGCTACCATTTTGCGTTCGTGCGGGCGGCGGCCGAATATACGGGCGAGACCCGGCAGTTGTACTACCGCGCCGTGGCCGACGGAGCGCGCGTGCCGGTCGTGGTGGACGGCGAACCGGCCCCGGCGCATCCGAACATCCTGCCCATGGCTCTCTCCCACGATTCAGCCAACCTGTTCGCGGCCTTCGAAGGCGGCGCCAGTGCGGCCGTCGTGCCGGTGTCCAACGCCATTCCCTACTCCGTGCAACTCATCTGGGAGGCCTTCCGGCAGCGCGAGCACGAGGCTGGCACCGACTGGCAGCAGCGCATCCGGCCGCTGGTTGCGCTCGTCGAAGCGCACGGGGTGGCGGCGCTAAAGTGCGCCATGGACACGAACAGCTACTACGGCGGCGTACCGCGCCTGCCCTATGCTCCGGTGGCGGAGTGGATCAAGCCGGCCATCACGGCGGCACTGCACGATCTCAAGAGTTGATATGATCGGGTTCCATGAAAACGATCTTAGGATTCTTTATGCTGGCCGCGCTTAGCTTCGGCCAGGCGGAAAACGAAGTGAAGGCGGCGCACGCCGAGTTTGTGAAGGCGGCCAAGGCGGGCGACACCGCGACCCTCGAGAAGCTGTTTGCCCCCGAGTTGCAGTACAGCCACTCGAACGCCCTCCTCGAAGACAAGGCCACCGCGCTGGCGGCGATTGCCAAGGGCAAGCCCAACTTCCAGGTGCACAGCGAGTCGATCAAGGTCTACGGCAAAACGGCCACCATCCGGGCCCGCGTGACTTCGATCGCGAACCCGAATGTGGAGTTGACCGTCCTGCTCGTCTGGGTGAAGAACGGTAAGCAGTGGCAGTTGGTGCAGCGGCAGACGACGCGGTTGCCGGCCAAGAGCTAGTTAGATATAGGCCACAGAGCCGTCGACGCGGTAATCAAAGCCGCGCCGCCAGGGCTTGGGCGGCATCCGGCGAAGGGCGTCTTCATTGAGTTCGACGCCCCAGCCGGGCTTGGTGGGCAGCGGGATGTAGCCGTCCTTCACCATAAGCGGCTCCTTGAGCAGATCCTTGCGCGGCGAGACGTCGTCGGGGTGGTATTCGAGGACGAAGAAGTTCGGCGTCGCCGCGGCGAAGTGGACGTTGACCACCGTGGCGAGCGGGCCCATGGGGTTGTGCGGCGCGACCATGACGTAGTGCGCCTCGGCCATGGCGGCGATCTTTCGCATCTCCCACAAGCCGCCGCAGACGCAGATGTCGGGCTGGATGATATCGAGCGACTGGTTGGCGAGGATCTTGCGGAACTCGTGCCGCGTGTAGTTGCACTCGCCGCTGGCGAGCGGGATGTTGACGTGGTCGGCGAGCTTCTCCATGGCGTCCTCGTTTTCGGGGCGGATGGGTTCTTCGAGCCACGCGGGGTGATACGGTTCAATGGCCTTGGCCAGGCGGACGGCGCGGCTGACTTCGAGGAAACGGGCGTGGATGTCGCAGCCGATGTCGATATCGGGGCCGACGGCTTCGCGCACGGCACGGACGCGGTTGGCGGCGCCGAGGGTGACCGCGTTGTAGGAGATCTGGTTGTCACGCGGCGGCTGCGGACGCATCTTCAGGCAGGTGTAGCCGTACTTGGCGACGAGGGCCTTGGCGTTGGCGGCGATCTCATCGGGGGTATTGCCGCCCACCGATTGATAGACGCGGATCTTCTCGCGCACCTTGCCGCCGAGGAGCATGTAGACGGGCAAGCCGGCCGATTTGCCGGCGATGTCCCAGAGGGCGTGTTCGATGCCGGAGATGGCGGCGTTGACGACGAGTCCCCCGGGAAAGCGGGTGAAGTTCATCATCAGGTTGTAGAGGTGCTCGATGTTGCGCGGGTCCTGCCCGACCAGCCAGCTTTTGAAGTCGGCGACAACGGCTGCCGTGGCCTCGTCCGGGCCGCAGGAGTAGGCTTCGCCGATCCCGGTATGGCCCTGATCGGTTTCCACTTTGACAAAGCAGGTGTTGCGGCCGCCCGTGCCAACGAGGATGGTCTTGATGTCGGTGATTTTCAGCGCGGGCCGGCCGCCGGGCTGGGCGGCTTGCAGCGCGGGGACGGCGCTGGCGGCAAGGGCTTGTTCAAAAAAAGAGCGGCGTTTCATCGTGCCGCGAATTGTATCAGAGCCTGCAAGGAAGAGTGGCCGGAGGCGCGCCACTCCCTCAAGGTTTAACCAATCTTGCCGCGTCGGATGATCTTCTCCATCACCTCGGCAAACGTGTCGATCTCCTCGATCGTCGTATACACATTCGGCGTCACCCGCAGCCCCTCGTACTCTCCCGCCGCCCCGACCGGCACCACCAGAATCCGGTGCTTCTCGAGCAGATGCTTAGCCAACTCGCCGGCCTTGAAACCGTCGACGGAAACCAAGCCAATCCCACAGCTCATCTCCGGATCATCGCTCGTCAGCAGCTTCACGCCCGGCAAGTCACGCAGCCGCGCCGACCAACGCTTCCGCAAATAACGAAAACGCGCCGCCTTGCGCTCCACGCCGATCGACTCGTGAAACGTCAAGGCCTCGGTAATCGCGTTGCGCTGCGATGCCGGGTGCGTTCCGATCTCTTCGAACTTCCGGATGTTGTTGTCCAGGTGCTTGCCGGCGGCCATCAGCGGCCAGATCTTGCCGATCTTCTCCTTCCGCACATAGAGAAAACCCGTGCCCACCGGCGCGAGCACCCACTTATGCAGGCTCGTGCCGTAGTAATCGCAATCGAGTTCGTCGCGCGTAAAGGGAAACTGCGCAAACGCGTGCGCGCCGTCCACCACCGTCTCTATGCCGCGCGCCCGCGCCATCTGACAGATCTTACGCACGGGAAAAATCTGCCCGGAACGGTTGGTGATGTGGCAGATGTGAATCACCTTCGTCTTGGCCGTAATCGCCTTTTCAATCCGCTCGGCCAGGTCGTCGAGCGACGGCGGCGGCACCGGAAACGGAATCTGCTTGAGGACAATCCCGTCGCGCCGCACCCGCTGCTCCCAGGTGGTGATCATGCGCGGATAGTCCTGGTTGGTGGTCAGCACCTCGTCGCCGGCCTTGAGATCCATGCCCATCTGCACAATCTCGAGCGCCTCGGAGGCGTTCCGCGTAATCGCCATCTCTTCGGTGTCACACCCGAACGCCTTGGCTAGACGCCGCCGCACGGTTTCAATCTCCGGTCCCAGCACCCCCCACATGAAGTGCGACGGACCCATGTTCGAGATCTCGAGATACCGCTTCTCGGTCTCCATGACAATCTTGGGCGACGGCGACACGCCGCCGTTGTTGAGGTTGATCAGGTTCCGGTCCACGGTGAAAGCGTGGCGGATGTTCAGCCAGAAATCTTCGTCCACCGCGACGGAGTCGGCGGGCCGGCCAAACGTGGTCTGCGTCGCGGACTGCGCGCGCAGGAGAGCGTCGTTCTGAAAAGCGGCGGCTACAAGGGCGCCTGCCTGCGTCACATTCTTGAACAGGTCACGGCGTTGCATTCATCTACGATAAATCATGCGCCCAATCTTTGCTCTGCTCGCCTGCGCAATCGCACTATTCGCGCAAACACCCGCATCCGCGCCCAGCGGCGCCGCCGCCGTTCGCGAGAAGTACACCAAGTACGAGTTCGAAATCCCCATGCGGGACGGCATCAAACTCTTCACGGCCGTCTACATGCCCAAAGACGCCGCCAAAGGCCCCTACCCCATCCTCCTCCAACGCACCCCCTACTCGGTCGGCCCCTACGGCGTCGACCACTACCGCGCCTCGCTCGGCCCCTCCGAACACTTTCAAAAGGCCGGCTACATCGTCGCCTACCAGGACGTCCGTGGCCGCTACCTCTCGCAGGGAACCTGGGCCGAGGTGCGGCCGCACAACCCCGCCAAGGGCCCGCGCGATACCGACGAATCCACCGACACCTACGACACCATCGACTGGCTCATCAAAAACGTGCGCAACAACAACGGCAAGGTGGGTATGTGGGGCATCTCCTATCCGGGCTTCTACGTCTCGGCCGGCATGATTGACGCCCACCCCGCTCTCGCCGCCGCCTCCCCCCAGGCCCCCGTCACCGACTACTACCTCGGCGACGACTCCTACCACAATGGCGCCTTCATGCTCGCCGCCAACTTCGGCTTCTACCAATCTTTCGTCGAACGCAAAGGCGACCCCGCTCCGCCCGCCCCCACCGTCCCCTTCCAGTTCAAAACCCCCGATGGCTATGACTTCTATCTCCGCATGGGCGGACTCGGCAACGCCGCCGAAAAATACTTTCAAAACGCCCACCCCTACTGGAAAGAGAACACGGAGAATACGACCCTCAACGCCTATTGGAAAGCCCGCGGCATCTGGCGCCACCTGCGTTCGATCAAGCCCGCCGTCATGACCGTCGGCGGCTGGTTCGACGCCGAAGACGCCCAGGGCCCCCTGCGCACCCACGCCTTCATGGAGAAAAACGCGCCGCCCAAAACCAACCTCCTCGTCATGGGCCCCTGGACCCACGGCAGTTGGTCGCGCGGCGACGGCGACACAGTCGGCAATCTCCACTTCGGCTCGAAAACCGCCGCTTTCTACCGCGAATTCATCGAGTTTCCCTTCTTCGAACAACAGCTGAAAGGCAAAGGCGACGCCAAAATGCCCCGCGCCTGGGTCTTCGCTACCGGCCGCAACGAGTGGCGGCAGTTCGAAGCCTGGCCCCCCGCCGAAGCCCAGCCCAAGCCGCTCTATCTCGCTGCCGGCGGCCGCCTGGCCTGGCAGCCCGAAGCCGCCACCGGCAGCGACGAATACCTCTCCGACCCCAACAAGCCCGTGCCCTACCTCGGCTACACCGTCCTCGGCATGGCCCGCGATTATATGACCGAAGACCAGCGCTTTGCTTCTCAGCGCCCCGACGTGCTGACCTTCGAAACCGATCCTCTCAAAGAAGATCTCACCATCGCCGGCCCCATCGACGTCTCGCTCCTCGTCTCCACCTCCGGCACCGACTCCGACTTCGTCGTGAAACTGATCGACGTCTACCCCGGCGACTACCCCACGCTCATCGAGAAGAGCCCCACCAAAATGGGCGGCTATCAGCAACTCGTCCGCGGCGAACCGTTCCGCGGCAAGTTCCGCAAGTCCTTTGAAACTCCCGTGCCGTTTGTCCCAAACCAGCCCGACCGCGTCGAATTCTCGATGCCGGACGTCTACCACACCTTCCGCAAAGGCCACCGCCTGCTTGTCCACGTCCAAAGCTCCTGGTTTCCGCTCACCGACCGCAACCCGCAGAAGTTCATGGACATCCCGCGGGCGCTCGCGCCGGACTTTACCAGGGCCACGCAGCGGGTCTTCCGGGGCGGCGCGGCCGGATCCCGGCTCACCGTGCGCGTCCTGCCGGGCCCGATGTGAGAGTTTGCATTGCCTTCCGGCCGAATCCGGTTTAGCATGAGGGTTTAGTTCGTCGCGCAGCGGCGGCAAGGAATCATTATGTGGAAACGTCGCGATCGTGAAGAAGAACAGCCGGCGAGAGGGACCTCTGCGCCGGTTCCCGAACCGGTAAAGGAGGGTATCCCCATGTCCACGGCTCCCACCGTTCGCTCCTACGAACCGGAAACTCCCCGCGGAGTAGCCACCATCGGCAAGGCCGTTTATGTGAAAGGCCAGATTATCGCCCGCGAAGACCTCATCGTCGACGGGCAGATCGAGGGCACGGTAGAGGCTCACGAACACCGCATCACCATCGGCCCGAATGGCCGGGTAGCGGCTACCATCAAGGCCCGTCACGTCATCATTCAGGGCCAGGTAACCGGCAACGTCGAAGGCAGCGAGAAGGTGGAGATCCGCAACGGCGCTAAACTGCTCGGCGACGTCCGCACGGTGAAGTTCGTCTGCGAAGAGGAAGGCACCATCAACGGCTCGGTGGCCAGCCTGCGGCCGGAACCGAAGCCGGCCCCGGCCTCCGAGGCGAAGGAAAGAGCAGCGTCCGCCGCGGCCACGGCGCAAACTCCCGCCCCGTCCGAACCCAAGAAGTAAGCGAAGGTCGTGTTCGACAAGCTCCGTAATCTGTTTCAACCCGATGAGGAACCGCCACGGTTAGCGGCCTACTCGCCACCGCCCGACCAGCCGGCTGTACCCCTGGAATTGACCAGGCCCTCCAACGGGCTCGAGCAGTTCTTTCAAGCCTTGGGCGGCCAGGACCGGTTGAAGGTCCTCGATCTGTGCGGCTCGCCCGCCACGACTGAGTACCTGTTCGAACAGCAGCAGATTCCCCGCCCCGATCCCTTCTACCGGGCCCTTGAACTCGCTTTCGGCAGCGGCCCGGGCTATTTAGACCGTCAACTCGAAGAGGACCGCGTCGAAATCTTCACCCAACACACCCTCGACCACAAAGAGGGTGAGTTCGACGCCGTTCTGCTCTGGGATTGCCTGCAGTATCTCCGTCCGGAACTGCTCGGTCCGGTGCTCGAACAGATCCGCTCCATCACGCGCCCCGGCGCCCCCCTGTTCGCCATCTTCCACGCCGACGACCGGGCCGAACAGGTCCCGGTCTTCTCCTACCAGATCCAGGCCCGGAACCAGCTCTATCTGCTCGAACGCGACCGGCGTCAACCGGCGCAGCACTTCAGCAACCAGGCCATCGACCGGATTTTCAAAAACTTCGGCCTCCGCAAGTTCTTCCTGGCCCGCGATCAGTTGCGCGAAGTCCTCATCTGGAGGTAGCCGCGCCCGGCTCCCCGCTATAATGGGAGTTTTTGAAGGAGTTCGATATTGTCGCTCGAACATGAGCTGCTCAAGCAGCGGCTCCAACGCACCCACGAGATCATCACCCTCGGCCACCGACCCTACGGAGCCCGCTTCGATGTCTCCCACACCGTCCCCCAACTCTGGGATGCCCACGGAGCCAAATCCGGCGCCGAGCTCGAAGCCGAACCCATCGCCGTCTGCGTCTGCGGCCGCATCAACTCCCTGCGCGGCAAAGGCAAGGCCGGCTTTCTCCACCTCGAACAGGGCGGCCGCAAGATCCAGGTCTACATCAAGATCGACTTCCTGTCCGAAAACGACTTCAAACTCTATCAAGTGCTCGATATCGGCGACATCCTCGGCGTCGACGGCACCCTGTTCCATACCCGCACGGGCGAGTTCTCCATCCACGCCACCGCCCTCACCTTCCTATCCAAAACGCTGCTGCCGATGCCCGAGAAGTACCACGGGCTCGAAGATGTGGAAACCCGCACCCGCCAGCGCTACCTCGACCTGATCGCCAACACCGACGTCCGCGCCACCTTCGTCGCCCGCGCCAAGGTCACACAGTCCCTCCGCCGCCAGCTCGACGCCCGCGGCTTTGTCGAAGTCGAAACCCCCATGCTCCAGCCGCTCTACGGCGGCGCCGCGGCCCGGCCCTTCGTCACGCACCACAACACACTCGACCTCGACCTCTACCTCCGCATCGCTCCGGAGCTCTACCTCAAGCGCCTCATCGTCGGCGGCATGGACCGCGTCTACGAGATCAACCGCAACTTCCGCAACGAGGGGATCTCCATCAAGCACAACCCCGAGTTCACCATGCTCGAGTTCTACCAGGCCTACACCGACTACCGCGGCCTGATGGACCTCACCGAAGAGCTGCTCCGCCAAGTGGCCATCGACGTCACCGGCGGCACCAGGATTACCTACCAGGGCCGCGAGCTCGACTTCGGCGCCGTCCGCCGCTTCTCCATGCGCGAAGCCGTCATCGAGTATTGGCGAGGCGACGACAAACCCTCTCTCGCCGACCTCACCGACCCGGCCTGGCTCGTCCGGCACTCCTCCAAATCCACCTCCGGCGAAATGCTCCTCGACCTGTTCGAACGCGTCTGCGAAGAGCACCTGTTCGAACCCACCATGATCTACGACTACCCGGTCGAGGTCTCGCCGCTCTCCAAGAACAAACCCGACGAACCCAACTTCGTCGAGCGCTTTGAAATCTTCTGCGCCGGCATGGAGATCGGCAACGCCTACACCGAGCTCAACGATCCCAACGAACAACGCAAGCGCTTCGAACTCCAACTCGCCATGGCCGCCCGCGGCGACGACGAAGCCCACCAGATGGACGAAGACTACGTCCGTGCCCTCTGCTACGGCATGCCGCCCACGGGCGGTGAAGGAATCGGCATCGACCGTCTGACCATGATCCTCACCGATTCCCGTTCGATTCGCGATGTCATCCTGTTCCCGCTCCTCCGTCCGGAAGGCGAGATCGGCATCGCCCAACTCCTGCGCGACGCGGAATGAATTTCGCCTTTGAACGCTTTGTCGCCCGCCGCTACCTCATCGCCAAGCGCAAGCACGCCGTCATCTCCCTCATCACCGCCATCTCAATTCTCGGTGTAGCCGCGGGCGTGATGGCGCTGATCATTGCCCTCGCCATCACCAACGGCTTCCGCAACACCCTGCAGCGCACGCTCCTCGGTGCCACTGCTCATGCCGCTCTGCTCGAGAAAGAACCCGGCATCGGCTTTGAACAGTGGCCGGCCATGGCACAGCAGCTGCAAACCATCCCCCACGTCACCAGCGTCTCGCCCGTACTCTATGGCCAGGTGCTCTATAGCGGTCCGCTGCAGGGCCAGGGCGGCGTGCTCAAGGGGCTCGCCCCGGCCAGCGCCACCGAATGGGGCGAAATCGCCAAATCCCTCCGCGAAGGCAGCCTCGCCCGCCTCGCCGAAGACACCGGCTACCCCGGCATCCTCCTCGGCTCCCGCCTCGCTGGCCGCTCCGGCATGCTGCTCGATTCCATCGTCACCGTCATCAGCCCGAACGGCGACCTCACCCCCCTCGGCCCCCGGCCCAGCTATCACAAATTCCGCGTCGTCGGCATCTTTGAAAGCGGCTTCTACGATCTCGACAACACCTGGGGCTTCGCCCGCCTGCGCGACGTGCAGATGGTGCTCGGCCAGCCGGAAGCCGTCAACGCCATCGAGATGAAGGTCGATGACGTGGCGCTCGCGCCCGCCGTCGCCCGCGCGGCCGAACAGATTGGCGGCAACAAGGTCGGCGGCACCCATTGGCAGGAGCAGAATAAACAGATTCTCTCGGCGCTCAAGATGGATCGCGTCGTCACCGTCATCACCATCTCGCTCATCCAGCTCATCGCGGCGCTGAACATTCTCATTAGCCTCATCATGATGGTGATGGAGAAGAATCGCGACATCGCCGTGCTGGTCTCCATGGGCGCCCGCTGGGACCAGATCCGTCGCATCTTCATCCTGCAAGGCCTCATGATCGGTGCGGCCGGCTCCGCCATCGGCCTCGTGCTGGGCTACGGCCTAAGCTACCTGGCCGAACACTACCGCTGGATTGCGCTCGACGCCGAGGTCTACGCCCTCAGCTACGTGCCCTTCGAGCCGCGCCCCCTCGACGCCCTCTGGGTCTCGGGCGGCGCCCTCCTCGTCAGCTTCCTCGCCACCCTCTACCCCGCCCGCCAGGCCACCAAAGTACTCCCGGCCGAAGCGCTCCGCTACGAATAACGGGCGCCGCCTACGTCCACGGTCGGGCCTCGAGACGCAGCCGCCCCCGCAGGCCGGGCCGCGTCTTCTGCTCAATCGGAATCTCGAAGGCGATCCCCTGGTCCGGGTCTCCCGCCACCAGTTCCCGCGTCTCCGCCTCCACCCCCGGCTTGCCCGGATTCATATCCTGATAGCCATACCGGATGCGCCAACCGGCCGGAGCTGTCTTGTCCGGAAACGCCTCCACCAGAATCAGCTCCCGGTAGATGAAGCCGCCCTCGTAGTGCCGCTTCAAAAACAGCAGCCCGTCCACCACGTAGTCCGGCACCAGCACCTTCAGGTCAAAAGCAAAGCTCACCGACTTCGAGCCCTTCACGCTCTTCTTCGGGTCGAGAAACAACGAAAACAGGTGCGGACTCTTGGTGCGGTCCGGTGGGCGCGGCGTGCGCGGCGTACCCGGAAACAATTCATTGTAGGACCGGAACACCGCCGAATTCTCCCGCACCTCCCGCCGCGTCATCTGCCACTGGCACCCCCGCACGCTGGCCGCAATCTCAAACTGATAGGAAGCCTGCACCGCTTTGCCTTCCTGGTGGGCCTTGTATACCTCGGCCGGCAGAGTAATGTCGTCAATGTCCAGGATGCCATCCACGCGCAGCGCCCCGAACAGAAACCGGGTCAGGTTCTGAAAACCCTCCTCCGAGTTCACGATTCCGTAGTGGCCGGAGTGGCTCCGGTGCACAAACGCCCGCGGCGAACGCACGTCACTGCCGTCCAGACCCGGACCATGCGTGGTCGCGTTCTCGATCCGTACCAACCCGTCGCTCGCCGGACCGGCCGCCCAACTCGACAGGCCCCCCGCCACGCTATAATCACCCGGGTTGGTGCCGACCAAGTTAAAGATCCTTTCCGGCGGAAAATTTTGCACCACCGAAACATCGTCGCCCGGCGGCAGACCAAGGTAGCTGGCCATTCTCCCGCGGTTGAAGTTGTTGATATCGCCCAGCGAGACCCAGCCCGGGACGTTCCGCACAATGCGCATGTCAATGCCGTTATGCGGCGTAGCGTAGGTAAACACTTTATCCACCGCCCGCCGCGCCTCCGCCTCGCCCAGCGCCGGATTCTGCAAAAACGCGCGGCAGATCAACCCGCCCATCGAATGCGCCACCAGATACACGCGGAAATCCGCGGGCGTCACCCCGTTGTCCGCATTCGCGCAGATGCGCTCCCGCAGCCGGAGAATCAGTTGGCCCAGCCCGCGGGCGAACTGCTCAATCGGGGGCGTCGTACCATCGCCAAAGTCCTTGGACGCGTCATCGTAGTAGCGGTAGATCACGATGCTCTGGTACGGCACGGCCCGATCCGTTCTCTGCGCCGAAAGCAGATCGTCGCCGTCGACGAACACGTCCTCGTATTGGTGGTCGCTCATCAACCGCACCAGCGGCGACTCGAAGTAGAAGCGCTTCATCTCACCGGTCCACGCCATGCGCGACTTCGTCGAGCCGATATTGAACCCCATGTAGGGATCCGCCACGGCCTCCTCAATTTCCCCTTGCGTCGCCGCGAAGCCGCGGACGTAGATGATCGGATGGTAAGGGTGATGCCCGTTCATAAGATGTCTCCTCAGCTTACTCCTTCCTCTGCCCGCTCCCCCGGACCATGGGAACAAACCGCACCGGGACCAGGCTTCGCGTCTGGGTCCTGCCGTCGAGCGATTTGTCCACCACCACCAGCCGCTGCGTCTCCTCACCCACCGGCGCCACCAATCGTCCGCCCGGACGCAGCTGCGCCAGCAACTCGGCGGGAATCTCCGGCGGCGCCGCCGTCAACAGAATCCGGTCGTAGGGCGCATACGCCGCCCAGCCCCTGCACCCGTCACCCTCCCGCACCTGGACATTGCGAAAGCCATTGGTCCGCAGCACCAGCGCCGCCGTGCGCGCCAGCTCCGGAACAATCTCCAAACTGTACACCTTGCCGGCCAGCCGCCCCAACACTGCGGCCTGATAGCCGGAGCCGGTTCCCACTTCAAGCACCCGGTCCCGCTTACCCGGCGCCAATAACTCGGTCATTAAAGCAACCATGTAAGGCGGCGAGATCGTCTGCCCACGGCCAATCGGCAGCGCCCGGTCTTCGTAGGCAAAAGGCACTTGATCGGGCGGCACGAACAACTCCCGCGGCACCCGGGCCATGGCCGCCAGCACGTGCGGATCCTTGATACCGCGCGCCACCAACTGCTCCTTCACCATGCCCTGCCGGCGCACCGGATACTCAACCGGGGAAATCGACCGCTGGCCCCACCCTGTCATCCACCCCGCCAGCAGGACGCCACACCACGTTTTCCGTTTCACATTGTCTCCTTGTCAAAACCATTCGCCAGCAGGCCACCGCCTCACTCCCGCTCCATCGGCCCCGGCTTCTCCGCCAGCCGCGGCACCTCGGTCATCGTCGCCTCCGTCAGCAGCAACGTCCCCACCACCGACACCGCATTCTCGAGCGCCACCCGCACCACCTTCGTCGGATCCACAATCCCCGCCTCCATCAGATCCACGTACCGGCACCGCGCCGCATCAAATCCCACGTTGCCCGTCGAGGCCCGCATCCGGTCAATCACCACCCCCGCATCCGCATCCGAGTTCACCGCAATCTGCCGCGCCGGCGCCTCCACCGCCCGCCGCAGCAGCCGGATGCCCGTCCGCTCATCATCTTCCGCCAGCTTCTCCTCGGCCTCAATCGCCCCAATCAGGCGCAGTAGCGCCAGCCCACCCCCGGGCACAATCCCCTCCTCCGCCGCCGCCCGCGTCGCACTGATCGCGTCCTCAAACGCCTCCTTCCGGTTCTTCATCTCCGACTCCGACAACGCCCCCACCCGGATCACCGCTACCCCGCCCGCCAGCTTCGCCAACCGCTCCCGCAGCTTCTCCTTGTCATAGTCCGAGGTCGTCTCCTCAATCTGCCGCCGGATCTCCGCGCACCGCCCGTCCAACTTCGCCCGCTCCCCGCCCCCGCCCACAATCGTCGTCGTGTCCTTGTCAATCACCACGCGCTTGGCCCTACCCAAATCCGCGAGCGTCACGTTCTCCAGCTTCGTCCCCAACTCCTCGGCAATCAGCACCCCGCCCGTCAGAATTGCAATATCCTGCAGCATCGCCTTCCGCCGGTCCCCAAACCCCGGCGCCTTCACCGCCGCGCACGGAATCGTCCCCCGGATCTTGTTCAACACGAGCGTCGCCAGCGACTCGCCCTCCACCTCCTCGGCAATCACCAGCAGCGACCGGCCCGACCGCAGAATCTCCTCAAGCACCGGCAGCAGCTCCTTCACGTTGCTGATCCGCTTCTCAAAGATCAGAATCAGCGGATCGTCCAGCACCGCCCGCATCCCCTCCTGCTCCGTCGCAAAGTACGGCGAAATGTAGCCCCGGTCAAACCGCATCCCCTCCACCACATCCAGCACCGACTCCGTCGTCTTCGCCTCCTCCACCGTAATCACCCCCTCCGGTCCCACCCGCTCCACCGCGTCCGCCACCATGTTCCCGATCGCCTCGTCGTTGTGCGCCGACACCGCCGCCACGTACACCCGCTCCTGCCGCCCCTGCACCGGCCGCGACAACGCCGCCAGCGCCGCCACCGCCGCCCGCAGTCCCCGGTCCAGCCCCCGCTTGATCTCAATGCTGCTCGCTCCCGCCGCGATGTTGCGCATCCCCTCGGCCAGCATCGAATAGGCCAGCACCGTCGATGTGCTCGTCCCATCCCCCACCGCCTCCGCCGTCCGCTCGGCCGCCTCCCGCAGCATCTTCGCCCCCAGGTTCTCCACCGGCTCCTTGACCTCGATCTCCTTGGCGATCGTCACCCCGTCGTTGCACACCAGCGGCCGGCCGAACTGCTTATCGATCAGCACGCACTTCGACTTCGGCCCCAGCGTCACCCGCACCGCATCCGCCACCACCGCCGCCCCGCGCAGGAGCTTCTCCCGCGCTTCGGATCGAAAATAGAACTGTTTGGCTGCCATAGGGCCTTTCCCCGTGCAGTTGGCATTCCATTCGCTCCATCGGCGCCAAATAGAGACCGTCTGAGTCCGCACACCCAGCGCCTGGGGAATTGGCCCATCCGGGTGTGGTCCGCCGCTCAGTCCGGCAGATGGTCCAGGAACCAGCGGCCCGCCATCCGTGCCACGGCCTCAAGTGCCCCGGGCTCCTCGAACAGGTGTGTGGCCCCGCGGATAAACTCCAGCTTGCTCTGCGGGTTCAGTTGACGCAGAGCCCGTTTGTTGCCGGTGAATACCGTCGCATCCAGGCTCCCCACCAGCAGCAGCGTCGGCGCCCGCACCAGTTCCAGCGTGCGCGCGGCCAAGTCCGGCCGGCCGCCGCGCGAAACCACGGCGTACACCGGATTGTCCGGTTCGGCCGCCGCCCGCAGCGCCGCCGCCGCCCCTGTACTTGCGCCAAAGTACGCAATCGGTAACTGCCGGCTCAACGGATATTCTTGAACCCACACCGTGGCCTGCAGCAGCCGGCTGGCCAGCAGCTCGATATCAAACCGGGCATCCGGTTGCTCGTCTTCGGCGGCAGTCAATAGGTCAATCAGCAGCGTTCCCAGCCCCTCGGCGCGCAGATGCGCCGCCACGGCCTGATTGCGCACGCCGAAACGGCTGCTGCCGCTGCCGTGCGCGAAGATCATTATGCCGCGGGCCGCTTCGGGAATACTCAGGTCGCCGGCAATCGGCAGCGGCGGAATCATCACGGGGATTGCCATAGTCCCGGGTTTTGCATTTGCGGTTCCATCACCGCGGATCCCGTTGGCATCCCGATTGCAGGAGGACGATTGCTCGGTGACATCCGTATTCTCATCGCTTAGGAGGTTCGTATGAAACTTCACCAGCAGGATCGATCAGCAATCCGATGGGGGCTGCTCCCGTGGGCGCTCCTCGTGACGGGTAACCTCGCCTTCAGCCAGGAGAAACTGCAGAAGGTACCCATTAGCGACATCCGCGCCAACGCCGGCGCCGCCATGTTCGCCAGCTATTGAGCCTCCTGCCACGGGGCAGACGGCAAAGGAGGCGGCCCGGCGGGCCCCGCTCTGCGCGGCCTGCCGCCGGATTTGACCTTGCTCGCCACCAACAACGGCGACGCCTTCCCCAAGGACCGGATCATGATGACCCTCGGCCGCATCCCCTCCGCCGGCGCTCACGGCAGTGCGGACATGCCGATCTGGGGAGAGGTCTTCCGCGGCTCCCAGCAGTCCGAGACCGAAACCCAGATGCGGATCTACAATCTCACTCGTTACGTCGAATCGCTGCAAATACCCACCGTGCAGAAACGCATACCGGCCGGTAAAACCGGTAAAGAAGAGATGCCCACCCGCCTGCTCGCGCTGCCGGTCAACTCCGGCCCGGAGATATACCGCTGGCTCTGCGCCGGCTGCCACGGCGCCACCGGCAAAGGCGATGGCCCCGCCCTCTCCTCTCTCCATGCCACACCGGCCAATCTAACCCACCTCGCAAGAACCCACGAAAGCAAGTTCCCGAGCCTGCATCTAACCAACATGCTCGATGAAGATCCCGGCACTCCCGCGCACGGCAGCAAGGAGATTCCCATCTGGGGCAACTCCTTCCGCGGCAGCGGCGAGGATCCGAAGGTCGTCCGCCTCCGCATCCGCAACCTCGTCGACTATCTCAAAACGCTCCAGGCGCCTTGAAGCAGCCGCCATTCCCACAGCAACCCGCCATCAAGAAACCGGCTGGAACGTGCGGCGGAGTGGATTCCGCCCGTCTCAGCCGGTTCGTGTCACGGCCAAGCCGGAAAGCCGGCCGTCAACTGCAAACTACTTGCCACACAGCACAAAGGGGCCGGTAGGCAGCGGCGTTCCCACTTGCACCACCCAGCCCTCCTCCGGCGGCGTGCAGGTGTAGTGCGGATAGACCGGATAGGTCGCACCACCAATCACCTTCGGTAATCCGGGTTCCGCACAGGACCAACCCGCCCAACCGCCCGCCCGAAAAGTTCTGACTGGCCTCAATCTTGGGCAGAATGCTCTGGCTGCAGTCCTCGCCCAGGATCGTCATCGGCGTCACCGTGCTCCCGTAAAGCCCCCCCTACGGTGTGCCCTGCAAGACTGTCTCCCCAGGGAGTTTATCGCCGTGCTGCAGGTGAGTACGCAGCGCGCTGGACGCGACACGGATCAATTGAAAACCACCCTTGCCGGTGGCATGACAAACATTCACCTTGTTGGCCTGCGCAAATGCGCCGGCAGGAGGCAGCAGGACCAGCCCCGCAAAGCTTAACTTTCTCATCTTTATCGCCTCTCCGTCCCGCACGTCCGTGCCCGTTGGCACCCGTCGCCGGAACGGCATCAATCAGGCTTGTACCGTAGTTTTGCCTGAGCAAACCTTTGTGCGTACTGACAACACCTGTTCCAAAAAACGGATCAGTCAATCCTCTCTTACCCGGGCTTGTCTATCGACGCGGTTGACAGGAAGCAATCGCCGGGCATATGGTCTTACCAGATCTGTGCCTTCCTCCCACTCTCTCCTGCCCCTGCTGTCCGTGCTGGCCACGGTCCTGCCCGCCGTCGCCGAACAACGGTTTCTCCTCGCCGCCGAAAATCAGGTCATCGAAGTCAACCGCGCCGGCCGCGTCACCAGCGTCGTCAAACACCCCGGCCACCGCAACATCTGGGACGCCTGGCGCCTCCCCGATGGCGGCATCTTCTACGTCCACCGCGATGGCCTGGCGGTCTTCGATAAAAACAACCGCCTCATCCTGGAACACCCCGCCGTCCGCCGCGGCAACGACGTCGAAGCCCCCGGCGGCGCCGTCCTCGACGGCGGCCGTCACTTCGCCATGCTCGATAGCGAAGCCGCCGAAATCCGCGTCATCAACCGCCAAGGCGTCGTTGTCAGCCGCACCCCCATTCCCGATTTGCGGCCCGAACCCGTCCACTCCCGCTACCGCATGATCCGCCCTTCCTCCCGCGGCAACGCCTTCTGGATCGTTCAATATGCCCGCAAAACGCTGCTCGAGGTCGAAATCGGCACCGGAAAGATCCTCGCCACCATCGACCTCTCACCCCATCTGACTAACACTCCCCCGGCGCCCCACCTCGCCTTCGCCACCCTCGAACCCGGCGACGGCTCCCTCTACGCCACCACCGCCACGGGCCTCCAAATGCTCCGCTTCGATGCCCAGCGCCACCGCACCGGCTCCTGGACCGCTGCCGACCTCGGCCTCGCCACCCGCTACCTGCTCGGCATGCAGCGCCTCGCCAATGGCAACCTCCTGCTCGCCTGCGGCGACTACCATATGAAATCCACCGCCGAAGGCCGCGATCAGCTGGCCGAAATCAACCCCGGCGGCCAGGTCGTCTGGAAGCTCACCCGCGCCCAGCTACTCGACCAGATCGACGGCTTCGTCGACCCCAAAACAGGCCTCGAAGAGCTTCGCATCACCAACGTGCACGCCTACGACTCCGCCAAAATCAAAGACGCGCTCGCGGGGAAACGTTGAAAGCCGCGGCTCTCCTGCTCCTGCTCGCCACCCTGCCCGCCCCGGGACAGCCGCTCGTACCCGCCCTCTGCCACGGCTGCCACAACGCCCAAAACGCCCAGGGCGGCCTCGACCTCGCCGCCCTGCCCGACCGCTTTGCCGATCGGGCCATCCGCGACCGCTGGATCCGCCTCCACGACCGCGTCGCCAAAGGCGAAATGCCGCCCCCGGGCGTACCCTTTTCCGCCGCCCAGCGCTCAGCGATGCTCGCCCCCCTCCGCCGCCAGCTCCACGAAGCCGACGCGGCCGAAGTGCGCCGCCACGGCCGCGGCCCCCTCCGCCGCCTGAATCGCGACGAGTACGAGCAGAACCTCCGCGATCTCCTGCAACTGCCCCACCTCGACATCCGCGACATGCTCCCCGAAGATCGCGAAGGCCATCGCTTCAATAAGGCTGCCGACACGCTCGACATGTCCCGCGTCCAGCTCCTGGCCTATCTCGACGCCGCCGAAGCCGCCCTGCGCCAGGCCGTCGCCTCCGGGCCGCAGCCTCCGCCCGTCACGAAGTTCCGCGCCGTCGGCACCGCCCTGTTCCCCGAAAAAGTCACCTTCGGCGAACGCGAGGCCATGTTCTTCGCCCGCCACAACCAAGCCCTCGACCCCAAACAACTCGACGCCGTTAAAGACGACCCCACCCTTGAGATGGCCCTGTTCCGTTCGGCCCACTGGCCCTACTACGGCTATCCCAAACAGTTCACCGCCAAACTCCCCGGCCCCTATCGCGTCCGCTTCTCCGCCCGCGCCGTCCGGCAGCTCCCCGGCTACACCCTAGCCCCTGCCGCGCAACCCGTCCCGATGACCTTCCGCGCCCGCAAACCCTCCGGCCCCGATGTCTCCGGCGACGTCCGCGCCACCGGCGGCATCATGGACATCCCGCCGGTTGCCCGGGAGTTTGAAACCATCATCCATCTGCGCGAGCACGAGACCTTCGAATACAGCCCCCTCGGCCTGCCCGTCCCGCTCGCTCGCAACGTCGACGGCGGCCCGCCCACCTATCGCTACCCGCCCTTTCCCCCCGGCGGCCAGCCCGGTATCGCCGTCCAGTGGCTAGAAGTCGAAGGGCCCCTCCCTCCGCCCGCCTGGCCGCCCCCGTCGCACCGCGTCCTGTTTGACGATCTCGGCATCGTCCCCGCCCCCGCCCAACCCGCCGAAGCCGCCCGCCGCCTGCTGCATCGCTTCGCCGCGCTCGCCGCCCAGGAGCCGGTCGCGCCCGCCGCCCTCGCCCGCTTTGTCGACCTCGTCCTCGCGCGGCTCCGCCAAGGTGCAAAGTTTGAAGAGGCCATGCTCGCCGGCTACAAGGCCTTTCTCAGCTCCCCGCACTTCCTCTACCTGCGCGAACCCGAGCCGGCCGGAGACCACTACCCCATCGCCACCCGGCTCTCCCACTTCCTCACCAACTCGCGACCCGACTCCCCACTCACCCGCCTCGCCCGCCAGCGCCGCCTCCGCCACGCCCCCACCCTCCGCGCCGAAACCACCCGCCTCCTCGCCAGCCCCGGCTTCTCCCGCTTCGTCGATAACTTCACCGCCTACTGGCTCAACCTCCGCCACATCCGCCGCGACGACCCCGACATCCGCCTCTACCCCGAATATCGCTTCGACAACTACCTCACCGAGTCCATGGAGCAGGAGACCCGCGCCTTCTTCTCCGCCATGATTCGCGACAACCTCCCCGCCTCCTCCGTCATCACCGCCGATTTCGTCTATGCCAACGACCGCCTCGCCCGCCACTACGCTCTTCCCCCGCTCTCCGGCTCCGCCCTGCGCCCCGTCAAGCTGCCGCCCGAAAGCCCGCTCGGCGGACTCCTCACCCAGGCGGCCATCCTGAAGGTCACCGCCAACGGCACCACCACCTCTCCCGTCCTCCGCGGCGCCTGGATCATGGAACGCCTCCTCGGCGAGCCCCCACCCCCACCGCCCGCCAAAGTCCCCGCCGTCGAACCGGACATCCGCGGCGCCAAAACCATCCGCGAACTCCTCGCCCTCCACACCCGCGACGCCTCCTGCGCCAACTGCCACGCCCGCTTCGACCCCGTCGGCCTCGCCCTCGAAAACTTCGACATTCTCGGAGCCTGGCGCACCCGCTACCGCGGCATCAACGAAGGAGATGCCGTAATTGGCATCGACCGCGCCGGCCACGACTTCGCCTACACCCTCTCGAGCCCCGTCAACCCCGGCGGCAAACTCCGCAACGGCCAATCCTTCCGCGACATCCGCGACCTCAAAGCCATCCTCGCCGCCCAGCCCCGGCAACTCGCCCGCAACCTCCTCCACCAGTTCACCGTCTACGCCACCGGCACCCCCGTCCGCTTCGCCGACCGTCCCGCCATCGAGACGATCCTCGACGCCCACGCCGCCACCGGCTTCCGCACCCGCGACCTCGTCGTCTCGCTGGTACAAAGCCCGATCTTCCTCGGCCCATCGGAGGGACAAACGCAACCATGAAGACCCGCCGCCACTTCCTCCGCGCCGCCGGCGTTACCCTCGCCATGCCCACCCTCGAGTGCTTCGCCGCCAGCCCGCCGCGCCGCATGTTGCTCATCTCCAACAATCTCGGCGTGCTGCCCAAGCCCTTCTTCCCCACCAACGCCGGCCGCGACTACACCCTCTCCCCCTACCTCACCACCCTCGCCCCGTTTCGCCACGACTTCACCATCTGTAGCGGCCTCTCCCACCCCGCCGTCAAAGGCGGCCACAGCACCGAAAACTGCTTCCTCACCGGCGCCCGCGGCCCCACCCAAAGCGGCTTCCGCAACGCCATCTCGCTCGATCAGTTCGCCGCCGAAAAGCTCGGCCCCCTCACCCGCTTCGCCACACTCAACCTCGGCGTCAACATCGACAAAGCCAACCGCAGCCTCTCCTGGACCCGCGACGGCGTCCTCCTGCCCGCCGAAGACAGCGCCCCGGCCCTCTACCGCCGACTGTTCCTGCAGGGCGCGCCCGCCGAAGTCGAGCGCCAACTGCACCGCCTCGCCGAGCGCGGCAGCATTCTCGACCTGCTCCTCGACGACACCCGGCACTACGCCCGCGCCCTCGGCCGCAACGACCGCGCCCGGCTCGACCAATATCTGACCTCGGTGCGCGAACTCGAACAACGGCTCCATCTCGCCGCCGAGTGGGAGCAGCGTCCCAAGCCCCCCACCGCCGCCCCCGCACCCGCCGGCATTGAAGACCGTAAGCTCTTCTTTGAGAAGTTCGACCTGATGCTCTCCATGGCCCGCCTCGCCCTCGAATCGGACTCCACCCGCATCGTCACCCTGATGGTCGATGCCTTCGCCACCCCGGTCTTCCACCTCCACCCTGGCCAGGACACCACCGACGGCTATCACAACCTGAGCCATCACGGCCAGTCCGCCGAAAAGCTCCGCCAGCTCGACGATGCCGACCGCCAGCAGATGGCCTTACTGCGGAAGCTCTTCGAGAGCCTCGCCAGCACCCGGGATAGCGGCCGGCGCCTGCTCGATTCGACCATGGTGCTCTACGGCAGCAACATGGGCGACGCCAACACCCACGACAACACGAACCTCCCCATCCTCCTCGCCGGCGGCGCCTTCCGTCACGGCCAGCACCTCGCCTTCCGCCGCGACAACAACACCCCCCTCGCCAATCTTTTCGTCACGATGCTCCACCAGCTCGGCGTCGAAGCCGACGCCTTCTCAAGCAGCACCGGCCCCCTCGCCGGCCTCGAACCCCAACCCGCCTGACCGCAGCCGCCTGACCGCAGCCGCCTACAGCGACCACAACGCCTGGCGAGCCGCCTCCCGCCGCGCGCGCTCTTCGTTACTCGGCTGCTACAGCAAGAGGGACAACCCCAACCTCCCCGCGCCGCGCGCACCTGATGGCATCTCGCCCCCTTCCTGTATCAGCGAAGTTCAGGACAATCGTCCGTCGGACAGCGTCCCGACCTACCCGGCCACCCCGTCAACAGCAGATCAGAAAACGACGCCTCCCATCGGCATCGACGGGAGGCGTCGTTCGGCTCCGCAGCGCCCAAGCGCGCACAGGCCGCGAAGGCGGGACATCTGCGGGGAACTCACCCCTCCTGCCGCGCCGAAGCGAGTCCGTTGTGCGCGCTTTCAAAAAAGCGCACAGGCCGCGAAGGCGGGGCATCAGCGGGGAACGCACCCCTCCTGCCGCGCCGAAGCGAGTCCGTTGTGCGCGTTCTTTAGACGCGGATGCGGGCCTACTACGAGACGGCGATCCGGAAGGAGCGGTAGGGCTGGATGAAGCCGAAGATCCTGGTGCTTCCTCCGGCGAACCCGGCACGGGGTGCGAGACCGTTTTGAGGTGTGCCGCACGGCAACGCCGGCGGCGTTGGTGCGGCCGTGGGCGATTGAGGTGATGACGGAGTTGGAGATTGAGCTGACGAGGCACCGGTCGAGGGGAGTGGACGAGGTTGTGGGCCACGATGCGGCGGGGATGAGGAGCAGCGACGGGCGGCGTTCCGGCGGATCCGGGACGAGTTGCCGGGCCTCGCGCGGATGGCTGTTGGGGCGTAAGCGGGGGCAGGGCCTGCGCGTTTGCCGTCTCGGATGTTGCCCCGTACAAACCGTACCTCTTGCTGTGGCCGGCAGAGGGTTGCGCGCGCTGCCGACTTCCGGCGAAGAGCCAGGCAAAAGACTGCCTCGCGCCGGGATCGGTCGTTCCGGAGCGAATCCATCCCGCCACGGCATCCCCCCGGCTCGTGACCGGTTCACGCCAAGCCAACAGAGCTTCGGACGTGAGATCGCAGCGAAGCCGTCGATCGGTGTTACATTATGAGAAGGCAGCGAACAATGGCCAGCAAGCCGCAACTACAACTTTGGTCCCGTCTGGTCCAGGCCGCGGCGGTGGCGATTCTCTCGTTAAGCGCGCTGCTCCTTCTGGCGCCGGCGGCGGGGGCTTCGTTCTTCAACCTCGTCTACTATCAGCATTGGACGGCTCCGGAACAGGTGGCGACTTCCACGCAGGGCTACATCTACTTTGCCAACGCCATCATAGGCGCCGTCATGGTGGGATGGATGACCGGCATCATCACACTAGCGCGGGGACCGTTCGCAGCCGGTCAGGAATGGGCGTGGAAGGCGATCGCGCTGCCCTTGGCCGTGTGGTTCGGGGTCGACTGCGCGTTTACCATCGCCCATCAGGCGTGGGGGAATCTGGTTTTGAATCTGGGAACCGCGCTGATGTTTGGGATCCCGCTCGCCGCCGCCAAGAAACACTGCAACCGCCCGGGCTGGTGAGGAGCGCACAGGCCGCGTAGGCCCGACACCAACGGGCGAGGCACTCGCCCCTCCTGCCGGACCGAAGCGAGTCCGTTGTGCGCTTTCCTCAGAAGTTATACTTCAAACCGAACTGCAGGTTCCGCATATTGGTCCGCGTCCCGGTAATCGTCGCAAAGTTACCCTGCGATACCGGCGCCAGCGAACCCGCCGCAAACACCGCCGAAGCCAGGTTCGTGTTCGGGTTGCCCCACACCGGATGGTTCATGATATTGAACCCCTCAAACCGGAACTGCAGCACATGCTTCTCGCTGAACGGCATCGTGAAATTCTTAAACGTGGAGAAATCCCACGCTACAATTCCCGGGCTGTTCATCGTGTTGCGTCCCACGTTGCCAAAGGTTCCGTCCACCGGACGCGTAAACGCCCGCCAGTCGAACCACTGCGCCGGGTTTCCGTTCTCCAACTGCCCGTTCGTCCCCGTCGAGTTCGGCCGGTCGAACTGGCCGCCCGTGTTCGACGGGTCGCCGCCCACCGTGATCGTCATCGGGAACCCGGTCTGCATCGTCACGATCGAACCCAGCTGCCAGCCGCCCAGCACGGCGTTGGCAAACCCGTTCTCAATCGCAAATCGCTGCCCCTTGCCAAACGGCAGATCCCAGGAAACCGATGTCGTCACCCGGTGACGCGGATCAAACGACGACCGCGCATACTCGCACGCCCGGCAGTAGCTGTTCTGGGGAAACAACGTATCGCCGCCCTGGTTCCGGATCGCCGTCGCCGTATCGAGCGACTTCGCCCAGGTGTAGACCGACAGGAAGGTCAACCCCGCAGAGTACCGTTTGGTCACCTTCACGCCCAACGAGTTGTAGTTCCCCGTGCCGCCGTTGTCCACCAACTGAATGCGGCCGAAGTTGGGAAACGGCGAACGCTGCGCCAGACTCAATCCCGTCGTCCGCGGCGCCGGCATCGCTTCGTTGACCGCCCGCAGCGCTTCCAGCTTCCGGCTCACGCTGCCCAGATAGCTCACCTCAAACAGGATCTGGCCCGGCAGCTCCCGCTGCACGTTCAGCAGATACTGTGCCGTGTAAGGCGTCCGCCGGTTGTAGGGATTAGCAAACGCATACGGCGTCGGCACCTGGGCAATCCCGCCCGCCGCCGCCAGCGCGTTGTTCCACGTCAGATTCGGCGTCACCGTGTTCGAGTTGAACCGCAGACGGCCCGCCAGGTTGCGCGCCATATCGAACCGCGGATTGCCCGTGTCCTGGTTGTAGAACATCCCGGTGCCGGCGCGGATCACCCACTTCGCCGTCGGGCTCCAACTCAAGCCGATGCGCGGCGCCCAGTCGTTGTTGTCCCGCGCCACCAGCCGATTGCCCAGCGATCCGTTCCGCGCCACTTCAATGTTCGGCCACCGCAGGTTGATCCCCTCGTACGGATCCGTCCCCGTGCCCTGCCGCATGAAGTAGGGGTAAATCCCGCGATCTGCCACGTTCGCGCCCTGGAAGCTCGCCGGCCGGATATCCTGCCGGACAATAGCGTTGAACAGCGTCCCCGTCTGGTCCTGCCACGGGGGGTTGTTCTCATACCGGATACCCCAGTTCAGCGTGAATTTCGACGAAATCTTCCACGTATCGTCGAAATACAGCGCAAAGTTCACCGCCTGGAAACGCGCCCGCGCAATCGACACCGCCGCCTCGGCCTGGTTGGTCTGGCCCAGCAGGTAGTCCGCAAAGCCATCGCCCGTACCGGAGACGCCCGGGGTGTTCGTCGCGTTCGGAATGAACAGAAACTCGCCGCGCGCAAACTGGTTGCCCACCTGGAAGTAGTTATCCCAACGCATCTCGCCGCCCATCCGGAACGTATGCTTGCCCCGAATCACCGACAGGTTGTTATTGATCTGAATCACCCGGTTATTGTTCTCACACGGTCCCTCCGAACCGTTGCCGAAGCCGGAGTAAGTGCCGCCGAACCCGATGGCCGGAATGCCCCACTGCACGCCGGGGCCCGCGTTCAAGCCCGGAATCGCCAGATCCCCCACCACGTTCCGCGTAAACGCCAACTCCGGACCGGTCGTGTTGTAGAAACGGCTCAGCCCGAACCGCGCCTCGTTGACGATGGTCGGCGAAAGCACCCGGGTGTTGGAAACCATGTACTGGTCGAAGTTGGTGATGATCTTATCCCCGTTCAGCCGCAGCTGCTCGGTTAACTGATTCTCGTCACCCCAGCTGTAGCGCCCAAACCAGGTGGACTTCGAGGCCTCATTATAGTCGCCGCGCACCGTCAACTGGTCGCGATCAATCGGCCGGCCCAGCGCCTGCGCCCGGTTGTTCCGCAGCCCCGCTCCCGCCACGTTCGGCGTCGGGTAGAACTCAAGCAGCTTCACCGATGTCGGATGAAACCGGCTCGACGGAATCGCGTTGTTCGGAAACGGCACCGCCGCCACCACGCCCGTCGCCCCCGGCGCCCGCGTCAACGGATCAAAAATCGCCGCCACCCCGGCAAAGTTCCCGCCCCGCATCGCTTCGCTCGGCAGGTTATAAACACCCTGCTGCGCCCGCCGCTGCCGGAACCACTCGTAGTTCGTCATGAAGAACAGCTTGTTCCGCCCGTTGAACAGCTTCGGAATCACCACCGGACCGGTCAGCGTAAAGCCGTACTGGTTCCACTTGAAAGGATCCTTCGGCGGCCGGTTCGTCGTAAACGCGTAATTCTTGGCGTCAAACTTCTCGTTGCGCAGAAACTCAAACAGCGTGGCATGATACTCGTTGCCGCCGCCCTTGGTCAGCACGTTGATCTGCGATGCCGCCCGGCCATATTCGGCCGGATAAACGCCGCTCTGCACCTTAAACTCCTGAATCGCGTCAATCGACGGCTGCGAGATCTAGGTGTTGAAGTTCGGGTCGGTGTTTTCAATCCCGTACAGGGTGAAGCGGTTGAACTGCGCCCGCTGCCCGCCACTCGAGATGCCCTGGTCGGCGCGGATACCGCCCTGCCGCGAACCCGCCTGACCCGCCGACGGAAAGCCGAAGCTCACGTTCGGCGCCAGCGAAACCAGCTGCAGGTAGTTGCGGCCGTTCAGCGGCATCTCCACAATGCGCTTGTTGTCAATCACCGTACCCAGCGTCGCGTTCTCCGTCTGCAGCGAAAGCGCCGATGCCGCCACCTCAATCGTCTCGGTCACGTTGCCGAGCTGCAGGTCCACGTCCTCCCGCCGGCTCTGCTGCACCTGAATCTCCAGACCCGTGCGCGTGGTGGCCTTAAAACCAGCCTTCTCCACCTTCATCGTGTAGCTGCCCGGCTATAGCGACGGAAACGCATACGTACCGGCTTCGCTCGTCACCGTATCGCGGGTCGCACCCGTCGCGCTGTTGAGGAGCGATACCTTTGCTCCCCCGACGATCGCCCCGGAGGCCATCGCGCACCTCCCCGGACAGACCCCCAAACGTCTGGCCGAAAACGCTCAGCGCCAGACTTAAAAAAATAGACCCAACCGCACCAGATATCCACAGAACCTGTTCGCCGCCCGCAACACCCTACTCCCTCCCTACTCCCTCCCTACTCCCTCCCTACTCCCTCCCCCGGGCCCGTCCCACGGCATAATCGAGCTATGCGGCCTCTCCTCCTGCTCTGCATCGGCTCTCTGGGCGCGATAGCCGCCCCCCGGCTGCTGATCGACCCGGACAAAGTCACCGAGTTACGCCGGCTGACCTCCGTCAAGGGCTCCGCGCACGAAGAGATGCTCACCCGCCTGCGCCAGAAAGTCGACGCGGAGGAAGCCCTGCGCGAAGCTCCCGCCAGCCGCTACGGCCCTGCCTACCACGCCAACATGGCCGCCTTCCTCGCGCAAGTCACCGGCGAGCCGCGCTACTGCGCCGTCGCCTACCGCGCCATCCGCGCCACCCACAACGGCGCCACCCCCGAGACCATCCTCCCCGACCAGGGCTACGGCCTCGCCCGCGCCACCGTCGGCGCCGGCTTCGCCTATGCCTATGACTGGTGCCGCGACTTCTGGTCCCCCGGCGAGACCCGCTGGGTCGCCGAAAAACTCCGCGCCGGCCTCGACTCCTGGCTCACCTTCCGGCATGCCAACGTCGAGGCCCCGCACAAAGGCTCCAACTGGGTAGCCGTCTGCCGCGGCGGCGAACTCATCGAACTCCTCGCGCTCCGGCTCGAAAAAGAGCGGCCGGACCGCTACGCCCTCCTCAAACGCGACCTGCTCCAGCACATGCGCAATGCGGACGAACTCGGCGTCTCCCAGGAAGGCATCGGCTACACCGCCTATGGCGGCATCTTCCTCCTCCGCGCCCTGCTCGCCCTCCGCTCCGTCGGCGATACCGAACTGGAGGCCGAAGCCGCTCGCCACGCCTGGTGGAAACAGGCCATGTACTCCGGAACCTTTGTCGATCAGGGGGGCGGCCGAACTTGGCTCATGTCCGGCGTCAGCCACGCCGGCATCGGCGACGAAGGCTGGGCCAGCCTGCTGTTCGCCTTCACCCCTGCCGCCCCAAAACCCTTCTACAAATGGTGGTACGATCTCCACCTCGGCACCTCCAGCCCCGGGCCCGCCACCCGCCGCTTCGACCCGCGGCGCGAAGGGCCGCTCTGGGCCATGCTCTACTACCCGGCCAGTCTCCCCGCCCAGGATCCCACCGGCGTCTTCCCCCCTGCCGTCGCCGGCTCCGGAGGCCTCGTCTTCTTCCGCAACCGCTGGCAGGACTCCGACGACCTCCTGCTCTCCTTTAACGCCGACACCCAATGGCACAGCCACGCCTGGGACCAGCCCGAAGCCCTCCAACTCCACCTCTTCGCCTATGGCGCCAGCTTCGCCGGCGGGCCCGAAAAAACCCGCGATCCCGGCCACTTCTCTACCCTTCTGGTCGATGGCCGGCACGTCGAAGAAAAGGCCCGCGGCACCACCGGAAAGCTCATCTCGTTCACTCCCTCACCCTCGGGCGGTACCGCCGTCGCCGGCGGCGGCAGCCAGTACGCCTCCCTCGGCGTCCAGGCCGAACGCACCCTCACCGTCGAGTTCCTCGCCGGCAACCGCGCCCGCCTGTCCGTGCGCGACCGCCTCCAATCCCCCACCCCCCGCCGCTTCACCTGGCAGGTAAACCTCGGAAACCACACCACCCACGGCGGCATCCGCGCCACTCCCGACTTCACCCTGGTCGCCCCGCGCGGCCGCCTCCGCGGCGCGGTAGTCGCCCCCACCGGCGCCCGCATTGCCGCCGGCGACCCGTTCCGCGTCGAAACCGAGGCCTCCTCCGTCGACCTCCAGATCGATCTCCAACTCGAGCCCCTCCCGCCCTCGCCCGCCCGCACCTCCGTCACGCTCCCCGGCGGCGTCCCCCTCGAGTTCGTCTCCCTCCCGCCCGGAACCTACCGCCGCGGCAGCCCCGCCACCGAAACCAGCCGCGATCCCGACGAAGGCCCCCAACACGACGTCACCCTCACGCGCGGCTTTCAACTCGGCGTCTTTGAGGTCACCCAGCGGCAATGGCAAGCGGTCCTCGGCGAAAACCCCGCCGCCTTCCAACAAGCCGCCTCCCCCCCCCCCCCCCCCCGCCCCCCCCCCCCCCCACCCCTGGAGCGACCCCGCGGGCCGCGACCGCACCCACGACTTCGCCTGGGCCAACAGCCGCTCCTTCGCCACCACCCACCCCGTCGGACAGAAGCCCCCCAACGCCTGGGGACTTCATGACATGCACGGCAATGTCTGGGAGTGGTGCGCCGACTGGTACGGATCCTATCCCGCCTCGCCCCAAACCGATCCCACCGGACCGCCCCACGGTAAAGAACGCGTCTTCCGCGGCGGCAGTTGGTACGACTTCCCAAACGCGCTCCGCTCAGCCAACCGCCATCGCCACGCTCCCGACGGCCGCTACCCCGCCATTGGCATCCGCCTCGTCCGGGAGCTGGAAAACGAAAACGCCCGCACCATCACCCTGCCCGGCGGCGTCGCCTTGCCCCTGGTCCGCATCCCCGCCGGCCGCTTCCTCCGGGGCAGTCCCCCAGCCGAAGCCGGACGCGCCAACGACGAAAGTCCGCTCCACGAAGTGACCATCTCCCGGCCCTTCTGGCTGGCCGCCTACGAAGTCACCCAGCAACAGTGGCGCACGGTGATGGGTAGCAACCCCTCCACCTTCGCCCACGGCGAGGACGCCCCCCGCCGCCCCGTCGAGCGCGTCTCCTGGCACGATGCCCAGGACTTCCTCGCCCGCTTGAACGCCCTCGGCATCGGCCGCTTTCGCTTGCCTACGGAGGCAGAATGGGAGTACGCCGCCCGGGCCGGTTCCCCGGCCCGCTTCGCCTTCGGCGAAGATCCCGCCTTCGACGCCCTCCCCAAACACGCCTGGTTCTACTCCCGCGCCGAGGGGCGCAGCCATCCGGTGGGTGCCAAACAACCTAACGCCTGGGGGGTGTACGACCTGTACGGCAACGTCTGGGAGTGGTGTGCCGACTGGTTCGGCCCCTACCCGGCCGCACCGGTCACCGATCCCCAGGGCCCCGCCTCCGGCCGCGAACGCGTCATCCGCGGCGGCAGCTGGTTCAACGAACCAGAAGCCCTCCGCAGCGCCAACCGCCATCGCCATCCCCCCGACTCTCGCCAGACCAACCTCGGCCTCCGCCTCATCTGGAGCGAGCCGTAGCCGGCACCGCCCCCGGTCTCCGGTCGCCCATTGTGTCCAAGAACAGCCGGGCATACCTCACCCGCAGAGCCTCACTGAATCGTCGGCGACAACCCGGACTCGGTCCCATCGATTTCCATCAGGATCGCCGTCGCCGCCAGTGCATCGGTGGTGGCATCCAACACGCCGATCAGGGCATCCAGTTTCTTTGCAAACTGCACAATTCTGGGTGGCTCCAGTTGGTTCGGCACCCCACCATCGGGACGGCGGTTGCTCGAACGTAGAGAGACCGCCACCGGATCCAACTCTTCCAGTTCGCTCACCAGGGCACTGAAATCGGCAAGGTTCGACATGCCCTCACACTGGAACGCTGCCTCCCACTGGACCGCCTTGATGATTTGGCTGACCATCTGCGCCAGCCATCTCAGTGAATGTGTTTTGCAAAGCGTGATCGCATCAGTTCTTTCTTTCAGAAAATCGCCGCCCTCATCAACCAGAGCCTTCAGATGAAGTTCCACCGCCTGTCGGTAGAGCAGGACAACGGGACAAGCATCCCAAGCCGTCCTTGGGTTCGGTTGCAGGTCCAGGGAAGCGAGGATCGACTGGGCGGTTTGGTGAAGCGACCGGGCGTAGAAACTGATTTCAAGATCCCCGCCATTGTGCCAGTGGCGGTAGGCGGCTGGTGTTACCTTTTTTGCTTCGGAGAATGGAACGACGGCTGGTTTCTTCTTCATCGGCGCTGATCCGATTGTAGGCAGTCGGCCAGGATCCAAGCTAGGTCCTGGTAAAGCGGACACAACCATTTTCAAATACGGTCCACAACGGCGGCGACCAGTTCCCCTCCAATCGGAGGTGTCGCCTTCGGCGCTGGCTACGGTGCTCCCGGACCGGGCAAGGTTCGCGTATGGTGAAACGTAAACTCGCCGAGCAACCGTTCGCCGCCCGCCTCATCCACCGCCAACAGCTTGGCGATGGTAGTTTCCGACGGAGCAGCCTTGGCATAAGTGATGGATTGCTGAAACAGGACCGCGTCCGCAGCGGGATCGAACGGGATATCCGCCAACCGGATCCTTTCGATATGCCACTCGTTGCACAAACAGAGATCGACCCGCTTGGCCCGGCTCAAGTCGGCACTCAGGCGCCCGATCAGAACGTCGTCTTCCGCGGTAACCGTGCAGGCGATGCTGCCCCCGTGCGGAGGTGCGTACTGGCGCACGCGCAGCCCCTCCTCCACCAGACGATCAACGAAGGTATCGCTCACCACCAGGAGCAGCGACCCCCGCCTTGCCAAATCGCGTATCCCTTCCGCCAGAGAAATGATCTCGCCCAGACGCGCGCCGCATTCGTCGCAGGCGAACAGATGCAGTTCCACGGCATCCTCTTCCCCTGCGGGCAGGGCGGCAAGCCAGTAATCCGCCAGAACGGCAGGATCGATAGGAGTTGCACAGCTCATGTTGCACCTCCCATGCAATCGCGAAGCTGATGGATCGCGCGGTGGCGGATCACGCGTACGTTGGCCTCCGAAACCCCAAGAAAGCGGCTGACATCCATGCTGGACTTTTCATCATAGAAAGTCAGGACCACCACGGCGCGTTCGCGTTCTCTGAGGGTTTTGAGACACGCCGCCAGTTGGTTCCGGTCAAGGCTCGGCATCGCCTCCGGTACGGCGACGGCTACCCCGGCCCCAAAACGCCCCAGCAGTTCGGTCCTTCTCTGCGCGTTGCGGCGAAGATCAAGTACGGTCATCCGGCAGACTCCCAACACGAAGGACGCTAGCCGGTCCCCTTCCCGGAGGCGCCCGGCACGCAGCGCTTCGAGCGTGATGATCAGGACATTTTGGACCAGATCCTCGGCCGCCTCCCGGTCTCTGAGGTGGCGCAGGCCATAAAGGCGAATGCGCGGAGCCATGCGGTGGAACAACACGGCTTCGGCAGCGGCGTCAGGCCCCAGGCCAATGCGCCTCACCAACTCGGCGTCACTCCAATTCATCTCCATCAGCCACCAGTTTCTTTGTAACAGAGGGGGTTCTCGTTCCACATCCCCGGTGTCGTGCGCGAGCAAAACAGCCGCACGCCCAACCATCGATGGAGAAAGAAAATGACTGCCAAACAAACACCCTATCTGAACACGCGACAAGACGCAAACTTCCGCTTTCTGGGGCTGCCCACCCTGGTGCGGTCCACGGCGGAAAGCACCAACGGAGGCTTGGGACTGATCGAACACTGGGATGTGCCGGTGGGCTTTGCCTCGCCGTATCACACCCACCATCACGAAGACGAGTCTTTCTATGTGCTCGAAGGGACGATCGCGTTTGTCTGCGACGGGAAGTGGCTTCGGGCTGGCAAGGGCGCGTTCGTCTACGGGCCTCGGGAAGTTCCGCACGGATTTCGGGTGATCGGTGACGCACCGGCCAGTCTGCTGCTCTTGTGCAACCCCGCGGGATTTGAACGATTCGTGCTCGAACAGGCCACTCCGGCCGGAGCGCCGCCCGCGCCGCCTGACATGACGCAACTCCTGACGCTGGCCGCCAGGTACGGCATCGCGATTCACGGACCGCTGCCTGACCTGCCGGACGGATTCGACCATTCGGCTGTCCCCACGCAGGACCTGAAGCGCTTGAATCATCGTTGGCTCCAGGCCTTCAACGACCGCGACTGGAACACCGAGGCCGCTCTCCGGCACACCGGGTTCCGGGCGTACCTGTCGGGCGCCAGAGAACCCCTCGACAGCAACGCGTGGTCCGGTTTCCTGCTTTCCTTCACCCAGGCCTTTCCGGATGCCACCATCTCGATCGATTCCTGCATCACGGAGCGCGACTCCGTCGTCACACGCTGGACGCTCACCGCCACGCATCACGGAGCTTTCGAAGGCATCCCGCCCACGGGACTTCCCGTCCGTTTTTCCGGCATCGAGTTCAACCGCGTCGTCGAGGACCGGATCGTCGAACACTGGTCGATGTTCGACAACGTCGCTCTCCTCCGCCAGATTGGCGCCATGCCGGCATGATCTCAACCATCGATTCAACCCCACCCGGGATGGAGACTCCGATCCGATCGGGAACCATCCCCGGTACGGTTCGAGGGGGGCGGGCCTTCCTGCCCCGGCGCTTTGCCCTCACCGCCCCCGCACCCACTCCGCCGCCCGCCGCCCCACCCCGCCTAACGCCTCCGCCGTATCCAACCGCAGCGCATCCTCACCCCAACCCCGGTACCCCGCCGCCTGCCGCTGATAAATCCCCCAGTCCGCATCCGACAACCCATCCCCCCGCTCCGCCCTACCCGCCAACCGCTCCCGCACCCGCTCCGCCTCGAGCCAACACTCCACCACCCGCAGCCGCGCCCCCTTCCCCGCCGCCCAACCCCGCACCGCCTCCCGCCTACCCTCCTCCGCAAACGTCCCGTCCAACACCACCCCGCCCTCCTCCGCCAACGCCGCACCCGCCCGCGCCAAAACCTCCCGGTACGTCGCCTCCGATGCCTCCCGCCCGTACACCCCCGCCCCAAACTCCGCCGGCCCCTTCGCCGTCCCAAACAAACCCCGCCGCACCGCATCCGTCGAAATCACCCGCCACCCCAACTCCCCCGCCACCGCCCGCGCCACCGCCGTCTTCCCCGTCCCCGGCAACCCCGCCACCACCACCACCGTCCGCTCCCCCACCCGGTCCGCGTACCGCCGCGCCGCATCAAAGTAACTCCCCGCCTCCACCCGCGCCGCCTCCCGCTCCGCCTCGCTAAACTCCGCCTCCCCCATCCGAAACCCCGCCACCTTACCCCGCACATACGCCCGGTAACATCGATAAAACGGCTCCACCCCGCGCAATCCCCCATCGGCCGCAGCCTAAGATACTCCTCCACAAAGTAATATCCTAAGTCCGGCCGCCCCCGCGCCGCTAAGTCCATCGCCAGAAACGCCACCTCCCCCGCCGTATCGCCGCACCGGAACCGCTCATTAAACTCAATGCAGTCAAATACAAAAATCCGCTCGGCCACGTTCACGCTCTCACAGCGCAAGTCCCCGTGCCCGTCCACGATATGCCCCCCCGCCACCCGCTCGGCGAACCGCCCCGCCTCCCGCGCTAACTCCCCCTCCACCCACCGCCGCACCAACTCCCGCTCCCCCGTCCACGCCATCCCCTCCGTCTGCGCAAAGTTCTCCCGCCAGTTCCCCGCAATCACCCCCCACTCCCCGTACCGGTCCACCTCCGGCCCCCGCCGCGCCCCCTCATGAAACCGCGCCACCACCGCGGCAATCTCCCGGATCATCGCCTCGGTCACCTCCCCCCGCCGCACCAACTCATCCAGCATCCGCTCCCGCCGCAGACGCCGCATCAACACCCCGTAATCCCGCTCCTCCCCCTCCCCCACCGTCTCCACCCCCAGATAAATCTCCGGGCTCAAACGGCTGTTCAACTCCACCTCGGCCCGGCACGCCGCCAGCCGCTTCTCCGGCGTCGTGTAGTCGAGAAAACCAAAGTCCACCGGCTTCTTCAGCTTCAACACACGGTCCTGCCCCACTAGGACCGCCGAAATATGTGTCTGAATCAGCGGCTCGCCCGCCCACTCCGGGAGCCCGTGCAACTTCGCAATCCGCTCCCCCCAGGCGTCCATCGCGACTTACCCCGCCGCCGTCTCCATGAAGTAATAAGCAATCATGTGGCAGGTCATCATATGCACATCCTCAATCCGTCCCATATGCTGGTTCGGCACATGAATATTCAACTGCGCTAACTCTGCCAACTTACCCCCGTTCCGCCCCGACAAACCAATCGTCTGGCACCCGATCTGATTGGCGTACTCCATCGCCTTCACCACGTTCGGCGAGTTACCGGACCCGCTGATCGCCATAAACACATCCCCGGGCTTGGCGAAGTTCTTCAACTGCTCGGTGAAAATCACGTCATAGCCCACATCGTTCGAGTAAGCCGTCAGCGTGCCGATATTCTCATTCAGCGAAATAATCCGGAACCGGCTCTCCCGCCCGAAACTCGCCCCCTTCACCATATCGCACACAAAGTGCGAAGCCGAAGCAGCGCTGCCGCCGTTCCCGCCCAAAAAGATCGTCTTACCCGTCGCCCGCGCCTCGGCGAAAATGGCTACGGCCTTCTCAATCCCGGCAATATCCAGCGTGTTCAGCGTCGCAATCAGGTCCGCGCGGTAGTTCTCGAAGAAATTCATAAAATTCAATGTTATCTTTACGATAGCACCAGCCCCGCCGTGAAGCTCCTCCTCGCCCTCACCCTCGCCCCCCTCGCCCTCCCCGCCGCCGTCACCTACACCTGCCCCTCCGGCCCGTCCTTCACCGTCCAGCTCGATAAAAAAGCCACCCGCGCCATCCTCACCGTCCCCGGCCGCCCCCCCATCACCCTCCCCCAATCCGGCCCCCACTACACCGACGGCTTCACCATCCTCACCCTCACCGCCCACCACGCCTCCCTCGCCGCCGGCGCCCTCACCCTCACCAACTGCGCAAACGCCGCCACCCCCTCCCTCACCGGCCCCTGGACCCTCACCACCCTCGCCAACCAACCCGTCTCCCTCCCCCGCCCACCCCACCTCGACCTCCAACCCGACGGCGCCTCCGGCTTCGCCGGCTGCAACCGCCTCCAAATCAACTACTCCGCCGCCGCCCCCACCCTCACTTTCCAAAACGCCGCCCTCACCCGCATGGCCTGCTCCCCCACCACCATGCAGCTCGAACAACAGTTCCTCAACGCCCTCGAACAAACCCGCTCCTACCAACTCAACGGAACCACCCTCACCCTCCGCAACGCCAACGGCCAACCCATCGCCACCTTCAAAAGGAAATAACATGCGCCCATCCCTCGCCGCTCTCCTCCTCGCCCTCCCCCTCCTCGCCGCCGACTCCCCCGTCCCCCCCGGCGCCAAACCCACCCAGGTCGACTCCGCCGGCGCCGGCGAAGGCCCCGCCTGGGGCCCCGATAACGCCCTCTACTACAGCGGTCGCAACCGCATCCAACGCCGCACCCCCAACGGCCACACCACCACCTTCCGCGACAACGCCGGCTCCAACGGCCTCCTGTTCGACCCCCAAGGCCGCCTCGTCGTCTGCGAAGCCGCCAACCGCCGCATCACCCGCACCGAAAAAGACGGCTCCCTCACCATCCTCACCGACCGCTACGACGGCCACCGCTACAACTCCCCCAACGACCTCACCATCGACTCCCGCGGCCGCATCTACTTCTCCGACCCCCGCTACGGCAACCGCGACTCCATGGAAATGCGCGACCCCGCCGGCAAACTCGTCGAAGGCATCTACCGCATCGACGCCCCCGGCCAGGTCACCCGCATCCTCACCCACGAAGTCGACCGCCCCAACGGCCTCTACGTCTCCCCCGACGACAAAACCCTCTACGTCGCCGCCAACAATAACAACACCCCCGGCGGCGAACGCAAACTCTACCGCTTCGCCCTCCGCCCCGACGGCTCCCTCGACCCCGCCTCCCGCCACCTCATCTTCGACTGGAAAGACGGCCGCGGACCCGACGGTATCAAAATGGATCGCCAGGGCCGCCTCTTCGTCGCCGGCGGCCTCAACCAACCCCCCCCCCCCCACGAAACCAACCGGTTCAAAGGCGGCGTCTACGTCTTCTCCCCCGCCGGCCAGCTCCTCACCCTCCTCCCCGTCCCCGTCGACGAAGTCACCAACTGCGCCTTCGGCGGCCCCAACCGCCAAACCCTCTTCATCACCGCCGGCGGCACCCTCTGGAGCATCCCCGTCAACTCCCCCGGCGCCCGCTGATCATCAACTTTTTCCCCCACTCCCCCCGTCTATCTCTATGAAGAACGCATGATCCCCTCCGTCGCCCAAAGCCGCGCCGCCCGCACCCTCCACGAAATCTACACCTCCGGCCGGCCCCTCGCCTACATCCGCTCCTCGGAAGAACTCCGCATCGGCCGCCTCCTCGCCTCCCTCGGCCTCCCCCTCTGGACCTGGTCCCTCACCGCCGGCCTCCAAACCGCCGGCGCCGAACCCATCCCCGGCACCACCGACCCCCGCGCCGCCCTCGACTTCCTCATCGCCCACCCCCACCCCGCCATCTTCCACCTCAAAGACTTCCACGAACCCCTCCGCGACTCCCCCGCCGTCCGCCGCCGCCTCCGCGACGTCGAATCCGCCTGCTTCGACCGCCAAAAATTCACCGTCATCACCTCCCCCGTCCGCGCCATCCCCGACGAACTCGATCGCAGCCTCGTCTTCGTCGAACTCCGCCCCCCCGACGAAGTCGAACTCGCCGCCTTCCTCCACGACGAACACCCCACCACTCCCCCCGCCCTGCTCTCGCAATTCGCCCGCGCCCTCAAAGGCCTCACCCTCGACGAAGCCCGCTACGCCCTCCGCCGCGCCCTCGCCCTCCAACCCACCCTCTCCCCCGCCTCCCTCCCCGCCCTCCTGGAAGAAAAACGCCTCCTCGTCAACCGCAGCGGCGTCATCGAATTCCTCTCCACCCCCACCAACGTCAACGAAATCGGCGGCCTCGAAGGCCTCAAAAAATGGCTCTTCGAACGCCAGCGCCTCTTTGAACTCCGCGACGAAGTCAACTCGGAAATCGTCCCCAAAGGCGTCCTCCTCATGGGCATCCCCGGCTGCGGCAAAAGCCTCTCCGTCAAAGCCATCGCCAGCTGCTTCGGCCTCCCCCTCTACCGCATGGATATGAACGCCATCTTCTCCGGCCGCCACGGCAAGCCCGAAGTCGTCTTCGCCGAAACCTGCCGCATGATGGAAGAAATGGCCCCCGCCGTCCTCTGGTTCGACGAAATCGAAAACGCCGTCTCCACCCAAACCGTCGGCGGCGAATCCGGCCGCATGTTCGGCTTCTTCCTCACCTGGATGCAGGAAAAAACCCGCGGCCTCTTCGTCGCCGCCACCGCCAACCGCATCGATGTCCTCCCCGCCGAACTCCTCCGCAAAGGCCGCTTCGACGAAGTCTTCTTCGTCGACCTCCCCCTCGACGAAGAACGCCTCGACATCTTCCGCATCCACCTTGAACGCCGCGGCGTCCCCGTCGATGGCCTCGACCTCCCCCAACTCACCCAGTTCACCGCCGGCTGGTCCGGCGCCGAAGTCGAACAGTGCGTCGTCTCCGCCATCACCAAAGCCAAACTCGCCGACCGCCCCCTGAACCTCCAGGACCTCATCACCACCGCCGTCTCCATCGTCTCCCTCTCCCGCACCATGAAGGAACAGATCTCCCACATCCGCGCCTGGGCCTTCGAACGCGCCGTCCGCGCCTCCCCTCCCCCCAGCCGAGCCTCCAAACCTCTGCTGTAAGCGATATGCTGTAATCGGAAGCGCACGGTCTCGGCGTGCGCGACTCAAAATTATGCTCCGCCGGTCTTTTCTCTCCCTCGCCCTCGCCCCCCGCCCCCTCCGCCTCGCCACCTTCGCCGCCGACGTCACCCCGCCCCTCGGCGCCCCCCTCTGCTACGGCCTCGTCCCCCCCGCCGCCTCCGTCGCCGACCCCCTCGCCGCCCGCGGCGTCCTCCTCCTCCCCGCCGGCCAGCCCCCCATCGTCCTCTGCACCCTCGACTGGCTCGGCATCGGCAACTCCAGCCGCGACCTCTGGCGCTCCACCCTCGCCCAAGCCGCCCGCACCACCCCCGACCGCGTCGCCCTCCACACCGTCCACCAACACGAC
>JAPKZB010000085.1:83342-89654 GCA_026393985.1 Acidobacteriota bacterium
CCCAGGTCACCGCCGGCGCCGCCCCCGTCCTCGAAATCGCCCCCAACCGACGCATCCTCGGCCCCGCCGGCCGCGTCGCCTTCGGCCGCATGACCTCCTGCCGCAACTCCCCCCAATGCCAGGCCCCCGAAGGCACCATCGACCCCCTCCTCCGCTCCCTCTCCTTCTGGAATGGCCCCCGCCGCGTCGCCACCCTCAGCTACTACGCCACCCACCCCATGAGCTACTACGGCAAAGGCGAAGTCTCCGCCGACTTCGTCGGCCACGCCCGCAACCAGCAATCCGATACCTTCCAGCTCCACTTCACCGGCGCCGCCGGCAACATCGGCGCCGGCCGCTACAACGACGGCTCCCCCGCCCTCCGCCCCGTCCTCGCCCAGCGCCTCGCCACCGCCATGGCCGCCGCCAAAGCCGCCGAAAAACCCATCCCCTTCTCCGACCTCCAGGGCCCCGGCTTCGCCGAAGCCGAACTCGCAGCCGCCATCGCCAACCCCGCCCTCTCCCTCCCCCTCCGCGCCAACCACGCCCGCTACCTCGCCTTCTACCGCCTCACCAAAGCCGGCCGCCGCATCGACCTCTCCGCCCTCCGCCTCGGCCCCTTCTCCGTCCTCCACATGCCCGGCGAACTCTTCGTCGAATACCAGCTCGCCGCCGCCGCCCAACGCCCCGCCGAACTCGTCGCCACCGCCGCCTACGGCGACTACGGCCCCATGTACATCGGCACCGCCCGCTCCTACGCCGAAGGCGGCTACGAAACCAGCGCCGTCTCCCGCGTCGCCCCCGCCGTCGAAGACATCCTCCTCACCGCCACCCGCCAACTCCTCGCCTAACCCCCCACGCCCCTACTCCCCCCCGTCCGCAAACGCCCGCCACCGCTTCGCCAGCTCCGGCTTCCCCCCCATCCCTGGAGCCCCCGTGTACAGCATCGATAAGTTCCGCGCCGCCATCCGGTGCCCCCCCTCCGCCGCCTTCTTCAGCCAGCGCTCCGCCTCCCCAAAGTTCTGCTCCGTCCCGTTCCCCACCACATACAACATCCCCAACCGCGCCGCCGCCCCCACATCGCCCCCCTCCGCCGCCGCCCGCGTCTCCGCGAAACTCCCCAACGGCCCGTACCCCGCCGCCTTCGCCGTCATCTCCGCTAACCACCGCTCCCATCCCCCCGCCGGCTCCCGGTTCTGCTTCCGCCCCAAATCCCCCCGAAAATCCCGGTCCCGCATCGTCGCCAGCGCGTTATTCACCATCGTCCGCAACTCCTCGTCCGGATCCTGCAACAGCCCCACCAACGCCGCAAACACCGCCGCATCCTGCTGCACCCCCGGAATCTGCAGCCGCATCGCCGTAATCAACCCGTCCACCGCCAACTCCCGGTACGGCCCCGCCCCCCGCGCCATCCGGATCAACGCCCCCTGCGCCGCCTGGCTCCGCCAGTTCGCGTTCACCGCCAACACCCGCACCGTCTCCGGCGTCGCCGGCAAACTCCCAATCGCCGCCAACGCCTCCTCCCCGCAGTTCGTCTGCCCGCACACCCGCACCGCCTCCGGCGTCAACCGCCGCTTCACCACCGCCCCCGCCGCCGCTCCCCCCACCAACGCCAACCCCGCCCCCGTCCCCTTCTCTAACAACGCCCGCTCCCCCGCCGACAACGGCAGCCGCTTATTCCGCTGCGCCACCGCCCACCCCACCGCGTCATCATTCGTCACCGGGTGATAAGTCCGCTCCCCCAAATCCGGTACCTCCCGGTAAATCACCGGATACCCCTTCGCCTGCACCCGGCTGTACCCGTCCCGCACGTTCGTTAAATGATGCGCCAAATCCCGCAACCCCAGCACCATGTAAATCCCCGGCCCCTCCCGCTCCGCGTCAAACGGCTGCACGTGCGACGGCATCAGCCACCACGTCCAGCTGTAGGAAATCGACGCCGCGTACAAATCCGGAAACAACATCGCCATCTGCCCCGCAATCTTCCCCCCCTCGCCCTTCCCGTACAAATACACCCGCCGCGGATTAATCGGGTACGTCTTCTTCGCCCACTCCAGCAACCGCTTCACCGGCTCATGGTCCGCCACCCCAAACTTCCGCTCCTGCGGATGCGCCCCCACCACCACAAACTGCTCCGCCAACCCCAACCGCTCCAACGCCGCCCGCACCGGCAACATCTCATCCCCCGTCGGCCGGTCATGCTCCGGGAAACACAAAAACAACCCCACCTGCCGCCGCGGATCCCCCGTCCCCGCCGGCGCCAACCCCGCCGGCGCCGCCACCGCATACCGGATCACCGTCCGCCCCGCCCCGTCCTTCAACTCCTGCTCCGGCGGCGTCAACCCCCACCCCGCCACCCAGCTCCCCATCCCCACCAGCGCCCAGCGCACCATCACCTGCATTCCGTTTTTCATCCCCCCGACTATATCGAATTTCCTCCCCCCTCCAAACTGGACCATTTTGGTCGCCTTATGCTACGCTGAACTCGTGCCTGCAAACTATTTGCAACTGCCTCTTGTGGTTCTGGCCGTTGCCGTCCTTCTCCCCGCCCAGCCCGCTGCGGTTCTCACCCCGGTCACCGGCCAGCTTACGGACGCCTCCGGCGCCGCGCTCCCCGGCGCCCGCCTCGCCGCTCTCCCCCAGTCCGGTGGCCCGGAAACCGCCGTCCTCGCCGGCCCGGCCGGCCGCTTCACGCTGCGGCTCGCCCCCGGCGCCTACCGTCTCGAAGCCACGGCCCCCGGCTTCACCCCGCTGCGCCGCACGCTCTCCCTCGGCGAAACTCCGTTGCAACTGGATCTCACCCTGGCCATCGCCCCGCTCGCCGAAACGCTCCGGGTCTCGGCCGGCCGCATCCTCTCCTCCGGCGCGGACCTGCAGCGCCTCCCCGGCTCGGCCGACCTCCTCTCGGCCGAACTCCTCCGCCAGAGCAACGTCATGACCACGGAAGAAGCCCTCCGCAAGGTCCCCGGCGTCCACGCCCGCGCCGAAGACGCCTTCGGCCTCCGCCCCAACGTCGGCATCCGCGGTCTCTCCCCCACCCGTTCCACCAAGCTCCTCCTCCTTGAAGACGGTCTCCCCCTCTCCTACGCCCCCTACGGCGACAACGCCTCCTACTACCACCCGCCCATCGACCGTTTCGACTCCGTCGAAGTCCTCAAGGGAGGCGAGCAGATCCTCTTCGGTCCCATGACCATCGGCGGCGTGATCAACTACCTCACCCCCCCGGTCCCGGACCGCCGTTCCGGCTCGCTGCTCCTCACCGGCGGCAACCGCGACTACGCCAACGCCCACGCCCGTTACGGATCCAGGTACAAGTCCACCGGCTGGCTCCTCAACCTGCTCCGCAAGCAGGGCGAAGGTCTCCGCGACAACACCCGTCACGGCGTCACGGACCTCAACGCCAAAACGCTCACCACCCTCACCCCGCGGCAGACCCTCGGCCTCCGTTTCAACGCCTACACGGAAGACTCGAACCTCACCTACTCCGGCCTCCGCGACTCCGAGTTCCAGTCCGCCCCCCGTTCGAACCCCTTCCGCAACGACTACTTCCACGCCCAGCGTTACGCCGGCGCCCTCACCCACACCCTGGCCCTTGCCGACCATCTGGTCCTGAACACCAACGCCTACGCCTCGGCCTTCCTCCGCGACTGGTGGCGTCAATCGAGCAACTCGGCCCAGCGCCCCAACGACGCGGCGGACCCCGCCTGCGGCGGCATGGCCAACCTCCTCACGACGTGCGGCAACGAGGGCCGTCTCCGCCACTACCACACCTGGGGCATTGAGCCGAAGATGAAAATGACTTACAACGTCGGCCCCGCTGCGAACGAACTCGACGCCGGCGTCCGCTACCATTCCGAGCGCCAGGAGCGCTACCAAAAAAACGGCCCCCTCCCCACTTCGCGCGATGGTGTTCTCGTGGAAGACAACGACCGCACGGCCAGCGCGGCCTCTTTCTTCCTGCAAAACCGTTTCACTTTCGGCAACCTGGTCATCACCCCCGGCCTGCGTTTCGAGTCCGTCGATTTCCGCCGCGTGAACTATCTCAATGGAGCCAGGGGCCAGGTCCGCCTGAACCAATGGATCCCCGGCCTCGGAGCCGCCTACACCGTAGCCAACCGCCTGACGCTCTTCACCGGCCTCCACCGCGGCTTCGCCCCGCCCCGCGTCGAGGACATTATCAATAACAACACCGGCGCCTCCGTCGACCTCGCCGCCGAGTTGAGTTGGAACTATGAGGCGGGAGCCCGGCTGAACCTGCCGGGAGACTTGAGAGCGGAAGCGACCTTCTTCCGGATGAACTTCGAAAACCAGATCATCCCGGCGAGCGTCGCCGGCGGCATCGGAGCCACGCTCACCAACGCCGGAGCGACGCTCCACCAGGGAACGGAACTAGCCGGCACCTGGCAAATGAACCGTCTCCTCCCCCGCCGCCACCAGGTGGCGCTAAGGGCCGCCTGGACATCCTTACCTGTAGCCCGCTTCGCCACCGACCGTTTCAGCAACGTCCCCGGCTTCACCACGGTGAAGATAACCGGCAACCGCCTCCCCTACGCCCCCGAGAACTTATTGACGGCGAGCCTGACCTACACCCACGCCAAAGGTGTGAACGTAGTGGTGGAGAACGTCTACACCGGAAAGCAATTCGCCGACGACCTGAACACAGTAGGAGGAACCCCCGACGGCCAGCGCGGCCTAATCCCGGGAAACGCCCTCTGGAACGCCTCCCTGAACGTGCCGGTAGGCGAAAAAACCACCCTCTTCGCCACGACAAAGAACTTAACCAACCGCCTAACGATAGTAGACCGCAGCCGCGGCCTCCTCCCAGGTATCCCCCGCCTGGTCCAATTCGGCTTCCGCTTCACATTCTGAAGTACCCAGCACTAAGCAAGTGCCATAACAGATTGTGGTACAAGGACAGGGTGGGGAACGTTGCAGTCATTGATGTCGAGACGACCGGATTTAACGCCAACCGCTCTGATCGGATTGTCGAAATTGCGATCGTCTTGCTGGATGAAGCGAGCCGTATAGCCGGAGAATTTAGCTCGTTGCTCAATCCGGAACGAGACGTCGGACCAACCCGGATTCATGGCATTACTCCAACGATGGTTCGAAATGCTCCGCGCTTCGCTGAGATCGCTGGCCAGATCCTTGATGCCTTGGGCAATGTCGTAGCCATCGCCGGTCACAACGTCAAATTCGACATTGGCTTCCTAAAGGCGGAGTTTGAACGCACCGGTTATCAACTCCCCGAGTTACCTGCCCTCTGCACAATGCGCCTCGCGGGTGGCGGAACGCTGGAAAGCGTATGCTTCGATTACGACGTCGCTCGCCCCGTTGTAGCGCACTCAGCGGCCAGCGACGCATTAGCTACGGCAAACGTATTGCAGTGTATGCTCGCCAATGATCCGGATCTGCAGGACTTCGTCGATTCTCTTACCCCACCCTGTTGGCCCAAGAGCTACGATTCGCAGCAATGTCCCCCGCTTCGACGGGAAGACTCGGGCGTGCCCCCTTTCGAACGAGGCGGGTACCTCCAAAAGCTTGCTCGCCGCATCCATGGCGTAGATGCCGAAGTTCCAACTTACGACCCGTCGCCGCGCATGGCCTACGCAGCGCTGCTTGCCCAAGCCATGCAAGATCGTATCATCGATGACAAGGAATCCGCAGCCCTGATCAGTTTGGCCGAGCACTGGAATCTAACCGCCACGGAGATTGCCACGATCCACCAGCAGTACCTCTTGCAATTGCAGATCGCTGCTCTTGCGGACGGCGTTGTTTCGGAGACCGAGAGGGCAGATCTTCGGAAGGCAGCAAGCCTCCTCGGAATCTCCAGTGCGGAGGCGGAGAGAGAGCTTGACGCTGCTCTGGAAAAGCTTTCTGCGCCCTCCCCATGCGGCCTCCAACGCCTGAAGCGATTCCCATTGCAACCGACACCGATTTTCGCACGAAGACCATTTGCTTTACAGGCGAATCCCTGTGCCGATTGCGAGGCGAATATCTCTCCCGATCGATGGCCTTGGAACTTGCTGCACAACATGGAGTTGTCATCACCGACTCACTGACCAAGAAGGTGCACCTATTAGTGGTTGCGGACCTCCACACGCAGTCAGGTAAAGCGCAGAAAGCAAGGCAGTACGGAATTCCTTTGATGCAGGAATTCGTATTCTGGAGGACGCTGGGAGTAGATGTTGAATCACTAGTGTCCGGTAAACATTTCTCGAGCGGGCCGTAAATATAGCGGAATCAATGGATTGCGGCCAAACTTCCTCGGGAACGATTTGAACGAGTCGTCGGGACAATTTGACCACTTTCGCACCCTCCCCGAGGTGGTGG
>JAPKZB010000038.1 GCA_026393985.1 Acidobacteriota bacterium
GATTTGGGGGGTGGGGCGGGGGGCGTTGTTGCAAGGAAAGGAGATATTTCGATGCAGGGGGCGTGAACGGGGGGTGGTGGCGGCGCGGGGGGACGGGGCTGGGGAACCGGATGGGGCCGTGAGAACAGGGCGCGGCGGACAGTAGGTCGATTACCGGATGGTGACCTCGGCCCAGTGGCGGGCGAGCCAGCAGCGGGCGAACTGCCAGTCTTCATAGATGGTGCGCGGGGAAACGCCGAGATAGGCGGCGGCTTCCTCGTTCGACAGACCGACGAAGAAACGCAGTTCGACGACCTGGCAGGCGCGGGGGTCGATCTTGCCGAGTTCCTCCAAGGCCAATTCGAGGTGGACGAGGCCGGCGAGGCGGTCGTCCAGATCGAGACCGACGCCCTCGGCGCTGGAGTGTTTGATGCGGGTGCGGAGCCGGCGGCCGGAATCGATGAGGATGCAGCGCATTTCCCGAATGCCGTAGGCGACTAGACGGCGGGAGTCCCAGCCGGCCGTTTCGCGGCGTAGGAGCCGGAGGACGGCTTCATTGGCCAGGGCGGTGGGCTGGAGGGTGTGGGAGGATCGCTCGATGGCCATCAGGGCGCGGGCGATGCGCCGTAGCTCCGGGTAGATGGAGCAGAGGAGATGGGATCGCTCGGGGGCGAGAGACGGGAGGGCGTCAGGAGAGTCTGCGGCCTGCATAAACATTTCCTGCGCGTATTTTAGTCCTGGCGCGCTTGATCGAGTATAGTGCGAAGGTACTAACCGTGAAAAGCCCACGGGGCTGAAATCACCGTAATGGGACCAAGCGCGGAAATTGAGTCCAGGCATGGGGAAGAGCAACCAAGACAAGGACGCGCTGCGACAGATAAAACGGGTGTTGGCGGCGGCGCTGGAGCTACCGGCGGGGGAGCAGGCGGCGTACGTGGCGGGGCAGGGGGCGCTGAGCGAGGAGGTGCGGCAGGAGGTTTTTCGGCTACTGGAGGCGCAATACGCAATGCCGGCGCCGCTCGAGGCAGGGACGCTGGCCGCGGCGCTACAGGGGGACCGGCGGGAGGAGTGCCCGGAGCCGGGGGAGGTGCTGGGGGAGCGGTATCGCGTCGAGCGGGTGCTGGCCGAGGGGGGAAGCTCGCAGGTGGTGGAGGCGACGGACATGCGTCTGGCGGCGGCGCGGGTGGCGATTAAGATTCTGCAGGCCGGGACGGCTGGGCGGGACGCGGTGTTGCGGGAGATTCGGGCGATTGCGCAGGTTTCGCATCCCGGGGTTTGCGGATTGGTGGATGAGGGGGTATGGCGGGAGCGGTACCCCTATGTGGTGCAGCAGTTCCGGGCGGGGGAGAATTTACGGCAGCGATTGGCGGGGGGGGCGACTGGCGGAGCGGACGGCGCTGACGATCTTCCGGCAGTTGGCGGACGTGCTGCAGACGTGTCATGAGGCGGGGGTGCTGCACCTGGATTTGAAGCCGGAGAACATTCTGGTGCACGAGGGGGGGGAGCGCAGAGCCGCGGGTGACGGTGGTGGATTTCGGGATTGCGCAGGCGTTTGGGGGCGGGGGGGAGGAGGTTTCGTGGGGGACGGGAGGGTACCGGGCGCCGGAGCAGTTGACGGGGGCGGCGAGCGTGCGTTCGGACGTCTACGCGCTGGGGCGGGTGGCGGGGGAGTTGCTGCCGGGGGCGCACGGGGCGGTGCGGCGGGTCATGGAGAGGGTGATGGCGACGGACCCGGCGGAGCGCCCGGAGTCGGTGCGGCGATTGGGGGAGGAGTTGGAGTGGGCGTTGCGGGGACAGCGCTGGGGGCGGCGGGCGGTGGGGGTGGGGGTGGCGACGGCGGTGGCGGCGGTTGTTTGGTGGAACGTGGGGAGTGCGCCCCGGAAGCCGGCGGCGTTGCGGGTGCTGACGCAGTTGAAGGGCGGGGAGTGCAACCCGGTGTTCTCTCCGGATGGGAGGTTGGTGTACTTTTCGCACGGGCCGTCGCAGGGGGGCCGGCAGGGTTTGTCCGTCGTCGACGTGGGCAGCGGACAGGTGCGGGAGTTGACAACAGGGGACAAGACGGATGAAGGCCCGGCGCTTTCTCCGGATGGGCAGTGGCTCGTGTTCCGCAGGCGGAGAGGGAAGGAATCGCCCGCGTTGTACCTGATGCCGGCGCAGGGAGGGGCGGAGCGGAGGGTGCATGAGGGGGAGGTGCAGAGCTATGTGTTCAGCGGGGATGGGCGGCATCTGCTGCTGACGGCGCCGGCGCGGCCGCATGGGCCGAACGTGCTGCAGACGCTATCGCTGGAGACGGGAAGCCGCGAGGCTTTCCCGGCGCTTTCCGATTTCTTTGACGATGTTGACGTGGCCCTGAGCCGCGATGGGCGGCAGGTGGCGTTTTGCCGGTACCAGACCGCGGAGAAGGCGGATCTTTATGTCATGCCGGTAAGTCCGCAGGGGAGGCCAACGGGCGAGGCACGGCGGGTGACCCGGATGGAGCAGCGGATGTTTCACCCGAGTTGGTACCCGGATGGTGACGGTTTGGTTTTCGCGGCGGGAACGTTGACGCGGCGGGGGCTCTGGAAACTGCGGCTGGGGCGAGATCCGGAGCCGGTATCCGAGTTTACCGAGGCGGTGGAAGAGGGCGTGGTGGGGCCGCGGGGACGCGGGATGGTGGTGGTGCGGAACCGGGAGGATGCTGATTTATGGCGGTTCCGGCGGGTTGAGGACGGGCGGTATGCGGGGGAGCGAGTGGCGTCTTCGACGGCGATTGACGAGGAGCCGCGGTATTCGGCGGATGGGTCGCAGGTGGCATTTGTTTCGGAGCGATCGGGTGCGGCGCAGGTGTGGGTTAGCCGGGCGGACGGGTCGGGGGCGGTGCAGGTGAGCCGCTTTGAGCGGGCGGACAAGGTTGGGGTGAGTTGGGGACCGGCGGCGGTGTTATCGATCAGCGCGCGGTTGCCGGAGTTGGGGCCCGCGTTGTTCCAGGTTGGCGGGGCGGGCGGCGCGGGATTGCAGTTGAAGCTGCGCGTTCCGCAGGGGGCTCGCCTGTTGGGCCTGGCGCGGGACGGCGCGGCGGCCTACGTGAGGGTACCGCAGGAGAAGGGCGCGTGGATGGAACGCTGGTGGCTGCGGGAGGATGGGCGGCGGGAGAGGGTGGGGGCGGTGGAGGCGGCGTCTGTGCGGGAGTCCCCGGATGGAAAATGGATCTATTTCGCGCGGTCGCAGGCGAACCAGGGCCTGTACCGGGTGCCGAGGGATGGCGGGGCGGTGGAGCAGGTTTTACCTTCGCTGAGCCGGCGGACTTTGTTCGCGCTGCGGAACGGGTGGATTTACTATGCGAGTCCGCTGCCGCGGCTGGGGGTTTACCGTCAGCGGATGAGCGATGGGAAGAACGAGTTTCTGTTTGCGCTGGAGAAGCCTCCGGCGTGGGGGCTGGATGTTTCTCCGGATGAGCGGAGTGTTTTGGTTTCGCAGTATGAGTATGAGGACGCGGATCTGGTGATGGCGGAGGGGCTGCCTTGAGGGGTTCGGTTCGTTAGGAAGAGTGGCGGACCGGGACGCCGGTGGGCTTGGGGGATTGACCCAGGGAGTAGCGGGGGACGGGGCGTGGCACGTGGACCGGTTGATTGGATTTATGGCACCCAACCCTAGGCAGCCGGGGTGGCGAAAACAGGGAGAAGAAGACCGCTGGGATTTGAGGCTGAGGGCAAGTAAGGCACCTCACGCCGAAAACGGCGGAGTCGTCCTCAGAGATCTTCCGGTTGCAACCCCGTCACTTCTGGGCGCGCGGTTACTTCGTGTCGACCGTAGGTCGGGACGAGGCGGTGATCCGCGAATACATTCGGAACCAGGAGAAGGAAGATGAACGAATGGACCAGTTGAAACTGGACTATTGAACCGCCACCGTAATGGTGGCTAACCTCAAGCGGAGGTCGCGTTAGCGACCCCGCAAAGCCGCTTCAGGCACTGTCTGATCCGGTGCGGTTGTCTCAGGCTGTTCTTCGGCTTTGCTCGGCTCAGCGCAACTCGCCGTTTGGTGCAGGAGGCGGGGAAGGCAGGGGGGCCTGGGCGCGGTGGGGGAGGCAGAAAACGCCTGATCCAGAACTAGGGTACGCTCAGCGGAGTGGCTTCGAGAACTCGCTCCCGGAGATAGCCGCTTAGTGCGCGGCGGATGCGGTCGGCGAGGTCGGGAGATGGATGGGGTTCCGCTTCCACCAACGCTTTGGCGATGGCGATACAATCTGCCGCGGCGACGCGTGGCGTGGGCACTCCATAAGTGTCGAAGAGCCGTGCCAATCCGTTCAGGATGCTTTGCCGGGTTGCAAACTGCACCTGCGCCAGGGTCAGCCGACGCTCCTCATGGTCGATCGCCGCAGCAAACACGGGATCGGCGAACTGCTGCTCGACACAAAATGCAGCTAGCCCCGTAAGAGCTACTTCGAGGGACTTTCCCTGGACCGCCTGCAGGCGTTTCTCAAAGCTGCTTCTGAGTTGCTGTTGGACGTGCTCGATCAGCGCTGCCATGAGAGCATCCTTGTTCGGAAAGTACTGGTAAAGCGACCCGATGCTGACGCCGGCGGTAGCCGCTACCCGGTTGGTGTTGAATCCCTCAAGCGAGTACTTCCTCAAAACGCGAGTTGCCGCCTCCAGAATCGTGGCCACCATACCCTCAGAACGTGCTTGTTTGGGGACTTTTCGAGGGCTTAGCGCCGGTGCGGTTCGAGGCATGAATGCGAGTATACTATGCGAGCTTTTGCTTGCATACTATCTTCATGAAAACACAGTCCAACCTGACTATCTTCCTGATCGTAAAGACGACAACTGAGTGGCTTGCTCTCGCCCCTGCCGTGCGATTTGAATTTGTGCGGAAGGTCTTGGTGCCTCTGCTCGCCAAACATGCCGATATCCAGTTTCGATTCTTTGACGTGGAGGCATTCTCGGCCCGGGCCAGCGATGTTTTTGTTTTGGAGACCGCAGACCTTTCGTCCTATCAGTCCCTGGTGGAGGCCTTGCGCGAAACCGCATTTTGGGACCGGTACTTCTCCGTCCTCGATATTCTTCCAGGTTTTGAGGATGGGTACGCGGATCACTACGGGGTCGAGGCCTTTTCGTCGCCGAAGAAAGAGGTGTCTGCTCCGATCTCCGGTTGAGGAACAGCCCGTTTGCAACCCTCGGTGGGGCAAGGAACTTTTGTCGTTGATCGGACGGCAGCGGCTCTGGTGCCGGCCGAGAGAAGGCAAGCAGTGGACTTAATTGGCGCCGCCAGGAAACCATTTTGAGAAACAGATTGTCGATCCGGACTTATGAAACGCTATATCTTCTCTGCTGCCGCTCTCATGCTGGTCCAGTTTCCGGCCAATTCCGCTGGTTTTCCCGTCTTCGCATTCACCATGGGGGCGGGCGGGCGGCGCTGGCTTTCTTACGAGCCCGACTGCCGTGACGGACTCAGGCGAATTGAATCCTTGCGGGCATCCATCACGAACGAATCCATGTTGTTTCGGCGGATGGAGCACTCATGCAAGCAAATCTTCAAGCAGTCGCGGGTGCAAGCGAGTCCCCATTTCCTCGCCCGGATGTTGCACACGCTGGCTGATCTTACCCTTGTGAGGCGGCGAAAGGCCGCACGGGCCATGGAAACGCTGGCCGAAACCTTGCGCTATATCTTCATGCAACCTTACCGGCACAGGGTACACCACAAGGTATCGGGGCCGGAGGAATTGGGCGGAATCGCCAGTTGGGATCCGGCAATTGAGAAGATTCGCCTGGGAGGACGGTTTTGGCTTCGATTGGAGGCGGGTCCGGCCGTCGGCCTGCCTGGCATCCGGGCGCTGGTCCGGATGCCGTTCGTTGAAAATGCCATACCGCAGGCCTTGGCGCGAAAGGGCGATGGGCCGTATGGGTTAAGACGGCCGATCGAGTTTGCAGCGACAGGTTGCTGGAACAGCCCTGATCGGCGGAAGACCGTCTCTGGGGAGGGAAGATGCCTGTCGCAGGACGGAGACGGCGCCATCGCGGCGCTGTCGGGCCAACATTCCGACGCCGCGCCGGAGGCACCAGGAAGCAGCATGATACGGGCCGTTACCGCAGCATACGAAGCCTCCGCGCGCTCCCGACGCCGCGGGCAACCGCACAGTTCTCGCCTCGATTCGCGGCTTGTTGGCGAGGCCGAGGATGGACTTTCCGCAATCGAGCAAGGTGTTTGCGGCCAGCCCGCGGTGGTTCTTCTGGATGTTCAGATGCCGGGACTGAATTGGTTGGAAGTGCTGAGCGCGCTCCCAGCGGAGGCCCGGCGTCCCCTCGCAATCTTCTTGACTTGCTTCGGCGTGACCTGCTTCGACCAACCCGCGCCGGCTGCATCGGAAGCCGAGGCGGAAGCGTACCTGCTGAAGCCCATGCAGGAGAAGCGGCTGCTCGCCGTCATGAACCGGATTCGCCGGCTGTTGCTCAATCAGACCGGCCTCGCGCTGGAGGCCGAACGTATCGATCGGGTGTAGCCAACGCAGGTCTCGCCGCTACGATACATCGCCGCTAAACTCCGCAACCGTATGGTGTTGCTGGCCCCCGCCGGCATCTCGTTTGTCGCCATCCGCGAGGGTCCTGTTCGGGCCGGTACGCCGTCGGCGCAGGGTGTTGTAAGTGATCAGCTTGCTGATCTTGAGGCAGTTGTGTCTACTGATCGATTTTGACGCGCCTCGGTGTCCGCACTGGTCAACATTGTCCGCACTACCGCAGTGAAGCCTGACGGGAAGTGCCCTTCGCTCCTCACCACACAGGACGCGGCGCGGACGGAAAGTCCCGTCGGTGAATGCTGCGCCAAGCTAATGCGCGAACTAATTCCGGGTCTCTCCTGCCGGACTCACAACGGACTTTTCCCGGTCAGTTAGGGTCGGTTGGAATTTGTACTGTAATCAAGGAGGTTTATTGTCATGTCTAAGTGTGATCAATTGATTTACGTCTTTTGTGGTCTACTCGCTTGTAGCGGGCTGATCGATGCTCAAGACACCGCTGGAGTGGGAGGTTTGAACGGCAGCATCGCCCGCGCCGTTGTCTCAACTCCTGCCGGTGTTGCGCCGTCAGAGGGTCCACGGCGGCTGGCGGGGGTTCGCGTCTGCATCGTTGAACTTTCAAAATGTGCGACTTCGGACGAACTCGGCAATTTTCGTCTCAGCGAAATCCGCTCGGGAGTGTATTCGCTGGCCGTGCAGGCCCAAGGTGAGCCGCCGCTGCGACAGCCGGGTATCGAGATTCGCGCCGGTCTCGACGCGCGAGTGGAGGTGCTGCTCTCCCTACCGGAAAACTCCCGTCAGGAGGTAATCGTATCGGAATCTATCTTCCTCGCTCCGGAGGAAGTGAAAGGGTCGAGCTTTCTGGTCCAGCCTCGCGAGATTCTGAAATCAGCAGGCGCCATCCAGGACGTTTCCCGATATGTTCAGACTTTGCCCGGCGTGGCTATCGGCTCCGATGATTTACGCAATGACCTGATCGTCCGGGGGGGAAGCCCACTCGAAAACCTGTTCGTCATTGACAACATCGATATCCCCAACATCAATAACTTCGCTAACTTTGGAACTAGCGGGGGACCGGTCTCCACGCTCGACGCCAATTTGATTCGGGACGTCAACTTTCTTACCGGGGCTTTTCCGGCGCCTTACAGCAATCGCCTTTCGAGTGTTTTGCAAATCGCCCAGCGGGAGGGGGATCGCCAGGGGTTTTCCGGGCGCGCCGATCTTGCTTTCGCCGGGGCGGGGGTGATTCTCGAAGGACCGGTCGCAAAGGGCAAAGGATCCTGGATTGTCTCCGCCCGCCGTAGCTTTCTCGACGCTTTCACTGATGACATTGGTCTTGGGGGGGTGCCCGTCAACTACAATCTAAACGCGAAGTTCGTCTACGATGCCTCTCCGCGGGATCGCCTCTGGTTCGTCAACATCACGGGATACGACTACATCAATATCAGGCCGAGAGCGAACGAACCCGATGACACCTTGACCGTCAGGGCAGGCGGGTGGCGAAGCGCCTCCGGCTTCAACTGGCAGCGGCTGTTTGGTAGCCGCGGCGTGGGGTTGCTTGGACTCACGCACTCGGAAGCCGCCGTCCGGGAGACGCAAAGCGACCGTCTGCTAAATCAACAAACGAGCTTTACGGACCGCACGAAAGAAGGAGAATCCACACTCAAGTACGACCTGAGTGTGTAAGTGCCGCTGTTCAACAAAGTACAGGCCGGCGGATCGATGAAGCTCTTCCGGGTGAGACTGAACGCCACGCAGCCCTTCGGCTTTGACAGTCAGTTTTCTCCAACTGCAGGCATTCTGCCGTTCAACATTCGGAATGACTTCAATGTAATTCAACCAGGCGGCTACATACAAACCACACAGAATCTGGGGAAGCGCATCAGCCTAACCTGGGGTGGGCGGTATGACAACTACCGATATCTCAGCGCCACACGCTGGAGCCCGCGAGCCGGCCTGAGCTACCGCATCACGGACAAGGTTTCCTGGCGCGCCGCCTGGGGAACTTATCATCAGCAGCCAGTGTTTTTTCTCTCCGGTGCCTTCCCACAGAACCGGCAGTTGCTTCCCATGCGTTCCGATCATTTGTTGACGGGCTTGACCTGGATTGTGAGCAGCAACACACGGGTCACCCTGGAAGGCTACTACAAACGCTACAAAGACTACCCCGTGAGCCCGCTTTTTCCTCAATTCAGCCTGGCGAACGCGGGTGACAGCTTCGAGCAGAATGAGTTGTTGCTTCCTTACGTCAGTTTCGGCCGAGGCCGGGTGCGCGGGTTGGAATTATTCGTGGAGAAAAAGTTCGCCCGGAAGTGGTACGGTCAAGCCAACTGGTCCTGGTCACGGACGCGGCACGCTGGGTTCGATGGAATTCTCCGGCCCGGTTCTTTCGACTATCCGCTGGTCGGTAATGGTGTTATTGGCTACGCACTGAACCGCAAGTGGGACTTCAGCGTCCGTGGAGCGTACCTGACAGGCCGACCGATCACCCCCTTCAACATGGCTCTGTCCGCTGCTCAGCGCCGGGCCGTGTTTGACCTGGCCCGCTACAACAGTGTTCGCGCTCCAGACTACTTTCGGCTCGATTTCCGTGTAGATCGCACCTTCACTTTTCGGGAGAAACCGGTTGTGTTGTTTGTTGGCTTGCAGAATGCCACGAATCGGCAGAACTTTGCCTTTCCCAGTTGGAGTCGCACCAACAACAGGCGAACCATCGAAACGCAACTGGGACTGTTCCCCATCGTGGGGCTGAACTGGAAGTTCTGAGGCTCTTTGTGCCAACTGGCGTCGGGAGCGGAGCCGAGGCCGTAGGTTTGGGTGACGACCTGGCCGATGGGGAGGGTCTGGGATTTCTGGCGGCGCATGCCGTCCCATGTGAAGGTGGCGGTGGCGTTGTTGGCGCCGATGGTTTGGGGGAGGTTGAGCGCGGCGTCGAAGGTAGGGCCGGCCGAAACGCATATTGTCGCCATGGGATATCGTAATGGAGAAATGGCGTCATCATGGAAACTATATCGATCATTTCCCAGAAAGGTGATTTCGCTACTCAGAATTGGTCCACTTTGATCCTCTGATTTGGCCCCCTCCAAGACCCTGCGCGGCCAGATTGGGGTAGGCTGGCAGGGTGCACAGGAGAGCCACAATGGAGTTGTTCGAAATGATCCGGCACGAATATCCCGCCGGAGAGACCATCAAATCTTTAGCCCGCATTTCTCATAAATGATCGATTCCCGGCCAAGTAGTCAGTGAATAACCGTCTTTGACGGGTAATTCTACGTTTCTCAGCAGATCGCGGCTCGATTTGGCGAAGGCGAGCGGGTTCAGTGGGGCGTGGAGGCCGTGACGGGGCAGTGATAGACCGAAAAAGTCACGCCGGGGGGCCGATTACTGCCCCCTGTCACGCTTCGCCGGATTTTCTTCTTCGCCCTTGCCGCGCCCGTCAGCAACGCACCGAAGGAAACCGCTTGGCCCATGTCCTCGTAGATGGCGTTGGCTTGAGGTCTTGCTCGGAACCGGCATGCAGCGTAAGAAATAGTCGAACGCTTCCCTGCGACGGATTGAGCTGGGCAACTGCTCCCGATCTTCCAGACTTGAATGCTGCCCAGTATTTGGCCTCTTTGTATTCGAGCTCGGGTACTTGTTCGTGAAGCCATCGCAACCACAAGCGCGTGGTCTGGCTAGCGCGAACAAGTTTCGCTTCCCTGGGTATCGGTCACCTGAACAATCGCCTTGATTCTATCGGATCGACCGGGGCCGGCGAAATGGGCGCGCCGGGTGGGGTCACGGCGAGGGCGAGGACCCCGGGCAGGCGTTTGGCGGGGAGGCAGAGCCACAGATAGATGCCGGAGAGGACCATGGCGATCAGCCCAAGAGCGACGGCGTCCATGGCGAAAGCCCAGAGCGTGGTGACGAGCCAGTCGCGCTGGTTGCGGGCGTCGTTGGCACGGACTCCCGTAAACGTATGGAGGAGGCGCAGGACGCCCCAGGCGTTGAAGCGGGTGTGCTCGACGGTGGCGCGGGCGGCGGATTCATCGAGAGTGACCTGCCAGTGCTGGCCGGGACGGACGAGGCGGAAAGAGAAGGCGGGGGAGCCGGCGCGGGCGGCGGTCCATTCGACTTCGCCGTGGAGGCCGAGTTGGCGCATGAGATCGTGGGCGCGGACGAGGGGGTCCGGGGAGGCGGGGCGGGCGACGGGGTGGGTGGATTGGGTTACCTGGCGGTTGGGCCAGAATTCGGCGAAGGCCCAGGAGTGGTTCAGCAGCAGGCCGGTGAAGGCGAACAGCCAGAGGAAGAAGAGGAAGTAGAGACCGAGATAGTAGTGCGCCCGGCGGTTGGCGGTGCGGAGGGATTCAGACGGTAAGGGCATAGAGGAGTCCGCAGCAGGTGAGGGCGCCAGCGGCGAGCAGGGCGAGGCCGAGGCGGCGTTCAGCACGCAGGACGGCCCAGAGGTAGAGGCCGGAGAGGGAGAGGAAGAGGACGCCGTAGCTGGTGGCGTCGGCGAGGTAGCGCCAGAGGCGCATGTACGGGGAGTTGCCGCGGAGGGCGACGTTGTGGGGGCCGGGCATTTTGTGCAGATGGACGAGGGCATCGGCGAAGCCGGTGGGGCGGAGGGTGATGGTGGCGGTGCGCGCCACGAGATCGAGGTCGACGGTGGTTTCGCTACCGGGGAGGAGGACGGGAACGATGAGGCGGTGTTCTTTGGGGAGGCGGCGGATAAAGTTGATTTCGCCGGGAGCGCCAAGGGTAGCCAGGACGGGGCGGAGGGCGGCGACCTGGTCGGGCGGGCTGAGGGTTTCGAGCGCCAGAGAGACGGGAACGCCGGCGGCGGCGCGGGTTGGCGGGGCGGGGGCGGGGGCGGGGGCGGAGGGCGGGGCGTGGACGAGGTAGAAGACGCTGACAGCGAACAGGAGGACGAAGGGGCTGAGAAAGAGGCCGGCGTAGAGCTGCAGGTTGCGGGTGGTGGTGTAAACGGGTTTGGGCATGGTGGGGTTTACGGGCGGACGCGGACCGGGCGGACGTAGATGGACTTGCGGCCGCTGGGGGGATTGAACCAGGAGTAGGTGATGAGAAAGCGGTCGGGGCCGAGGGGGACCAGGGAGGTGTAGCCGCAGGAGTCGGCCTGGGGCTTGGCGGGGTCGGGGACGGGGACGAGGGTTTGGGGGGGAGTCCAGGTTTGGCCGCCGTCGCGGCTGAAGCGGAGGTCGACGCCGGGGCGGCCGGAGGAGAGGACAAGGATGCCGTTGGCGAGTTGGAGGAGGCGGGGGAGGACGCCGGTTTCAGTGAAGGGTTCCGGGGGGGACCAGGTTTGGCCGCCGTCGGTGGAGCGGGAGCGGTAGAGGGGGCCGACGCCGTGGCCGTCGGTGGAGCGAAGGACGGCGAGGAGGGAGCCGTCGGGAAGGAGTTCGAGGGCGGGTTCGGTGAAGCCGTCGCGGCGGCGGTCGGGTTCGTTGTAGAGGATGTGGCCGATTTTTTGCCAGGTGCGGCCGTCGTCGGTGGAGCGGTAGGAGGCGGCGGAGGTGTAGGGGACGGGGAGCTGGCTCGCGTGGTAGTAGGGATACGTCAGGGCGATGAGGGAGCCGTTGGGGAGGCGCTTCATATCGCCCCACCAGATTTGGGGGACGAGGCCGCCGGTGGAGTAGCGGAGGGCTTGGGGGTCGTCGAGGGTTTGGGATTGGGTGCGCCAAGCGCCGTTTTCGAAGCGCTCGAAGAAGATCTGGCGGAGGGCGGGAGGCATTTGGAGGAGGGGATAGAGCTGAAAGGGGGTGCCGTAGCTTTGGCGTTCGGCGACGGGGGGCGGGAGGGAGACGGAGGCGAGGGGCGTGGCGGCGACGGTGGCGGTGCGGAGCCACTGGCCGGAGGGGAGGGCGAGGCCGTAGGGGATTTGGGCGGCGCGGGTGGGTTGGAGGGTCCAGGTGCGGCCGTGGTTGCGGGAGAGGAAGAGCTGGCGGGGTTGGCCGTAGGAGGCGGCGGAGTCGGGGGAGGTGTGGACGGAGAGGAGGAGGAGGCCGCGGGGGCCGGTTTCGAGGGTGGGAAACTGCCAGCGGCCCCAGCGTTTTTCACCGGGGGGACCCTGGGCGACGAGACGGGCGGGGCCGAGTTCGACGCGGAGGTCGGCGGCGGGGAGGACGGCGACGGCGAGAATGGCCAGGAGAGGGCGCATGGGATGACAGTGTAGCAGCCGGGGGGGCGATTTTCGGATACACTGGCGGGGAAGTTTCGAGCGCGAACAGGAGAGGCAGCAGATGGCTAACGGGAACAAGCGTGGATTGGGACGCCGGGAGATGATGCGGGGCGCGGCATTGTTCGGCGGGGGCGCGGCGGCGCTACCGGCGGCCGGGGCGCCCGCGGCGGCGGCGACGCCGGACGTCTACACGAAATTGGGCGTGGAGCCGTTCATCAACGCGACGGCGACGCTGACGATCAACGGGGGGTCGCGGCTGCTGCCGGAGGTGATTGCGGCGATTGAGCAGGCGTCGCATTTCCACGTGAACATGGACGAGTTGATGGAGAAGGCCTCGGCGCGGCTGGCGGAGCTGTTGGGGGTGGAGTGGGGGATCGTGACGGCGGGGGCGGCGGCGGCGTTAACCCACGCGACGGCGGCGTGCATTGTGGGCAGCGACCCGGAGAAGATGCAGCAGCTGCCGGATTTGCGGGGGTTGAAGAACCAGGTGATTTTCCCGAAGGAGTCGCGGAATGTGTACGACCAGGCGACGCGGGCGCTGGGGGTGGAGGTGGTGGAGGTGAGTTCGGCGGCGGAGCTGGAGGCGGCGATTGGGCCGCGGACAGCGATGATTCAGATTCTGGGCCAGCATTTCGGGAAGGCGAAGTTTGGCTTGGAGCAGGTGGCGCCGGTGGCGCAGAAGGCGGGGGTGCCGATTCTGGTGGACGCGGCGGCGGATTATCTGATGGCGCCGAATCCTTACTTGGCGCGGGGGGCGTCGCTGGTGGCGTACAGCGGGGGGAAGATTTTGCGGGGGCCGTCGACGGCGGGGCTGCTGATTGGAAGGAAGGACCTGGTGCGGGCGGCGTGGGCGAACTCGGCGCCGCACCATGCGATTGGGCGGGCGATGAAGGTGAGCAAGGAAGAGATTGTGGGGATGGTGACGGCGGTGGAGTCGTTCCTGCAGCGGCGGGATTTAAAGGCGGAGTATGCGGAGTGGGAGCGGTGGTACGGGGAGATCAGCGCGGCGGTGACGCAGACGGCGGGGGTGACGACGAAGGTGAATCCGCCGGCGCAGGGCGGACCGTTTCCAACGCTGACAGTGAGCTGGGATGAGAAGCGGGTTGGGTATACGGCGGGGGAGGTGGGGCGGATGCTGGCGACGGGGAAGCCGCGGATTATGACGCACGCGGCGGGGGAGGGATCTTCGTTTGTGATCCGGCCGGTGTCGCTGCGGCCGGGGGACCATTTGGCGATTGCGGCGCGGTTATCGGAGATATTCCGGGGGGCGCCGGCGGGGAAGGAGAAGCGGGCGGCGGCGGCGCCGGCGGGGGATTTGACGGGGCGTTGGGAGGTGGAGGTGCGGTACCAGACGGGGTCGGCGCGGCATAAGCTGTTTTTGCAGGCGCGGGGGAATACGGTGACCGGGACGCATATGGGGTGGGCGAACGAGGGGCGGCTGCGGGGCGGGATTGACGGGGCGGAGGTTTCGCTGCGGTCGACGCTGGCGGCGGGCGCGCAGGCGCTGCATTACCACTTTTCGGGCAAGCTGGCGGGGAATGAGATGGCGGGGAGTGTGGACCTGGGCGAGTACGGAAAGGCGACGTGGACGGCGACGCGGGCGGAGGAGAAGGCATGAGACTAGCGGCGGCGTTAGTCATTTGCACGGGGATGCTGGGGGCGCAGCCGCGCTACGACCTGCTGATCCGGGGCGGGCATGTGCTGGACCCGGGGAACGGGATTAACGGGGTGATGGATGTGGCCGTGGCCGGCGGGAAGATTGCGCGGGTGGCGGCGGGGATTGCGCCGGGCGAGGCCAAGAAGGTGATTGAGGCCAAGGGGCTGTACGTGACGCCGGGGTTGATTGACCTGCATGCGCACGTGTTCGGCTATATGGGCTCGATCCGGCCGGATGATTCGGCGCTGCCGGCGGGGACGACGACGGTGGTGGACGCGGGGGGGGCGGGTTGGCGGACGTTTGAGGAGATGCTCGAGCGGGTGATCCAGCCGGCGAAGACGCGGGTGCTGGCGCTGATCAATATTGTGGGGCACGGGATGATTGGTCAGTCCTTTGAAGACAACGTGGAGGACATGGACCCGGCCAAGACGGCGGCGAAGATTGCCGAACGGCGGCCGTATATTGTGGGCATCAAGACGGCGCACTTTGGGGGTTATGGCTGGGCGGCGGTGGATGCGGCGGTGGCGGCGGGTAAGTTATCGAATACGCCGGTGATGGTGGATGATAAGATTCTCACGCTGACCGGGCGGACGAGTAAGGAGAAGTTACTCGAGCGGATGCGGCCGGGAGATATGCATACCCACGTGTTCAATGACCGGCAGCTTGAGATGCTGAACCGGGCGAACGGGAAGCTGCAGCCGTGGGTGCTGGCGGCGCGGGAGCGGGGCGTGAAGTTTGATTTAGGGCACGGGGCGGGGAGCTTTTTGTGGCCGGTGGCGGCGAAGGCGCTCGAACAGGGGTTTTATCCGGACACGATTTCGACGGATCTGCATTCGTCGTCGATCATGCTGCCGGAGTCGGATATGCCGAATTGTATTTCGAAGCTGATGAGCTTGGGGATGCCGCTCGAGGAGGCGATGGTGCGGTCGACGGTGAATCCGGCCAAGGCGATTGGGTTGTATCCGGAGATTGGGACGCTGGGCGAGGGGCGGGTGGCCGATGTGGCGGTATTTACGCTGCGGGAGGGGTTGTTTGCGTTTAAGGACGCGTGGCATAACAAGCAGATGGGGAGTAAGCGGCTGGAGGCGGTGTTGACGGTGCGGGCGGGTGAGTTAGTTTATGACCGCGATGGGCGCGGGTTTCCGGAGTGGACAAAGGCCGGGGCTTACGAGGTGATTCCGTGAAGGTTTGGGGACGGTTGGCATTGGCGGCGGTGCTGGCGGGATGGCCGGCGGGGGCGCAGGAGGTTTTTGACCTGATCTTGAAGGGCGGGCGGGTGGTGGACCCGAAGAACGGGCGGGACGGGCGGATGGACATCGGCATCCGGAAGGGGCGGATCGGGAAGATTGCGGCGTCGATTCCGGCGGTACAGGGGCGGAAGGTGGTGGATGTGGGCGACTACATCGTGACGCCAGGGCTGATTGATCTGAACGCGAATTTCGATATCCGGAGGGGAGCGAAAGGGGTGAACCCGGACCATAACGAGCTGCGGGCGTGCGTGACGACGGCGGTGGAGGGGGGGAACGTGGACGCGGCGGCGTTTGCCGAGTTCAAGACGAAGGTGATTGACGACGTGAAGACGCGGGTGCTGGTGTTTTTGGCGGCGGATGGGAACGGGGAGGCGGTGGCGCGGCAGCATCCGGAGATTGTGGTGGGCTTCCGGGCGGGGGCGAACGGGGCGGAGAGCGCGGTGCGGGCGGCGGAGTTGACGAAGACGGTGGTGCTGGGTGAAGGGCCGGGGCTGCGGGCGGGGGATATTCAGACGGGGTTTTACCGGAGCGGGAGCCGGCCGGCGGCGGCGAAGGGGGTGGTGCAGGATTTGGGGCACGGGGCGGCGGGATTCTGGTTCCGGGTGGCGGCGCCGGCGGTGAAGCAGGGGCGGCTGCCGGATACTTTGTCCACGGGGCTGGACGCGGAGAGCGTGATGCTGCCGCGGGCGACGATGACGAACGTGATGACGAAGATGCTGGCGTTGGGGGCGCCGCTGGACGGGTTGATTGCGCGGGCGACGGTGAATCCTGCGCGGGCGCTGCGGCGGCCGGAGTTGGGATCGCTGACCGAGGGCGGGGTGGCGGACGTGGCGGTGCTCGAGACGCGGGCGGGGTCGTTCGGCCTGCTGGACGCGGGGCACGCGCGGCTGACGGCGACGCGGGAGGTGCGGTGCGTGATGACGGTGCGCGCGGGGGCCGTGGTATGGGACTCCGAGGGGCTGAGCGTGCGGCACTGGATGGACGCCGGGCCGTACTCGAACTTCAAGTAATGAGTTAGTCGACGTAGGCGATGCAGTCGATCTGGAGGAGTTGGCCGGGTCGGCGGAAGCCGGTGGTGCCGAAGTAGGAGCGGGCGGGGCGGTCTTTGAGGAAAAAGGTGTTGTAGACCTCGTTCATGGCGTCCCAGTTTTTTTCGGGGTCGACGAGGGAGACCTGGACTTTGAGGACGTTTTCGAGGGAGGAGCCGGCTTTGGCGAGGGACTCCTTCATGATGGTGAGGGCGTCGGCGGTTTGTTCGCGGATATCGCCGGCTTGGGGGCGGCGTTCGGGGTACCAGCCGCCGATGCCGCTGAGGAAGAGGAGGTTGCCGGAGCGGATGGGTCCGCCGGCGACCTGTTTTTTGGGGGACCAGGAGGATTTGGGTTGGGCGGAGAGGGCGGAGGCGCCGGCGGCGCCGAGGAGGAGAGCGCGGCGGGCTTGGGATTTGCTTTTGGGTTCCATGGGGAGAGATTACCGCACGGCGGGGGGGAGGTGTTAGGCGCGGGCGACCCAGGCGATGAGGAGGAGGAGGGGGAGGTGGAGGAAGAGGACGGCGGGGCGGAGGAGGCAGGTGAGGAGGAGGCGGGCGGTGACCGGGGCGGGGGTGAGGTCGTAGGAGGGGGTGCCGGAGCGGATGGCAGTGGTGTAGAGTTCGCGGAAGCGGCGTTCGAGGGCGAGGTAGTAGGCATCGAGGGCCCAGAAGGCGAGGGCGGGGCCGAGGGTGAAGAGGGCGGCGCGGGCGGGGTGGCCTTCGTGGGCGGCGACGAAGCCGATGACGGCGGTGGTGAGGCCGACGTTCCAGGTCTTCATCTGGGTACTGTTGGCGGCCATGCGGGCGATGATGGCCTGGAGAAACTCGAGCGGCTTGGCGTCCATGCTGGGATTTAGGGTAACAGAGGCGGGCGACGGAGCGGCCCAGGGGGGAGGGATCCCCCCTGGGAACCCCCCTCGAAAAACCCAAAACCCGAAACACTCAAGGGAATTCCCCGGCACAGCGGAACCCGATATAGCTGAACCGGAGCGCAGGTACGTTACCGTAACGGCTCGACACGCGGACGAGCGCCGGAATGAGGATCCAGGAGCCGCCCCGCAAGACTTTGTTCTCGCTGTCGAAGTCAGAAGCGGTCCAATCGTAGACGTTACCGAGCATGTCGTACAACTGCCAGTTATTCGGATCTTTGCTTTTTACGCGGGCGGGGCCATCCGTTTTGCTAGAGACAGCGATCCGGTCGAGTTCACCGTAAGCCTCTCCGGTGGTTCCGGCGCGAGCGGCGCGCTCCCACTCCTCTTCGGTGGGGAGCCGCAGACCGCCGAGTTCGCAGAACGTTTTGGCTTCAAACCAGGTGACGGAGTGCATGGGTTTGTCGTCGCCCGCATACTCCGCCAACGGCTGCGACTTCATAACCGCGCGGAAGGCTTGCTGGGTGACCTCGGTCTGGCCCAGCCAGAAGCCGGAGGCGAAGCCGTTGGGGATGAAGACGTAGGGCAGGTTGTGTTTGGCGTTTACCCGGACACCGGCCAGCCGGTTGCGGGCGTCGTGGGCCCGATCCCGCAAGGTGGGTCCCGCGACCAGCAGGAGCAGCGCCAGGAGCGTGGCGGCGACGGCCACGCGGATCATCGTCTCGCGCCGCCCGCTCGCGGCGAGGAAGCGGTCGACGACAGTTGGCGGCCGCGGTAGAGGCGGTCCCCGGTTGGCTGCGTGTGCCAGCGTTCGGCGTCGCGGTCGATCTCGCGGCCCAGGAGAAGATCCTCGCGGCCCTTGTCGAGCCAATCCCGCATCCGGGGCCACTCGCGAATGAGCGTTTCGTGGGCGATGGCGGCGGGCTGGTCCGCGCCGGGGGGAGCGTCGCCGAGGGTGATGAGGCGCTCCTGGGCCAGCACCTGGACCACCGCGGCGGCGCCCGGGCCGAGCGCTTCGAGCTTGCTTTTGGGGACGCGGCGGGCGCTGTCGGCGCGGTCCTCGCCCAGGGTGGTCAGTTCGACGAAGATGCGGCGGGCGAGGTCGCGCTCGGCGCCGGTTTGCAGTTTTTCCCGCAAGACATCGTCCGCGTGCTTTTGGACGGCGCCTTTTAGACGGCCAATGGCGTCATAGTCGGCAAAGGTGGGCGGGCGACCCGGGCACTGTTTCCACAGCCGGTAGAGGACGTGTTCGAGCAGTGCCAAGCCGCCGGGTTCGTCGCCGACCTCTTCGATCATCGTGCCGGCCAGACCGGGATCGATGGCGAGGCCGGCGAGTTGGGCGGGTTTGCGGATTACCTCGAGAAGCCGTGCGCCGGAGAGGCGGGGGAGGAGGTAGTGTTGGCGGAGCAGATCCCAGATCGGCGGCAGAGGGCGAAGAAGTCGATGCGGAAGGTGACGACGACCTGCAGCCGGGAGTGCGGGCGCTGGGCGGCGCGGAGGACCACGTTGAGAAAGGGAGTGGGATCGGCGGCGAGGGTGAAGAGTTCTTCGAACTGGTCGATGAAGAGGAGCTGGCGGGAGCCGGGCGGCAGGGCGAGGGCGGCGAGGGCATCGCAGAGGGCTTCCGGGCCGGGGTGGCCGGAAGGCGGGGAGAGGAAGCGGTGGCCGGTGGCGATCGCTTCGCCATTTTGAGTGATCGTGGGCTCCGGAAGAAACTGGGGCAGGGCCCGGGCTAGGGCGTCGAGCGGCTGGTCGCCGGGTTGGAGGGTGGCGATGCGCCATTCGTCGTGGCCGGCGCGGCCGCGGTGGAGCGCGGGGATGAGGCCGGCGCGGACGAAGGAGGATTTGCCGGCGCCGGAGTCGGCGACGATGGGCAGGAAGCGGTCGCCGCGGCGGAGGCGTTCGAGCACGGCGGCCACGTCCGGGTCGCGCCCGAAGAAGAGATGGGCGTGTTCGGCTTCGAAAGTGTTCAGCCCGCGGAACGGCGCTTCGTCCGGGGCGAGGACGTTGACGCGCTCGGGCGGGGCGGCGAGGATGGCGGCTGCGATCTGCTGGATGATGGCGCGGTCGGGGTTGCGCCAGTCGGGCAGGAGCGGCGACTGGTATTGGCGGAGGAAAGGGGGGAGGGCCTGTTCGGTAGCTTCGCCGAGCAGGAGCGGGATGAGCGCGTACTCTGGCCTATCCGTGTTGCGGACGAGGGCGTAGCGGACTTCGCGCTCCACCCAGCGGCGGACGCCGGAGGGGCCGACGAGGACGAGGAAGTGGGTGGAGGCTTCGAGCGCCGCCTCAAGGGCGGGCAGCCACTCCTGGCCGTCGGTCAACTGTTCCAGATCGAGCCAGACGTCCAGACCAGTTTGGCGCAGGTGCTGGGCGACGGCACGGGCGGCGGGGCCATCCTGCGAGGCGTGGCTGAGAAAGACGGTGGGCATGGGCGGCGACCGGATTCCGGATCAGCGTAACACGAAGGCGCGACGGAGGGCCGAAGGGAGAAAGAACGAGCGTCCAAACCGATTAGGCGAGGCCTTGCACCCCTCGGTTTGTTTGCATATAATCGTCGGGCTCGTGTCCTTGAATGGACGCGGGATTTGAGTACGATCTTTGGAGGGAAATCCATGCAATTCTTCGCCAAACTAGGAGTGGCCGCCGCGCTGTGCAGCGTCGCGGCCTTCGCACAAATTGGCACTTCTACACTGACCGGCCGCGTCACCGATTCGACGGGCGCCCTGGTGCCCAACGTTAGTGTAACCGTCGTGCAGCCGAGCACGAACTTCACGTCCACGACCACGACCAATGCGGAAGGTATCTTCCGTGTTCTTTCGCTCCAGCCGAGCATTTACCGCGTAACCTTCGAATTATCCGGATTCAAGAAAGTAATCCGGGAGAGTGTCGAACTCCGCACGGGCGACACGCTGGCGATCGACACCGTCATGCAGGTCGGTCAGGTGACCGAATCGGTGGAGGTGACCGGCGCGCTGCCGGCCCTCGAAACCGAAACGTCCGCCACCGGCGCTGTGCTGGCCGGCGATGTGCTTTATGATTTGCCGCTCTACCAGCGCTTTGTCAATTCGACGATGAATCTGGTGCCGGGTATGACGACGGGCGGCTACGCTTACGGCGGCTCGCTGGGCGCCTACCACCTGGCCGGCCAGCGCGCCGGCGCCATCGGCATTTTTGAAGACGGCGTGAACGGCAACGACCAGCAGGGCGGCACCGAGACCACCAAGCCGATTCTGAACTCGGTGGCCGAAGTGAAAGTGATCACGACCCTGCCGCCGGCCGAATATGGCCACTCGGCGGGCGGCGTGATCAACGCAGTGAAGAAGACCGGCACCAACGAACTGCACATGATGGGTTCCTGGTACGGACGCACCCGGCGAATGCAGCACCGGTTGTTCTTTGACCGGACAAAGACTTCGCAGGCGACGGCGACGGCGCCGAACGGCGTGCCTTCGTTCTTCATGATGCCGGACGCGTCGATCTCCGGGCCGGTAGTGATTCCGAAGATCTATAACGGCAAGAACAAGACCTTCTTCTTCTTCGGGTTCCAGCGCCTGCACGAGAAGAAGGTGGCACAGGTGGACGCCTCGGTCCCCAGCCTCGATATGCGTCGCGGCGATTTCAACTTCCCCGGGGCGAATGCGATCTTCGATCCCGCGACGACGCGCCTCGTCAACGGCGTCTGGCAGCGCGACCCATTTGCCGGCGGCGTGATTCCCCAGAGCCGGATCGACCCGGTGGCGCGGAAGGTGCTGGAATTCGACCCGTGGCAACTGCCCAACCGGGCCGGCAGCTTCATTTCGACCGGAGCGGCAGGCAACTACCTGGCGAACGAACTGGCGCAGGTGTATCTGAACGACTACAACTACCGCTTCGATCATCAGTTCAGCACGGCGCTCAAGGCCTACTTCTCGTGGACCGACAACAAGTACCTTCCCGGCCTGCTGCGGCCGTGGAACATCCGCCCGGACCGCGGCGAGTTTGACGGCTCGGCAGGCGGTACGGCGCCTTCGCGGAACCAAAATATGTCGATGGGCAAGACGTGGATCATCTCGCCGACGGTGGTGAACGACGCGCGCGTCGGTTACAACCGCCGCTGGGCGCAGCGGACTTCGCCCTCGTTCCAGAACGGCTGGGGCCAAAAGCTGGGCATTACCAACCTGAACTCCGACCTGATGCCGGCGTTCGGGAGCGGCGACCGGAACAACCCGTCTTCGATGTACGGTCTCACGGGCACGACCCCGACGCAGACGGTAAACGAGACGATCTCGTTCCGCAATGACCTGTCGATCATTCGCGGCACGCACGCCTTCAAGACCGGCTACGAGATTCTGCGTTTCCGGTTGAACACGGCGACGCTGGCCAACCCGGTGCAGTTCAACTTTGCGAACTCGACCGTGGGTCTGCAGGCCAACGGGGCGCCGGTGCCGAACACGGGCAGCCCGTTTGCGGGCTTTCTGACCGGCTATGTCACCTCGGCGACCTTCCTGACGGAGTTGACGAGCTGGTTGCCGCGGAGCAACATCCACAGCTTCTATTTCCAGGACGACTGGAAGATTACGCCCACGCTGACCGCCAACATCGGCCTGCGGTATTCGAACGAAAGCGCGTTTCAGACCAAATATGGGCTGATGAGCCAGTTTGATCCGAACGCCAACGACCCGCTGACGGGCAACAAGGGGGCGGTGATTCATCCCAAGGGCACGCTGACCAACGGCGACCACAACAACTTCAACCCCCGCCTGGGCCTGGCGTGGCATCCGCTCGAAAAGTGGGTGTTCCGCGGCGGCTTCGGCTTCTACACGGTAGACGTCAAGTTCCCGTCGGCTCGCGACCAGTACGACGAGTTCGTGGGAACGGCGGTGCAGGAAGCGCTTCCCGGCAACCCGACGCCGGTTTACCAGATCAGCCGTGGCTCGGCGCCGAGTGCGCCGGTGGTGCTGCCCGATGGTTCGAGCCCGTTCCGTGGGACGAACTTCAGCGGCCGGAACGTTTCGATGTGGGATCCCAAGCTGCGGAACCCCTACGTGATGAACTGGAACTTCTCGATTCAAAACGAGATCGCCCGGGACTACACGATCGAACTCAGCTATCAGGGTTCGGGCGGCGTGGGGCTGATTGAACGCTGGGAATTGAACACGTTCCCGGTGGATCTGTTTGCTAACGATCCCGTGCAACGGGACCGGGTATTTGCGGCATCGCAGAACTTCCGGCCTTATCCGCACTTCGGCAACATTGCCATGCGTTCGAACTTCGGCCACTCGACGTTCCACTCCGGTACGGCGAAGCTTGAAAAGCGCATGTCGCGCGGCTTGTTCTTCTCGACGTTCTACACGTTCTCGAAGACGCTGGCGAGCGCCGATACCGATAACTCCGGCGGCGGCGTGGCGCCGATTCAGAACCGGAATCTGGAGAAAGCCCGGGCCGGTTACGACCGCAACCATCGCTACATTGCGACGGTGGACTACGATCTGCCGTTCGGCAAGGGGCAGCGGTGGATGTCGAGCAGCCGGATGGGCAACGCCATATTCGGCGGATTGACCCTATCGACGATTCAGACGATGGAGACCGGCAACCCGCTGAACTTCACGTTTGCCAACAGCCAGTTCAACTACTATCCGGGATTCGCCGGCAACCGCCGTCCGGACCTGGTTGGTAAGCCGGACTACGACTTCAGCAAGTGGAACAACGGCGGCGGCGACCGGTTTGTGACCAACAACCGGCCGGCGGTGATTGACATGAATGCGTTTGCCTATCCGGCGGCGTTCAAGGTCGGCAACGCCGGGCGGAACATTCTGACCGGTCCCAGCATGGCCTGGGCGCAGATCTCGGTGCAGAAGAACTTCATGATCAAAGAGAAGACGCGGGCGCAGATCCGTTGGGATATGCAGAACGCGTTCAAGACGTACAACTTCACCGGGCCGACGACGACCGTCGACTTCCGGAACCCGCAAACCTTCGGCAAGCTGACGGACGATCCGCGCACGGCATCGCTCGGCGGTCAGCCATTGATGAACGTAACGATCATGTTGCAGTTCTAGTTTTCCTCAAGCGGAAAACCCCAGGACCCGCGGCTCTTCTCCGGAAGGGCCGCGGAATTCTTTTTTGCCGCGGGACCGCCGGAAGTGGTAGTCTACGGTCCTATGGACGGGACGTTAACGATTCTGCTGCGCCGGGCGCAGGGGGGCGACCGCTCCGCCGAGCAGGATGCGTTTGCGCGGATGAATGCCCGGCTGCTGGCGCTGGCGAGCACGCTGCTGCGCCGGGAACGGGCCGACCATACGCTCGAAACCAAGTCGCTGCTTTCAGAAGCGTTTCTGAGCAGACTCCGGCGGTTGCAGGCGCCGATCCAAAGCCGGGAACACTACTACGCAATGGTGGGTCAAGCCATGCGGCAGGTGCTGATCGACCATTCCCGGCGGAAGCGGGCGGCCAAGCGGACGGACGCGGCAGGGGTGCGCGCGCACCTGGAGTCCCGGGAACTGGATCCGGCGACGAGGCTGGCGGTCCGAGGGGTGCTCGAACGGCTGCGGCAGTTGGACCGGCACGCGGCGGAGGCGATTACGCTGCGTCACGTGGAGGGTCTGAGCCTGGAGGCGACGGCGCGCCAACTGGGCCGAGCCGTGTGGCGAGTGCGGGCGGATTGTGAGTTTGGGCTTAGCTGGATGAGTTCGCAGCTCGCAGCAGAGTAACGAGACGGTGGAGCCAGGCGGCGAAGTCAGCGGGCCGGCGATCGGGCTGGTGGCGCAGGGCTTCCATGAGGGCTTCGGCGATGGCGGGATTCATCCACGTGGCCACGGAAGAGGGAAACGCGGGGTCCTGCGGGGCGACGGCGAGTTGGGCGGGACGTTGACCGGTGAGGCATTCGAGCAGGACGACGGCGAGGGCGAACAGGTCGCTTGCCGGCGAGTATTGGCCGAGGAGGCGCTCCGGGGCGAGGTAGTGCAGGGAGCCGGTGATGGTACCGGTGTGTTCGACCTCGCCGACGGCGCCGCGGGAGGTGGCGGCGCCGAAGTCGAGGAGCATGACGTGGTCCGGATCGCGGTAGAGGATATTGTCGGGTTTGACATCGCGGTGGATGAGTCCTTTGGCGTGGAAGGCGAGCAGAGCCTGGCCGATCTGTTCGGCCAACAGGGCGACCCGGGCCGGGGCCAGGGGGCCCTGGAGCCGCAGCAGGTCCCGGAGGGAGGGGCCGGCGTAGAAGGGCAGGACGAGGGCGGGCTCACCGGTTGAGGTGACGAAGGAGTCGAGCAGCGGCGGAATGTGGGGATGGCTCACCGAGGAGAGCGCGGCGACCTCCTGGGAGAAGCGGCGGCGCAGTTCGTCGTGGTTGGCGTCGGTGCGACTGAGTACTTTGAGGACGATGGGTTGGTGGGAGTTCTCGCTGTCGGACGCCCGATAGACGCGGGCGAATCCACCCTGGGCATGCAATTCGCCGACGGAATAGCGGGAGAGCAGGACCCGGCCAGTGAGTCTCCCCTCGGAGGGCAGAAGTTTGTAGCCGCGCACCTTGGCCAGATAGAGGAGTTTGGAGAGGCGGTAGCGGACCCACTCCCGGCGCCGCCATCCCCACCAGAGCAGGGGAAGCGTGGCCGCGGCGGCCCCGGGGAACCACCCGGGCAGCGGGGAGGCGCCGCGGGCGACGCGAAAGGAGAATTTGGCAACGGGGGGCTGCCCTTCGCCGGTGAAGACTGCTTCGAGGGTATAGCTGCCGGCGGCCGGCTGGTCCAGCACGGCCCGGGCGTCGGGAGCGGACTGCCAGGGGCCATCGGGCGCCCAGCGGAACCGGATGGGCACGGAGCGGAAGGGGGAGGCGCGGAGGGTGCTCCATTCGAAGGTGATGCGGGAGACGCCGGCGGGGAACTCCCGGGGCATGGAACCGGCATCGAGCCATTCCCGGCCCGGGATCGCCACCCGCGCCAGGAGAGGCGCAGCGGAGGGCGCCAGAAACCAGGAAGGATCCGGCTTGATGCGGACGATACCCTCGACGCCGGCCAGCCAGACGAAGCCGGCGGCGTCTTCGTGGAAGCCGCCCAGATTGGCTTCCCCGACGGGAACGCCGCTGCGTTTATCGAGCCGGACCCAGTCGTCTGAAGAATCGCGCACAACGGACTCGCTTGGTCCCGGCAGGAGGGGCGAGTTCCTCGCCCGTTGGTGCCGGGCCGGCGCGGCCTGTGCGCTTTCTGAAGAATCGCGCACAACGGACTCGCTTGGTCCCGGCAGGAGGGGCGAATTTCTCGTCTGCTCGCGCCGGGCCGAAGCGGCCTGTGCGCTTTGGGGTTGGTCCGGGCCGGTGCGGGAGACCCAGACGGCGCCATCCGACCCCCGCCAGAGCCAGCCGCGCGAATCGCGGCGCAGGAAGTAGGTATCGCCGGGCTGGTCACTGACTTCGTGCGGGGTAGCGCGCCAGCCGTCGCCGGTTCTCTCGAGGCGGGTGAACGAGCCGGAGCGCCGGTGGGCCACCCAGAGCACGTCGCGCGAGGTGATGAGCAGTTCGCGGACGAGACCGACCGGGGGGGTGGTGACGACGGGCTGCCATTGCCCTTGCGCATCCCGCCGCGCCAGCCCGTCTTCATAGCCCACCCAGAGCTGCTGATCGGGATCTTCGGCGAGGGCGACAGCCTGCAGGTTGTTGCCCGGCAGCGTCTGGGGGAGGAGACTCCAGGCGCCGGGGCGGCCGCGGAGTTCAAAGAAACAGCCGGGATCTTTGCCGCCAATCCACACGCGGCCGGAGGAGTCGCGAACGAGCAGACGGTAGGTATCGAGGGAGTGGCAAGGGTGAAGCTGTTCGAGCGGGGTTCCCCTGGCATCAACCCGGAGAAGGCCCCGCTGCATCGTCGCGAGCCAGTAACCGCCGAAGCCGTCATCGAGCATCGCCCGAACGTCGAGAACCGGCAGATTCGGCAGGCGGACCCATTGCCGGGAGGAGGGCGCGAGACGGGAGACGCCGTTGCGCCCGAAAGCCAGCAGAGGGCGGCCGGCGTGGTTTCCCGGGCGCGGATCGGACCAGAACGCTTTGATGCCCGGGGCGGTGCGATCCGACCAGGACTCCCAGGCTTCGTCCCGCCGGGAGAGAGCCAAACGGTCATCGGCGCAGATCCAGCGGGAGGACTCGTCCACGAACAGCTCGCAGATGTCGCTGATGGGCTGGGCGGTCCAGGAGGCGATGCCTGGAGGCGGGAGCTCCGCACGGATCCACCAGGGGCGGCCGGCGGGCGAGAAGAGGAGGTCCGCCAGCACGGTGGTGGGCTGCTGAATAGAGGTGAGCCGGGCCAACACCTGGCGACTTGCCCCATCGCCGATGGCCATGGACTGCGCCTGGCAGACGAGCGGTCCGCGGCCATCGGCGGGCACAGAACAGAGTTGCCGCGCGCGCAGGAACCAGAGCCGGTCCCGCTGCAGGGCGAGGGCAGTGGCCGGAGAGGGCGCCGGATGAACCGCCACGACCTCTCCGTTGGCGGAGCGCAGGGTGAGCCTATTGTCGCTGGCGGACCAGAATCCGCCCGCGGTGCGCTGCCAGGCGGTAACTGGCTGGCGGTGGATCATCCGCCAGGCACCGTTCGCGAAGTGCGCCAGACCGGCGGCTCCGCCGGCCCAGACGTGGCCGACCGCGGCAGACACGAAGGTCGCCCGGGCGAAGGGATAAGAGGCAAGGCGATGGTACCGCACGCCGTCGAAGCGAAGGATGCCTTGCTCGGCGGCAACCCAGACCACGCCCGGGTCGCCGATGGCAGCATCAGAGATCCGCAGCGGCTCTGCGGCGGGGAACTCCTGAAACCAGTGCGGACGGGAGGGAGACTGAGCAGGGAGGGAACCCGCCAGGACGAGGCAGACCAGGAGAGCGACCGGGGAAAGCGAACGGAGCGTCACCATGCGGAGTAGCGCAGTCGGCGGATGGAACTGCGAAAGAAGCCGGAAAAACCGTATGCCTCCCGCGAAGGAGGCATACGGTAAAGCGAGACTGGCGGGCGGGTCGGAATCAGAACTCGAACTTGAGCGCGAGTTGAAGACTCCGATTTTCGCCGACAGTGGAGGTGATGCGGCCGGCGGTGGGAGAACCGATGGACGCGTTGGGGAACCCGAAGTACGGGGTGTTGAACAGGTTGTAGGCCTCAAAACGGAACTGCGCGTTGAACCGTTCGCTGGGGCCGAAGCGGTTGTTCTTCACAAACGAAGTGTCGAAGTTTACGTTGCCGGGCGAATAGAGAATGCCGCGGCCGACGTTGCCGTAGGTAAAGGCCGGCGGGGCGGCGAAGCAGCCCGGATCGAACCAGCGGTCCGGGACCGGGTTATCGAGTTTGCCGGAGCAAGCCAGGCGGTTCGGCCAGCTCGGAGCACCGTTATTGACGCCGGCGGCGAGGCCGGGGGTGAAGGGACGGCCGGTGGTGAGCGTGGTGATGCCGCTCATCTGCCAGCCACCGATGACGCTGTTCACCACGCGGTTGCCGGCGTCCATCTTCTTGCCCTTGCCGAACGGCAGGTCGTAGACGTAGCTGAAGACGGCGCGGTGGCGGACGTCGAAGCCTGAAGGGCCGCGGTTACAATCGAGACAGGTGACCGTCTGCGGGCCACCGGAGGCGCCGCCGCCGCTGCCGACCGAGCCGGTGTAGTCGAGCGACTTGCCCCAGGTGTAAGCGGCCAGGAACTGCAGGCCGTTTTCATAGCGCTTGGTGGCCTTCAACTGCATGCTGTGGAAGGAGCTGCGGGCGCGCCATTCCACGAAGAACATATTGTTGACGTTGTTCAGCGGCTGCAGGAGCCGGCGAGGAGCCAGGGCGCCGGGGCCGGGCTGGACTTCGTTCGGGTTGTAGGCCTGCGCGAGGTTCATCCCGGTGGAGCCGGCATAGTCGGCCTCGATCATGAGCGAGTTGGTCAACTGGCGCTGGAGGTTGGCCGTCCAGGTCTGCATGTAGGGCGTCCGATTCAGGAAAGAATGGCCGTTGATGCGGGGGGACGGGTTGAGGCCGTTCAGTTCCGCGGTAGTCCGGGGCTTGACGGCCTGAGGCAGGGGGAAGGGGTTATCGATCGTCGCCACGCCCTGCATGCCGACCGGGAAATCGGGGAAGACGAGCGACTGGGTGAAGAACGTGGGGATGTTGAGGCCGATCTGCCCGTTGGCGGTAACCGGATCGGGGAAGTAGACCAGGCTGTAACCGGCGCGGATGATGGTTTTGCCGTTGCCGGTGATGTCGTAGGCCAGGCCGAGGCGGGGGCCGAGGTTTTTCCAGTTGGCCTGCTTGCCGGCGGTGCGCGAGACGCCGTTTTCCCCAGCGTAGATGACTCGCAGCTGGCCGAGATCAAAGTTGGGCAGACGGTCGTACTTTTCGGTTTCGGGCAGGAAGGCTTCGTGGCGGACGCCGATGTTGAGGGTCAGGCGGCGGCTGAGCTTGATGTCGTCCTGGAAGTAGAGCGAGTTCTCCCAGATGCGGAGATAGAAGGGTTCGAACAACCCGGAACGGTTGCCGCTGATCATGAAGCCGGTCAGCAGCGAGGCCGGGCCGAAGCCGGAGGTGGCCGGGCTGGCCGGGTTGGCCGTGAACGCGCGGTTGAAGTTCATGTTGCCGCGAACCGCTTCGTTGACGAAGGGTTGGGCGTCGCGCCGGACGATGTGCCAGCCGAACTTGAGGGTGTGCCGGCCGACGGTCCAGTTCCAGGCGCTGTCGAGCTGGTAATGGGTCTGCAGGGGATTGACCGGCAGGAAGGCCGGGCCGCCGGACAGACCGGTGATATCGGCGATGTTAATGGTCGGGATACCAGAAGACTGGCGGTTCAGGTTGATGTTCCGAATCCCCAGCGAGGAGGCGGCGTTAATGCCAATATCCTGCTGCGTGGTAATGGGGTTCGTGCGGGCAAAGCCGGCACGGAACTCATGGAGCAGGTTGGGCTTGAAGATCCGAGTCCAGTTGAAGGCCGAACCCTGGGTGGTAAGGATGGTGTCCTGGAGGCCGGCGACGAACGGTCCGAGGGTGAACCGGGAGGCGGCGTCGGCGGGGGTGGGCAGACAGCAGTTGGACTGGCCCTGGGGGGCCTGCAGGTTGTAGTTATTGTAGGTGTAGCGGAAGAAGATGTTGTCTTTGGCGCTGACCACGTGGTCGAAACGGCCGGTGTAGACGTTGTCCGCCACGCGGCGGTTCGGCACGCTGGTAAAGTTGTCGAACAGGCCGTTGACACGGCCGGGGGCGTTGGCCGTCGGATAGATGCTGAGCACGTTGCGGCCCACCGGGTTGATGGCGGAGGCCGGCATGATGTTGCCGGGGAAGGGGTCCCGCACGGGGGTGTTCGAGCCGGCGACGGAACGGGTGCTGCGGGGGTCGAAGATGGTCAGATTCGGCCCGCCGGCGGCGATCAACTGGCTGAAGTCGCCGTTGCGCATGGGCGCAGTGGGAACCGTGTTGACCGTGGCAATACCGCGCGCGGTGCGGAGGCCGGCGTAGTCAAAAAAGAAGAAGGTCTTGTTCTTGCCGTTATAGAGTTTCGGAATAATCACCGGACCGCCAACGGCGACGCCGAACTGATTCTGCCGGAAGACCGGTTTGCGCTGGTTAGCCGGGGCAAAGACGTTGCGGGCATCGAGGACGTGATTGCGATGGAACTCAAAGACGTTGCCATGGAACTCGTTCGAGCCGGATTGCGTCGAGATGGAGACGACGCCGGCGCCGCGGCCGAACTCGGCGGAGAAGACGCCGGTCAGGGTTTTGAACTCGCGCACCGATTCCACGGAGGGCGCGACGACGACCGTATTGAAGGTGTATTCGTTGTTATCGATACCATCGACGAGCCAGGCGTTGGTGTTGGCGCGGCTGCCGAGCGCGTTGAAGTTAGAGGGGCCGCGCGGGTTGAACGTGGAGGCGCCGGAGAGATTCTCTCCGGCCTGTCCGGGGGTAACGCCGGGGTTGAGATAGACGAGCTGCGCGAAGTTCCGGCCGTTGAGCGGCAGTTCGCGCACAGCGCGGGTGCCGATCACTTCGCCGAGTTCGGCCGATTCGGAGCGGACGAGGGGGGCGGCGGCGGTCACCTCTACGGTTTCCGACACATTGCCGACGGCCAGTTGGAAGTCAGCGCGAGCCTTCTGGTCAACTTCGAGGGGCAGATTCTGCTGCACGCCCTTCTTGAAGCCGGCCTTTTCGACCGAGATCGTGTAGATGCCGGGCACGAGGAACGGCACGTTGAAGGTGCCGGTTTCGTCGGTAACGGTGCGGCTGGTGGTATTCTTATTAACTTCGAGAACGGAGACGCTGGCGCCGGCTACGGCGGCGCCGGACGAATCGGTGACGGTGCCTAAAATCGTGCCGGTGGTTACCTGGCCATGAGCAGCGACCAAGGCGAAAACCACAAAGAGGAACAGACGCAAAAGTGAGTGATACAAAAGGAGACTCCTGGAGACTGGAACGTAACCAACTTGTCACCAAGTCTAACATTTTGACAACAGGAGAAAAACCCACTGCGGATTGATGCCCAGCATGGATTTCTGCCGCCCGCGCAGGATGCGGCATGGCTTGCCACAATTTTGCGGCGTAACCGGTTTGACGGCAGTATCTACTTAACCGACGATTTCCCTGAGGCGGTCCGGATCGCCGCACAGTGGCCTTACATTCGGGCCATCATTCCCCGGGAAGTGGTGCGGCATCCGCTGGTGAAGAGCGTCTATGGGATCGCGCCGGAGCAGTTACCGGAAGGATTAGCGCTCGAGTGGCCCGCCGACCGATACGCTGAGGTGAGCCAGGTGCGCAACCGGCGGGTGGCGCTCGACGGCGTTCCCGATACGGTTGAGGAGTTACCCGGCAATTTCTATCTGAAGCTGACCGGGTTTGCGCTGCCGGTTACGGCGGCCGAAAAGGCCCGCATGGCGCGGGCGATGCGGATGGCGGGGCCGGAGCGGGTGATGTTCGCTTCCGGTTGGCCGGCCGGAGAGGTGAGTTGGAAGGAGCGTCTTGCCGCGTTTACCCAGAGTCTGGGCCCGCTGCCGATGGCGGTGCGGGAGCAGATTCTGGGCGGGACGGCGGCCGAGTTTTACGGGTTATAGGAGACGAGACGGGCATCGAGGACGGCTACGGCGGCCCAGCCGGACTGCAGGATTTCGAGATACTCCTCCTGCAGTTGGAAGTAGGTCCGCTGCGTCTGGAGAACATTGGGATAGCTACCTGACATCGCCTTGTAGTTAGCGCGGTAGAGGGTGAGGGCCTTTTCGGTGGCCGGCAGCATCTCCCGCTGGTAGCGCTGGGCGGCGGTGCGGGCCTGCTCGTAGGCCTGCCAGACTTCGGCAAAGCGGCTATCGACGGAGCGGCGGACGCGGGCCGGCTCGAGAGCAGCGCGGGCCCGCATCGCCTTGGCCGCGGCGATGGCGCCCTGCTGGCGGTTGAAGAGCGGAAGCTCGACCGAGAGATCGAAGATGCCTTCCGGACCAATGGCGCCCCGGGTGATCTCGCTCAGCTCGCGGTTATAGCGGACGCCGCCGCGGGCGAAGAGGTCGGGAATGCGCGCCTGGCGAGCCTGGGCCAGCTGCAGTTCGGAGCGGCGGATGGAGATGCCGGGGAGCGTGAACTCGGGGTTTTCGGCTTCGATGAGCGACCAGACGGCGGCGCGTTCGAGGGCGGGTAGCGCGAAGAAATCGCCATCGAGCGGTTCGGCGCCAAGTTCCTGCTGGACGAGGGCCGTGAGCTGCTGCCGGGTGCGTGCGAGGGCGAGCCGGGCTTGCGAAAGGCGGACTTCGGCCCGCTGGGCTTCGACGTCCGCGGCGAGGACATCCGGCTCATCGGCGAGGCCGGTGTTGAGCAGCTGCCGGAAGACGCCGGCAGTTTCGGTGGCGGTTTTGGCGAGCTGCTCGCGGACCGCGAGCGATTGTTGTTCGCCAAGCGCCTGGTAGTAGAGCCGCCGGAGGTGGCCGGTCAGCTCGAAACGGGCCAGATCCCGGCGGGCGCGCGCCTCGTCGACCTCCCGGTCGGCGATGGCCTTTTCGATGCCGCGCTTGTTGCCGGTGACGATGCGCTGGCTGAGGAAACCGCCGTTGGAGCCCCAGCGCACGGCGGGATTGGGCGAGTTGTGCTCGCTGTTGAAGCCGATGGAAGGATTGGGATAGAGGCCGGCCTGTTGCCGTTGGCCTTCGGCGATGCGCAGCTGAATGACGGCTTGCTGGTAGGCGGCGTTGTGCGCCACGGCTAGCTTTTCCAAGTCGAGCAGGTTGAGCGCGAGCAGCAGGAGCGTCATGCTACTTCCCCTCCCCGTGCTGATGCTGGTGCGCTTCGCCCTTGGGCAGGGTTACCTTCGGCGGATTTTTCCGCAAGGCCTCGATCTGGTCGTACCGCTGCGGCGTGACGACGCGGACCATCGTCATCATGCCCATCATGGCGCCGGACCAGCCTTTGCGCAGGCCGAAGTTTTCCGGCTTGTCGTTGTAAATCTCGTCATCCGGCATCCACATATCCTGGGGATAGCCGGGGACTTTGCTGTGGACCGGATGGTGCATGGCCGGGCCGACCATGGGGACCATCTGGTTCATCATGTGATGCGGCAAATGGCAGTGGAGCATCCAGTCGCCGAGGTGTTTGGCGTCAAACTCGATATCCCGGGCCTGCGCAACGCCGACGATGATGGTGTTTTCGGCATACCAGGTCGCCTCCGGACGGCGGCCCGCTTCGGTGCCGGTCATAAAGAACTGGTTACCGTGCAGGTGGATGGGGTGGTGATCCATGCCCATATTGACGATCCGGATGCGGATGCGTTCGCCTTGGCGGACGATCATGGGCGTGGTGTCGGGGCCCGCCTTGCCGTTCAGGGTGAGCCAGTTGAACTCCATGGCGAGGGAGTTGGGGACCGGGTTGTTGGGCTTGAGATCCCATTCCTGCAAAACGAAGCCAAAGTCGCGGTCGACCCGCGGGGTATGGGCTTGCGCCGGATGGAGGACGAACATGCCGATGAGACCCATCATCTCCTGCATCGGGAAGTGCGAATGGTAGAAGAAAGTGCCATTTTGCCGGGCGGTGAACTCGTAGACGTGGCGGCCGCCAGGGGGAATCGGGTCCATGCCCAGGCCGACGGAGCCATCGACCTCCATGGGAATTTCAAGGCCGTGCCAGTGGATGCCGGTCATCTCCGGCAACTGGTTTTCGACAATAATCCGGAGGCGGTCCCCTTCGTTGGCCTCAATCAGGGGGCCGGGAATCGAGCCGTTAAAACCCCAGCCGTCCAGGATGCGGCCTGGGCAGATGGAGGTGCGGATCACTTCGGCGATGAGGGTGAACTCCTTGACGCCATCGACGAGTTTGTGGGGTAGCTTGGGCAGGTCCGGGGTCTGGACCGGAACCGGGACGGCGGAAGGAGGGGCGGCTACGGCCGGGGCGGTAGCCGACGCGAAAAGGCGGCCGAGAAAGCCGCGGCGATCGAAAGGCATGGATTCTCCAATGGGGGTTGCGGGGGAACCGGGTGAGGGCCGCTGGGGGTGGAGAATCAGAGTCGAAGGGGTGGCCGGGGCGGGTTGGCGCCGTACGGACGGAAGGTCGGCGAGACGAGGATCGGGACAGCAATGGCCAGCGGGGGCTGAGCGTCGAAGTGCACGGGCCCTAGCGCGGCGTCGGGGACTACCGTGCTGGGATCATCACAAACCTTGGGAGCGTCTTCGTGATGGCAGGTAGCCGCGGTGAGCGCTTGCGCCACACAGTCGGCGGCGCACCACGGGGTCGAAACCGCTGCCAGCAGCAGAAAAAACATCGCGAGGATAAGTCTCGCCTTGGCCACTTATTTTAGGATAGCACTCGCGGTCCATGGAGTTGCAGGCCGGCGGGGTCTGCCGGGTAAGTCGGCAAAGCTAAGGTGGGCGGCGTCACGATATCCCCATCGCTGGAGTAGCCGATTAACCCGCGAAGAAGCCAGAACCTGGCGTTCTTCGCGGCGGCGGCCCGGGTCCTAGCGAATGGCGGTTGGCACCAAGGGCTGCGTCTGTTCGAGCTTGCGCAGCTCTTCCTCTTCCTGCAGCGCCCCACCCTCGTGATACTCCTCGTCGACGTTCACCCGCCAGAGGTCGTAGCGCGGACCCTGGCCGGTCAGGTCACTCACGATGTTCCGGGCAGCCAGCATGGCCGTCAACATCGAGTGATCCTGATTGTTGTACCGATGCATGCCGTTCCGCCCCACTAACTGCAGGTTCGGAACCTCAGCCAGAAACCGCTGTACCGCGGCGATGCCGCGCTTGTAGACCGCGTCGTAGACCGGATAGGCCTTCGGCATCCGCACCACGCACCCGTCGAGCACGTCTTCGGCCTTCACCAGACCCAGTTGAGCCACTTCGCGCCGGCCCAGGTCTACCAGTTCGGCATCAGTCAAGCTCCACAATCCGTCACCTTCGAAACAGAAATACTCGAGTCCGAGGCAGGAGCGGTCCGGTTCCGGAATCATCTCCGGACTCCAGTTTCCGAAGTTCTGAATGCGGCCGACCTTGACGCCGGGTTCGTGAATATAGATCCAGTTATCGGGAAACAGGTCCGTGCCCCGGATAATCAGCGCCACGGTCAGGAAGTCCCGGTAGTTGAAATCGTTCGCGGCCGCCAGGAGTTCGGGCGGAGGAGGAGGGTCAAGCTTGGCGATCAACTCCCGGATGGGGAGCGAACTGATGAAATGCGAACCCTCGTACCTTCGGCCGCCGGCTTCGACGGCCACAATGCGGCCCGGTTCCCAGAAGATCCGGTCGACCGAGGCATTCATCACGACTTTCGAGTTGGCCGCTTCAAGAATCTCCCGCGTGCGCTGCCACATCATCCCGGGGCCCCGCCGCGGGTATTGGAACTCATGGATCAGGGTCTTGATGACCTCGCCCTTGGCCTGGTTCCTGGGCGGGAACAGCGCGTTCTTGACGGCGGTGTACAGCGACAGCCCCTTGATCCGCTGGGCCGCCCATTCGGCCTGAATGTTCTGACACTTCATGCCCCACACCTTCTCGGTGTAGGATTCAAAGAAGATTTTGAATAGTCTCCGGCCAAACCGGTTGGATACCCAGGTGGCGAAATCGTTCTCCGGTTTCTGCGGGAACAGTTGGGCCCAAAGGTAGCTCAAACCGCAGTGCGCCGCCTCAAGAATGCCGAGGCCGAACAAAGCATTCCGCGGCTCGAGCGGATAACTGAAGAACTTCCGTTTGTAGAAGATTCGCGACAGGCGGGGCCGGGAGATGAAGTCGCCACCCAATACTTCGAGCCACATCTTCTCGACCAAACTTACCTTGGTAAAGAACCGATGGCCGCCGATGTCAAACAGGTATCCCTTGTACTCCGCCGTACGCGAGATCCCACCGACAACCTGATCTTTTTCGAGGATCACGGAGGATATCCCGGCGCGATTCAATTCATAGCCAGCCGTGAGCCCGGCGGGCCCGGCGCCCAGAATCACGACCGAGGCACTCCCGCCTTCGCCGCCCGCCAGCCCGGACCAGGGACCGGCCAGTAGCAGCGCGGGATCCGCCGCGGAAGTTTCAACCGACTGGGAGTTCGTTTGGTAGGAGACAGACATGAAGGGTTATCCTTTCTTGGTATTCGCATCCGGGGTAAGCCGGTAAGAGGCGAACTCCGAAATCAGCTGAAAATCATTGCGTACGGCTTGCGGGTTTTCTCCCCGCTGGTGAATCTGGTTCGCCGCAATCGCTCCCAGATCCGCAGCCTGCTGCAGGTAGGCGACTTTCGCCGGATCGATCCCCATGATCCGGCAGCAGGTGGCATCGACGGCCCTCAGATCCTGCCCGAAAACGAGCAAACCAACGTCCTTGGCCTGTCCCTGGATCGGCCCGTTGCCTTCCATTCCCACAATCCCGTCGACGATAGCGAAGGTTTTGCGGAACTGCCGGTTGAGCGCCACAATCGAGTTGTCGATGCCGATGTAGTGCAGCGTATTCTTGGGCCAGCCATAAACCGCCCCGGGCACCAGCCCGAACAGGTTCTTCATCGACAGGGTCGCCGCCGCCCAGTGATGCGTCTTCATCTTGGGCATGGAGACGATTAGATCCGCGCCCAAAGCCGTATTGGGGAGGAAAAACTGCTTCTCGTTGGCAAAATTCGCTACCGGGCTGACATCGTCGCGATTCAGGTCGACAAACTGGTCCTCGAAGCCCCGGATTCCTTTCCAGTACCCCGCTTCGTCGGCCACTCCGAGCGTATCGCGGCGGTGACCGGGACCTTCGGCAATGGTGACCGAGGCCGCACCGAGCGACCGAAAGGCCCGCAGGGCGGCCGCTACCAGCGCCACATCGGTGTTGATCGCCGTCGAAGCATCAAACTCCACCAGATTGGGCTTGAGCAGCACGGTCTTGCCCTTCACGTCCAAACCACATAGCCGGATGCCTTCGAGAATGGTGTCCGTCAGTTCGGTCTGGTAGCTCTTGGCCCGCAGGACCGCCACCGGCGAAGTACCGTCAAAGATCTTCCGCTCAGTCTTCTGACAGGAGGTCAACCCGGCGGCCAAAGCCGCAGTCAGCGCGCGTCTCGCCATACAGGGTTTCACGAGGGTTTCCCCTCGGGCCGGAAGTGGCGGAAACCGCCATCAGCCGCGGCCAGAACCTCCAAAGCATTCAGAATCAGGTCTTTCGCTACCGGTTGGTCGGTGGGTTCGTTCGGTAAATCGGTACCCAGGAGCCGCAGGCTGATTGCCAGCCACGCCCGCGACCAGCGGGAACGGCTACTCTGCCAGAGTTGCGAGGCGTGGCGTACCGCGTCGGACAGGTCCGCCTCGCGGCTCCCCTGTAAGCCAAGCAGCGCCAGAGCCGTCGTTTCCGGATAAGACGGCAGGTCGATGCCCAGCGCGGCGCGCGACCCGTAGTTCCAACCACCGTCGCTGCAACGGCGACGCAGAATCATTCCTTCGCCGAGCGCTACCCGCCGCGACAGCGCCGCGTTCCGCACCTGCGGAGCGGCCCGTTTGAGCGCCACCAGCGTATGCGCCGTCGGCTCGATCCAAGCCGTGGTATCCGGCCGCCACGGCCAGCCCCGATACTTTGGATCGTTCCCTAACTTGGACAGCCCGACCATTGTCATCATGCGAACCAGCAGGCTCGACTCGGCCCCGGAACACTCCAACAGCCATGCCACGCCCCGTTGAAACGAATCGTCATAAACCCGCTGCGAACAGTGCAGAGTCACGGCCAGCGCCGTAGACCAGTGCGGCTCGGCGACCTGCCCATTCGCCTGCCAGGCCCCATCCGGGCGCTGCCACGACCGCAGCAGACGCCAACCCTTCTGCCACGCCTCCGATTCCGCCTCCCGGTGCAGGGCAAGCAGCGCATACGCTGTCGGCTCCAGCCAGGAGCGCTTCCCAGGGAAATACGCCCAGCCGCCATCCGGGTTCTGATTGTTGCGCAGCACCTCGAGCCGAGGTCGGAGATAATCCTGGACCATGGGCAGGATATCGGACGAAACGGAGAAAAGCTTTAGGCGACCCGGGCGAATCTAGGCCTAAGACCTTAGCAGGCCCATCGACCTTCCCGTCCGCGCGAGAATCTCCAGGGCGCGGTCCAGATGTGCCCGCGTGTGGGTCGCCGTAACAATCGTCCGGATGCGCGCCTTGCCCTCGGGCACGGTTGGAAACCCGATGCCCGTCGCCAACAGTCCGTTCTCAAACAGCGCCGCCGAAAACGCGTGCGCCGTCCGGGCGTCGCCGACCAGAATCGGCGTAATCGGCGTTTCCGTGCGACCGGTATCGAATCCCAACCGGTTCAGTTCCGCCTGAAAGTAGCGCGTATGCTCCCAGAGCGCCGCAATCCGCTCCGGCTCCCGCTCGAGCAGGTCGAACGCCGCCAGGCACGCCGCCGTAACAGCCGGCGGATGGGAGGTCGAAAACAGAAACGGCCGTGCGCGATGGTGCAGGTAGTCAATCAGGTCCCGGCTCCCGCAGACATAACCACCGAGCACCCCGATCGACTTCGACAACGTGCCCACCTGAATGTCCACGCGGCCATGCAGCCCGAAGTGGTCCACCGTCCCGCGGCCGTTGCGCCCCAGCACCCCGGAGGCGTGCGCGTCATCCACCATCATGATGGCCCCATGGCGGCCGGCCAACTCGACCAGCGCCGGCAGCGGGCCGATGTCGCCATCCATCGAGAACACCCCGTCGGTGATCAGCAGCTTGCGGCCGGGCACGCCGTCGAGTGCCGCCAGTTTGGTCTCCGCGTCGCCGGCATCGGCGTGGCGGAAGACGTGAATCTTTGCCCGCGACAGGCGACAGCCGTCAATAATGCTTGCGTGGTTCAACTCGTCAGAGATGATGTGGTCTTCCTTGGCAAGAACCGCCGATACCGTACCCGCGTTCGCCGTGAAGCCGGACTGGAAGACCACGCACGCCTCCACGTTCTTGAACGCCGCAATCCGCCGCTCCAACTCCAGATGCATCGCCATGGTGCCCGAGATGGTCCGCACTGCCCCGGACCCTACTCCGAATTGGCGCGTAGCAGCAATCGCCGCCTCCTTCAACCTGGGATGATTCGCCAATCCGAGGTAGTTGTTCGAGGCGAGATTGATCACCTCCCGCCCGTCATACCGGCTAATGGGTTCGCACGGGCCCTCCAGTTCCCGCAGGCGCTGAAAGGCTCCCGCCGCCCGAACCTCGTCGAGTTGTGCGCTGAGATAGGCTAACGGAGCAGGCTGGGACATGGCCTAAATCTCCCGGATGCGAAGCTGCTTGTACTCAATCCAACTGGCACTCTGATGGGCCTGCAGCAGCACATGGCCCGCTTCGAGCCGATCCAACTTAGCGTAGTCCACTACGTTTTCTCCGTTGATACGGATGACGCAGTGCGGCCCCTTCACAAACACCTGGAACAGAAACCACTGCTCGGGCACAAGCCGCGGATACTTCGCCCGCTGGATGCCATAGAGCGATCCCGTCGGATACACCGCGCCCTCAACGTCGTGGATCTGGATCTCATAGTGCGGCTTCTGCCCCGATCCCTCTGAGCGGAAGAAGATGCCGCCGTTTGAATGCTTACGCGCCCGGACGTAGGTCTCGAGCACAAAGTCTTTGTACTTGACCTTGGTCGCCAGATGGCCGTTGTAGTCGGTCCGAAAGATCGGGCCGAGCGGCAGCCATTTCGCCTTGCCCTCTTCGACAAACCAGTTCTTTTCAAAATCGGCCGGCTCCCTGTAGAGCGACTGCCACGCAATAGCGCCGGGTAACTCCTTGACGCGGAGATTGCGAAACCGGATGGGATAGCTGAGCGACTGCAAACCGATACGGCCTGAGGTCAAACGGTAGCGCAGATCGGGGTGCTCGCTGAGGTTCAGGTCCTGCACCATGGCGCCATTGGTCCAGACCTGCAAGCGGGAGCCCTCGAGCAGAATCCGCATCGAGTTCCACTCCCCTTTGCTCTTCACGTTCACCAGACGCGGGGCCACGTGCGGAAACACCGAGCCCATCGACTCCGGCTTCGGCGGATTCTCCTCTTTGTGGAAGATCTTGATGCACAGGCCACAGTCGATGGCCGGACCGTGCTCGGGCGCCCGTAGATAGATGCCGGAGTCGATCCAGCCTTTGACAAAGAACTCGAGCCGGAGATCGAAGTTCTCGTAGGTCTTCGTGGTGGCCAGCCACGTGGGCGAGTTGGCGGCCTCGGTGACCAGAATGGCTCCTTCCTCAACGGCAAAGGCGGACTCGGGGCCTTCCTTGACCTCCCAGCCCTGAAGCGTGCGCCCGTCGAAAAGCGCGTGGAAACCGGACTCGTCCTGACCCAGCAAGGGCGTGGCGGCGAGAGCAAGAAGATGGCGGCGGGTGAACATGTCACTTCGCATTATCCGCCAACCCGGCACCGCGCCGGGTTGGCGGAGAGCGCCTGCTTACTGGCCGCGATGGTGGCCGAAATGGCCGCCGCCCATCGGACCGCCCATCCGGCCGCGCATGCCGGGGCCGCCCGGGCCGCCGGGTCCCTCGGGCCCTTCCGGCGCGCCACCAATCAGATTCAACCGCTGCGCCGCACGGATCTCGCCCTGCAGTTGCATGGCCTCTTCGAGCGTCTTCAGCTTCGTCTTCTGCTCGGCCGACAGCAGCGTCAACACGGTTTGCCGCGCCTTGGCCCGGCCCTCGGCGATCTGCTTGGCGTAGCTCTGCCCTTCGATGACCAGGCGCCCCACCGCCGCAGAGTCCGGGTTGGCCTGGCTCGACAGGCTCCGCAGGTTCTGTCGGTTAGTCCGCAGCTTATCGGCCAGATCGCGAGTGGCCTGCAGGGCCGAACGGTTGGCGTCCTGAATCGAAGCCACCTGGGCATCGGTCAGGTTTAGAAATGACTTCAGTTCGTTAACGGGCGGCTGCGCCAGAGCGACCGCCGCCGTAAATACAGGAAGTAACAGGGAACGTAGTTTCATGAGAAATCCTCTCCATGGGATCGGTTGGTAACCGCCTCTGTAGGGATAAACGCGAACGGCCAAGAGAAGTTCTTTAAAGATTGTTAAGGAGCCGATCCGCCTAGAATTCAAAGCGCATACTGAGCTGTATCTGGCGCCCGGTGCCGCGCGTCGACGTGATCCGCCCGAAGTCGCCCCGGCCCCGCACCGCGGCCGGGACGGTGAAGTTCGGCCGGTTCGGCAGGTTGTAGAAGTCGCTCCGGAACAGCAACCCGTACCGCTCCCGGATCGCCCACCGCTTATTCACCGACAGGTCCACGTTCACCTGACCCGGTCCGAAACCCAGCGCCCGCGCCGCGTTGCCGAAAGCGCCTACCGCCGGGCCCGCGAAACACGCGGTATTGAACCACTGATTCAACGCCTCCCCCCGCGTCCTTCCCCCGGCCAACCGGGGCTCGCACGTCAGGTTCGGCCGCGGACTGCCGGCAAAGGTGTTGGTCAGGTTCGTCTGCTCAATCGCCCCCCACGGCGCCCCCGAGAAGAATTCGGCGATTGTTCCAAGGGACCAGCCGCCAACGATAGCGTTCCAGACAGGATGGCCCGGATCCACCGGCTTCCCCTTGCCAATCGGCAGTTCGTACACGCTCGAGCCGATGAACCGGTGCCGGATGTCGTTGCCCGAGTAAGAACGATCCAGGCTACGCAGTTCGGGGTGCGTATATCCATTCCCCTCGCCGCCCGCGAACTCGTTGCCGCCTTCGATGTTATCGAGAAACTTAGACCAGGTGTAGTTGGCGAGCAGATTGAATCCGTTCGCGTAGCGCCGTTCCACCTTCAGGTTCATCGCGTGGTAAGTGGAACTGCCCCAGTTCGGCGTCAACCGGTTCACCGCGTTGAATTGCGGGAACAGCCGCGCCGTCTGGCTCTGCACGGCCGGCCCGCGCCCGTTGACCAGGGGAATCACGTTGATGTTCACCGCCGCGCCGCCGAGTTTGCGGCCCAGATTACCCAGATAGGCCGCCTCAAACAGCATGTTACCGGCCAGTTCCCGTTGCATCGTCAGGTTAACCTGCTGCGAGTAGCCGTTAACGTGGTTCTGCGCAATAAAGTCCGGCGCCGACCGCGGCGCCTGTCCGATACGAACAGCGCCCCAGCCCGGCCCGATCGGCTCCCGGGTAGCGGCCGGTAAACCGGACCGGAACAGAAAGGCCGGCGTCAGGCCGCCGTCCGGCGAAGTGAACGACGAGTTGACCCCGAAACCCTGCGAAAGCGTGTTGACGACGGCGCCGAAGTAACTGCCGAGATAGTTGATCCCGTAGCCGCCGCGCACCACCGTCCGCGCCGCCGGCTTCCAGGCAAAGCCGAACCGCGGGGCCAGATTGTTGCGGTCGAACGGATGCGCATACTTACCAAGCCCGTCCCGGCCGGAAAAGGTAACCACCCCGGGCGTGCCCGACACCGGGTTCATCGCTGTCCCGTTGAACCCGCTCTGGCGGTTGTCGATCCGCTCCCAGCGCGGGGTATCGATCTCCCACCGCAGTCCCAGGTTGAAGGTCAGATTCTTAGTGACTTTCCAATCGTCCTGCACATAGACACCGTAGTAATCGGTGCGGGCCTCCAGCAGGTCCGGCTTGCTTTGCGCGGCGCTCGAGGTCCAGCCGAGGAGGAAGGCGGCCATGCCGCTGCGGGTGGCCCGGTCGTTAAACGTGAAGCTGCCGCCGCCTGACTGCGAAAACTCATCTTTGTTCAGCGAGTACCGCATTTCAAAGCCGGTCTTGAGGGTATGCTTCCCCCGAATCCAGGTGAGGTTATCCACCAGGTGATGCGTCAAAATCGGCGTTTGGATGCGCTCGTTCGGCGAAACGCTGAAGCCGGACTGGCCCGTCACGGCGATGATCGGGAACGCGGATTCGTCGACGCCCCGCAGTCCGATCTTTCCGTTGAAGCCGGACCCGGCGCCGGCCGCCCGGTTGATGGCGAGACGCGTCGAATAGGCATACCGGACCTCATTGAGCAGCACCGGGGTGAAGTTATGCATCCACGAGCCGAGCGCCGCCTGCACTTGATTCTCGCGGATGCCCGCCCGCGTGTCGGCAATCCGGTCCGGGTAGGCGTTGGCGATGTCCTGCGGCGCCCGGATGAAGTTGTAGCGGCCGAAAATGCGGTCGTTATTGCCGAGGGCGTGGTCGATACGGGTGGTCAGCGAATCCTGCGTCAGCTTATCGGAAAGGTTCACGGTGTAATTGGCGCTGGGTGCCCGCGTCAGATCGGAGGCGACGTTAGCGGCCGGATACAGCGCGGTAAGTTGGCGCGCGATCGGATCAATGCGGCTCGCCGGAATTACGTTGCCAGGAAAGGGCTGCGCGCTGACCGGGTCGAGCACGGCCACGTCCCGGCGGTTTGAAAAATCCCCGTTGCGTTCGGGAGCGTGCGGCATAATGAGCCCCGAAACGGTCACGCCGTCCCGCCGGCGCGCCCCTTCATAGTTGGCAAAGAAGAACATGCGGTCCTTGCGGATAGGCCCGCCGAAGGAGCCACCGAAGATGTTGTAGCGCAACGGCGCTTTCCGCGGGGCGAAAAAGGTCCGGGTATCGAGCACCTGGTTGCGCAGAAACTCATACGCCGCGCCGTGGTACTGATTGGTTCCGGACCGCGTCGTCATGAGGATGAGCCCACCGCCGGCCCGGCCAAACTCGGCGGAGAAGTTACTCATCTCCGCCTTGAACTCCTGCAGCGACTCGGCCGGCGGGTTCAGTTGTAACTGTGCCACACCCAGCGACATATTCTGCACGACGGCGCCATCGAGCTGCCACATCTGGTTCTGGCTCCGTCCGCCGGCCATTGAGAACATCGGCACCTGTTCGCCGCCCGTCTCGGAAGTAAACGTCACCGCGCCCAGCAGGCGCACCAGGCCCGCCGTCCGCCGGCTCTCGAGCGGCATGTTCAGCACCGTGGTTCTCTCAATCAACTGGCCCACCGAGGAGGTTTCCGATTCGAGCAGCGCCGCCTGCGCCTTGACCTCGACGGTCTCGGAGACGGCGCCGACGCTAAGCCGCAAATCTACGGTGCGCGTGATGCCTGTCTCGAGCGTGATGCCGGCCTGCACCGCGCGCTTGAAGCCGGCCTTTTCGACCGAGACCTCATAGCCACCGGGCAGCAGCGCCGGGAACAGATAGTTGCCCGCGTCGCCGGTAGTCGCCGCGGTCGTCACTCCAGTCTGAACATTCCTTGCCGTCACCCGCGCGCCGACGACAACGGCACCGCTGTCGTCGCTCACCAGTCCCGCCAACCGGGACTGGGTCTGGGCGACCAGCAAGCCGGAGAACACACTGCCTACTACAAAAATCCATCGACCGTTCATCGCGATACACTACCACACTCCGGATGCCGCCCGGGGCCGCTTGTCCAGGCGGTGACAGGCCATCACAAAAAATAACTCCTTTTTTTTGAACACCATAAAGAAACAGAGAAAACGATTACCCCACCCCGGCCAGCCAGACTCAGGGCATGAGAATGACTCTTGGTCTGGTTCTGATCTCCACTCTGGGAACGCAGACGGCCGGAGCGCAAAAGGCAGATCGCGCGCAACTGGTCAAGGCCAACGCACAAGCGCTCAGTGCGCAGCGGGCCGGCGAGTTCGACGTGGCAGAGAGCCGGTGGCGTTTCGCCCTGCGCCTGGCGGCGCAGTTGCGGCCAGAGGAGCGAGATCCGGCGGACGAGGCCGTGTTGCATGGGAACATGGCCGCGCTGTATGCGGAACAACAGGAGTTTTCTCAAGCCTGGGTGGAATGCGAGCGGGCACTCGCATTCCACCGGACGGCAGACTTGCTGAACGGAGCGGGCATTATTCTGCAAGGGCTCGACCGGTTACCGGAGGCCGAAGCGGCCTACGAAGAAGCGCTGCGCCAAATCCGGCCGGGGACGTTTGCAGCTGCCCGTACGCGGTTCAATCTCGCCACGCTGTGGGCGAGGCAGGGTCGCCACGCCGAGGCGCTCTCGGAGATGGAGGCCCATCTGCCGCTGCTTGAGGCCGACCCATTTGCGCACGCGACGGCGCTTTGGCATGCTTCCATGCTCACGAGGCCGGAGCGAGCGCGGGGGATGCTGCTCCGGGCGCAGGAACGAATCGAACAGGCCGGAGCGGGCAACGTATCCTTGCGGCGAATGATTCTCGAGGCGCGCGCGGAGCGGGAGACGGAAAAACGAATGGCGAGAAAACTGCGGGCGGAAGCCAACCGTCTACGGACACCGCCGAAGGCCGGGGTGTCCGTAGAACGGCTGCGGCGCGAACGTTACTGAGGCAGGATGTCGTAGGTGGTGGTGCCGGCGACGCGAACCTTCTCGTAAGCGGCCATCCAGACCTTGTGATAGGGGTTGGCGGTGTAGGTCTTCAGCGACTCGGCTCCGCCTTCCATGGCGAAGCAGGCGCCGTAGGCGCGAACGACGCGGTTGGCCTTCGCCATCACGTCCTTCTCCCCACCGGTCAGCTTCTTGCGGGACTCGGCGTCGACGGTGAACTGCGCCAGGGGCGCGCGCAGCTTGCCGGCCCACACCATCTTGATGACGGGAATGTTCTTGGGCAGCGCGTCGGTGGCGGCGTAGAACGCCTTCCAGTCGGCTTCGCTGGCCGTTTCAATCGGCGTGAACGCAAAGCAATGCATCATCGTCTTCTCGGCGGCCGCGGCGAGACCGGCGGTCATCGTCAGTGCGGCAAACAAGGTAAACAGTTTCATAGGCGGATTCTCCTCGGGATATCGTAGCAAGTTCCCGCGCCCGGCTAACGGGCTTTCGGAATCGCTTCGGCATTGGTGGCGGGCAGCCAACGCGCGAGCTTCTCTTTCACGGCCGACAGCTTGGGATCGGCCGCGAGGTTTTTCCATTCGAGCGGATCCTGCTGGTGGTCGTAGAGCTCCTCTTTGCCGTCCTCATAGCGGATGTAGCGCCACTCCTCGCTCCGCACCGAATGGTTGTTCCGGAAATAGGTGGTCACCGCCGGACGCTCCCACTTGGCTTTGGCGTCGGTAAGCAGCGGCCGCAGCGAGACGCCTTCCAACTCCTGCCGCGCGGGCAAGCCGCACAGATCCACGAGTGTGGGGTAGACGTCCATCAGGCTGACGGTGCGAGCGCACCGGCTGCCCGGCTTGGTCACCCCCGGCGCGACGACCATCAGCACGTTGTGCGTGGCCTCCTCCCACAGGGAGAACTTGCGCCAGTGCAGCTTTTCACCGAGGTGCCAGCCGTGGTCGCTCCAGAGCACGATTACCGAGTTCTGCCGGAACGGGCTCTTTTCGTAGGCATCGAGAAGGCGACCCAACTGCGCATCGGCAAAGGCGATGCACGCCAGATAGGCCTGCACGGCCTGCTTCCACTGTCCGGCGCCGGTGATGAGCTTGTGGTCGCCGTCCGGCTTGGCGTACTTCCGGCCGATGGGCGGGACGTCGTCGAGATCGTCGCCGTTGATCTTTGGCAGCACGATCGAATCGAGCGGGAACAGATCGAAGTATTTCTGGGGCACGTACCAGGGCAGGTGCGGTTTATAGAGGCCACAGGCGAGAAAGAGCGGCTGGTCGCGCGGGGTGTTCATCTGCCCGATCACCCAATCGACCACCTGAAAATCGCCCATCGCTTCGTCCCGCTGAGCGAGCGGCGCCCAATCGAGATTGGCCGCGTTGAGCCCGTTCATCGATTCGCGCGGCGGCAGCGGGTCGACCGGCTTCTGCTTGGCCTTCGACGGATAGTAGTCGGCCCAACTGGCCGCATCGGGAAAGGAGTCGTGGTAAATTTTTCCCGAGCCCACCGCGCGGTAGCCATGAGCCGTGAAGTGTTGCGGCAGGGTAACGGCCTTGGCCAGCGCGGGCGAGTTCCGCCACGGCTGGTTATTGTCATAAACGCCGGAGGTGGACGGGCGCACCCCGGTCATGAGCGCGGCGCGGGAAGGGTTGCACAGCGGCGCGGCGCAGTGGGCGTTGGTGAAGAGCGTCCCCATGGCGGCGAGCCGGTCGAAGTTGGGCGTTCTGGCTTGGGGGTGGCCGCCCAGGCAGCCGATCCAATCGTTGAGGTCGTCGACGGCGATAAAGAGCACGTTGGGCTTGGCGGGAGCGGCGGCGGCCAGCGCGGCGGCGCCCAGGGAGGCAAGGAAGGCTCGTCTTTGCATTGCAGCCCTGATAGGATAGCGCAGCATGAGAACCCTTCTCGCCCTGTTCGCGCTGCCGCTCTTCGCCATCGATCCGTTCCTGCTCCTGCGCGAGGGCGACGCGGCCACGATTGACGCCCGCGCCGCGAAAGCCGACGGGACGACGGCTCTGATGTACGCCGTGCTGACGGCCGACGCCGCGGCCGTGCGCAACCTGCTCGAACGCAACGCGGACGTCAACGCGGCCAACCGCGAAGGCTACACCGCGCTGCACTTCGCCGTCTTTGACGAGACCAAGACGGCGCTGCTGCTGGCCAAGGGCGCCAACGCCGGCGTGGCCGCCGTCAATGGCGTGACCCCGCTGCTCGTCGCCGCCGGCCGGCCCGGCGCCGCGGCTATCGTCCAGCAGCTGCTCGCCGCCGGCGCCGAACCCAACGCGGCCAACCGCGCGGGCATCACCCCGCTCGACCGGGCCGCGCAGGCCGGCGACGTAGCGACGCTCGAAGCGCTCTTCGCCGCCGGGGCCAAAGTCGCGCCCGGCAGCGCCGCGCTCTACCGCACCGTCAAGGTCAGCTGCCTGCCCTGCGCCGAACTGCTGCTGGCCAAAGGAGCCGCCGTCGACCAGCGCGGTGACCGCGGGGAGACCGCGCTGCACAACGCCGCCATCCGGCACCACGTCCCGCTACTGCAGCTGCTGCTCCGCCGCGGCGCCGAAGTGGACCTGCGCGACAACCGCGGCTACACGGCGCTGGCGCGCGCGGCGATCTCGTTTGACCGCGACCCCGCCGCCGTCGCCCTGCTGCTGAAGGCCGGGGCCAAGGTGAACCAGGTGGAGGAGGACGGCCTCACACCGCTGACTCTCGCGCTGCGCTTTGACAACGGCCCCATCGCCGCAGCGCTGCGCGCGGCGGGCGGCAGCGGCGAGGCCGAAAAGCTCCCGGCGCCTTCCACGGCGCCGGCCAAGTCCGTCCGCGAGGCGCTCGACCGCGCCATCCCGCTGCTGCAGACCACCGGCCCGGCCGTCTGGAAGACGCGCGGCTGCACAAGCTGCCACAGCAACCATCAGCCGGCCGGCGCCATCGCCATCGCCAAAGAACATGGTATCGGCTTTGATGAAGCGGCGGCGCGACGGGAGCTGCGCGTGCTGGTGGCGATGGAAACCATTCGTACCGCGGCGATGCGTACGGGCTTCGTGGTCCCGGATATCACCGCCTACGTCCTCGACAGTCTCGCCAAGCAGCAGTATCCGGCCGACAAGCTCACCGATAGCGAGGTGCAGAACCTCGCGTTTCTCCAGGCGCCGGACGGTTCGCTCCGCACCAACAACTACCGCATTCCGCAGCAGTACAGCAACATTGGCCTCACCGCCTACGCGGTCCGCGCCTTTACCGTCTACGCCATCCCGGGGCGCGCCGAAGAGTTCGCCAGCCGCGCCGGCCGCGCGCGCCGCTGGCTTGAGCGGCAGAAGCCCGTGGGCGTCGAGGAGCAGGCGCTGCGGCTGCTGGGCCTGCGCTGGGGGCAGGCACCTCCGGCGGTGATTCGCGCGGCGGCCGCTGATTTGCGCCAGGCGCAGCGCGAGGACGGCGGCTGGGCGCAGATGCCGTATCTGCCCACCGACGCCTACGCCACCGGCATCGCCCTGCAGGCTCTTGACGAAACGAACCCAAAGGCCATCGCCTATCTGCTACGAACCCAGTACCCGGACGGCTCCTGGTTCGTGCAGACGCGGGCGCACCCGCTGCAGCCGAAGATGGACAGCGGCTACCCGTTCGGTTACAACCAGTGGATCTCGGCGGCCGGCGCCAGTTGGGCCGTCGAAGCGCTGGCTAAAGCTGTTTCGCCGCAAAAATGATCTGGCCGGTGTGCTGCTGGAAGTGGCCGACAATCTGGTAGATGAGTTCGAGCACGGTGGTGACTCCGGCGGGCACGGTAAGTCCCGCCGGGGCCGCCTCGGTGAGGCGCGCGGGCGGCAGCGCGGCCAGAATGGCCACGGCCTCGCCAACGGTCGAACGGAGCAGGCCAGCGAGGTCGTCATGGCCGCGCGAGGAGAACTCGGCCGCGCGGTCGCGGACGTTGGGCTGGCCGCCGAGGCCATGGCCGATGTAGTAGCGCACGTTGCCGCACAAGTGGAGCACCAGGTTGCCCACCGAGTTAGCTTCCGCCCCGCTCTTGTGCCAGAGGCTGTCCGGAGCGAACAGCGGGAGCCGGTCCTGAATCATCCGCTCCATCTGTTCGAGCTTGCGGACGGAATGGCCCAGGAAGAGTGCTTCCACCGATTGGGTCATGCCAGAATCCCCTTGACCACTTCGCCGCTGATGCCCGTGAGCCGCACGTCGAGGCCCTGATACTTCACCGTCAGCCGCAGGTGGTTGATGCCGAGCAGATGGAGCATCGTCGCGTGGAGATCGTGCACGCTGACCGGGTTGTCGACCGCTGCGTAGCCGAGTTCGTCGGTCGCGCCGTAGACCGTTCCCGGCTTGATGCCGCCGCCGGCCAGGAGATACGAGAAGCCTTTGATGTGATGATCGCGGCCGTCGCCGCCCTGCGACATCGGGGTGCGGCCGAACTCCCCGCCCCAGATGACGAGTGTATCGTCGAGCATGCCCCGCTGCTTGAGATCCTTGATCAGCGCCGCGGTGGGACGGTCGACTTCGTCGGTCTTGTGGCCGACGCCTTCTTTGATCTTGTTGTGATGGTCCCAATCACGGTGATAGAGCTGAATAAAGCGCACGCCGCGTTCGGCCAGGCGCCGGGCGAGCAGGCAGTTCGAGGCGAACGAGCCGTCACCGGGCTTGGCGCCGTAGGCTTCCAGCACGCTGGCGGGCTCCGAGCCGAAGTCCATCAGACCGGGGACGCTTGACTGCATGCGGAACGCCATTTCGTATTGGGCGATGCGGGTCTGCACCTCGGGATCGCCGAGCGACTGCTGCTCGAGGCGCTGCAGGGCCGTGATCGCTTCGACGGAGTGCTGCTGCAGCCTGGCGTTCATCCCGGGCGGATTGTCGATGTAGAGCACCGGGTCGCCGACCGACTGGAACTTGACGCCCTGGAACTTCGAAGGCAGCATGCCGGCCGACCACTGCCGCGCGGCGATGGGCTGGGCCTGGCCGCCGCGGCCGTTCGAGACAAGCACGACGTAGCCCGGCAGGTCCTTGGCCTCCGTGCCGAGACCGTAGACCGCCCAGGAGCCCATCGACGGGCGGCCGGCGAGAATGGAGCCCGTGTTCATGAGCGTGTGGGCCGGATCGTGGTTGATCTGTTCGGTCCACAGGGAGCGGACCAGGCACAGATCGTCGATGATGCCGCCGATGTGCGGCAGCCGGGCGGAGATCTCAACCCCGGACTGCCCGTAGCGCTGGAAAGGGTGCTGCGGGCCGAAGCAGAGCAGCGGCTTGCCCTGGAGCTGAGCGATCTGCTGGCCCTTGGTGAAGCTTTCGGGCATGCCCTGGCCGTGCATGGCGGCGAGTTTGGGCTTGGGGTCGAAGAGTTCGAGGTGGGAGGGCCCGCCGGCCTGATAGAGAAAGATGACGCGTTTGGCGCGGGCCGGATGGTGCAGGCCAGGGCCGGCGCCCAGCATCGATTGCAGCGCGGTGAGTCCGAAGCCGGCGGAGGTGCGCCCGAGAAAGGCGCGGCGGTGTAAAGGGGTCATGGATCAGTTCCTCGTCACAACGCCGTGCAGATTCAGAACGGCGCGGGCGACCGTCAGCAGCGCGGCGACTTCGACATCGTGTTTGGGGGCCAGGCGGGGCGCCTCGCCCACGCGGAGCAGTTCGGCGGCGGAGGCCGGGGTGAGTTCGGCTTTGGCCTGGGCGTGGAGGCCGCGGAGGACTTCGATTTCCGCGGCGGTGGCCGGGCGGTTGAGGGCGGTCTGGTAGGCGAGTTGGACGCGGGCGTCGAACGTTTTGGCCTGCGTGAATAGGCGCTGCGCGAAGGCGCGAGCGGCTTCGACGAAGACCGGGTCGTTGAGCAGGACAAGCGCCTGCAGCGGCGTATTGGAGCTGGTCCGGTTCACGGTGCACTCTTCGCGGGACGGGGCGTCGAAGGTCATGAGGGCGGGGTGGAGGAATGTACGCTGCCAGTGTACATAGAGTCCGCGCCGATACTGGTCCGGGCCTTTGGTGGCCGAGTAGTCGCGGATGGGATAGTTGAGCGCGGCGAGGTAGCCGTCGGGTTGCGGGGGCCGGATGCTGGGGCCGCCGAGCCGTTCGGTGAGCAGGCCGGAGGCGGCGAGGGCGATGTCGCGGACCGCTTCGGCTTCGACGCGGAAGCGGCTCTGGCGGGCGTAGAGGCGGTTGTCCGGATCGCGTTCGAGCATCTCGGGGGTGGGCGCGGAGGAGCGCTGGTAGGCCTCGCTCAGAACAATGGTGCGGATCAGCTTTTTGATGTCCCAGTCGCGCTGGAAGTTGGCCGCCAGGTGATCGAGCAGTTCGGGATGCGTCGGCCATTCGCCCTGCGAGCCGAGGTCGTCGAGGACCTTCGACAGGCCGGTAGAGAAGAACTGGCGCCAGGTGCGGTTGACGAAGACGCGGGCGGTGAGCGGGTTGTCCGGCGAGACGATCCAGTTGGCGAGATCGAGGCGGGAGGCGCGCCCGCTGGTCGAAAGTTTGCCGAGGAACCGGGGGATGGCGGGTTCGACGACAGCGCCCGAATCGTCCATCCAGTTGCCGCGGGGGAGAATGCGGGTGACCTCCGGCTTGCCGCTTTCAGTGACGACGACCTTGGGCAGGGTGGCGCGTAACAGATCGTATTCGAGCTGGGCCTGGGCGCGGGCGAGGTCGCCCGTGTGGAAGGCGGCTTCGCGGTCGGTTACTTCGGCGGCGAGGGTAGGCTTTTTGGCGTCGAAGGGGGCGGGCCAGGCGACGGCCTCTTTCGACAGCGCGAGGCGGAAGCGGCCGGTGGTAGAGCGGCGGAAGGCAGAGTCGTGATGGAGCCGGACGGTGAGGCGGCCGCCGCGGAAGGGCTTCGAGAAGCGGAGGGAGAGCACGGCGGCGCGGGGGTCGCCGTAGGTATTGATGCCCCAGCCGGTGCCGGGTTGGCCGTCGAGCACGGCCATAGCCGGCAGGTCTTTGGTGGAGAAGGTGGTGTTGGTGGCGGCGAGCGAAAGGGGGACGCTGGCGGTGACTTCGGTGATAACGAGGCGGTCGGCGCCGCGGGCCATGTTGGCGCCGGGCAGGCTTTCGTCGGACTGGACTTCGAGGGCGAGGTGGGTCCAGGGGCCGGGGGCCGCGTCGAGGGTGACGGTGTAAGTGGAGTTATCGGGATTGGGGCCGGAAGCGATGAGCAAGTTGTCTTTCGCGAGTTTGAGGACGGCGCCGTTTGAGGCTTCAAACCGGGCCGGCGTCTGGACGACCCAGCCGAAGGTTTCGGCCTTGGGCACGGAGACGGGCCCGAGGCGGGCGGCGAGTTCGGCGAGGCGTTTTTCCTGGGCGGGGGTGGGCAGGAGAAGCTGCTTGCCCCAGGAGTCCTTGCCGCGGTCGGGGACGAGGCCAGTCTCCTGGATGTCGGCAAAGAAGGCCTTCATGGCGTAGAAGTCTTTAGCGAGGTAGGGGTCGAACTTATGGTCGTGGCACTCGGCGCAGCCGAGGGTGGCGCCGAGCCAGACGGAGGAGACGGTGCGGACGCGGTCGGCGGCGTACTTGGCGAGGTACTCCTTGGGCTGGATGCCGCCTTCGGCCGAGGTGCGGGTGAGGCGGTGGAGGGCGGTGGCGGTGCGTTGTTCGCGGGTGGGGTTGGGGAGCAGGTCGCCGGCGAGCTGCTCGCGGGTGAAGGCGTCGAAGGGTTTGTTGGCCAGGAAGGAGCGCAGGACGTAGTCGCGGTAGGGCCAGGCGGGGAAGGCG
>JAPKZB010000064.1 GCA_026393985.1 Acidobacteriota bacterium
CATGCAGGTTGGCATGTCGGCTTCGAGTTTGCCGAGGTTTTCGCCGGTGACGATGGAATTGAGTGAGCTGATGTATTTGCCGGTGGGTGTTTTGGGTCCGCGGCTTTTGGCGCCATTGGCGCGGGCGACGGCCGCGCGGTGGGCTTTTTGCTCTTCGGTGAGCGGTGGTTTTTCCATGGTTTACCTCGTGTTTTTGGCCTGGGAAAACAGAAAAGGCGCCGCGGGCTGCAATCGCGAAAGGGATTGCAGCACCGAGCGCCCTTTGCAACCTGAAAGTAGCACAGGGGGCAAGCGCAGCCGGGACAGGGCGGGGCGGACGGCGGGGCGATGGCGTTTAGAATGAATCGGTTGCGGCGGGATAAAATATTTGCACGGTCCGTGAAGCCGGGTAGTGGGGTAGGGCAGCCAGAGTGGTCGTCATTTCATGGGCGAGCTCGGCGATTTGGTGTGGAATCTATTGGGGGGGAATTGTGGGTCATCGAAAGGTCCGGGGAACGGTTACGCGCGGGTAGTTCGATTCGGTATGGCGGTTTCCCGGGTCCTCGGCTTCCTGCCCGGAAGGGGCGATTTGTGTTACGCTATCGACGCGGGCGGTGAGTTCCGGGTGGGAGTTTTAGGCCAGGTTGAATTTGCAAACAGTTTCCAAGACGCCCACTAAGTGGCCCAAGGTTCTCCCGCCATTGACTGCCGAACAGCGCCGGATCAGCGATGAGTTCATGAAACTCTGGCACGACCGGTTACCCGGGGCGTGGTATGGATTTATTGAGAAGTTCAATCACAGTTTTCCGGTGCGGCACTCGAAGCGGGGCTTCCGCTCGACACTGGAGATTGGCTCCGGCCTGGGCGAGCATCTTCGCTACGAGTCCTTGACGGCTGAGCAGAAGAGCGGCTACCACGCACTGGAACTCCGGGAGAACATGGCCGCCGAGATTCGCCGGAGTTTTCCGGATATTAACGTTCTCGTCGGCGACTGCCAGAAGCGTTTGGACTTTCCGGACGGGTCGTTCGACCGCGTCATTGCCGTTCATGTTCTGGAACACCTGCCCGACCTGCCCAGCTGCATCCGCGAGGTGTATCGTCTTCTCGACAAGACCAAGGGTCAATTTCTGATCGTCATCCCGACCGAAGGCTCGCTAGCGTATACGATCGCCCGGAAGATTTCGGCAGAGCGTGAGTACAAGAAGGCTTACGGGGGCGATTACTCGTGGTTCTACAAACGGGAACACATCAACATCCCGGCGGAGATCCTGGAGGAACTGCACCGGTACTTCGAGATCGAGGAGCGATCGGCATACCCGTTCGGCTTCTTTCCGCTCCTGTTTTGTAACCTGTGTCTGGGTCTGTCCTGCCGCCCCCGGCCACAGCCCCTTGGCTAAGTCATGGTGTCCCCAACGTTACTCCGATGAATCACGCTTCTCCAGCCCCGCCGGAGGCGCCGGTATTCTCGCTCGTGGTGCCGGTTTACAAGGAAGAGAGGAATATCCGGCCTTTCCTCGCCCGCGCCGAGGCCGTTTTCGCTTCGATGGGCAAGACGTACGAGATCATTTTCACGCTAGACCCTTCGCCGGACCGCACCGAAGAGGTAATTCTCGCGGAGATTCAGCGAAATCCGAACATCCGGCTGCTGGTCTTCTCCCGGCGGTTCGGACAGCCGGCGGCGACGATGGCCGGCATTCTGACCTGTCGCGGGGAGGCTTGCATCGTGATCGATGTCGATCTGCAGGATCAGCCCGAGCTGATTCCGGAGCTCTATGCCCGGCTGGCCGAAGGATTTGAGGTTGTCTACGCCAAGCGTCGTTCGCGCAAGGGCGAAACGCTGATCAAGCGGATGGTGGCTCATGTCGGCTACGCGGTGATCAACACGTTGAGCGATGTGCCGATTCCGCGGAATACGGGTGATTTCCGGATTATGACGCGGCGGGTGATTGAAGAGCTGCGGCGCCTGAATGAGACCCACGGCTTTCTGCGGGGGCTGGTGGCGTTTGTGGGGTTTAAGCAGACGTTTGTCGAATACGACCGGGACGAGCGGCTCTCCGGCGCGGGCAACTACAACCGGCTGACCGGCTCCTTGAAGATTGGTTTGAACGGACTGATCAGCTTCAGTTCGCGGCCGTTGTCGCTGATGTCGATCGGCGGAGCGCTGCTGGCGGGTTTCAGCTTTCTGGTGGGCGGGTGGTACGTGTTTCAAAAGTTGATCGGCGTGGACCTGACGCCGGGACTATCGACCACGGTGCTGTTTATCAGCTTCTTTGCCGGGGTACAGTTGCTCGGACTCGGTTTGTTGGGCGAGTATGTCGGCCGGATCTATGACGAGGTGAAGCGCCGTCCGATGTATATCGTCGACCGCAGGGCGAACTTTGATTAAGAAGGGCAGTAACGAGACAAAGGGATCGGAATGAGCAAGCGTTTTATTGTCACCGGATGTGCGGGGTTCATCGGCAGTAATCTGGTGGATCGGTTGCTGGCGAACGGGCATGAGGTGGTGGGCGTCGATAACCTTTCGACGGGCTTGATGCGATTCCTTGCCGGGGCGAGCGCGAATCCGCGTTTCCGGTTCATCCGGATTGATTTGCTGGACCTTCCGGGTCTGGTCGCGGCGTTCGCGGGCGGGGAGGTGGTGGTGCATCTGGCGGCGAATGCGGATGTACGGTTTGGCACCGAGCACCCGCGGCGGGACCTTGAGCAGAACACGATTGCGACCTACAACGTGCTCGAAGCGATGCGGGCGAATGGGATCAAGCACATCGCCTTTTCCTCAACGGGATCGGTTTACGGCGAAGCGGCGGTGATTCCGACGCCGGAGGACGGCCCGTTTCCGATCCAGACCTCGCTTTACGGGGCATCGAAGGCGGCGGGAGAGGGGTTGATTTCCGCGTATTGCGAGGGCTTCGGGTTCCAGGCCTGGATTTTTCGCTTCGTGTCGATTCTGGGTGAGCGCTATACGCATGGCCATGTGTTCGACTTTTATAAAAAGTTGAAAGCCGATCCGACGCGGCTGCCGGTGCTGGGCAACGGCAGGCAGCGGAAGTCTTATCTTTACGTGCAGGATTGCATTGACGCGATTCTTCTGGCGATGGAGGCGGCGGGCGAGAAGGTGAACATCTTTAACCTGGGCGTAGATGGCTACTGCGAGGTGAATGACTCGATCGGGTGGATTTGCGAGGAACTCGGGGTGAAGCCTGTATTGGAGTACTCGGGCGGGGACCGGGGATGGATTGGAGATAACCCGTTTATCTTCCTCGACACGCGGAGGATTCAGGCGCTGGGGTGGCGTCCGAAGCTGGACATCCGGGCCGGGGTGATCCAGACGGTCCGCAGCCTGGTGGACAATCCCTGGGTATTCGAGGAGCGGAAGTAGGGCATGGTGCGGCCGCTGGCGGAGCGCTCGGCGATTATCACGGGCGCTAATCAGGGATTGGGCCGGGAGATTGCACGGCACTATATCCTGGCGGGTGCCAACGTTTTGTTGTGCGCGCGGAACGAGGGGCTGCTTGCCGAGGCGCGGGCGGAGTTGGCGGCGCTGGCGGCGCCGGGCCAACAGGTGCTGGCCCAACCGGCCGATGTATCGCTGGCGGGCGAGGGGGAGGCTCTGGTGAAGACCGCGCTCGAGGCCTTTGGGGCGGTGGAGATTCTGGTGAATAACGCGGGGGTGCAGGGGGCGAAGGGAGGCGTCGAGGTGGCCGATTGGGCGGAGTGGATCCGGACGATCGAGATAAATCTATTCGGTTCGGTGCTGCTGTGCCGGGCGGTGCTGCCGCATTTCCGAGCGAGGGGATACGGGAAGATTGTGCAGCTGTCGGGTGGGGGCGCGACGAATCCGATGCCTTATCTTTCGGCCTACGCGGTTTCGAAGGCCGGGATTGTGCGGTTCGTGGAGACGCTGGCGGAGGAGGTGCGCGGTACGGGGATCGATGTGAATGCGCTGGCGCCGGGGGCGTTGAACACGCGGATGCTGGAGGAGGTGTTAGAGGCCGGCCCGGAGAAGGTGGGGCAGGCGGCCTACGAGCGCGCGCTGAAGCAGAAGGCCGCCGGGGGCGCTCCGCCCGCGCGGGCGGCGGAGCTGGCGGTGTTTTTGGGCGGGGCGGCGAGTGACGGGATTACGGGGAAGCTGGTGAGCGCGCTTTGGGACAACTGGGAGCGGTGGCCGGAGCATGGCGGGGAGCTGGCAGGGAGCGATGTGTATACGCTGCGGCGGATTACCGGGCGGGACCGCGGGATGGAATGGGGGGACAAGTGAGCGGAAGGGAGCCGGGGTTCGGAATCGGGATTGTAGGCTGCGGTCTGATTGGGCAGAAGCGGGCGGCGGCGGCGGGGCCGGGCGGGCGGGTGCTTGCTTGCGCGGATGTAAACCAGGAGCGCGCCGAGCAGTTGGCGGCGAGATGCGGGGCACGGGGCTTGGGGGACTGGCGGGAGTTGGTGGCCCTGCCGGAGGTTCAGATTGTGATTGTCGCTACGCTACATGACAGTTTGGCGGAGATTACGCGCGGGGCGATGGCGGCGGGCAAGCACGTGCTGGTGGAAAAGCCGGCGGCGCGTTCGGCCGGGGAGTTGGCGCCGGTGGTAGAGGCGGCGGCGGCGAGCGGGGTGAAGGTGCGCGTGGGGTTCAACCATCGATACCACCGTTCCCTGCAGAAGGCGAAGGCGATTGTGGAGGCGGGGGAGTTAGGGGAGCTGCTGTTTTTGCGGGCGCGCTACGGACATGGGGGGCGGGTGGGATACGACAGGGAATGGCGGGCGAACCCGAGCCTGTCGGGAGGCGGGGAGTTGATTGATCAGGGGCCGCACGTGATTGATCTGTCGCGGTGGTTTCTGGGGGATTTTTCGGAGGTGGAGGGTTTTGCCCACACCTATTTCTGGGACATGCCGGTGGACGATAACGGGTTTCTGATGCTGCGGACACCGCGCCAGCAGATGGCGTTCCTGCACGTTTCGTGCACGGAGTGGAAGAATACGTTTTCGTTGGAGTTATACGGCAGGGCGGGTAAGCTGGAGTTATCCGGGCTGGGCGGCAGCTACGGGGTGGAGCGGATTACGCATTACAGGATGAGCGCGGCGATGGGTCCGCCGGAGACGGTGGCGTGGGAGTATCCGATGGCGGATAACTCGTGGGCGGTGGAGTTGGCGGAGTTTTACGAAGATATCCGACGCGACCGGCAGCCCGCCGCCGGGCTGCGCGATGCGTTGGCGGCCCTAGAAATTATTCAGAGGATTTACTCACGATCCGGTTATGATCATCACGCGTAGCCCGCTTCGCATTACTCTTGGCGGGGGCGGCACGGACCTGCCCTCTTACTACCGGGACCACGAGGGATTCCTCGTGTCGGCGGCGATCGACCGCTATGTTTACGTCAACGTGATGCGGCCGTTCACGCCGGGAATTTACCTGAAATATTCGCAGCTGGAGCATGTCGAGCGGATTGATGAAGTGAAGCATCCGATAATCCGGGAGGCTTTGCATCTGCTGGGATTCCAGACGCCGCAGGTTGAGATTACGACGCTGGCGGACATTCCTTCGGGTACGGGTCTGGGTTCGTCCGGGAGCTTTACGACGGCGCTTTTGAAGGCGTTGTACACGCACCGGAGGCGGCACCTGCACCAGGAGGAGTTGGCGGAGTTGGCATGCCATATTGAAATTGACCGGCTAGGGGAGCCGATCGGCAAACAGGACCAGTATATTGCCGCTTATGGCGGCGTGACCTGTTTCACCTTTCACCGGAATGACAAGGTAACGGCCGTGCCGCTGCAGATCAGCATGGAGACGATGTTTGCTCTGGAGGACGATTTGATTCTGTTCTTTACTGGCTTTTCCCGCAGCGCGAGCGGGATTTTGCGGGATCAGAATGTCCGTTCCCAGCAGAATAACGCGGAGATGCTGAGCAACCTGCATTACGTGAAAGACCTCGGCTACCGGAGCAAGGCCGCACTGGAGGCAGGCAAGACGGGTCTGCTCGGCGAGCTGATGCATGAGCACTGGGAGCATAAGAAGCGGCGTTCGGCGGGGATGAGCAATTCGCAGATTGACGAGTGGTATGAGCTAGGGATGAAGAACGGGGCGGTGGGCGGCAAACTGGTGGGGGCCGGCGGCGGCGGATTTTTGATGTTTGTGGCCGAGGACCGGAACAAGCTGCGGCGGGCGATGGCCGGGGCAGGCCTTGAGGAGGTGCGCTTCCGGTTCGACTTTGAGGGGACGAAGGTGATGATGTCGTCATGAGGGGCGGGAACGCGAAGAAGGGGGGACGCTCGTTATGCTTCCGGTGGTGATTCTGGCGGGTGGCCTGGCGACGCGTTTGCGTCCGATAACGGAGAAGATTCCGAAGGCGCTGGTGGAGATCAACGGGAGACCGTTTATTGAGCACCAGCTGGAGTTGTTGGCCCGGAACGGCATTTCGCGCGTGGTGCTGAGCGTTGCCTACCTTGGCGAGATGATCGCGGAGCACGTAGGAGATGGGGGCAGGTTCGGTGTTTCGGTGAGTTACTCCTTCGACGGGGACCGTTATCTGGGGACGGCCGGAGCGATCCGGCGGGCGCTGCCCCTGCTGGGTCCGGAGTTCTTCACGCTGTATGGCGACTCGTATCTGACGGTGCCTTTTGCCGAGGTGGAAGCGGCGTTTCGCGCAAGCGGGCAGCGGGCGCTGATGACGGTGTACCGGAACGAGGGTGCTTTTGATACGAGTAACGTGGAGTTTGCGGCCGGGCGGATTGTGGCTTACGACAAGCGGCACCGAACCGCACGGATGCAGCATATCGATTACGGCCTGGGGGTTTTTGAGGGCGGGGTATTCGCGGAGTTACCGGAGGGTGAGCCGGCGGATCTGGCGACGGTGTATCAGGACGTGCTGGCGGCGGGGGGGCTGGCGGCTTTTGAAGTGGGGGAGCGCTTTTACGAGATCGGCACGGTGGCCGGGATCGAGGACACGGAGCGGTTTTTGAAGCAGCGAGGTGCGTGATGAGTTTTGTAGCCCAGTATTTGCGCGAGTCGATTTCGATTATTGAGCAGTTGGACCATGCGGCGATAGAGCGGATGGTGGAGATCCTGGCGGCGACGCGGCAGGAGGGGGGACGGTTGTTTCTTTTGGGGGTCGGGGGGTCGGCGTCGAACGCTTCTCACGCGGTGAATGACTTCCGAAAGATCGTGGGAATGGAGGCTTACGCGCCGACCGATAACGTCTCGGAGTTGACGGCGCGGACGAACGATGAGGGTTGGGATGGGGTGTTCGCCAGTTGGCTGGCGGGCAGCCGGTTGCGGGCGGCGGATTGCTTGTTGGTGTTTTCGGTGGGGGGCGGCAACTTAGAGAAGAATGTCAGTCCGAATTTGGTGAAGGCGCTGGCGTTCGGGCGGGAGGTGGGCTGCCGGATCCTCGGGATTGTGGGCCGGGACGGGGGATACACGGCACAGGTGGCGGATGCTTGCGTGATTGTGCCGACGGTGAACGTGACACACACGACGCCGCACGCCGAGGCGTTTCAGGCGGTGGTGTGGCATCTGCTGGTGTCGCATCCGGCGTTGAAGGCGGCGGAGACGAAATGGGAATCGGTACGCTGAGGCGCGCGGTATTTCTGGACCGGGACGGGGTACTGAACGAGGCAGTGGTGCGGGAGGGCAAACCGTATCCTCCCGCGACGGCGGCGGAGGTGCGGGTGACGGACGGGGCCGCGGAGGGTTTGCGGCGTTTGAAGGAGTTGGGTTTTCTGCTGATTGTGGTGACGAATCAGCCGGATGTGGGGCGCGGGACGCAGAGTTTGGCTGAGGTGACGGCGATCAATGATCGGCTGGGCGCGGAGATGCCGCTGGACGATGTTCTGATGTGTCTGCACGCGGGGGATGGTTGCGAATGTCGAAAGCCGCGGCCTGGGCTGCTGTTAGAGGCGGCAGAGCGGCACGGGATTGACGTGGCGGGAAGTTACCTGATTGGGGACCGGTGGCGGGATATCGAGGCGGCGGCAGCGGCCGGTTGCGCGGGTATCTGGATTGACTACGGATACAATGAACGAGGACCGGCTTGCCGGCCGGCGGCTGTGGTGGAGAGTATCCGGCAGGCAGTGACATGGATTGAGGAGCAAGAGAGCAGATCATGCAAGTAAAGATCTATGCAGATGGTGCGGAGAAGCCGGCCATGTTGAAGTTGTACGCGAATCCCTTAATCCGCGGATTTACAACAAACCCGACGCTCATGCGCAAAGCGGGGATTACGGATTATGAGGCGTTTGCGCGGGACATGGTAGCGTCGATTCCGGATCGGCCGATCTCGTTTGAGGTGTTTGCCGATGAGTTTGACGAGATGGAGCGACAAAGCGCGAGAATCGCGGAGTGGGGAGACAATGTGTACGTCAAGATTCCGGTGACGAACACGCGGGGCGAGAGTAGCGCCGGTTTAGTGCGGCGCTTGGCGCAGCGGGGGATCAAGCAGAACGTGACGGCGCTCATGACGCTGCGACAAGTAGAAGAAGTGACGACGGCATTGGCGGAGGGGCCTGCGGCAAACATCAGCGTGTTTGCGGGCCGGATTGCGGATACCGGGGTGGACCCGGTACCGCTGCTGCTGCAGGCGTTGGCCATGATGGCGCCGCATCCGCAACTGGATCTGATCTGGGCAAGTCCGCGAGAGTTGCTGAACATTGTTCAGGCTGACCAGATTGGTTGTCACATCATTACGGTGACTGGAGATATTCTTGCTAAACTTGCCCTACTCGGTAAGGATTTGGACGAGTATTCGCTGGACACGGTGAAGATGTTTCGGCGAGATGCCCTGGCTAGCGGATTCGGGCTATAGCTTTCGAGTGACGGCTGCTCGAAGGGGGCGAATGGCGCCGGATTGTCTCGGCTCTTTTGGGGAACACGCGCACAACGGACTCACTTCGGCCCGGCAGGGGGTCGCTTTCGTCGCCCGTTGGTGCCGGGCCTGCGCGGCCTGTGCGCTTTTGCGGAACACGCGGACAACGGACGCGCTTCGGCGTGAGCGCTTCCAGGTTGGCCGCGGTCTTGCTTTGCGTTTGAGGGATTTTGGACTGTCTGCTTGAAATTAGGCGGGCAGGGGTCTGCTCTTTGGCAGTATGTTGCGAATCCGAGGATGGAGCGGGCGAAAAACTACGATGAGGGGCGCTACCGCGGCAAAGAGGCGGACTCGTGGATGGATTCTGTATGCGAGTAAGAACTCGCAGAGGCGACCGTTTGGCAGTATGAGGGGCGAGGTATTCAGACGCTGGAATTCAGTTCAGCGGGCAAGGGCGGTACCCGACCATGCGCCCGGCAGAATATAATGTCGCTGCACTACAGAAAGCGGGAAGCGGCGCTCTCTTGAGCCGGGAGTCACCGGCAAGTTTTGGGTGGGCACAGTTGCGTCAGGTGGGTAAGCACGGAAGAGCCTCGAAATAGGTATGGAGTTATCCGCTTCCGTCTCGAGGAAAACGACTTCGCGGAGTACAGTACTATTTTCGGAATTGCGAGTACGACCGAGCGAGTTACATCCTTGTAGACTGAGGAGCCGGTGAGGAAGATCCAATCCTTAGCGTTTGGCGGGTGGCTGCGCATTCAGTTCGGGAGGGTATTCCGATTTGCTTGCGACCAATCGATAGCTACTTGGAGCCCATACAGAAAGCTTCCGCGTGTCGCTGTTTATGTTGCGCTCGGCGGGTACAAAGTACGTGGGAAATTCTAGTGCGATCTCGACGGTCCGCGACTGCTCCGCGCCGACCTTGGTCAGATCCAAGGCAATGGCATAAGAATCAGTTGCCATATGGGCAATCGAGGGTACCGCAAGGCGGGCCGGGAGAAGGAATGCGTTACATTTAAGCCCGTCTTTGAATTGGTCAGAGTGATATGTTCGCCCTGACAGCAGTAAATACGGCCTATCCTTTAACGCGGCGGCTGGGAAAGTTAGCTTCGCGCCCTCTGAAGACAGCCAATCTCCGGACTTACCCGCCAGCCGAAATGCCGGGCGAGCGAAGATCTCGAAGGTATGGTCGGAGACTTCAACTCGACTCATCAGAATCATTTGGCTGAAGGCGCGCCGTCGAAGATCGGACCTGTACGAGGCCATTGCGCTATCGAAGGGCAGCACCGAATTTTCCGACGATGGTTTAGAAAGAGTAACCAGAGCATAGTCGGCGACGTCGATCGCTGCCAACGCTTGTTCTTTCGGCACAGTAAGAACGGTCCCCGCAAGCACCTCCTGGGTGGCCACCAGGGGCCCGCCGCGCTCGTAGATCATCATCTTTGCGGAGTTGCCATTTAAATAAGGCGCCAGAGAGTCAGTCGCAAATTTGATGGTCCTTCCACGCTGGTCAACCGCATCGAGAGCAATTTGGTCCACAGCAGCGTACAGATCTTTGAGCCCTTTCATCTCTTCGAATGCCGGACGCCGCTTCAAGTGGGCGGAGACGGTGAAGGCAACACCCAGAAGCAAGACAATTGCTGCGAAGGCCCGTCTGATCTGCCAAGCGGTGGGCCGAAAGAAGTGCAGAATAAGCACCACGCAAGTTACCACGGGTACTACCATCGTGGATGCGACGACCGGAGACTTTGCAATGTCAAACGTGAACAATCCAAGGGGGACGAGAACCCAGACGATGGACACAGCGATGTCCAAAGGAGTGTTACGGGCATCCTCTGGTCCGGACGTAGGCTTTCGACCAGCCCGGCGGTCAAGGGTGACTACGATGACAAAAAGCCCAAGCAGCAAACCGACGATTCGCACGAATACGCTACCCAGATGATTCGAAACTAAAGAAAGTGGATAAAAAAGCATAGCTGCTTGCCAACCGTAAACACCCTGCTCGGCAGCGCGGATGGGACCTTCCGAACTCTGGAGATGGCCAACGAAATAATACTGATAGAGTGAGGTAAAGTTAGCGAAAAACAACGGCAATACCAATACAACACTCCCGAACACGGCGATAATAGCCAGCCGCATGCGGGGTACGCCGGCAGCCCAAGTTGGTATTCGGCGAGTTTCCACGAGCACCAAGGCGAGCGTCAGAGTTGCGGCGATCAGCGTATAGGTGACAGCGATGAATCGTGTGGCGAACAGAGCCGCGCTCAAGAGAGCGAATGCAATCGACCATTTTTGATTTGCAAAGTAATTACTGGCCAGTAGAGCGCACAGAGCCGATCCGTACAATGATGACGCCGCTAAGTCGAGCCGAAAGTCGTCGAGCCCGCCGGCGTAGAAGTAGCGGCTGGTCGTGAGAAGGGTGAGTCCGATGGCCAAAAAGCCCCAGTCAACTGCCCCCGTTATCCTTCGAAACGCCAAGAGAAGGACAACTTGTAAAAGCGCAAACTGTGCAAAGATCGTCGCGAGACACGTCCCGCGGCTGGCACCAAGGACGGTCGAAAGCAGGGTGGCCTCGCCTTGTAGCAGCACTCCCTGAGGCCGTCCGGGGGAGAGTAAGGCTTCCTTAAGTCCCGCAACCAATCCTTCGTCACGGGATTTTTCATAGGCCTCATAGACCTGCGTGAGATACGCTGACTGATCGTACGCGAAAGGATAGGTGCCTTCTATTTCGCGATTGAATGTCTGCCGGAGAGCCAAGCCCTGGATGAGGATGCAGCAGGATAAGATAATCCAGAACAAGTGTCTTGGGAAAACAGTTTCTGAACTGATGCTTGAGTCTTTCATTTGTGTTCCTCGTGCTCGGGAAGGTACGACGCGCAGTGTGCGAGAGACTTTGACTGTGTATGTACCAAGGGGAGCGGACCCTGCGAATTGCCGAGCTTCTGGCCCACGAATGGATTCAGCCGGAAGATGTTCGTGCCATTTCTAACTGAAGTGATCTTAAAGTTGTTGTCATCAACTGAAGCTATTTTGAGTGATCCCTATTTTAGCAGATGGGGTGATTGTTCGCTGGTTTTGATGAAGAGCCTTTGAGTTAGGGCCGGTTCGCACCCTATTGAACCAGCGTCAATGGAGTGTGACGTCGTGTCTCGTGGAGGGATGCCGATTGGTCGCGAGAAGGGGAGGGTCCGCTACGTAGTTCCTTTGCCTTGCACGGAACAATCCCAGCAGCGGAGATCTCCCCACCATTTGCACCCATACCCGCCGGGCCGTCATCCCCATCGGCGGCCCATTCTTTACCAACGTAAATGGTGTGGTCGTCGCCTGCGCCCCCGGCGACGACGTCTCTGCCAACTCCATTCACAAGGCTCTCACCAACACGTTTGCTGCTCGCGACAAGTGAGCGGCCGGCGTAAAACCCAGAAAGTAGTCCACTCGGTTACACTCACCACACCGAGTCATCAAACTTTTCGCGGCAGAACCGGGACTCCTCTCGTTGAATCACCTGCACCTTCTGCAATACCTGCACCTTCTGCCAGGCGTACCGTATCTGCGCCGCGACTCGGTGGTCTTTCTCTATGTTGCTTGCGGCTGGGTCTGGTTTGGCGGGCCGGAGAGGGACACAGTGAGTGTTCACTTTAGGAGAGATAGAGCGGCGGGTAGCAATAGCCGTCATTGTAGCCATCGATGAACCCGTAGCCATTGAATAACCGCTGTTCTGGTTGCCGTTTACTGGCCGATCGGCAGCATCGAGATTGAGTACGAGATGCGCGGGTAGACGTTGGAAAGGCTTGAGGAGCGAGTCGAGCAGAAGGCGGGGCGGCGCGCGAATCTTTTCTTGTTGCGAGTGCGTTCGGCGGTACTCAACTCGAGCCGATCGAAGGCGCTATTTCGGCCAGGGCGTACCGGGGTTCCCCACTGCCAAGGATCATACCGAGCAAGGGGTGGTGTCGTCTTGGATGGTGATCCTTGCGATCTTCCCAGTCGGCGGCGATGCCTTCGATCCGTCGCTCTATCATTGGTGTTTGACGTAGAGCTGGGCGTGGTCAAGGGCAGCCAGTTACGGAAAACCATCATTAACTTTTGTAATATAGCACTTGTGCATTCACCGCTTGGAAGACTTCTTTTTGTATCCGAACTTGGTGCGGACATCACGTTTCGTAAACATCCAGTTGATTCGAGTCTGCGCTTGGTTCATTCGGCGGCTCCCGGCCTTAACTTGTTTGCAGAGCGTCTTTATATCTGGGATTCTCCGTTTGCCGAGGCATTGCCTGGATAAGATGCCAATTTCGATCTCCGCCTGATTGAGCCAACTGCCGTGTACTGGCGTGTAGTGGACCGTGAAGCGGTCCCAGACCTCACCGCCTTCCTGAGCACTTAGCAAATCCGTCAATGATTTGCGGCGATGGATGTTGCGGTTGTCCAAGACCAAGTGAATGGTTTTGGCTGCGGGGTACTGAATCGCAAGATCAACGATCACTTTCGAGAATTCGGCTGCCGACCGATTCGGAGTGGAATACGTGAAGTGGCGGCCAGCCTTCGGTTCTACGGCGCAAAAGATGTTGGCGGTGCCGCATCGCGAGTATTCGCTGTCGCGTCGAGCCTCCCGCCCCGGCTTAGCAGGTGAAGCCGGGCGAGTATCGGCGTGGAGCGTGACGGGCTTCTCATCCAGGCAAAGCACTGGCTCTTTCGGATTATGGGGCCGTTCGTAAAGATCAAGCAAGTCTTCCATCCTGGAGATGTACTCTTCATTGAGTTCGGGGACACACCCCATTTTTTCCCGCCGCGGTTTCAAGTCGTGGCTTTGCAGGAGTACGCGAATTGTTTCCCGGCCGACGCGAGGCACCAATTTCCTCTTGACCGCTTGCCGCAAGGCACCAATTTCCTCTTGACCGCTTGCTCCGCTACTAAACGAACCGTCCATCGGGCTTGGCCTTCCGGCGGAGGACTGCAAACCATCGCAACAATGCGCTGTTTTTCAAGGTCGTCGAGCAACTTGGCGGCGCCTGGCCGCTGCCGATCAGGAAGAGCCAAAGCGAGGCCACCGGCACTATAGCGATGGGCGATTTTTCGAACGGATTGAGGTGTAAGTTCAATTACTCTGGCAATTTGCGGTGCGGTCAGGCCATCGGCAAGCCGCAATAAGGTCAGCGCACGCAAGGTCACCCGGACCTGCTGAATCCCTCCACGCAGCAGATTACGCAAGTCCTTCTGGTCTTCTGCGGCAATCTCGCTTTGGAGAGCGGGGCGAGCCAGACACCAAGTATGCCCTAAAACATACGCGGGTGGAAATGTTTTCTACGAAGCTTTTCGGGCGGTCAGAGTACTAGCAGGGTTGGCGAGGCTACCTTGGAGCGGGTCTTGCTGCAGAAAACGGCCCGCCAGCGGATCGTAAGCTCTCGCGCGGAAGTGATAAAGGCCGATTTCGGCGTCCCACTCCCGACCGGAGAATGCGATTCGATTCGTCAAGTTGCCCGTTGAGAACGAGAATGCTCTCGAATTGAAGACGATATTGCCCCAAGCATCGTACCCGTAGCGCTGCACAACGTTACCGGAGCCATCAGTAATGGCGACGATGCTGCCGAGCGCGTCCGCATGGTAAAAGTACGACTGCGCTCCGCGGGTTTGCATGAGAACTTCGTCGATCCCCAAACCGTGGGTATAACGAACGGATGCCCCACTGGGCGGATACTCAACCGCTACATTATCTCCGTCGTTGAGAAATTTTATTTGCAGTCCCGCCTGCGGCGACGCCTGCTGGTAGCGGCCTCAGCACTGGGGTTTATCCTTTTCACCGCCGGTTCACCGCCGGCGAATCTCCGGGCACACCGCTTAGCTTCCGCCTCGCCGCGCTCGCCGCCGGTGGCGGGCTCGGACTGGTCTTGCCGCTGTTTCCGATCTGCGGGCTTCGCAGTGTTCGATACGATGATCGGCAGTTATCGGTGCAACGCCGCGCCCAGGCCACCGCTTTTCGGATACTCGCCGGCGGCATGACGGTAGCCGCCCTGCTCGCGCACACGGAGTATTTTCCTGCGGCGAGCCGCGCGGCCGTTGGTTCGCTGGCGAACGGCACTCTCCGCTCACTGCTGTACACCGTCCTTCTCCTCCCTGCCTTCGCCATAGCGTGGACGGAACCGGACCGGGAGGCCGAATGAGCCGCGGCGAGAAAGGAGGTGACGAGAGGGTTTACAACCGTCTGCAGATGCTCCGGACGGAAAGGGGCATGTCCCGGCAGCAGTTGGCGGATGCTCTTGAAGTTTACTACCAGACCATCGGCTACCTGGAACGGGGAACCTACGCCCCGAGCCTCTTTCTGGCCCTGCGCACCGCCAAGCCCTTCCGTTTGCCGGCAGACGCCATCTTCTCGCTCGAAGAGTTTTCGTCGCTTTCGGCCGAAGCCCTGCTCCGCAGCTAAAGCTGCGCCTGGCCTACCCCATTTCCTCGCCGGGAGTAAGTTATCATCCGCTGGCGGTTGAACCAAACGGTCTATCGATTTTGATCAGCGAATTCAATAGTCTTGGGTTATCCCATAATTATCCGCTTGACCATGTCACGATTGGGGTGCGGCCAAGCGGCTCGGTGAACTTTCATGAAACTGACTGGTTTGCTCTGCATCCTGAGCCTTGGCACTCTATTAGCCCAAGAGAATAAGCTTGCACCGGACCTGCAGCAGGTCGGCAGCGACGAGTCGGTAGACGTCATCATCCAGATGGAGGACCCGCCGGCTGCCGCCGGAGGACGGCGCGGGATACAGCTCCCGGTCCCGCGCGCCCTCAATACCAGCAAAAAGGTCACCCGTTTCGGGGCTTTCCCAGGCTTTACCGCCCGCGTGAAGGGCTCGGCCCTCGCCGAGTTGGCCCGGGAGAGTCAGATAAAGTACATCTCGCCCGACCGCGAAGTCGCCTCAAGCACCCAGTTCGCCATTCCGGCAGTTGGAGCGGACCTAGCGCAGAAAGGCGGTCTGAGCGGACTCGGCATCGGGATCGCCGTCATTGACAGCGGCGTCAGCTTCCACCGTGACCTGTTCGACAACACGTGCAAATAGGGCAGCGAAAGAACGAGGTATGCCGAGAGCTTTGTGCCAGGCCAAGAAGGGCAGGGCAAGATTTATGACGCCTACGGCCACGGCACCCACGTGGCAGGAATCATCGCCGGCAATGGCAAATGTACCGTCGATAATCAGCCGGTAACCCGATTCATTGGAGTCGCGCCCCAGGCTAACATCATCGACCTCCAGGTACTCGATCAAACCGGTCGAGGTACCGATTCGGCGGTAATTCGGGCCATCGATCGAGCGATTCAACTCAAAACCACTTATAACATACGGGTAATCAATCTCTCACTCGGTCGGCGCGTCTTTGAGTCCTATAAGTTGGACCCTCTTTGCCAGGCGGTCGAACGGGCGTGGAAGGCGGGCATCGCCGTGGTGGTGGCGGCCGGCAATCTGGGCCGAACGATGGTTGTCACGGATAAAACCGGCAAGCAGTTTCCGATCAACGGCTATGGCACGATTGGCTCACCGGGCAATGATCCCTTCGTGATCACGGTAGGCGCCACGCGCGACATGGGCACGGCCACCCGCACCGATGATGTCATGGCCTCGTACAGTTCGAAAGGCCCCACGGCCATCGACCGGATCGTCAAGCCTGACCTGGTAGCGCCCGGCAACCGGCTCTTCTCAACCATGTCCTACGGAAAACTGGTGGGCTTATCGATCAACAAGTCCGACCTGCAAACTCGCTTTCCGACGAACTTGTTCAACAACAACGGCTACTACATTGAATTGAGCGGCACCAGCATGGCCGCCCCGATGGTCTCCGGCGCGGCCGCCCTCTTGGTGCAAAAATTCGGTGCGTCCATCACCCCGGACGCCATCAAGGCGAAACTAATGCAGTCGGCCTCGAAATCTTTCCCGGCCCTCAGCACCTTCGGCACCCAGTTGATTCAGAACGACATGTTTACCATCGGCGCCGGCTATCTCGACATCTTGGCCGCCCTCAACAACACCAATGCCGCGCCATCCCGCAAATTCGCGCTATCCCCGACGGCCGCCTACACCTGCGGCGCCACGGGCGGCACCAACTGCGTGAAGATTACCCATGCCAGCGACTCGTTGTTCACCACCAGCACTACGACGAGCCTCTGGGGCAACCAGGGGGTCTGGGGCGGCTCGGTGCTTTGGGGCGACAGCGTCCTGTGGGGCGATAGCGTCGTCTGGGGCGACTCCCGCAACGCCGGGTTCAGCCTGCTCTGGGGCGACAGCGTCCTCTGGGGCGACAGCGTCCTCTGGGGCGACGGCACCGGAATCTTTCCGCTTACTATCCTCGGCCAGGGCGACCGTTAAGTTCCACCGCCCAATCTGCTTCGCTGTCCAAATGTTTCTGGAGATTGTCTATGAAACTTGCACTCGTTCTATCGATTACGGCGGGGATTGCCACCCTCTTCGCGCAGGAAGGTAAACTGGCTCCGGACCTTTGGCACGTCGACGCGGACGAATCCGTGGATGTGATCATCCAGATGGAGGAACCGCCGGCCGCCGCCGGGGGACGGCGCGGGATGCCGTTCCTGGTCCCGCGCGCCCTCAACACTAGCCAAAAGCCCACCCGTTTCGCGTCCTTCCCGGGCTTTACCGCCCGCGTGAAGGGCTCGGCGCTCGCCGAGTTGGCCCGGGACAGTCAGGTGAAGTACATCTCGCCCGACCGCGAAGTATCGGCCCGCACGACCGCCGCCATTGCGGCGACCAACGTCACAGTAACCCAGGCCTCCGGTCTGACCGCCAAGGGAGTAGGGATCGCCGTCATCGACAGCGGGATCGCCCTCCACAACGACCTCCTTGACAAATCCTGTAATGTCAATCAAAGCCGCATCCGCTACAGCGAGGACTTTGTATCGCGGCCGGCCGGCCAGGCCGCTCCCACCACCCCGCTATTCGATACCTACGGTCACGGCACGCACGTGGCCGGCATCATCGCCGGCGACGGCAATTGCGGAGGCAGTCTCGCGATGCAGAATGGGGTTCAACAACGATTCCTCGGGGTGGCTCCCGGCGCCCACTGAATCAATCTCCGGGTGCTTGACAGCGAGGGAAAGGGTTCCGACGCGAACGTGATTCGGGCGATTGATCGGGCGATCGCTCTCCGAGCCGAGCATAACATTCGCGTCATTAACCTTTCTCTCGGACACGGCGTGTTTGAATCCTACACGAAAGATCCGCTCTGTCAGGCGGTCGAAAGAGCCTGGAAGGCGGGGATCACCGTGGTGGTTGCCGCCGGCAATCTGGGCCGATTGCAAACCGTCACGGGTAGGAATGGGCAACGGCTTCAAATCGACGGCTACGGCACCATCGGCTCTCCCGGTAACGATCCTTATTGTCATCACCGTCGGCGCCATGAATGATCGGCGCACGTCAGACGCGGCCGATGACCTCATTGGCACCTACAGTTCCAAAGGACCCACGGCGTTGGACCGGATCGTCAAGCCCGACCTCGTCGCGCCTGGAAACGCCATCTGGTCTTCCCTGTCCTTGGGAGGACAGTTTGGCACTGAACTGCAAACAGCCTCCCTGCAGCGCCAGTTTCCGGCCAATGTTTGGGGCAGCGGAGGACTGCGACGGTTCCTGCAACTCAGCGGCACCAGCATGGCCACCCCCTTCGTCTCCGGCGCCGCGGCGCTGCTGGTTGAAAAGTTCGGACCGTCCATCACACCGGATGCGATCAAGGCGAAGCTCATGAAATCCGCCCGGAAGATCTCATTCCCGCCGCTACCCTCCAGCACCGGCCAGATCATCCAAAGCGATATGTTCACCGTCGGCGCCGGCTACCTCGACGTCCTCGCAGCACTGAACAACAACGATCCCGCGCCGGCCGGTAGATTCGCGCTGTCCCCTGCCGTCACCTATACCTGCACCGCCTCCGGCGGCTCAGGTTGCGTCCGCATCGCGCATGCCCCGGCTTCCCTGTTCTCGGCCAGCAGCGCCTCGTTGTGGGGCAACCAACCCGTCTGGGGTGGGTCAGTCCTCTGGGGAGACAGTGTACTGTGGGGCGACAGCGTCGTCTGGGGCGACTCTCGGCAGGCCGGCTTCAGCCTCTTGTGGGGAGACAGCGTCCTGTGGGGCGACAGCCTGCTCTGGGGCGATGTCGGAAACCGATCGACCTTCCCGCTGGGCGTCCTGATCGGCGGCGACAACTAGCGCACCCCATCGCCGGGCCCTTCCCGTTCGCGCTAGCATGACGGGCATGGGCCCCCTCCTCCTCCTCGCCTCCGGCCTCATCACCACCCTCGCCGGCACCGGCGAGCGCGGCTTCTCCGGCGAGGGCGGCCCCGCCGCCGCCGCCGCCCTCGGCCTCGCCTTCCTCGTCAACGAGTGCGACCCCGCCCGCTTCGAAGAGCAAAGCCACCTCACCGTCGACCCCGCCGGCCACATCTACATCGCCGACTCCTCCAACCATCGCCTTCGCCGCATCGCCCCCAACGGCGCCATCACCACCCTCGCCGGCAGCGGCGAGCGCCCCGCCATCGACTCCCGCTGCAGCCCCCAGGGCGGCGCCGCCGCCGCGGGCGACAACGGACCCGCCACCAACGCCCGCCTCTACGGGCCCGCCCAAGCCCTCCCCGGCCCCGACGGCACCCTCCTCCTCGTCGACCAGAAGAATAACCGCATCCGTCAGATCAACGCCGACGGCCGCATCACCACCCTCATCGGCAGCAATCTACACGCCTTCTTCGCCCCCAACATTCCGGCCACCTCGAGCCCCCTCGACTGGCCCTCCTCCGCCGCCTACGCCCCGGACGGCTCCCTTTACTTCGCCGAACTCCACTCCCACCGCATCGCCCGCCTCCTCCCCACCGGCCGCCTCCAGCTCATCGCCGGCACCGGCTTCGCCGGCGACGCCCCGGAAAACGCCACGGCCGCCACGGCCCGTCTCCACAACCCCACCCACCTTCTCTTCGACCCCGCCGGCAACCTGCTGATCGCCGACCAGGGCAACCACAAAGTCCGCCGCATCTCTCCCTCCGGCGTCATCACTACCCTCGCCGGCACCGGCGCCGCCGGCTTCTCCGGCGACGATGGCCCCGCCGCCGCCGCCCGCCTCAACCTCCCCCACGCCCTCGCCCTCGACCCCGCCGGCAACCTCTACATCGCTGACATGGGCAACCATCGCATCCGCCGCGTCGCCCCCGATGGCACCATCTCCACCGTCGCCGGCACCGGCCAGCCCGGCCGCGGACCCGACAACGTCCCCGCCACCGAAAGCGCCCTCCGCTTCCCCAACTCCATCGCCATCCACCCCTCCGGCGATCTCCTCATCGCCGACTGGCAGAACTTCCGCATCCGCCGCGTCACCTTCGGCCCCCGCCCCGCCCTCGCCCCCGGCGGCGTCGTCAACGGCGCCAGCTTCGCCGCCGGTCCCGTGGCGCCCGGCGCCCTCGTCTCCCTGTTCGGCGCCAATTTCGCCCCCAGCCTCGCACAGGCCTCCACCCTTCCCCTGCCCCGCCAGCTCGGCGGGGTCCGCGTCACCGCCGCCGGCCGCCCCTGGCCCCTCGTCTTCGTCTCCCCCAACCAGATCAACGCCCAGGTCCCCTACGACACCCCACCCCGCCCCCTCACCGTCACCGTCGCCACCGCCGCCGGCGATACCGCCGCTACCGTCCAGATCGCCCCCGCCGCCCCCGGCCTCTTCCTCCGCGACGGTCGCCGCGCCATCGCCCAGAATCAGGACTTCCGCCTCAACGACCCCGCCGCCCCCGCCCCCCGCCGCAGCATCCTCACGGTCTACCTCACCGGCCAGGGCCCGCTCGACGGCCCCCTCGACGCCGGCGATGCCGCCCCCACCACCTCCCTGCTCCGCGCTCTCGCCACCCCCGCCGCCACCATCGGTGGCCGACCGGCCAACGTCCTCTTCCTCGGCCTCACCCCCGGTTTCGTCGGCCTCGCCCAGGCCAACCTCGAAATCCCCGCCGATGCCCCCGCCGGCGCCGCCGTAGAGTTAACACTCTCCCTCAACGGCCAACCCGCCAATGCCGCTACCATCAGTATTGAGTAGATGTCCTGCTTTCTCCTCCTCCTGGCCACGGTAGCCCAGTCCGGTCCCTATGAGGTCACCCTCCGGCTCCCCGCCGGCGGCCTCTTCGCCCAGGAAGAGATGCAGATCGAATACCGCGTCGTCGATACCACCCGCGTCGACCCCCTCCTCGGCCCCGCCCCGGTCATCCGCGCCCAGACCGCCAGCCGCATCACCATGCCCGCCATGGCCGGCATGCCCGCGCTCTCCGAAACCGCCCACCCCGAAGGCGTCCCCGGCGAATACGGTATCCATCCCTTCTTTCCCCACGGCGGCGACTACCAGCTCACGCTCCACATCACCCCGCCCGGCGCCGCGGCATTCACCGTCACCTTCCCCCTCGCCGTGGCCGACGCCAACCCCTCGCGCCGCCGCCCGCCGCCGCCCTTCACCCTCGAACTCAAAGCCGCCTCCTCCCCCGTCGCCGGCCGTCCCGTCGAAATCCACCTCACCATCCGCCGCCGCCAAACCCGCCAAACCGTCACCGCGTTCGAACTCCAGCACGAACGCCTCTGCCATCTCATCCTCGTCCGCCGCGACCTCACCCACTTCGCCCACGAACACCCCGCCCCACAGCCCGACGGCTCCTTCCGCCTCACCTACGCCTTCCCCGCCCCCGGCGAATACCACCTGTTTGCCGACGTCGCCCCTACCGGCGCCGGGGGCCACGTCCTCCTCGCCAAACTCAAAGTCGGCGGCCGCCCCTCCGCCGCCGCCCCGCCCGCCCCCTCCACCCTCGCTACCTTCCCCGCCGATCCCGTCCCCGCCAGCCGCACCCTCCGCCTCTCCGCCACCCTCGCCGACCCCGCCATTGAGCCCTACCTCGGCGCCCGCGGCCATCTCATCCTCCTCCACGAAGACGCGGAAACCTTCGTCCACTCCCACCCCGACGACTCCACCCCCTCCCCCGCCCACGAGGTCCCCTTCCTCGCCCGCTTCCCCAAGCCCGGCCGCTACCAGGGCTGGGCCCAGTTCCAGCGCCGCGGCCAGGTGGAAACCGTCCCCGTGCGGTTCCTCGCGCAATGAACCGCCTGCTCGCGCTCCTCCTCATCGCCCTCCCGCTCTTCGCTCACGAAGGCAACCGCCGCAACGCCAAGCCCACCGCGGCCGCCCCGCAGTTGAGGCAGGTGCGCCGTGACCTGAACAAGGTGAAGAAAGCGGCGCCGGGCGCCTGTTGCGTCAAACCCGGCTGCGACCTCTGCCTGCTGCGGAAGGGAAGCTGCTCTTGCGCCGCCGACCTGAAGGCCGGCCGCGGCAGTTGCGGCGAATGCCAGGGCGGTTGGGCCGCCGGGCGCGGCGCCCTCTCGGGCGTCAAGGCCAACCAGATCCCGCTCCTCCCCGCCGGCCCCGGCGAACTGTCGCCGGAACTGCGCGCCATCGCCGCCCGGCTGCTGGCCGCCAAACGGACGCTCGTCGGGGAGAAGCGCTTCCGCTGCTGCATCCGCGGCGGCTGCGGCCAGTGCGCCTTTGAAGGCGAATGCACCTGCGGTGCCGACCTCGCCCAGGCTAAACCCCAGGGCGTCTGCGGCGACTGCCTCCACGGCTGGCGCGCCGGCGAAGGACTCTTCGCCGGCGTCGCCCCCGCCAGCGTCACGCTGTCAACGATGAACGACGCCATGGCCGGCATGACGCCCGGCCCCACCCAGTCCGGCGTCTACCTCGCCTCCGGCACCGCCCAACTGCCCGCGGCGCAGCCCTTTGGCATGTTGGCGAAACGAACCCATGGCTGGAATCTCATGTTCTCCGGCGTCCTGTTCGGCGTCCATACCAACAACTCCGGTCCCCGCGGCCGCGACAAGCTCTTCGGCGCCGGCTGGGTGATGCCCATGGCCGCCCGCCGCTTCGGCCGCGGCGTCTTCTCCGTCCGCACCATGTTCAGCCCGGAAGCGCTCACAGTCACGAGCGGCCGCTACCCGCTGCTGTTTCAAGAAGGCGAGACGTGGAAGCGCGTCCCTATCCTCAACGGCCAGCACCCGCACGACTTCGTGAAGGAACTCGCCCTAGGCTATCAGTACCGCCTCGGCGAAAACACCGCGCTCAACCTCTACTACGGCTTCCGCGGCGACCCCGCCATCGGCCCCGTGGCCTACCCGCACCGCGCCTCCCAATCGGAAAACCCGCTCGCCGTCCTCGCCCATCACTATCAGGACTCAACGCACATCGCCGCCAATGTCGCTACGGTGGGCGTTTCACACCGGTGGCTCACGATGGAGGCCAGCGGCTTCCATGGCCGCGAGCCGGACGAAAAGCGGTGGGGGATTGAACTCGGCCGCATGGACTCGTTTGCCAGCCGCGTAACGGTGACGCCCTCGGCCCGCTGGGCGGGACAGTTCTCACTCGCCCGCATCAACAACCGCGAAGCAACGCATCCGGACCGCGACTCCTGGCGCCAGACCGCCTCCCTGCAGTACATCCGCCCGCTCGCCACCGGCCACTGGGCCTGGTCCGCCATCTGGGGACGCAATCACGACCTCTCGTTTACCCAGCGCCCCGGCGTCTATCTGCTGCCGGTCGCCGCGAAACCACGGCCCGAGCGGCAGCACCTCGTCCTCGTCCCCACCCGCGTCCCCGGGTATCGCTACAACGCTTACACCCTCGAGACCACCCTGCTCACGCGCCGCCGCCACTGGTTCTGGGGCCGCGCCGAACTGGCCGACCGGAGTTCGCTGCTGCTGTTCGAAGAGGCACCCTTCGTTGCGTTGATCGAAGAGCAGCGCTTCACCCGCCTGAAGGCCTACACTATGGGCTACAGCTTTGAGCTGCCTTCTCGGCTGGCGTTTCTGCAGCAATCCATCGGGGCGCAGTTTCAACTGTTTCAAACCCCGGCCAATTTGCGACCGATTTATGGGAACTACCCCACCGGCGTCCAGATTCTGCTCCGCGTCCGTTTCCGGCCCGAGGAGGCGAGCCGGTAAGCAAACCGGTTTCCGCGGCCGGCTCACGGCCGGTCACCGCCACGAAAACACCGTCCACGCGGCTGGCCGCTCCCTACTCCCCTCCGGACCAGGGGACTATCCTGTAAGTATGCGTAATTTGGTCCTTGCTCTGTTTTTTGCGTCCTCGCTGCTTTCCGCCCAAACCTCGGACGCCCGCCTCGTCGGCCTCATCCGGGATCCCTCCGGCGCGGTGCTGTTAAATGTCGCCGTCACGGCCAGCAACATCGCCACCGGCTTCACCCGCTCGGCGCGGACCAACAATGCCGGATCGTTCGAACTTCCTGCGCTCCCGCCGGGCACTTACACGGTGACCGCCGAACTGAGCGGCTTTCGCAAGAGTACGATCAAGGCACTTACTCTCCAGGTGAATCAGCAGGTTCGCGCGGATCTGACGCTCGAAGTCGGCAGCGTCGTCGAAGAGGTGACGGTCACCGCCGCCGCCCCCCTGCTCGTCACCGAAGCAGGCTCCGTTGGCCAGGTGATCGATAACAAGAAGATCGTCGAACTGCCGCTCAACGGACGCAACTTTACGCAGCTCGCCACCCTCACGCCCGGCGTCATCGCCTCGGCCGCGCTCGGCACCGGCCGGGCCTCCTCGCTGGTCGTCAACGGCACGCGCCCGACCAAAACCGAATTCCTGCTCGACGGCGTCTCCACCACCGGCCCCATCAATGGCGGCACGGGCGTCCTCCCCTCCATCGAAGCGCTCCAGGAGTTTAAGGTCCAGACCAGCGCCTTTTCGGCCGAGTTCGGCCGCAGTTCCGCCATTGTCAACGTGACGGTCAAGTCCGGCACGAACGACCTGCACGGCACCCTGTTTCATTTCCTCCGCCATAACGCCGTGGCGGCCCGGAACTTCTTCGCCCCCACCAACCCGCCGCTCAAGCGCAACCAGTTTGGCGCCACCGTCGAAGGCCCCCTCAAGAAGAACGACGCCTTCTTCCTGTTCAACTTTGAAGGTCAGCTCCAACGCGCCGGCCAGACGCTGAACTCCATCGTCCCGAGCAACGCGCTCCGCGCAGGAGATTTCTCCGGCGGCGCCCCGATTTTCGACCCCGCCACCACCCGCGCCAACCCCGCCGGCGCCGGCTTCCTGCGCGACCCCTTCCCCGGCAACGCCATTCCAGCCGAACGGTTCACGGCGCCCTCTCGCTTCTTCCTGCCTTTCTTCCCGCAGCCCAACGCCGGACGCGACGCCTTCGTCTACACCCCCAGCGCGAAGGAGGATTTCAACCAGGGCACCGCCCGCCTCGATAAGAAAATCGGCGCCGCCGGAAACCTCTTTGGCCGCTATACCATCTTCGACCGCACGAACTTCCTCCCCAACGTCCTGCCTGCCCTCGCCGGCACGAGCGTCGGGGCCCGGTTCCAGAACGCCGCGCTCAGCTACACCCACGTCCTCAGCCCCAAGTTCCTGCTCGAAACCCGCCTCGGCTACAACCGGGAACTCACCCTGCAGATTCCGCCCGGATTCGGCACCAACTACACAACGCAGTCCGGCATCCGCGGCTTCGAACTCACCACCCTCGACATGCCCCGCTTTCCCTCGATCGCCGTCACCGGCTTTGCCAGCCTCGGCGGGGGCCTGCTGTTCAATCGCAACAACATCTATCAGATTCAGCAGAGCGGCAGCCTGTTCCTCGGACAGCACTCTCTACGCTTCGGCGTCGACTTCCGCGAGCAACGCAACGAGAACTATAACTCGGCCAATAACTCCGGCAACTTTAACTTCCGCGGCACCTATACCAACAACCCCCAACAGCCCGGCGGCACCGGCAACCCGTGGGCGGACTATCTCGTCGGCCTTCCCGCCGATGCCAACCGGTCCTTCCCCCGCAATCTGTTCGGTAACCGCTTCTACAACTGGCACTACTATATCCAGGACGATTGGAAGGTCAACTCGCGGCTGACCCTGAACCTCGGCCTACGTTACGAGTACAACCCGTGGCCCACGGGCCTGCGAAACCAGATGACGCTCTTTGACCGAGCCACCGGGCAGATTATCCTCTCCTCCCCGGTCGACCTCGACGCGCAGCAGGTCGCCCGGCCGGCCTTTGCGGTATTCCAGGACATCCTGACCACTACCGAAGCCCGCGGTCTCCCGCGCCAGATCCAGTACAACGACCGGAATAACTTCGCGCCACGCCTCGGCCTGGCTTGGCGCCCCTTTGACAACAAAACTGTCATCCGCGCCGGCGCCGGGTTCTTTTATAACCTCGTCAACGGAAACGGCCGCACCGGCGGCATTATCAACCCGCCCTTCCTCGTCGACGAACAGGTGTTCAATACCACCCCGGTTCCCACCCTCACCTTCGCCAACTTCTTTGTCGCGCCGCCTCCCTCGGCCGCGGTTCCGCCCACCATCGACAGCCGGTCGCTCAACCAGCGCACGCCCTACGACATCACCTGGAATCTCATCATCCAGCGCGAACTGCTCAAAAATCTCGCTCTCGAAGTCGGCTACCTGGGCAAGTCGAGCTCCCGCGTTGAGCGCGATATCCAGTTCAATCAACCGCTCCCCGGCCCGGGTGCCATCCAGCCCCGCCGGCCCTTTCCCCGCTTCGGCAACGGCACGCTCCGCGACGATGGATCAAAAGCCAGCTACCACGCGCTGCAGACCAAACTCGAAAAGCGCTACTCGAACGGCATGAGTTTCCTCGTCTCCTACACCTGGTCGAAGTCCATCGACGAGGTCTCCACCGACGTGGGCCCCATCGCCGCCAATCCCCGCGACTACCGGGCCGAACGGGCCGTCTCCGACTATGACATTCCCCACCTGTTCGTCGCCAGCTACCTCTATGACCTGCCCCTGTTCCGCTCCCACAAGCGCCTCGGCGGCTGGCAGGTCGGCGGCATCTCCACGCTTCGCAGCGGCCTGTCTTTTACCCCCCGCATCAACCTCGACGTGGCCAATATCGGCACCACGAACCAGCGGCCCAACCGGCTCGGTTCGGGCAAGCCGTCCAACCAATCGCTCGACTCCTGGTTTGACCGCGGGGCCTTCGTCGTCCCCGCGGCCTTCACGTTTGGCAACTCCGGCCGCAACATCCTGCGCGGCGATGGAGTCATTAACCTCGATCTGATCCTGATCAAGAACACCGCTCTGAGTGAGCGGGTGAACTTCCAGTTCCGGGTCGAGGCGTTCAACTCCGCCAACCACGCTAATTTCGGCCTGCCCAACAACATTGTCAACGTCCCCGCCGGTGGCCGCGTCCTTTCGGCCGCCGACGCCCGGATCATCCAGTTCGGCGCCAAACTGATGTTTTGATAGGAAACGACCGGTCAATACCTTCAACGGGTGCTGACGGTTTTTCTTTCTGCTGTTTCCAGTACCCCCGCCCACTAGGGCGGGGGTACCACGACCGTCGAGTCCCTCAGCATCCTCGGTAAAGGCGACCAGTTACCGAAACCAACTCCCCAAACAACCCGGCGCATCCCCTCGTCCAACCAGGTCAGGCGCGCCGTTTCGTTTTCGTCCCTCCCGCCGTGCCTCTTTCGTCATCCAACCGAGCACCGTCGCCTACTGGGTAATGATGGAATGCTTGCCACGGTTGAGAACGATGCCGGCTGCCAGTCGAGGGCGGAGCGGAGCGACGCACCGCGGCGCCACCGCCTGTCCGGTGGCGATGAGAAGGACGCTCAAAAACTGTCGTTCTCGGAAACCTCACATTGTGGTCGGATCGGGCGAGATCCACGGCCTTTAGGGGTCCTTGAGGGAAATCCTTTGGGCTTCACTCGCCCCGCGTCGTCGACTGACAGGGCCGATTACCACGCTTCACGGGCGCGGTCCCGGTAACCGTCAGTAGGCCCGCGCAGGGGCCCTCGGCCAATGCAGGTGGAATTGCGCCTGGAATTGCGCCGAAGATGCCGTCATGCGGCGCGGCGCTCGTAACGATGATGGAGTCCGCCGACTTCCGGCATGCAAACAACCCGCCCCATGTCCGCCGATTTGACGAGGCAATGTTCTGGTCTGTCGTTCTCCAAGCCCAGGTGCGTCCGGCTCCGATGATAGTAGTGCACGAAACGCTGCGACGGTAAAGGCTCCATTTGCCGAACACGATGACGTGGTCCAGGCACTCGCGGCGAATAGTGCCGATGACCCGTTCGACATAGACCCGTTGCCAGGGGGAACGAGGTTCCGACAGCACCTCGCTGATCCCCATGGCTTTGATTTGATCCACGACATCTTTCCCGAAGATCCGGTCGCGATCGCGCAGCAAATAGCGGGGCGCGGTGTCCCAGGGAAAGGCTTCAGGGAAAGGCTTCGCTGATTTGCTGCGCGGTCCACTCCGCAGTGGGATGAGCGGTCACGGCAAAGTGGAGAATCCAGCGGCGGTCGTGTGCGAGCACCAGAAAGACATACAGCACCTGGAATCGGATCGTCTGCGCCGTAAAGAAGTCGACCGAAACCATGGTCGTGACGTGATTGTCGAGGAAGATCCGCCAAGTCTGCGATGGCGGTTTGCGGTGGCGGACCATGTGCTTGTTCACGCTCGATTCGCCGAGGGCATTTCCAAGCTTGAGCAGTTTGCCGTGAATCCGCGGTGCGCCCCAGAAAGGGTTGTCGCGGCCCATCGCACGAATCAAAAATCGATATCCGCCGGGATTGCCGGTCGGCCCGGCCTCCCCCGCCGAATCTTCCACGTCCAAAAGAGTCCGAAGCCCTTACTATGCCACCCGATCACCGTCGCCGGCTTCATGATGGCGGCACTCGGTTGCCAATCCTCCCAGACCGCCGACAACCAGCCCCACAGAAATCGATCAGCGGCGGTCAGCTTTGGGCCGCTTCACCGACCATTGCAGAACACCGACCTGATGACGAAGGGCCAGAATCTCAAACTGAAGCGCCGTTCGCTGGCGCAAGAAAGCCCCAAAAGCCGCCGCCTGCGCCACCAACGGAGGCGAACAAGGGGATTGCAGGAAGAAAGGCAACCACCCAAGCTATCAGCAACTTCGAGATTTGCGAGAACCACAGAAGAGCGAGCGGGGCGAGGTGGGCGATCGACATGAGACATAGCTTGTCATCGCCGACGCAAGATTATCGCCGACGCAAGATTATCACCGACGCAAGATCATCACCGACGCAAGATCATCGCTGAAACAAGATTCGACGAGTGCGCTACCGGCGCGAGGAATTTTGATGCGGCTCATTTGACCCCGCTCAGCGGTGTGCCGTATCGCGCTCAGGTCGCCGGGAACAAGGCCGGAGTACACCGGAAGCCGGTCTTGCGGATCCGGTCGATTGCTATGGCCGGGTCTCCCTGCCCCAGAGATGCCGCGTCGAGGTCGCTGGGGCCGGACTCGCGCAGGGTTTACGCCCCTTGCGCCAACACCTTGCCTGCGAGTACTTTATTTTGCGCGCAGGAGATCCCAGCGGTCGGTGGTATATTTCCGATTCACGATACTTAAGGCCTTGCCGCCTCGGAGCGCCAGCAAGCCACAATTGAAGACTTCCACCTCACCATTCGAGCGTCGGAGGATCAGGGTGTTCCCCTCGACCTCAAACGTTCCCTGACGGCGTTCGCGTCCGACGTTCAGGTTTCCGATCCTGCCGGTCACTGCCTGCACGTCCTGGGTGTAGGTGCCGTTGGCGGAAAAATTGAAGTCAACGTTGGCCGATGCCACCGCCAGGCCCGCGAAGTTTCCCGTCGAGACGTAGTAGGTCTCCGCCGCGCTACTGAACGAGGACGTCCAACGTCCCGCCAGTTCCGCTCGGGAGACCGGGAAGTAATTGAAGCGGCGCATGCTGCGCAGAGATTCGGCATTGGGGAATACGTTGCGAAGCGAACCTTCATCCGGGGCAAGCGAAAGAAACGGAGTGCCGATGCCGTTTGCGATCTCGGTGGATAAAAACGCGGCGTATCGGCGGCCCGCGTTATCAGCCACTTGGCCCGTTACCGCATAGTTTTTTGAGTAGGAGAAACTCTCTTCCTCCAACGGGGTTTGCGAGAGCACACGATAGGATCGGGGAACGATCAGGTTCCAAAAGTTGAGGCCAGTATCCCCGGAACGGAGGCGGTCGTCTAACGACACATTGTAGAACTGAAACGCTATGATATTGCCGCGCGTGAAGCGTACACCTTCGGCCTGGATTTCGACTCGCCAGTCTTCAATGTTCGCCGACCTGATGTCGGCTTGGCCGTCAAGAGTACCCATCGTCCGCGGCGGCTGGTTTGCTGCGGGCGGCAGGGAGACATTGCCCGGCCCGTTCGCCAGTCGCAGGTTTGCCAAAAACTCGCGAAAGTGCGGGGAGCAGCCAACGTGATTCCCGAGCAACAAGACGGTGGCGACTTGCGACGGAGCCGAATAGGTGTTCATCGTCACATCAAAATTCCCGGTTGGAGGGAGCATGACCTTCGCGGTTGCAACCAGGGCTCGCCAGTTCCCGATATCCTGCCCAGGCGAGGGCTGCCGGCTAGGGGCCCGATATGGTTTGGCAACCAGCGTAGCCCAGTCTTTGTAGAAGTCCTGCTGCGCGTCGCCGCTACCGGGGGCGGCTTTAATGAGTCCGATCTGGCAAAACCGCGGGCCGTCGATTTCCCGCAGTTCTACGCTGCCGCCCTGAACGTAACGCTGCCAGCCGACGGGAACCGAGTAAGTGAAGACATCCCAATTGAATGGCTGAGCCTGGACGATAGACGACGCGAAGGCAACGAAGAAGAGCGGACGCATAGGGGATAATCGGGATCTCTTTTGCGGCCTCGTACCGGATTGAGGCCGCTTTGGGGGAGAGTCTACCACGCGGGACCTTGGGCGGGGCGGCCACCGGAACCGGCATCCACCGCGCGGGCATACTGACGACGTCTTGCGGGTTACGCTTTCAGGCGGGGAATCCATGCGGCTCCCACGCGCCTTGCCAACGCTGGCGTGGCGATTCTAGCGGACCCGGCCCATTCCGTTCTTCCGTATTTGGCAGGTACTTGTGAGGTTGGCGCCAATGGACCCGTTGAGGGCGTTGCGGCGGCTAACCATTCGTGATCGGGTTCTCGATTCCCCGGGGGCGGCTGAAACAGATGCAGCTGGCCAAGAGAGGGAAGCACCGCTCGGCGACGTTACCGCGATGCCCAGCGCTGGCTCATCGAGGTGGACCTGCGCGGCGGCTATATTCGTGCTAACGACCGCGACAGCCGTGCTCGTTGCGTGTGGTCTGATCGGAAGTTCTGATGTGTGGATACCATTATTCCGGTTAGGCCCCGGGGAATGGGCGGGAGCTACGGCTTGACCGGATGGCCGAGAGGTCGACGGAGCTCGATACTTGGTCGACACGGCCGCCGTCCCAATCCCAATCGCCTTCACCTGATTAGCGCCGAGACCGGGGCGGGCGTTGAGGAGGTCGACCCCGGCGGTAATGTCGAGGACCCGCAGCTCGAGCATCGTGCGGCCCAGAAGCAGAGCCACCGTGGTGTTGCGATAGTCGTCGTACCTGTGGTTCTAGCAAATCTCGAAGTTGCTGATAGATTGGGAGTTGCCTTTCTTCCTTCGCTTTCCTTGTTCGCCTCCGTTGGTGGCGCTGGCGGCTGCTTTCTTGGCTTTCTTTCGCCAGCGCATGGCGCTTCAGCTTGAGATTCTGGCCCTTCGTCATCAGCTCGGTGTTCTGTAACGGTCGGTGAATCGGCGGAAACTGACAGGAGCTGATAGATTCCTGTGGGCTTGGTTGTCGGCGGTCTGGGGGGATTGGCAACCGACTTTTATCACAATTACGCCGACAACTGCGATCTGTTGGCATCGCAGGGGCTTCCGCCTGTTCTGGAAATCGAAGATTCCGACAGGAAAAGCTGGGACGACCACGTCACATCCACAGTGCAGATGCGCAAGCGACTATCGCTCCGGCCCAGCGCAAATTCTCTGGATTGATACGGTTTTGGTACGTTCCGCGATTTTCCGGTTTGCACTTCAATTAATGAGCCTACCGAAGCGTAAGAACATTAGGGTATTTATCAAAAGCCCTAACCTTTTCCGATTGCAAACTCCCCGCTACAAAAGCAGCTGCTCTACAAGTGCCCCCTCCATTCACGGCAACCTACTGATTCTACTGGTGGGAGCGCAGGGACTCGAACCCCGAACCTCCTGCGTGTGAAGCAGAGAAACTGTTTCCATTTGTTCTATTGGCTCCATATTTTTTCTTGTTTTTCAACAAGTCGCCTCCGGCGGCGATGATGTCGGCAAACCGTTCAGAAAACGCCGCTTCACGATGATTGATGACATGGCCTCCGTCCTGCCGGGCGGAGGCCTTTGGTGTTACGGAAGGCCGGTTCGCCTTCCGGCTGCCCAACCGCTCCTTGTGGACCGGCATTGCGCGTCGCCCCTCTCCCTGCCTACCGCTCGGCACATCGATTCCGAGACCTCGAAGCGCCATCCTCACTCCGGCGCCGAAATCAGAGGTATCCGCCTCGCTCCCCGGCTACAGCAGACGCCGGCTCGGGGCCTCTTTCTTCGCCAGCCGCTCCCGGCGCTTCACCAGCGCCGGCGTGCGGCCCAACTGCAGCGCCGCATCGGTCATATCGAGCGCCATGGCGTAGTTCTTTTCTTTATGCTCAAAGAACTTCGCCAACTCCTCATAGGCCCCGCCCTGATGCGGATTCCGGATCATCGATAGGTCAGTAAAAATCGCCGTCGCCGCCGCTTCCCTGCCCTGCCGCTTCTCGAGCAGAGCGCGGTCCCACATCGTCCGCCACAGCAGATCTCCCGGCAGCCCCGCCTGAATCGCCCGGCCGAACAGCACCGCCGCGTCGTCGAAGCGCTCGGCCCTCTGCAGCCAGCGGGCCAGGCCCACCATCTCCGTCCCGCGGCGCAGCGGCGCCGCCAGCGGATCGGCAAACGCCCGCGGGACAATGCCCGTCAGGCAGGCAAGCGTCACAATGTCGAGCGCGTTATGTTCAAAAATACCCGCCAGCCGCCCGGCGTGCCGCGTCCGCAGATACTCAAAGTACAGGTAGGGAATCATCGCGCCCGGCACATCGCCCTCGCGCTCATACCCGAGAATCTGCGTCTCCAGTTCCACGAGCCGGCAGCTCTCAAACCCCAGCTTCCACAGACGGCGCGCCCCGTAAAGCAGGTCCAGATGTTCCATGCGGCCAAAAGGAGGCTGCAGGCGGGCGAGTCGATAGCGCGTCTCGAGCAGCGGCTGGTCGTAGGCCCGCCCGTTGTAGGTCACCAGCACCTCAAACGGCGCCAGAAACTCACGCAGCGCCAGCAGTTGACTCGGCTCTTCCCCGTAATCGCGCATGAAAAACTGCCGGACCTCAAAGCCGCGTTCTGTGATGCCGCCAACGCCCACCAGAAACGGGTAGGTACCGGTCCCCCCCGCCAGACCCGTCGTCTCGGTGTCCAGAAAAGCGATGCGGTGCGGCGCGGCCTGCCGAATCGCCCCGTCGGAGATGGCGTGGAGCAGGTCCGCCGGCCACTCTTCGAGTTCGGACAGATGCATGCCGCCGTGCCGCTGATGGCGGCCCCATAGACGGGTGCATTCAAAATGAACGCCTGCCTCGGTCTGTACTTCGGCGCCCGAAATCCACTCTTCAATGCGGGGCTTGGCCGCCGGCGCGAGCGCGGCGGGCGCAGCGGCATATTTGCGGTCGATCGCGGCCATGCGCTGCCGCAGGAGATCGAGTTGGGAGCCGGGGGGACGCAAATTCGCCTTCTGTTCGCTGTCATTGTAGCAAAATCTGGCGGAAGCTGAGGCGTTTTCCTGTGAGACAGACCAATCCGTGGATCAGAAAGGGACAACCGCCACGACCCTTAGATTCGAAACACCGACTGCACCATCGGCCACCGCCACTCGATCACACGGAATGTTCGGTCCGCTGACGATAAACCAGCCGCAATCGGTCTCGTCTAGCAGTCCGTGGTTAAAGTCGGCCCCCCTGCTGAAATCATTTGGTGCCAAAAATGTTTCCGCGTAAAATTCGGTATGGCGCTCGGAACACGCAAGCAAAGGGTCCGGTCAGGAGACATTGTGGATCGCCAAACAGGAGTTGCCGGCCTCAGCCGCCCACCCCTTCTACACCCGGCTCAATGAACTGCTCGAAGCCGAAAAGTTCGACGAGTTCGCCGAAGCTGCCTGCAAGCAGTTCTACGCCAAAAAAATGGGCCGGCCCAGCCTCACCCCGGGCATCTACTTCCGCGCCCTCCTCGTCGGCTATTTCGAGGGCATCGATTCTGAGCGCGGTATCGCCTAGCGGTCCTCCGATTCGCTCGGCATCCGCCACTTTCTGGGAATCGGACTCG
>JAPKZB010000081.1:0-219941 GCA_026393985.1 Acidobacteriota bacterium
GGGCGTTGTCGGGGTGGACGGGGGCGTTGTCGGGGTGGACGGGGGCGTTGTCGGGGTGGACGGGGGCGTTGTCGGGGTGGACGGGGGCGTTGTCGGGGTGGACGGAGGCGTCGTCGGGGTGGACGGAGGCGTCGTCGGGGTGGACGGAGGCGTCGTCGGGGTGGACGGAGGCGTCGTCGGGGTGGACGGGGGCGTTGTCGGGGTGGACGGGGGCGTTGTCGGGGTGGACGGGGGCGTTGTCGGGGTGGACGGGGGCGTTGTCGGGGTGGACGGGGGCGTTCCTGCCTCGTCGCGAGCCCCATACAATCGGCGCGCCGCGCCGATATCCTCGGCCGTCAACCGCTCGGCACGCCGGTAGTAAGCATACATCACCGATCCGGGCACATCGCTATGGCCCAAGCCGAGAGCGTGACCGAGTTCATGCAACGCAACACTGTAGACATCAATATCCTGCCCCACCTGCCAGTTCTCATCCTCATCGAAGTGCAGATCCCCGGCCAGCGGCTCGCTGTTGGGAGGAGCAGGATAAAACGTGTGCGCCAGCACTTTGCCGGGGCCGTCAAACGGATATCCATCGCCGTGGCTGCTGCGGCCCCACAGGATGCCGATCGTCCGCGGTGCCGCCGCATCGTTGCCTTCGACAAAATCGACCTGAATCACGCGCGACCATTCGCGGAGGGCGCGAGATACCTCCGCCTGCTGCGCCTGCGAGTTGACCTTCTCACTGAGCGTCCGATAGGCAAACTGCAGCGAAGCCCGCCCCTTACCCGGTCCGTCCCAACCCTCACCGACCGTTTGCACCAGCGCTCCTACCGGTCCGGACTCAGTGATAGCGCCCGCACACCCGATCAGCGGCGAACCGTCCATCAACTCCTCACTGGCCGGAAACACATAGGCGACCTCGTCCCAACTCACCAACGCCTCTAGTTGCCCGACCGTGCCCCGCACAAGCATCTGATCCCCAACTAGGTCCGGATGATCGCGCAGTTCAAGACCCACCTCCTGAATCAGATCCCGCCGCTCCTGCCAGGGAATGTCGGAATGAAACTCCACCACATAGCCCTGCTGTCTCACCCAGCCCGACCGGCTCGCCCTGAACTCCCGGCTCAGCTTGTCGGCCGGTTCGAGAGGGCCTGCCGTGACGATATCCAGCGTTCCTAGCCGGGGTTCCCCTTCGACGGCCAGGATGAAACCATTCACCGGCACATAGGACACCACACGCTGGCCGTGGTCCTCAATACTGCGCAGCAGCTCCGGCCTCGGTGGTTGGCGCAGTTCCACCAGGTAGTGCGCCCGCTGCGCTTGGCGCGACTTCGGCTTGGCCCAGGAGATCCCCTGCCGTTCGCCGCCGCGCTTCAGCCCCAGGGTCCCCTGTCCCCCGGCCCCGCCAGCAAGCAACAGACCTGTGACGACCAGGCCAACCACTTGAATTTTCATATACTGCCCATATCGAACTCCGCTGAGAGCATTACTGACCCGTTCCCACTTACCCTCTGAGGAAAACACTCGTATGCGGGCAAAGAATTGGGATATAGCTATTTGCGCGGTAGTCTATTCCGGACTGGCCTTCCCCCAGCCAGTCCCGCCGGCGTACCGCATTCAGAGTATTGCCGGATCCGCCAACGCCGGAGACAACCTGCCGGCGCTTCAGGCGGTGCTCACGCAGGCCGAAGGACTGGCTTTTGACAGCGCCGGCAACCTCTATATCGCCGACGCGGGCGAACACCGCGTCCGCCGCCTCGCCCCCAACGGTATCCTCACCACGGTCGCCGGCAATGGCACGGCAGGCTACTCTGGCGACAACGGCCCCGCCGCCGACGCGCAACTCACCTCGCCCTACGGCCTGACGGTGGACAGCGCCAACAACCTTTACATTGCCGACCTCGGTAACCGTGTCATCCGCCGCGTCAGCCCGCAGGGCCGCATCACCACCTACGCTGGCGGCGGGTCGAACCCGGCCACCCCGGCCAGCGAAGGATCCCCGGCCACGGCCGTCCGTTTCACAACCCCGCGCAATGTCGCCGTCGACGCCGAGGGTACCCTCTACATCTCTGATTTCGACGCCCATTACATCTATGCGGTCGCGCGCGACGGCAACTTCCGTCTCCACGCCGGTACCGGCTACCCCGGCTATGGCGCCAACGACATTACGGCCTTCCGGTCGAGCCTGCGCAACCCGGCCGGCCTATGGATCGACCCGCAGGGCGGCCTGCTCGTCGCCGAGGCCGGCGCCCAACGCATCCGCCGCATCGTGCGAGGTGTCATTGGCATGTACTCGCCCGCCGCGGCCATCCGCGAGCCACTGTTCTCCCCCACCGGCGTCGCCGTCGATTCATTTGGCAACCTGTTCGTGGCGGACAATCGCAAGGACGCCGCACTCAAGCGCACCGGGCAGGGCGAAGTGATTACATTGCCTGCCGGCGGCCCCGCCGTCACCGTCGATAACCGCGGCAACGCTTTCTACGCCAACCGCGCTCTGGTTTACCGCATCGGCATCAACAACCAGGCTACCGTCGTCGCCGGAGCGACCGGCGCGGCGCTGACCGGCGACAACGGGCCCGCCGTGGCCGCGCGCTTGAGCAACCCGGCCGCCGTGGCCGTCGACAGCGCCGGCAACCTTTTCCTCGCCGACGAACGGAACCATCGCGTTCGCCGCGTCTCCGTCGACGGCACCATCACCACCGTTGCCGGAACCGGTGTCCCCGGCTTCTCCGGCGACGGTGGTCCCGCCGCTGCCGCGCGGCTCAACGGTCCCCGCGGAGTTTCGATTGACCGGGCCGGCAATCTGCTCATCGCCGATACGGCCAACCACGCCATCCGCCGCGTCAGCGCCAATGGCGTCATTACTACGGTTGCCGGAAACAACTTCAATGGCTTCCGCGGCGACGGCAGCCCAGCACCATCGGCGATGCTCGATACCCCAACGGCGGTTCTAGCCAGCCCGACTACGGATGAGTACTTCATTGCCGATTCGAAAAACCACCGCGTCCGCCGCGTCTCCAACACGGGCATCATCACCACCTATGCCGGCACCGTGGCCGGGTCCGGCTTCAGCGGCGACGGCAACGTGGCGGTCTTCGCGCAGCTATCTTTTCCTACGGCGCTCGCCTTTGACCGCACGGGCCGCCTCTACATCGCCGACGCCGGGAACAACCGCATCCGCCGCATCGACCTGGCGGGCACTATGACCTCACTGCCCGACGATTCCCTGGCGAGCCCCATGGGTGTGGCCGTGGCCGCCGATGGCGCCGTACTCGTCGCCGATACGGCCAACCATCGCCTGCGCCGGATCGATCCGCAGGGTGGCGCCGCCACCATCGCCGGTACCGGTCTACCGGGGTTTGCCGGCGATGGCGGCCCCGCCGCCGACAGCCGTCTGAACTTTCCGTTAGGACTCGCCTTCGACCCGGCCGGCAATCTGCTGGTGGCCGATTCGGCCAACAACCGGATCCGCCGCCTGATACCCAGCGTCGAGGTCATCGCACCGCCCAGCGTTGAAACCCCGCAACTCCGCTTCGTTCACCCCGGCACGAACCAGGAGACGCTGCTCGCCCCCGGCATGCTGTTGACACTTTATGGCGTGAATCTCGGGCCGGCTACCCCGGTCCTCGGCAACGTCCAGAACGGCCGGTTGAGCACCCAGGTTGCCGGGGTGGAGGTGACGGTGAACGGCATCGCCGCTCCCTTGCTCTTTGTCTCGCCCTCGCAGATCAACCTGCAGGTGCCCAATCGCGCCGGCACGAGCGGCCGCGCGGTGATTGAAGTCCGCCAGGGCAATCAATTGCGCGCCACGCAGACAGGGACGCTGGTGGAAGCGGCGCCGGGCCTGTTCGCCGTGGGTGCGATTCATCCGGATGGTTCGATCAACAGCGACTTGAACCCCGCTCCGCGCGGGGAAGTGCTGGTGCTCTATGCAACCGGCGTGGGCCGGATGACACCGGAGCCGGTCGACGGGCAGTTGACCGCTGCCGAACCCTTCCCCACCCCGGTGCTGCCGGCGCAGTTGACCATCGGCGGCTCGGCCGCCCCGATTCTTTGGATCGGCGCCGCGCCGGGCTTTCCCGGCGTGGTACAGATCAACTTCCGGTCCCCGGCCGGCTTCTTTCCGGCGGGCGCCCACGCGGTGCGGCTGCGCATCGGGCAGGTGACAACAGACGCCACCATGCCATTCTATCTGCGCTAATCTCGGGAGCAGATGCTCCGCCGTACGTTGCTTTCCGCGCTTCCGCTCGTGGCCGCGAAACCGGGCCTGGTGTTCTCCCCGGCGGCGCCCTTTCCCGGCTCGCCCATTCTCTTCCAACTGCCGGCCGGACCGGCCAGTGCCACCTGGCTCGACCGCCCGCTTACCTTTTCGGCCGAGGGCGTGGCGCTGGCCGCGGTGGGGCTGGAGGTCAAGCCTGGAACGGTGCCGCTCACGCTGAGCGGGGGCGAACGCCATCCGGTGCCGGTCGCGCCGCATCCCTATCGTACGGGCGTGCTGAAGGTTCCGCCGCAGTTCGTCTCGCCGCCGCCCGCAGTGCTTGAGCGGATTCAGCGGGAGGCGGCGGTGAAGAAGGCTGTCTTTGCGACGCGTTCGGTCCGCCGTTGGAAGGGTCCGTTTGCCCCGCCGACGGATACGCCGCATACCTCACCGTTCGGCACGCGCCGCACCTACAATGGCAAGACGCGCAGCATCCATCAGGGTCTCGATTTTCGCGCCGCCGTCGGTACGCCCGTGGCCGCGACGCACGCCGGCGAGGTTCTGCTGGCTCGCGAGATGTACTACGAAGGCGGCTTCGTGGTGCTCGACCACGGCGAAGGCCTGTTTTCGTTGTACATGCACCTCTCCGGCTTTGCCGTGAAAGAGGGCGAGACGGTGGAACAGCTTCAGCCGCTCGGGCGCAGCGGGGCGTCCGGGAGAGTCACCGGGCCGCACCTGCACTTTGGCGTGCAGTGGCAGGGGTTGTACATGGAACCGGCGACGCTGTTGCGTCTCCGGTTCCCGTCGTAAGCCGGCCCGTTTTCGGGCGGAGCTATTTCCGGGAGGCTCCCCGGCTGAGACGGCGGAAGTAGTCGGCCACCTGGTCGGCGTAGCCGGCCGGGATGCGCTCCTGCCCGCCGCTGCGGACATTGCCGGTCTGCTGGCCTTCCAGCTCCCGGCGCAGCTTCAATTCGAGCTGTTCGAGGCCGGGAAGAAACTGCGTCCGCATCTGTTCTAGCAGCGCGGGGTTGCCTGGGAACTTGTTCGGGTCCAGGCGCTGCATTTCGCGGATCATGGCATCGATTTCGCGCTGCGTCTCGGGCGACTCGCCGGCGAGGCTGCGGAGTTCGCTCAAGCTTTGCATGCCTTCCCGCCAGACGCGGTTGGCTCCGCCGGCCATCGATTGGAAGGGCCGGTCGCCGCGGTTCATGGCCGAAAAGCCGCGTTCGTCTCCGCGCTGGCCGCCGGGGGTCTGCTGGCCTTCGCGGTCGCCGGGTTGGGGGCCGAGGCCCCGCTGCCCGCCTTGGCCCTGTTGCCCTTGCTGGCCCTGTTGCCCTTGCTGCCCTTGCTGCCCTTGCTGACCCTGCTGGCCTTGCTGGCCCTGCTGGCCTTGCTGGCCTTGCTGACCCTGCTGACCCTGCTGGCCTTGCTGACCCTGCTGGCCTTGCTGACCCTGCTGGCCCTGCTGGCCTTGCTGACCCTGCTGGCCTTGCTGACCCTGCTGGCCCTGCTGGCCCTGCTGCCCCTGCTGGCCCTGCTGCCCCTGCTGGCCCTGCTGCCCTTGCTGGCCCTGCTGCCCTTGCTGCCCTTGCTGCCCTTGCTGGCCTTGCTGACCCTGCTGGCGCGAGGTCATCTGCCGCACCTGTTCCCGCAGCCGCTCAACGCCCGCCAAGCCCTGCTCCATCTTCGTACCCTGCTGGCCCGGCCGGTTCATCGCCTCCTGCGCCGCGCCGATCTTCTCGCGCAACCGCTGCATATCCTTGGCGAGCGACTCCTCCCGCTGTCCCAGGTACGGGGCCAGCCCCTGATTGAAGTACTGCGCCCCGTATTTCATCCGGATCGCCATCTGATCCTGCTGCATCTGCGCGAGCGCCTCGCGCAGTTTGCGCGCTGCCTCTTTGTTCGAACCCTGCATCTCGCCGACGGTCTGCTGCATATCCCGCTCGAGCTGAGAGATCGTTTCGCCCATCTGCTGCTTGTTGCGGCCCATCTGCCGCTGGATATCCATCTTCTGACCCTGCTGCGCCCGTTCTCCGCCCGCTTTTGATCCGAACTCCCGCTGGATCTGGTCCGACAGCGCCTGCTGCTGTTCGGCCAACTGTTTAGTCCGCTCGGCGATGCTGCTCATTGATCCGGAGGCCTGTTCCTGACGCATGCCGCGCAGTTGGTTGCCGGCCTCGCGCAACTGCTCGGCCGCCCGCTGCTGCTGGTCTTCGCGCTGCATGTTCCGGGTGGCCTGTTCGAGGCGGTCAATCGCCTCCTTCAGCCGTGGATCCTGCTGGCGCTGCTGGCCCGCCATCTGCCGCAAGCGGGACGAGGGAGAAGACTGCGCCGATTGCTGGCGCTGCCCGGGCTGACCGCCCTCCTGCCCCTGTTGGCCCTGCTGTCCCTGCTGTCCCTGCTGTCCCTGTTGGCCCTGTTGGCCCTGCTGCTGCTGCGACTGTTCGCCGCGCGCCAGTTGCTCCATCTGCCGCTTGAGCTCCTCGGCCTCCCGCTTCAACTGCTCCTGCTGCCACTTCTGCTGGAAGCTCTGCTTTCCCTGCTGCTGTTGCTGCGCCAGCTCCTGCTGCCGCCTGGCCAACTGTTCGAGGCGCTGCATCGCCTCGTCGACCTCGCGGGCGCGCTGCTCGGCCGACTGTTGGCTTTGGTTCGTCTCGTACTGATTCTTTTCGGTATCCAGCTCGAGGTCGAAGAGGTTCTCGAGGTCGCGCGCTGCGCCTCCACCGCCTCCTCCTCCGCCGCCGCGCTGGCCCATGGCCACCTGAATCTGTTTGAAGACGCTATCGGCGCGCATCAGATGCTGTAGCGCCTGCTGTTCGTGCGGCAGGGCGTCCTTAAAACCCTGCGCTTTTAACTTGTCGGCGGCCACGCCCATGGCGGCCACGGCGGCGCTGATATCCTTCTCAAACTTCTTGAACTCTTCGTTTGATCCCGAGAGCTCGCGCCGATTCATGCGGGTCGCCAGGTTCTTGGCCTGTTCCCGCAGCTTGGCCTGCGTTTCGGCCAGGAAACGCGCGTTTTCGGCCGTTGCTTTCGGTTCGGCAAAGCGGTTCCGCAACTGGTTCCACGTGGCGGCGATGATTTCTTTCTGCCGCTTGGTGACGTTGTTGTCCTCCTGTTCGCCACCCCCGCCGCCGCCCCCGCTCTGCTGGCTTTGCGAGTACTCCTTCTCAAAAGGCTGCGCCTCGAGAAAATAGAGATCCGATTGCGTTGTCCGGGTAGCGTCCCGGGCTACCGCCCAGAGCGTCACCACATCGCCAGGCACCAGTTTGAACTCTTCGAGGGCCAGCATCGCCTTGCCGCTAACACTTTTCGCATTGGGTTGCGAGAGCAGGTTCATGGACCGCTCCGGACCGCCGTTAACCGAGTAGGTGAGTTTGAATTCACGCAGGCCGAAGTCGTCAGAGGCTTCGACTTCGATCGGTACCTCTTCGAGTGGACTGACCTTGGCATCGCGGCCAGGCTTGCGGATCTTCAGAATCGCCTCTTCGTCCTTACGCGCCTCGATGAAGTAATCGTCGCTGAGACGCACCACCTCGCTTGGCTCCACCGCGGCCACATGATAGACGCCGTCCTTCTCAATCTTTACCTTGGCCGAGGCCCAGTTCCCTTGGCCGGGCGTCAGCGCCACCTGCTTTTCGGAGTCGAGGAAGAGCAGGCCCTTCGCCATGGGCTTATCAAACTCGACTTCGACATTGGCTTCGGTACCGATCAGGGCCCGCAGGTCGCCGCCGTTCTCTTCGGTTACGTTAGCCAGGCCGAGCGCGCGCGGATACTGATAGGTCACCCGAATCCGCTTCACCCCGGGCAACTCAAGCGCCGTGAGCTTGTAGACCGGGCTCTTCACCGGGCCCGCCGCCACGTAATACTCCACCGAATCGGGCAAGCCAGCAAAGAGAAACTCAAAGCCCGTGCCCTGCAACTGCGGCTGCATGGTCGACTGCTCCCACTTGGCGGAGGCGCCGAAGCGGGCAAACAGCTGCACCTGCTGCGGGGCGAAGCCCGTGGTCTGGGCCGAAATCAGCACATCGGCGCGCTTCCGCACGCTCTTATTGCCCGGCTTGACGAGCACTTCGTAGAAGGCGCCCGCAGTTCCCAATTTGGGTGCGCCCATCCAGAGCAGATTCGCACCGTGGCCCAGGAAGCCCGGGCCGCCCTGGATGAGCCAGATCAGTCCGCCGGCGCCTATCACCGCCGCCGCGCAGAAGGCCGCCAGACGCGCTGTGGAAACCAGCGCCGCCGTGCTGGCATACTGCGCGACGGGCAGCGCATCAGCCGCCACTAGTTCAAGGAAGGGATCGTTCTTCTCCCGCCGTTCAATGAAGGTGAGCAGGCGCTCGCGGAACTCCGGGAACTTCGATTCGGCCTGCGTGGCCGCGCGCCGCCGATTGATCCGCAGCAGCGGGATCACTACGGCAAACGTAAGGGCCAGCGCCAGCGAGACAAACAGCAGGAACCGCGCCACGCCCATCACTGTATCGGCAAAAGCAAACGCGTTCGCCACCAGAACGAGCACCAGCGTGGCCGCCAGCGCGACGACGGCCGCCACGGCGGCGCCGCGCGTCCAGGCGGCCAACCGAAGGCGGGCCTCCAACTGGCGCAGGTATTGGTCGAGTAGTTCGAGAGCACTCATGCGGCCTCCTCGCGCGTCAGATAGCGCGTTGCATAGATCGATTCCGCAATGGTGATTGCGGCCAGTAAAAACAAAAGATACGGCCAAAGCGGCCACGGTTCCCGCTTCTGGCCCGCCGGCAGGCCTGCCGTATTTGGGGCGGCCTCGGCGACTCCCGTGGCCTGCCATAGGGCGACGGTCTCGGCGTCCACGCGGTCAAAATCGGATTCCCGGCGGTCGGCATTAACGGCGACGAGCGTCTGACGTCCGCTGCTGCGGCGGACCTCGTAGAAGCCTTCGTCGGGAGGCTGATAGCTGGTCGCCTTGGCCGCCTGGTCCAGGCTGAGCGCGCGGTTGCCCTTGGCATCGAGGACCTCGACGGTCACGGCGCGGTCGGCGGCCGCGCGGAGTTCAATGGTTTCGCCAACGGCTACGGCTTGGGTGGATTCCTCCTGCCGGCTCAGGTACTGCGCGGTGCGCTCCACAAAGGGCAGAAAGGCGGGATGGATCGGCAGGTTATTGCCGAGATTGTCGAGGCCCGAAGCCAGCACCAGAATGCGGCCGTCGCCCTCCTGCTGTTCGAGCAGCACCGGTTGGCCGGACGCCGTCCGGGCCAACACCTTCGCGCTGCCCGGCTCGATTTGCGCCAGTTGGTAGAACTTCACCGTTTCGAGGCCCGTCATCTTCTCAATCACCGGGTGCGTCTGGTCGCGTTGGGCGACGGTGGCAAAGAGTTCCTTAGCGCGGTCGGCGAGGCGAGAGCCGCTCAGCGCCAGGCCGCTCACCGGCACTTTGTTCCCCACGGCCGTCCCGGGGCCAACCGCAATCAACAGATTGCCGCCGGTCCGCACAAACTCACGCAAACTGCTCTCGAGCGCCGGGCTGAGCGCACCCGGGTCGGCCAGGACGACATAGGCGGCGTTCTGGAGATTGGGCAGCGTTTCCGTGGTGGCCACGTCGGCCCGGAAGGCGCCGCCGGCCGCTGCTTCGAGAGCCGCGGCGTAGTAGAACTCGCTGCGATTATCGCGGGCGTTGCGCAGGAGCACCACGCGGCGGGGGTCGGAGCGCTCGACGGCAAACCGCGCCGCATCGTCGAGGGCAAAGGCATCGCCGCCGTCTATGCGCACCTCGCCGCGCCGCCAGCCGTAGGGGGTTTCCAGGCCGATGAACTCCACCGTGGCCCGCCCCGCGGACGGGATAGCCACATCGCGAGCGTGAATCTGCCGCCCATCGACCCAAACGGAGACCTTCTTCGTCGCGGCGCCCGTGTGCACGCTGGCCACGGTGGCCTGCAGCCGCACGGTCTTGGGATCGAAGATCCGTCCGGGCGTGCGCACGCTTTCGACGTAGAAGTTGGCCAGCTCCTTCGGGCCCACCTCATGCACTACCAGCTTGGCGTCGGCCGGCAACTGGAGGTCGGCAAAGCGCCCCGGCAGCGAGCTCTTCTGCAGATCGGTGTAGACGTGGAGTTCGACAGGCGTGCGGTTGGCTTCGGCGATGCTGCGCGCGGTGCGGGCCAACTCGGCAAAGCTCGACCGCTCATCGCCGGGCGCGATGGCCGCGACGGCGGCGCGCAGGGCCGCGGGGTCGTCGCTGAGGGGCCCCATCTCACGCACGCCGGAACCGAAGCTGAGCACCTGCGCCCGGCCGGTTGCTTCGGTGAGCGCCGCGCGCTTGGCCTCATCGAGAGCCGTGCCGCGCCGCATGGAAAACGAGTTGTCGATGGCGAGCAGCTTGAGCCGCTTGCCGGAGACGATGGGCACGTTGCGGTCCAGGTAAGGCTGCGCAAAGGCGATAGCCAGCAGCAGGAGCAGCAGCAGCCGCAGGACGAGAAGTGCTATATAGCGCAAACGGCGCTGGCGGGTCGAGGTCATCGTCCGCTTTTCAAAGAACATGAGCGAGGGGAACTGCAGCGGGGTGTTTTTGTGCTGCTGCAGCAGATGCAGCCACACGGGCAGCCCCAACAGAGCTACGCCGCCGAGAAACCAGGGCGCCAGAAAAGCCATCTAGAGCCTCCCCTGCCGGACAAGCAGAAATTCGCGCAGACACTCATCGAGCGGACGGTCGGTGGGCGCCAGGTGGTAGGTCAGCCCGGCCGAGCGGGCTTTGGCGGCCAGCGCCGCGGTGTGGGCATCGATCTTCGCCCGGTACTCGTCGCGAGCATATTCCGGGGTTGTTTCGAGGGACGTTTTCGTTTCGCTGTCGATCAACAGCATGGGCCCGTCAAAACGGGGGCGCAACTCCACCGGGTCGAGCAGATGAAAGAGCACGACATCGTTGCCGCGCCAGCGCAGCGGCTCGATGGCTTTGACGATGATCTCCGGATCTTCGTAAAAATCGCTGATCACCACCACCATTCCCCGCCGGTTCCGCATCATCTCCTGAAAGTGATAGAAGGGCCGGCCGAAGTTGGTCCGCTGGCCGGGTTCGGCCTGATCGAGGGCGTGCAGCGTGCGCCGCAGTTGGCCGGACCGGGAGCTGGGGGTGACGAACTCGCGGATATCGTCGTCGAAGACGAGCACGCCGACGGCGTCGCGCTGCTGGCTGCCGAGATAGGCGAGCGAGGCGGCCAGAAAGCGGGCGTAGTCCATCTTAGTGATCTTGTGGGAGGTGAAGGCCATGGAGGCCGAGGCATCGAGCAGCACGGTGAGGCGGGAATTGGTTTCGCCCTTGTACTTCTTGAGGTAGGTTCGCTCGGTCCGGGCGAACACGTTCCAGTCCACGTGGCGCAGGTCGTCGCCTGGGGTGTACATGCGGTATTCGGCAAACTCCTGCGAGAAGCCGAAGTGCGGCGACCGGTGCAGCCCCGCGATGAAGCCATCGACGACAGTCCTGGCCACCAGCTCCAGGTTCGAGATGGCTGCGAGAACGGCGGGTTGGAGGAAGCGCTGGTCCATGAGGTTGGGTCGCGGGGCGTTAGTCGCGCGGCACGGGGATGCTCTCGATCATTTTGGCCAGCACGGCGTCGGCGGTCATCTTGTCGGATTCGGCGTGGAAGTTCAACAGGACGCGATGGCGCAGGATGGGGGTGGCGAGGGCGCGGACATCTTCGTAGGAGACGTGATAGCGCTTCTGCATCAGGGCCCGGGCCTTGGCGGCGAGGATTATGTTCTGGATGGCGCGGACGCTGGCGCCGAAGTTCAGATACTTCTTGACGATGTCCGGCGCGGAGGGGTCGGTGGGCCTGGTCGCCCGCACGAGGGCGACGGCGTAGCGCGCCACGCTTTCGGCCACGGGCACCATGCGGACGAGCTCCTGCATCGAGAGGATCTCTTCGGCCGTGGTGATGGGCTCGGCGTCGTCAATCCTGACGCCGGTGGTCATGGTGAGCACCTGCAGCTCCTGGTCGGCGGGCAGGTAGTCGAGCAGGACGTTGAACAGGAAGCGGTCGAGCTGGGCTTCCGGCAGCGGATAGGTGCCTTCGAGTTCAATCGGGTTCTGGGTGGCGAGCACGAAGAAGGGTTTCGGCAGGGTGTACTGCTGGCCGCGCACGGTGCAGGACTTCTCCTGCATGGCTTCGAGCAGGGCGGCCTGGGTCTTGGGCGGGGTGCGGTTGATCTCGTCGGCCAGCAGGATATTCGTGAAGATGGGTCCTTCGACGAAGCGCCAGACGCGCCGGCCGGTCGTGGAGTCCTCTTCGATAATGTCGGTGCCGGTGATGTCGGTCGGCATCAGGTCCGGGGTGAACTGGATCCGCTTGAAGGTCAGGCCCAGGGTGGTGGCCACGGTCCGCACGAGCAACGTCTTGGCGGTGCCGGGCATGCCGGTGATGAGGCAATGGCCGCCGACGAAGAGCGCGATCAGCACCTGATCGATCACCTCGTTCTGACCCACGATGACGCGGCGCACCTGCTCGACGATCCGGGCTTCGGCTTGTTGGAACCGCTCGACGCGAGCCCGCAGCTCAGAGGTCTCGAGGGTGGATAAGGGAGTGGACATTTATTTCGATAGCTCCAGGAGAAGTTTCTGGGCCGGGCGGAAACTGGGCGCGGCTTCTAAAGCGTACAGGAGGTTGTCGCGGGCGGTATCGAGCTTTCCGGCGGCGCGGTAGGCTCTGGCTAGATTGTAGTAGGAAGTGGCGGCGTCAATCGGGTTCGAGAAGACGGAGGCCTGAAACTCGCGGATCGCCTTGTCGGTGTTCCCCACCTTCAACCAGAGTTCTCCCTGCAGGCGGTGCAGCTCTTCGTCCTGCACGGGAAAGATGAAATTGACCCGTTCGAGGGCGCGGGCGGCCTGTTCGGTCTGTCCGGACTCGTCGAGGAGTTTGGCCAGTTTCTTGAGCGTGGCCGGGTAGCGGCCGCCGGCTTTGGCGTAAGCGCTGAGCGCGGCGATGGCGCCGGCGGGGTTCTTCTTTTCGAGCTGCGCGTCGGCGAGAATCTCGTACGGGCTGCCGGCCTCGACATAGTCCGGGTAGATGCGTCCAAGCGCTTCGGCTTCGGGGATCACCTTGTCCCAGTTGGCGGCTTTGACTTCGGCGCTCAGCGCACGCAGGCGTTTGGTCCAATCCTCAAAACCCTGCACCTGCGAGGTGGTGAGCTTCTCGAGCCAGGCGAGAAACTCCCGGTCGAACTCTTCGGGTTTGATTTTGAGGTGCTTTTCGACGACGGCCGGGGTGCCCGCGCCCGTGCCGAAGTCGCGCAGCATGGCGAGCAGCGTCTGCCAGCCCCATTTGCCCGCGATGTAGTCGCAAATCTTGCCGGCCTGGAAGTAGCTGATGATGACTTGATTGGGATAGCTAGGCCGGGTGAAGCCTTTGTCGAGCTTGGCGATCGGCAGCAGTTTCTTATCTTTGATCGCGCGAATGGCGCCGGGGTCGAGCCGGTCGCCCCACTCGGGGTCGACGGCCGTTTCTTCGTGGACGGCCAAGCCTTCGGTGAACCAGCGCGGCACGCGATGCCGCGTGGCGGCAAGAGCGTAGACGTGGCTCAGTTCATGCCACAGCGTGCTGGCCCAATGGAAGCTGCCGGGCTTGCGGCCGGAGGGCGAATCCATCGCCACGACGTTGCCGAAGGTGACGCCGAGCGCGCCTAAGCCCGGCAGGCCCATGGTGCGCACGGCGAAGTCTTCGTGGTCCGGATAGACTTCCAGTTGCACGGGGCGGTCGAGCACCAGTTCGTACTTCTTTTCAAAAACCTCGACGGCCCGCTCCAACTCGCGTTCGAAGTAAGGCCGGAGCAGGTCGGCTTCTTTCTTAGCCAGGCGCAGGATGATTTTGCCCTTTCTGATGGTGACGAAGTTCTTGTAAGAGTCCATCAGCTTGAGCGTGTTGACGGTGGCCGCATCGCGGAAGCCCGCGGCATAGACGGCTTCGAGCATAGGCTTGGCTTCGTCTTCCAGGCCGAGGCGCATGAGGTTCACGCCAAGCTCCGAGCGCGCCGGCAGGTAATCCGGATTCAGCTCTACCGCCCGGCGGTAGAGCTTGATGCCCTCCTCATAGCGGCGGTTGATGACGAAGATGCGCGCGGCCAGCGCATAGCCTTCTGCATAGGCCGGGTTCACCTGATTGAGCCGGGTAATCCACTCGGTGCCGGGCTTGCCGTCCATCCAATCGATGGTGGCGCGGATCATGAGGGCGTCGAGCGCCTCGGGTGAAATCGCGAGCGCCTTGTCAGCCTGCACGCCTGCCTCGGCCGGGTTACCGTCTTCAATCGCGAAACGGGCCAGCACCTCGTGCGCCTCATAGGCCCGCGGATCTTTCTTGAGCGCCTGTTCGGCGAACTCGATGGACTTGGCGTCGAAAGAGCCGGCCGCCACGAGCGCCATCCCAATCAGCGCGGGTGGATAGTCGGCCTGCACGGCCAGCGCTTCTTCAAACAGCGCCGCGGCGTCTTCGCGTTTGTTGCGCTCAAGATAGAAGCGGCCCCAACGCACGCGCGGCTCGGGGTTCTTCGGCTGGGCTTTCACGGCGGCGCGGAAGAAGCTGTTGGCGCCTTCGGCATCGTTCTGATACCAGCGTGCTTCGGCCTGCTCGAGCGCCTTGCCGCTCTCGGCGGCGCGGGCATGGCAGGCCCGCGCTTCGGCCAGTTTCCCTCGCCGGTGCAGAGCCCGGCAATCCTGCGCCCAGGTTGCCGACAGCGCGAGCAAACCGAGCGCCAGGAGCCTCATCTGTCGATCTCCTCCTGCACCTGCGCCAATTGCAGCAGCAGTTTGCCGAGCGCCTTCCGGTACTCGTCGGCGGGCATGGCGGCCTTCTCGTACTTCAACTTGTCGATCTCGGCTTCAAGGCTCTCGCGACGCGCCAGCAGCGCCTGTTTGGCCGGACTCTTGGCCGCCTGCTGCAGCGAGCCGAAGCGGAGCAGCGGCAACTGCCGGGCGAGAAGGCCCTGCCCGTTGTCCGGCGCCGGAGCGCGAACTCCAGAGCCTTTACCCGTGTCTTCGAGCAAAGGATGCTCGGTGGCCAGGCGCTTCTGCGTCTCGTAAAAAGCGGTGGTTTTCTTATCGGCGTACAGGAAGGCCTCAAGGGCGCTGACCGATTCGTTCTTGTCGGTATCGGCCAGAGGATCGCGAAACGCTTCGACGACGAACCGGCCGAAGACGGTGGCGTTCTTTTCGGTGCCGGTGCGGGTGGCCGTAATCACGGCCCGGAACTCGCGCCGCAGCGGCTCAATCGAAGCGCCGCTCGCCGAGGTTGTGTTGATCACCACCTGCCGACGCGAGGGCACGAACTCGAGCTTGGCGGCCAACTCAGCGGCCGTGAGGTCGGGCCCCGGGATGTTGAACTTATAGTCGGTCCCATCGAAGGTTCCGTGCCCGATGAGCGTCACCACCACAACGTCGTCCGCCTTGGCGCCTTTCACGCACTCATCGACGGCGGCCTCGATCCGGGCCTTGGTCGCATCCGGCCCGCTCAGCGTGGTCACCTTGGCATCCGGCGTGGCGCGGACGGACTTGTCCAACTCGGCGGCCAAGCCCTTAAAGCGCGTCTCATACTCGGGCTCGCCGCCGAGTCCCGCCACCGTGATGTACCACGTAGTCGCCGGCAAGACTCCCGTGCAAAACGAAGCCAACAGCACTAGCCTTCTCACACCGCCCCCCACTTGCGCCGCAGCAGCCATTCGCCGCCCCGGAGCAGGGCCAGCAGCAGGAAGACCAACGGAATGTTCCACAAATCCTTCACCTCGCGCGTCGTAATGCCGGCTTCGGAGTAGGTGATCTCCTCCGGCAGGCGGCTCACGGTTTTGGGTGTCCAGTACCGGCCGCCGGTCTGCGCGCTCAGCCGTTCGAGCGTCTCGCGGTCCTGTTGGGTGTGGTAGGCCTCGGTCACGCCGTCCTCCCGCCGGAAGCTCATCGTGTCCCGGCCCACCTCTTCGCCGGCCCGCGTGGCGTACATTTCCACGAGATAAGAGCCCGGCTTTTCCGCGCCCCACTCGCCCACGTAGACGCCGGGCAGCACCGGATCCGGCTGCAGCGGTACGGTCGCCGCCACCCCGCCCGGACCACTGATCCGCGCTTCGACACTGCCATCGGCCAACGGCAAGAACTGCCGGTTCCGCACCTCGGCGCGCAAAGGAATCCGCTGCTCATCGCTGAAGACCGTCCGCGGGAGCGCCGCGACGACGCGTCCGGGCGTTGCCCCGACCAGCCACCGCGACAACTGCTGCCAAAAGACCTCATGCGACTTGTCTTCAAGCGGCTGCGCCATCTGCCAGCGCCAGGTCCCCGAAGTGGCCAGCACCGCCGTGCGGCCGCGGCCATAGTTCTGCGTGATCCACAGAGGCAGCCGTCCTTTGTTGGTCACCGATTCGGCCAAGACTACAGCGCCGGCCTTCAAGCTGCCCGGGTTCTGGTAGTCGGCCAGGTAGGGCATCTTCTTCCAACGGTCGACGTTGCGCGCCGGATCTTCGTCGAGGCGGGCGTAGATGCTTTCGCGCCCCGCCGCGGTCAACTCTACCGTTGCGCGGTCGCGGATGAAAGTCGTGCGCCGTTCCCCCGGATTCACCGGGAGCAGTTCGAGTAAGGGGCTCGCGCCGTAGCCACCTTCGGCCAGCGTGGTCCGCCCACCCAGAAACAGCAGCCCGCCGCCCCGCCGGTCGACAAACTGCTGCAGCAGTTCCACCTGCGCGGGGCTGAAGTAGCCCGCCTCGACGTTGCCGAGGATGATGCCTTCAAAGGCGAACAGCTCGTCGAGCGTTGACGGGAATCCGCCTTCGAGCTCGTTGGGCGTGTTGATGCCCTGCCGGTAGATCTTGTTCTGCGTGGTGCGGAGGAGGGTTACCAGGTTGATCGAGCGGTCCTCTTCGAGCGCCCGCCGGATGAACTTGAACTCCCAGCGCGGTTCGCCTTCGAGATAGAGAATCCGCGGCTTACGGCTCTCCACCTGCACGAGCCGCGTCAGTGCGTTGTTGCCCGGGTTAGTTTCCCCGGCCAGCGTCTGCAGAGACACCTGAACGGTCTTGGCCGCGGCGTTGCCGGCGTTGAACAGCAGGTTCTCGGTCTGCGGCGCGCCATCGGCGGCCAGGGTGACCTCCTTGGCGGTCAGCGTCCGCCCCTCCTCGCTTACGACCAACTTCGCCCGCTGCCCGGCGTAGCCGCGCTGTTCGAAGCGAACCATCACACTCAGCCGCGAGTCGGCCAGGGCCCGAACCGGCGTTTGCACATCAATCAGCGCCAGATCCTTTTCGGCCTTCTCCCGGCCGAAGCCGACCGTGTGCACCGGAAAGCGCCGGCTGCGCAGCGTGGCCAGGGTCTGGCGGTCGATGCCGCCCGCCGTGTCGCCGCCATCGCTCATCACTACCAAGGCGCCGATTGGCAAGCTGCCGGACTCGGCCGCAATCTGCGCCAAACCTTCGCTTAACCGGCTCACCGGGGCTTCCGCCGTCAAATCCTTCCAATCGCCGGTCCGCGCCAACCGGGCGCCCATCTTGTAATACCGCACCTGAAACTTCTTGGCGAGGCCGTCGGCCAAGCCGGCTTCGAGCGTCTTTTTCAGCAGGTCGCGGCGAGTGAGGCCGTCTTCGGTCAACGCCATTGACCGAGAATCGTCGAGCAGCACCGCGACGATGTTCTGCTGCGGCTTCAGCGTGGCGATGCTGATGCCGGGCTGCCAGAGGAGCAACAGCACGAGCGCGATCATGGTGGACTGCAGACCCCACAGCACCAGCGCCCGGGCCCGCTTGCCATTGTTCCACTGGCGCAACAGGAGCCAGCCGACCACGCCCGCCGCCGCCGCGCTCGCCAGCACCCACCACCACAGGCTCCATCCCGACTGCAGGACGAGGCTCCCTTTCTCGTAGACGGTGAGCGGGTACTTAAACAGGAGTTCAAACATTAATGGCTCATCGCGTAAATGATGTAATTGATCCCGATGCGGTAAGCGAGCGAGGCGTAACGCTCGGGGTATTCGGGCGAATCGGCCCACTCCCAGGCGTCGCCGAGGTCCATGTTGTGGCAAGCTCCCACCATGAGCCGGCCCTTGTCGTCGTAGATGCCGCGCCAGGTGTCCTTTACGCCATCGTATTCATGGGTCTGCTCAAACGGGTAGTTCACAATGCCGGGAACCTGAAACCGGGAATCGAGGTCGTAGATGACGTGAAAGATCGGGTCCTTGTCCGGAATGTCCACCATCTCCCGTTCGGGGAATACCCGCTTCATCGAGAGCATGAAGATGTCCCACTCCATCGAGCCGTGGAAATCGTCGGTCATCAGGAACCCTCCGCGCAGCAGATACTCGCGTAACTTCTTGCACTGGGCATCGGTGAGGTCCCAATGGCCCGGTTCGACGACGTAGACCCACGGCCAGTTGAAGATCTCATCCGACTCCAGATCGACCACCTGCTCGGTGGAACGGACGTGCAGCCGGCTCAATCGCCGTACGCCCTGTACAAACTGCCGGTCCGCCTTCGGATAGTCGATCGACCAGGAGCCGCGCATCGACCACATCCGGTCACTGCTCCGCCAGTTGGGGTAACGCAGCCGGGCAAAGGCAAACTCGGTTTTCTCATCCCCATCGGCCGGCATAACGTCCTCGGTTTCCTGGAAGGGCCAGTCCATGCCGCGCCGGAAGCGCCGCTGGGCATAGAGAGCGCTCCAGAGCGTGAGCCCGAGCAGCAGCGCGATCATCAACGGACGATTCATTCGCATGGCAGCACCCTCTTTAGACGCCTCCGGATCAGAGCAGGTATCGAATTTCCTGCCTACAGTTTACAAGGCTTTACAGTAGCCAGAACTTTACATGGCCGCCAGGCCGCGCAGGTTCCAACCACAGATCGTGCTGCCGGCAAACTTGTCTCCGCCCGGTCCGGACCAGTGGGTTTCAAGCGACAGCCAGCCGCGGTAGCCATCGTTCCACAATCCGGCCACCTGCCCTTTCCAATCCACCTGACGCGTACCGACCGGGCCCCAGTTCGGCTTGTGGCCATCCATGTGGCAGTCTTTGGCGTGCACGTGCGCAATGCGCTCTTTCGGCAGCAGGCCGTAGCCGACGGGAAACGGGACTTCACCAGAAACCAGGGCGTTGGCCGGATCCCACACGAGCATCAGGTTGGGGTGCGGCAGAGCGTTCAGCAACCGGGCGGATTCCGCGGCCGTGGCGATGTTGCAGGCGTGTTCGTTTTCAAGACCGATGATCAAACCGTGCGCGGCCGCCTGGTCGGCCAGATCTTTGAGCGAGGTGACAATGGCGTCGAAGCACTGCTCGGGCGCCACGGTGCGCCAGTAGCTGAAGACGCGAATCACTTTGGCGCCGAGAAATTTTGCGATGTGGAATGCGCGCTGCGCGAGGGCCGCCTGATCGTCAATCGTGTACCTGGCGTTGAACATGTCCTGCTGGAAACGGGTGTCCACGTCCGGCGCCCCGGGCAGCGTGCACTTGAGAATCGGCGAGGCGATGGCAATGACGGTAAACCCCCGGGCGTCGAGCAGGGCCTTGGCGTGAGTCAACTCTTCGTCGGTCAGGTCCATGATGTTCTTGCCGAAGACCACCCGGAGTTCGGCGCCGGTCATGCCAATGGCGGCCATGGCATCGAGGGCCACGGCGAGGTCGACCGGGGAAAATTCGTCGGTGATTGCTGCAATAGGGAGTTTGGGTTCCATGAAACTTGTTATTGTACCGTCGCCGGCGGGGCATCCGGAGCCACGGTACAGTAAGAGCGATGACTCCCCTCGACAAGCTGGTGCAGTTTCTCCGCATCCCCAGCGTTTCCGCCGACCCCGCCCACGCCGCCGACGTTCGCCGCGCCGCCGAGTGGGTAGCCGCCGAACTCGCCGTGCTGCCCCATGTCGAACTGATCGAAGCCCCGGGGCGCCATCCGCTTGTCTACGCCGAGTCGGTCGCCGCTCCCGGCAAGCCCACTCTGCTGCTCTACGGCCACTACGATGTGCAGCCGCCGGACCCGCTCGAGTTGTGGCATTCCCCGCCCTTTGAACCGGTCATCCGCGACAACAACATTTACGCCCGCGGCGCCTGCGACGACAAGGGCCAAACCCTGATTCTGCTGACGGCCGTGCGGCAATTGATCGAACGCGACGGGCGCCTGCCCTGCAACATCAAGATCCTGATCGAAGGCGAAGAGGAGTCCGGCGGCGAGCACATCACCGCCTACGTTCCCGGCCACGCGGAAAAACTGGCCGCCGATGCGGCCCTGATCTGCGATACGGAGATGTTCGCCCCGGGTCTGCCGGCGCTCTGCGTGGGCCTCCGCGGCATTGTCTACGGCGAGATCCACGTTCAGGGCCCGGCGCAGGACCTGCACAGCGGGGTGTACGGCGGGGTGGCGCCGAACCCGGTGATGGCCGTGGCCGAGATCCTGACGGCGCTCAAAAACCGCGATGGACACATCACCATCCCCGGCTTCTACGATGCCGTCCGCGCGCCGAGCCCGGAGGAGAGCCGCGCCTGGGCCACCCTTCCCTTTGACGAAGAGCACTACCGGCGGACGGAGGTTGGCGCCAGCGCGCTCACCGGCGAGCCCGGCTACAGCGTCTTCGCGCGCACATGGGCCCGCCCCACGCTCGAAGTCCACGGCATCCGCGGCGGCTTCACCGGAGAGGGCGCCAAGACGGTCATCCCCGCCACGGCCGTTGCCAAAGTCAGCTTACGCCTGGTGCCCGACCAGGACCCGGCGACCGCCGTCGAACAGATTCAGGCAGCCATCGCCGCCGCCACGCCCCGCGGCGTTACTGCCGAGTTCCGACTGCTGCACGGGGCGCCGCCGGCCAGCGTCGATCCCTCCCATCCTTTGCTTGCCAAGGCCGCCGCAGCGTTGACCGAGGCCTTCGGGCGCGAGACGGTTTATATCCGCTCGGGCGGTTCGATCCCCATTGTCGGCCTGTTTCAGGAGGCGCTCGGCATACCCAGTATTCTGATGGGCTTCGGGCTGCCGGACGATGGCCTGCACTCGCCGAACGAAAAGTTCCATCTGCCCAACTTTCACCAAGGGATCGAAACGGTCGAAAAGTTCCTGCTTTCGCTGTGACTAGCGCCGCTTGAGGCGGTTTTCGTACCAGACGACGTTATTCGAGTTCTGTCCGGCGACGAGCACATCAAGGTCGCCGTCGCCATCCATATCCACGAGGCGAATGTCATAAGCCGCCTGGTCGAAATAGATTGGCCGCGTCAGAAAGTTCCCTTTGCCATCGTTCTCAAACCAGGCGCAGACCATCGAATCCTTGGCGCAGGTGACGGCGTCCACGCTGCCGTCTCCGTCGATATCTCCCACGGCCAAGTCATGCGGCCCGGCCAGGGTGGAGTCAATTTCGTGGGCCTGCCAGGTCGGGGCCTGGTACCAGACCACGCCCACTCCGTGGCCGCGGGTGGCCAGAAAATCCATCTTCCCGTCCCGGTTGACGTCGACGATGGCGATGTTGGTGGCCCCCTCCTGGCCCTCGGCGATGAGTTGCTTCTTCCATCCGTTCTGAAAGGGGTCCGCCGGGGCCTCCCACCATGCAAACCAGTTGCCGCCGGCGCCCACCTTGGCGCCGGCGGCAATGTCACCGCGGCCGTCGCCGTTCACATCGCCAAAACCCATGTAGTGGCTTAGACCCGGCGCATCGCCGGCGGCAAACACCGTGCGCCGCCAACGCTGGCGAGGGTTCTTCGGCGCCTTGAACCAGGCGATCGAATCGGCATAAACACCCTTGGGCTGGCCGCTGTTGCCGATTACGTCGAGTTTGCCGTCGCCGTCCACATCGCCGAGCCACAACCCGTGGACGCCGTTGACCACATCATCGATCACGTGCAGGGGCCACCGATCAGTTAAAGGATTCTTTGGCCGTTCGAGCCAATAGATGAGTCCGGGGGAATACTGCGCGCCGATCCAATCGAGGTCGCCATCGCCGTCGACATCCAGCACCGCCGAATGGATCGCCCAGGTCCCCTGCTGCAGTACGGTCGGCTTCCAGTCCGGAGCGCTATAGAGCACCGTGCGCAGATTGGTCTGGTCGTTGACGATCACATCCACCTTGCCGTCCCCCGTGAAGTCTCCGCCTACGGCCGTATGGTTGGCAAAGCCGCTAGTGATCTCGTGCCGCTTCCAAGCGCTCACCGACTCGTTCCAGTAGATCTTCACATTGGCCGTCTTCCGGCCCACGGCGATGATCTCCGGCCTCCCATCGCCGTTCAGATCTTCCACCGTCAGGTCCTCGGTCGCCATGCCGCCATCGTCGACCAGCAGCGACCGGACCCACTTCCCATCGCGGGTCCGATGGTAGACCGCGACGCCGAAGTTCTTTTCGCGCCAGCCCACCACGAGTTCGTCGCCGCCATCGCCGTCGAGGTCGCCCCAGCCCAGGGCATGGGCCTGCGCCAGGCGCTCTTCGATAAACTGCCGCGGCCACTCCTTGCCGTCCCACGGCCGCGGGCCGCGGGCGGGGGGCGCGCCCTGCGGCTGCAGCTTCGGCATGGGCTCCTCATAGAGCACGATGCCATTGCCGTGCCAGGGCTCGACGGTGGCGAAGGCGCGCTGCAGGCCGTTCAGCCGGCCCAGCTTCACTTCGCCCGGAGATCCTTCGCCAATCCTCCGCTTACTCCACTGCGCGTTCTCTTTCTCAATCACGAAGAGCCCCTCCCGGGCGGCCACGATGATCTCGTCGCGCCCGTCGCCGTCAAAGTCGGTGGCAATCAGGTTATGGGCGATGTGCAGCGACTCATCAGCCACCTCCATGGGCCACTTGCCGGCGTAGGGGTCGGCGGGCACGCGGAAGACGAGCACGCGAGCTCCGGCGCCTTCCCAGTCCGGTTTCCGTTCATTGCCGCGCCCGTGCAGCGGCATCACGATCAGCTCTTTTTTGCCATCGCCGTCCACGTCGCCGAAGCGCATCCGGTGCAGCGTCGGCTCCTCGCCAAGCGGCGTATAGGTCCAGGCGCCATTCCTGCGGCCGATCCATTGCAGACTGCCGCCGGTCGCCGTGTTGGTCGGCTGCCAGTCGGCGCCGAGCGCCACGTCGACCTGGCCGTCGCCATCGACATCATGCACGGCTAAAGCGACATTGTCTTTTTTGGACACCCCGTCGAGAATGACGTGTTTAGCCCAGGTCGGGTTCTCATACCAGACGACCTGCGTTGGATTGATCGCCACCACATCCGGTTTGCCGTCCGCGTTGATGTCGGCCGTCGTGACGGCGTACACCACGCCAAAGTCTTTTTGAATCTCCTGCGCGCGGAACCGCAACTCCGCCGCGCCGGGAGCCGCCAGCAGCAACAGCAACCAAATGGATTTCATGAGCGCATTCTAGCCCATCAGCGCCGGTGGAGAACCGCCCGGTCCATCTGCTCGCGGCCGTTGCGGAAGCCGAGAGCGACCGGGGCGAATTGGACCACCGGCAATCCGACGGCGCCGCCAAAGACCTTGGCGGCGAAGCGTCCGTCGTTGTGCAGCAGGCAGCCGCCGGGCCGTAGGGCGCGGGCCATGCCGGCGAGCGCGAGCAACAAACCGCGGTCGTCGAGGTAGACAAACAGGTTGGTGGCTATGGCCAGATCGTACGCTCCGGTGGCCGGTATCTCATCCGTTATATCAGCTTCGACCGCGCAGCGCTTCCGACCGCGCAGAAAGGCGAGGACCTCCGGCCGCACGTCCACGGCGTCGATGGCGACGTCGGGCCCGAAGCGCTGGCGCAGCCAGTCCCACTGGGGTTGTTCTAGGGGGGCGGCGTCGTCGAAGCCTTCGCGCCGCGTCAGGTCCAGGCCGGGTCCGGCGAGCAGAATCCGTTTCGGCTGGCCGAGGTGCGGCGAGGCGGTGGTGAGGACGGCCGTATTGGCGCGGGCGGAGTCGGCCAGCAGGCCACGGCGCTGGTAGAGCGCGTTGACGGCTTCGGGCGCCTGTTCGCCCAGCAGGCGTTCGCGCAGAAACGCCATCGTGTGGTCGTAACAGCGCTCCAGAGTCCAATCGGCCGGCAGGGTCCGGGTGAGCCCTGCCACCAATCGGAGTCTTTCGTCAGGGCCGTCCTCGGCTGCCTTGGCCGCGGCGCGCCAGGCGGCTAACCGCTGCGCCACTTCGGCGGGTAGGTGCTGGTTTGGCAGACGGGCAAGGCCGAGAGGGGCGAGCGGTGGAAGGATGGTAAAGCTGCGCGATTGGAGCAGGTAGTAGGTGATCTGTTCGGCGCTGCCGGCGACGATGCGCCTGGTCAGGGTCGCGCGCTGGGCGGTGCGGTAGGCTGGGAACGTCTCGGCCGTAACGCCAAGGTCCGCGGCCAGAGCGCGGGCCGGGGGCGGCAGATCGGAGTAGAGGAGCGCGACCGGTGATGCCGGGCACGCTCCCAGTAATGTGCCGATCGTACCGATCCACCCGCGGCGAGTATCCATTCTTGGTCAGGGTACCAAAGGGATAGGACTGCAATTGGCGGCGTACCAGGGGCGAGAGCGCAACCAACTTGACTTATCCGGTTTTCTCGGGTGAACCCCCAGGATTTGTGACAGTAGACCCTTCCTGGATCGGGAGTAGTAAGGGATTTCGCGTCTGGCTGAAAAACTCCTGAACCATTACGATTAAAATGAGAGGATTAATCCAAAACCAATGCAATGCCTGCAGTGTGGCGTGGCGATGGCGCTATTGCATAAGCTCCGCAACGCCACGACCTTCTGCTCGGAAGAGTGTCGCCGCAAGTATCAGGACGAGTCGAACCAACTGGCGATGTCCCGGTTGATGCATCATCGCCGGCCGAAGCTCAGCAGCCACCATGCAAAGGCATCTTCGGATACGGCAACCGTTGGTCTTGTTTCTGCTGGAGACCTTCCTCTAGCCTCGTTTCTGCCGCTAGTGGCTTTGGCTTGCATCGACACGCAGCCTGTTGCCCCGCCTCTAGACTGGGAGCAGCGCAGCCGGAGCGAGGTTTTTCCTACCCGGGGTGACGAGGTTCTGCACTCGCTGCTGGCGCTGGAGTTTGCGCAGTTGCAGCAGCAGTACCCGCTGCTGGGTACTCCGCTTCCGGTAAGAACGGAGTTGCAGCCGATGGCAGCTCCGGAGGTATTGGCCAACCACGCGCCGGCTAGCCCCGTGGCGTCCACCGTCAAATCAGCCGCGGCAGGCAAGAGACCGAAGAAGGCGAAGGCGGCCGAAACGCCGAAGCGGCTTGCCGATGAGCCGGCCACTCGAAAGATCGCTGCGCCGCGGCGGGAGCGGCGGCGGGCGGAGAACAAGCAGGACAAGGCCAAGGCGGCGCTGGAACCGGTGATCGAGAAGGTGGCAGAGGTGGTGGTTCCGGCCGCAACGCCTGCCGAAGCGGTTCCGATCGCAGCGGCGGCGCCCGTCAAATGGCCTGAGCCCCTTAGTTCGCCCGCCTCTGAAACCCCAACCCAGCGCTCACCGATCGGAGAGCTTTGGGGCCGCGCGCCCCGCTGGCAGAGGGTTGCCATGGCGGGGGTCGTTTTGTGTTCTCTTGGCGCCGGGGTAGGCGCTCTACTCCGGAATTCTAATCAGCAACCGGCGCCTTCGCGCCCCCCCTTCGCACTGGCGAACGCGGGACTTCCGTTCGACACGAAGGATTGGTCGGAAGAGCGGGCTACGGACCAAGTTGGCGCGGCGATGGACCGCCGGTTCTCGCTCTACCGGCAGTCGAAAGCGCGGAAGGACTACGCGATCGACTTTGAAGCGGCGATCGATCAGCGTCCGCTCAACTGGGTTGTCCGCGCGCAGGATGGGGAAAACTACTATTGCATGAAACTGCAATGGGATCCCTCGGGGACGGCGAAGCTTGTTCGGTTTGCGGTGATCCATGGGAAGCAGGACCGCCAGACGCAGATTGCGTTAGCGAAATTGCCGATGCCTTCGGCGGGTTGGTACGGGGTTCGAGTGGAAGCTTCGGGCGCCACCATCAAAACGCTCATCAATGGAACGGTGGTGGATGCCTGGGTTGACAGCCGGCTGGCGCAAGGAGCGGCGGGCTTCACGACGGAGCGGGGAGAGCAGGCGGTGATCCGCTCGGCGCGGGTCTCGTTTCCGGTCGAGAGCAAAACGCCAAGCAAGGGCGAACAGCCGCAGGCAAAGCTCTTCCCGTTGTCATTGCCGGTCCTGAGCCCGATTCCGGGGCAAAGCGTCCTGCTCCCCATCGAGAGCAGCCACCTCGCCGGGATCGCTGCTTCGACGGCCTCGAGCGACGAGTCGGAATGTGCCCGGCAAGGCTCGATAATTCTCGCGCACTGGCAGACTCCGGCTGACAAAACCACCACAGGGGAATTGGGAGTGTGTCAACTTCAGATGAGCGCCTTAGCTGCTTACCAGGCGAGTTTTGCGGAAGCCTTCAGCGGACCGGCTTTGCAGGGCGAAACCAACTAAACCGGAAAATTTAGACGGCAAAGCGGGGTCGCCCGGCGCGAACCGCGACCGCTTCGGCGTAGTGCAGAATCGGAGGCGCCGGGGGCAGGTCGAGCCCCATCCAAGCCGTCATGTTCAACTCCGCAATCGAGGCGGCAGCCGGCTGCAGGGGCCAGGGCGGATGGCCAATCTCTCCGTAGACCAGACGCCCGCCCGGGGTTTGCGAATAGAGCCGGTAGCGCTCGGTGAGCCAGTGGTCATGAGTCCCGGGCTGGGACAGTCGCGGCGGGCCAGTGGGCCCGTACTCGACATCGAGCGAGGCGGGAGCCGTCCGCCAGTCGGTGCGCCGGGAACGGTAACGGATTCGCTGCCCCTGCCGCTCGGCTGAGATGACGGCATCGAAATAGGGAAGGTAGTAGGTCAACCGGGCGCCGCGAACGCTGAGCCAACTCGTGGCGTCCAGGCTGAAGAACCAGACTCCCGGCTGGCCCCGGTAACGGACGTAGGTGCGCACGTTCAACTCGAGGAAATTGCTTACCCCCGGCAGCACGGGACAGAAGCGGGGCGCCGTACCCGCCATGCGGAAAGGCACCACCCCGAGCCACGCCTGTCCGTCGAAGGTGTCGAGTTCGAGGTCGGGGTGCAACTGCGCGGCCAGCGGCGCGGCGGGCACGGGCCAATGGGCAAACAACAACTGTTCCCAGCGCATCCGGAGCACCCAAGCCTGCATATCTCATTATGACGGTGCGGAAGTGTTTTGGAGGCAAAAAGTTGACGTATCGGAAGGGCGCGTGCTGCGTCTATAAGGCAAGGACCGTCTGATACACTAAGGTTGAAGTTCCGGGAGGCACATTTTGAATCGTAAAATCCAGTTCGCCGTGATCACCTTCTCCGTTTTGCTGGTCGGGATGCTGCTGCTCGGCGCCTCCACCAAGAAGCAGTCCTCGCCGGAAGAGACTTATCGCCATATCGGAGTCTTCACCGAGGTCCTGTCCAAGATCAAGAGCGATTACGTGGAGGAGCCGGACATGAAGAATGTCACCCTCGGCGCTTTGAACGGACTGCTAGAATCGCTTGACCCGTACGCCTCCTACCTCGGTCCGGATCAGTACAAGCAGTATACGAAGATCTCGGCCGGCGCCAAGGCAGACGTGGGTCTGATCCTCGCCAAGCGCTTCGGCTATATCGCCATTGTGGGCGCCATCCCCGGCTCTCCGGCTGAAAAGGCGGGCTTGGGTACGGGCGATATGCTCGAGACCATCAACAATGTGAACACCCGCGACATGCCGCTGGCCTACGCCGAAATCATGCTGAAGGGCGACGCGGGCACGACGATTGAGTTCTCCGTGCTGCGGTTTACGCGGCCCGAGCCGCAGAAGGTTACCTTGACGCGCACGGCGATTGTGCTCCCGGCCGTCTCGAACAAGATGCTTGCCGACAACATCGGCTACGTTCAGGTGCAGTCGCTGGCCGGCAGCCGTCTGGCCGATGTCGAAGCGGCGGTGAAGTCGCTAGAAAAGCAGGGCGCCAAGCGCTTCATTCTGGATCTGCGCAACTGTGCGACGGGTGACGCGGAGCAGGGCGTGGCACTCGCCAATCTGTTTGAGGGGCAAGCTCTGCTCACCTACATTGAGGGACAGAAGCAGACACGCAAGAACTTCGCCGCCGTGGCGACGAAGGTGGCCAGCCGGCTGCCGCTCACCGTGGTGACCAATCGCGGTACGGCCGGCGCGGCCGAAGTGGCCGCCGCGGCGCTGCTCGAGGCAAAGCGCGCCCCCGTGGTGGGCGAACGCACATACGGCGATGCGGCCGTGCGGAAGACCATCATGATGGACGACGGCGCGGCCGTCATTCTCTCCGTTGCCAAATACTACTCGCCTTCCGGCAAAGCCATTCAGGATACCGGCGTTACGCCTTCGGTGCCGGTCCTCGATCAGCAGAACGTGCCCACCGGAGACGAGGACGAAGACGCTCCGAAAGCGGAGCCGAAAAAGGCCGCCGAAGACGAAATCCTGAAGAAGGCCATTGAGATCGCCATTAAAGGGGTTCCGCCCGAGGCCGCCGCCGCGGCCAAAACCGAGGGCGGCGAGAAGGGACTCGGTCCTCTGAACATCCCGAAACCTTAATAGTCAGCCATGCCGATTTACGAGTATCACTGCCCAACCTGCAACACGAACTTTGACAAGATTCAGAAGTTTTCTGACGAGCCGTTGACCGTACACGAAGTGTGCGGGGGAGCTGTCGAGCGGGTGCTGTCAGCCCCCGCCTTCCAGTTCAAAGGCACCGGGTGGTATGTCACGGACTACAACAAATCCGGATCCAGCTCGCCCGCCTCGACGGGCGGCAAAGAACCCGCGGCCGCCAAGAGTACCGAAACCAAGGCCAAGACCGACAGCACGCCCGCGCCGGCGGCCTCGTCTTCTACCCCTTCGAGCTCAACTACCACGAAAGAGTAACGACCATGTCCCTCTCGCGCCGCCATTTGCTGCAGACCGCCGCTCTGAGCCCGGCGGTAGCTTTACCACAGGCTACTCCGAACGACCGGATCCGGTTCGCGACGATCGGCATCGGCGGCATGGGCACCGGCGACTCCGAATCGGCTTTGCGGACGGGCCTGACAGAGATGGTGGCCGCCTCGGACATTTACCAGGGGCGGCTTGAGCGGGCAAAGGAGCGCTTCGGCAACCACCTTTTTACCACGCGCGACTACCGCGAGGTGCTCGCGCGGAAAGACATCGACGCGGTGATCATCGCCACGCCCGACCACTGGCACGCCCGCCTTGCCACCGAAGCGCTGGCGGCCGGCAAGGACGTGTATGTCGAAAAGCCCATGGTGCAGAGGGTCGAAGATGGTGTGCGCCTCGTCGAGGCTGCCCGAACCAGCGGCCGCATTCTGCAGGTCGGCTCGCAGCGCGTCTCGAGCATTGTCTACGCCAAGGCTAAGGAGCTGCTCGAAAGCGGCGCTATTGGCGAACTCAATTTGGTGGAGGCGTGGTGGGATCGCAACTCGGCGATCGGCGCCTGGCAGTACTCGATTCCGCCGGATGCCACGCCGGCCAACATTGACTGGGATCGGTTTTTAGGCTCGGCGCCGAAGCGGCCGTTTGATCCGGTTCGCCCCTTCCGCTGGCGGAACTATCAGGATTACGGAACCGGTGTGGCGGGCGACCTGTTTGTTCACCTGTTCAGCGGGATGCACTACATCACGGGGGCGGCCGGGCCGAGCCGCGTCTTCGCCACCGGCGCGCTGCGCTACTGGAAAGACGGGCGCGACGTCCCGGACGTCATGGTAGGGTTGTACGACTACCCGGCCCGCGGCCGGATGCCGGCGTTTAACCTGGCGCTGCGTGTGAACTTCGTCAACGGCGCGGGCGAAACAAGCGGGTTCCGGTTTGTCGGCAGTGAAGGCGTCTTGACGGTCGATAGCGGGGTAACCGTGCAGCGGGTAACCCGCGAGAGCGAGCCGGGCTACACGATCGGAACCTTTCCGCGGAAGCTGCAGGAGCAGTATCTGGCCGATTACGGGAAGAAGTATCCCCCGCAGGCGCCCACCATGGACGCCATGCGGCCGCAGGGGCAGGACAGCTACCGCCCCGAGCGCGGCTACAGCGACCATCTCGATCACCATCGCAACTTCTTCAGTGCCGTGCGCAGCCGGAAGCCGGTGGTGGAAGACGCGCGGTTCGGGCTGCAGGCAGCGGGTCCGGCGCTGCTATCGAACCGCAGCGTCGCCGAGCAGAAGGCATTTCGCTGGAACCCGGAAACGTTTACGGCAGAGGCAATCGGATGATTCAACTGGCACTCATCGGCGCGGGCGGTATGGGCTCGGGCGACGTCGAGGACGCGCTCAAAAGCGGCAAGGTCCAATTGACGGCGGTAGCCGATATCTATCAGGGCCGGCTCGACCGGGCCAAAGAACGGTGGGGCAGCCAGGTGTTCACTTCGCGTGACTACCGCGAAGTGCTCGCGCGGCGCGATGTGGATGCCGTGATTGTGGCGACGCCCGACCACTGGCACGCGCCGATTGCGATTGCGGCGCTGCGGGCGGGCAAGGACGTGTACGTCGAAAAGCCGATGGTGCACAAGTTCGCCGAGGGGCCGCAGATGATTGCGGCGCAGCGGGAGAGCGGCCGGATTTTGCAGGTGGGCAGCCAGTATGCCAGCGCGCTGGTTTTCGCCAAGGCCGGCGATCTGCTGCGGCAGAAGGCGCTGGGGGAGTTGAACCTGGTGGAGGCGTGGCTCGACCGCAACACGGCGCTCGGCGCCTGGCAGTACAGCCTGCCGCCCGATGCCAGCGAGGCCAACATCGACTGGGAGACCTTCCTTGGCAACGCGCCCAAGCGCCCGTTTGAGCCGGTGCGGCTGTTCCGCTGGCGGAACTACAAGGACTACGGCACGGGCGTCTCCGGCGATCTGTTTGTGCATCTGCTCACCGGGCTGCACTTTGCCACCGGCAGCACGGGGCCGAGCCGCATCTACGCCACCGGCGGGGTGCGCTACTGGAAGGACGGACGCGACGCTCCCGACGTGGTGCTGGCGATGATGGACTATCCGGGGTTCACCTTTGTCCTGCGCGTGAATCTGGCGAGCGGCGCGGCGCCGCCCGAGCGGTTTGGGCTGAAGTTTGTCGGCAGCGAAGGCACGATGGAAGTGACCATGGGCGGCGTCACGATCGACCGGACGCCGCGCGAAGCCGAGCCCGGCTACACGATCGACACGTTTCCGCAGCGAACCCAGCAGCAGTTCCTGGCCGATTACCGGAAAAAGTATCCGCAGGGCAAGCCCAGCGCGGATAGCATGCGACCGCTGCGGCAGGAGCGGTACACGCCGCCGCGCGAACACAATGCGCACTTTGACCACATGAAGAACTTCCTGACGGCGGTCGAGACGCGGAAGCCGTTTTTTGAGGACGCACTATTCGGCTACCGAACGGCCGGGCCATCGCTGGCGGTAAACCTCAGTCTTGAGGAGCAGCGGCCGGTACGGTGGGACGTGGAGAAGCTGGCAGCGAGCTGAAGAGCTTCTCGGGATCGCCATTGGCCTCAATGACCAGTTCGAGGAAGGCGATGTGCATCTCCTCGGTCGTCTGGTCGCCCCAGCGGACGCTGGCGGCGGGGTCGGGGTTGAAGCGATTGTTGACGGAGTTGTCGAAGCCGGCCGTGGACTCGAGGCGGGTCCCCTTGGGCAGGTCTAGGGGTTTGGCGAGGACGTAGGTGGTCTGCCAGTTGAAGTCGTATTTGGGGACGGCGAGGACGGTTTCGGCGCGGCCGTCGGGATAGACAATACGGACGTTCATCTGTTTACCGCGGACGTGCATGTGGGGTTGGACGGAGAGCAGGCGCGCCGGCCGGGCGAGCGTCATCGCGGCTTGCGAAACGAAGCCATTGGCGTGGGGCGGGATGACGAAGTCGAGATCGCGGAGCGTGTCGATGGCGACGACGCGGTGGCGGGGAGCGGCGGGGGCGAAGTAGAGGGCGAACTCGCTGCGGTCGACGGCGGGCGCACCGCCGGGGTTGTAGTGCATCTCAAAGACCAGGTCTGAGCCGGCGGGGATGAGCTTGGCGCCGTCCTCGAGCCAGGGCATGGGTTCGTAGCCGGGTTCGTAGCCGAGGACGAGTTGGCGGCGGTCGAAGACGCGTTCATGGGCGTGGCGTTTCGAGCGCTGGGCGGGGGTGGGCGTGAAGACTTCGTTGACCGGGAAGCCGGCGAGATAGCTCGAACCGGGGGGGCGAACAAAAGCATTGATGTGATGGACTACCTGGCGCTGGTCGATGCGGAACTCGGCGGCGCGCAGCCACGTGTCCTGTTTCAGATTGAGGGGGATGATCAGGAAGGAGTAGGGCAGTTGGCCGGAGGCCGGGACGACGAAGCCGGGGACCTGAACGATGCGGTCGGGCTGGCCGAGTTTCCAGCGGCGGGGGCCGGAGGCAGGAGCGGACGAGTCGGGGGCGCTGCCCCGCGGCGCTCCGGCGTCGACCCAGGCGGCGAGGGTGGCGGTTTCGGCGGCAGTGAGGGAGCGGTCGTTGCGGAAGGAGTGGGCGCCGGGGGCGGCGTGCCAGGGGGGCATGCTCTGGCGGGCGACGGCCTGGCGGATGGCCTTGGCGAAAGGGCGGGTTTCGGCGTAGGAGGTGAAGGCCATCGGGGCGACCTCGCCCTTCTGATGGCACTGGACGCAACGGCGTTCGAGGATCGGCGCGACCTCCTTCCAGGTGGTTTCGGCCAATAGGGGGGTGGCCAGCAGGAGCAGGCGCCAGAATCTCATGGTTCTATTCTACTTGCGCAGGGCCATGAGAACACAGCCGGTGACGACGATGCCGGCGCCGAGCAGCGTGAGGGGGTCGAGCGGTTCGGGCGCAATGTAGGCCGGCCAAATCCAGGCGGCAAGGCGCGTGAAGACTACAGTAAAGAGCGGCGTAGTGGCGACGACGGCGCTGACGCGGGAGGCGGGCCAGACGGCGAGGGCTTCGCTGAACAAGCCATAGCTGATGAGGCTGTTCAGGCAACAGTAAAGGAGGAAGCACCAGCGGGTAGAGTCGAGGGCGGCCAGATGCGAGGGCGAGGCGCCGGGGATCATGGCGACGGAGCCGGCGGCGTAGATGAGCCACATAATGGCGATGGAGTTCATGTCGCGCAGCAGCCGCTTTTGCGCGAGCGCATAGCTGGCCCACAGGAGAGCCGCGCCGAGCAGGACCAGGATACCCGTGGCGAAGGAGTCCGAAATGCCGGTCAGTTGGCGGTGGAAGAAGACGAGCATGCCGGCGGGAAGGATCCCGACGCCGACCCACTGCCAGCGGCCAAAGCGTTCTCCGAACCAACGTACGGCACCGAAGATGACGAGAATGGGGGCGAGTTGAATGACGATTTGGGCGGTGGAGGGCGAGGTGAGGCGGAGCCCGAGCAGGAAGCCGAAGTTGTTGCCGGCAAAGCCGAGGAAGGCGAGCGCGAGGAACAACCAGCGCCGGTCGCCGAACTGGGCGCGACCGGGGAGATTGCCCTGCCAGCGGAGGAACAGACCAAGGCCGGCGGTGGCAACGACGTAGCGGACCCAGGTGATGGTCACCGCATCGACCTGTTCAGCAACGGGGCGGAGGGCGATGGGCAGACTGCCCCACAAGGCGGCGGTCAGGAGAGAGAGCACAAGGCCCACGGGAGGGAACACTACTTTTTAGTGTAGCTGGCGGGCGGGTTGGTGCATCCGAACACAGGAAAACGATGCGTGTGATTGGGATAATTCTGGCCGCCGCGGCGGCGCTGTGGGCAGCCGAGCCCGGGAAACTGGCGGCGAGTTGGTGGAAGCACGTCGAGATTCTCGCCGACGACAAGATGGAGGGCCGCGACACCGGTTCGCCCGGCCACCGGATGGCGGCGAACTACGTGGCACAGGAGTTCGAGCGCAATGGGTTGAAGGCGGCCGGCACGGATGGCTATCTGCAGCCGGTTCCGTTTCAGGTGCGCCGGATTGATGAGGCCAACTCGAGCATCGAACTGATTCGGGACGGCCAAGCAGAGAAGATGCAGCTGGGCCGCGAGGTGACCATCGGGCTGCGCAGCGAACCGGCGGCGCGGGTGCAGGCCGGGCTGGTGTTTGCCGGCTACGGCTTCGCCGTCCCGGAGAAGGACTTTGACGACATCGCCGGCATTGATATGAAGGGCAAGATCGTCGTGAGCATCAGCGGCGTGCCGGAGGGCATTCCAGCCGAGCTGTCCGCCCACTACCAGAGCGAACGCGTCAAGCGGCTCCGCGAGGCCGGGGCCATCGGGCTGATCCTGATCCAGAACCCGGCGCAGATGGACGTGCCGTGGGCGCGGGCGAGCCGCGCGCGGCTGCTGCCGTCCATGAGCCTGGACGTACCGCCGAAGCCGGAGGAGGGCAGCCTGCAGATTGGCCTGGCCTGGAACGCCGAACACGGTGACAAGCTGCTGGCTGGCAGCGGCCACACCATGGCGGAGCTGCTCGCGCTGGCCACGGCCAAGAAGCGGCTGCCGCGGTTTGCGCTGCCAGTGGAGCTTCGCGCCGTGCAGGCCTACGAAAAAGAGAAGGTGGAGTCGCAGAACGTAGTGGCGCTGCTGCCGGGGACGGATTCGCAGCGTAAGAACGAAATCGTGGTGCTTTCGGCGCATCTGGACCATGTGGGCAAGAGCCGTGCCTTTGCCGGCGATGCGATCCATAACGGCGCGATGGACAACGCCTCGGGCGTGGCGGCGCTGCTCGAGATTGCGCGGGCGATCAAGGAGTCCGGCGTGAAGCTGAAGCGGAGCGTGGCGTTTGTGGCCGTGACGGGCGAAGAGAAGGGTCTACTGGGTTCGAAGTTCTACGCCGAGAACCCGACGATACAGGGCAAGATGGTCAGCGAGTTAAACATGGACATGTTTTTGCCGATCCATCCGCTGCGGGTGATCAAGCTGCTGGGGGTGGACGAATCGGATCTCGGGCCGCGGTTTCAGCGCATCGCCGAGAAGCATGGCGTGAAGATTCAGCGCGACCCGCAGCCGGAGCGGAATATCTTCATCCGCAGCGACCAGTACAATTTCGTCAAGCAGGGTGTGCCGTCGCTCTATCCGGCCTTTGGCGCCGAGCCGGGCAGCGAGGATGAAAAGACGCAGAAGGCTTGGCTGCAGGAGCGGTACCACGCGGTGTCGGACGATGTGAATCAGCCCGTGGATAAGGCCGGGGCGGCGAAGTTCATCGAGATTCTGATTGAGTTCACGCGCGAGGTGGCGGATGCGCCCGCGGCACCGCAATGGAAGCCCGAGAGCTTTTTCCGCCGTTTTGTGAAGGCTGGGTCATAATAGGGGGTTCATGCCCGAGCTTAGAAAAGACCCCGTCACCGGCCGTTGGGTGATTATTTCGACCGATCGCGCGAGGCGCCCCTCTGATTTTACCCGCGCCACAGTGGAGCCGACCGGCGCCCGCTTCTGCCCGTTTTGCTCCGGCAACGAAGATAAGACGCCGCCAGAGGTGTTGGCCTACCGGACCGACGGGCTGACGCACGGCGGGCGCTGGAGCCTGCGCGTGGTGCCGAACAAGTTTCCTGCCCTGCGCGTTGAGGGAGACCTCGACCGGCAGGGAGAAGGCCTGTACGACCGCATGAACGGAGTGGGGGCGCACGAGGTGGTGATCGAGACTCCGGACCACATGGCGACGCTGGCTTCGATGAGCGAGCGGCAGGTGGCCGAGTTGATCTGGGCGTTCCGCGACCGGGTGCTCGACCTCAAACGCGACAAGCGGCTGCGCTACATGATGCTGTTCAAGAACCACGGCGAGAGCGCCGGGGCTTCGCTCGAGCATCCGCACTCGCAGATTATCGCGCTGCCGGTGGTGCCCAAGCGGGTGCAGGAGGAGCTCGACGGCGCACGGAAGTACTTTGACTTCAAAGAGCGCTGCGTCTACTGCGACATGCTGCGGCAGGAGCTGAAAGACAGCGAACGGTTGATTCTGGCCACCGATGAGTTCGCGGGCATCTCACCGTTTGCCGCGCGCTTCCCGTTTGAAACCTGGATTATGCCGCGGCGGCACGAGTCTCATTTCGAGGCGATCCGCGAAGCGGAGGTGCTGAATCTCGCCTGGGTGCTGCGAAACATTCTGCGGAAGATGGACCGGGTGCTCGAAAAGCCCGCCTTCAACCTGATTGTGCATTCGGCCCCGGTGCAGGAGGCGGCCGCCGAGCACTATCACTGGCACATCGAAATCATTCCCAAGCTGACCCGCGTGGCGGGGTTTGAGTGGGGGACGGGTTTCTACATCAACCCGACGCCGCCCGAAGAGTCGGCTCGCTTTCTGCGGGAAGCGGGATTATCATAACGACACAGGAGAGCCGGACAGGAGTGAGCCGCATGCAGCGCCGAGTTTTTCTTTCTTCTCTTTCGTTCGCCGCCGGAGCGTGGGCGCAATCGGCGACCAAGCCTAAGCTGGACGTGCCCTACGTGCCGACAACGGAGAAGGCGGTACAGGAGATGCTGAAGCTGGCGCAGGTGAAGAAGACCGATGTGCTGTACGACCTCGGCTGCGGCGACGGGCGGATTGTGATTGCGGCCGCCAAGCAGTACGGGGCGCGGGGCGTGGGCATCGATATCGACCCGCAGCGGATTCAGGAGGCGCGCGCGAACGCGCGGACGGCGGGTGTGGAATCGCTCGTCCGGTTTGAACAGAAAGACCTGTTTCAATCCGAGTTCGGCGAGGCGACCGTGGTGACGCTGTTTCTGCTGCCGAGCATCAACCTGAAGCTGCGGCCGCGGCTGCTGGCACAGTTAAAGCCGGGCACGCGTCTTGTTTCAAACACCTTCGACATGGGCGACTGGAAGCCGGAGAAGGTGGTTAACCTCGAGACCTACGAAGATCCGGAGTTCTACGGGCTGAGCCAGACGCTGTATCTGTGGACGATTCCCGCCCGGGGTTAAGGGCGGGGGCCGAACCGTTCGATCTCTTTGATCAGAAACGAGTAATCTTCAAACGGCGGCCCACCGAGGCGGGACCAGCGGACGTTGCCTTGCTTGTCGATCAGGATGGTGGCGTGGATTTCCATCTCTTCAAAGTCGTCGTAGGCGAGGAAGCGGCGGGCGTTGGCGCTGCCTGGATCCGAGAGAAAACGGATGGACTGGTAGGCGGCTTCGGCGCCGAGCGTCTTGTTGACGGCGGGAGCATTAGGACTGACGGCGAGCACGTCGGTATCGAGGCGCTTCCAATCGGCGGCTTTCGCTTGCAGGCCGCGGAGCTGCTGCAGACAGTGGGGGCACTCACGACCGAGATAAAAGACGAGAATTGTGTTGCGGCCCTTTTGCGCGGCCATGGTTGCGGGTTTGCTGTCGGGGTCGAGGGCGTCAAGGGCGGGAGCGGCGAAGGGCGACCAGTGGTCGGGGCCGAACTGGCGCAGCGTTTCGGTTTGGTAGTGGCGCTGGGGTTCGGCCAGGCGCACGGGCGTGGGTTTGCCTGCGCGGTCTAGTCCCGCGAGGGCGAAACGGTCGTTGCGGGTGAGCGCGAGCGCCTTTTCAAAGGCGCGGACAGCAAGGTCGTTGGCGCCGGCGGCGAGATAGGCGTGGCCGAGGGCGTTGAAGAGGACTTCGGGATAGGAGGGCGGGTCGTTGTCGGCCAACTGCATGGAGTGCTGCTTTTCGGCTGCCTGGCTGAGCAGGTTCAGCCCAAGCAGCGTTTCGCCTTTGGCCAGGGCGAGGCGCGCTTTGAGGTCGAGCGCCATGATCGGATAAAGGCGCTCAACGGCCTTTTCCTTGGCGAGTTGGTCGAGGGCCTCCATGGCCTTTTCGCCCTGTTCGCGCTGGTTGAGGGCAAAGTGGGCGCGAGCTTCGGCATAGGCTTTAAGGAGCTGATCGGCCGGGATCTTACGCCAGGGGATGCCGCCGGAGGCGAGCAGGTCGTTCCACCGTTCGTACTTGACGAGGGTGCGGACCCAGGAGCGGATGCCCTGCGAGTGGGGGCTGAAGGGAGCCTCGCCGTTGGACTTGGGATCCTGCGGTGCTTCGACTAACTCGCGGGCACCGGCCAGGGCCAGCTCCGGCAGGCCCAACTGCTCCTGGATGTAGTTCAGATAGTGGCGATTATGGCCCCAGTTCCAGTAGTTGAAGGGAAAAACCTGCTGGACGTGCATGTTTTTGACCTCCGTGCGGGTGGCGGCGTCCATGGCGATGGCGGCCTCCTGCCACAGGCCCACCTGCGCGTAGATGTGGCCGGGCATATGCAGGGCGTGGCCGAGGTTCGGGGCGATGGCGCCGTAGCGTTTACAACTGGCGAGAGCCGCCTCGGGTTCGTGGTAATTCCAGTTATGGATGCGGTAGTGATGGAGGCCGGGGTGGTTGGGCTGGCGCTGTTCGACTTCGCGGAGGATGAGTTCGGTGCCATAGCGGGAGTCGCCCATGTTGGCAAGGGCCAGCAGGAGGCGGGCCTCGTCGTCGGCGGGATACTTCAGGCAGAGCGTTTCGAGGATCTTCTTGTAGCGGACGTTGCGTTCGCGGTCGTCGTCGCTGCGGTCGCGGAGGCGGTCGGTCCGCTCGCGGGCTTCGAGGGCTTCGATGTAGAGCTGTTCGCGTTCGGTGACGGAGGCCTTGCGTTTAGCGGCTTCCTGGATGAAGGGGACGCTGCGTTCATCGCCGGCGGCGCGGGCCAGGCCCCAGTAGCACATGGCGTTTTCCGGTTCGAGCTTGAGGCACCAGCGGAAGGCGCGTTCGGCTTCGAAGTCGGAGAAGGAGTGCAGCAGGGTGTTGCCCTGGTTGAACCACTGCTGCACCTCGGGGTTTTTGTGCGTGATGGGGAAGTGGACGGTACCGATGCCGGTCATGCGCTGCGGCCGGGTGCGGGGGCCGGTGTCGAAGGCTTCTCCTTTGTGCGAATGGCCGGCGCGGATCTCAGCCGCCGGGAGGAGGGAGGCGAGGAGCAGCAGGGATACCGTTGTTTTGATCACTCCTCCAGTGTAGCGGAGAGCCTAAAACTGGAGGCGCAGGGCGAGTTGGAAGCGCCGGGCGTTAGTGCCATCGGGCGGCCCGCTGTTGTTGTTCGGGGTGAGAAAGCTCACGTCGGGAGTCAGGAGCACGGGGCTGCTGAGCGGGGTGGTGACGGTGGTGGCGGCGGCTTGATAGATGATGTTCGAGTAGCCGTTGATGTTGGTGGTGTTCCAGAGATTGAAGGCTTCGCCGATCACTTCGGCGGTGAGGCGTTCGTTGAGCCGGAAGCGGCGGGACAGGCGGAGATCGAAACGGTAGTTCCATTCCCCGTAGAGCCCGTTGATGGGCTCGGTGGGCAGATAGCTCGTGCCGCCCTGGCCGAGGGTGCCGCCGAAGCCGTTCCACTGAGCGCCGTCGGGGGTTTGGAAGGGAAGGTTGGGCAGGGAGAGGGTGGAGGAGATGGGGCGCCCGGATTCGATGGTGTAGATGCCGCTCAGCAGGAAGCCTTTGAACTGCCAGATGCCGCTGTGGACGAGACGGTGGCGCTGGTCGGTGGGCGAGATCTGCCGGTTGCTTTCAACATCGAACTGATTGTAGAGCCGGGAGCCGGAGAAGGGCCCTTCCGAGCCGGCGCCGCCTCCGTTGCCGGTGCCGGCGACGTTTTCGGCCTTGGCCAGGGTGTAGCTCGTGTTGAACTGGAAGCCCTTGCCGTAGCGCTTCTTGAGTTCGATAAACATAGCGTTGTACCAGGTCTGGCCGATCGAACGGTTGACCTGGATGGAGCCGAGGTTGGGGTTGGGCCGGGAGATATTAATGTTGGTAACGGCTCCGGCGGCGGTGCGGGTTTGACCGGCGACGTAGGGCACGGTGAAGGAGGTGCCGTTGGGCAGGCGGAAGGTCCGTTCAAAGCGGGGAGCGGGCAGATTCTCGTCGGTCACCAGGGGGAATCGGCTGCCGCCGGTGCGGGCGTAGGAGACGGTGAGGGTGAGGTTCTTGATGATCTCGCGGTCGATGCCGAGGGAGATATCGAAGATGCGGGGCCGTTCAAAGTCGCTGGCGATACGGGTGATGGAGACGGCGCCGGCGGCGGCGGGGGGAAGCGCCGGGAGGGTGGCGGGGTAGTTGGGGGCGCCGGGGTCGCCGGGGCGGAGGGTGAGGCCGATGGTGGCCGCGCGGGGGTCGGTGAGGCCGGTGCGGGTGAGGGCGTCGAGGAGGATGCCGTTGGGGGTGCGGGCGAAGTAGAGGCCCGCGCCGCCGCGGATGACGGTTTTGTTGCGGCCGCCAAGATTCCAGGCAAAGCCGGCGCGGGGGCCGAAGTTGTTGCGGTCGGCGGGGAAGGCGTTGGTTTCCGAAACGGCAGGGTTGGGGAACTGCGACTGGGGCAGGTGCTGATAGTCGTAGCGGAGGCCGAGATTCAGGGTGAGGTTTGAGGTGAGGCGCCACTGATCCTGGACGAATCCGGCGTAGTCGATGGTGGCGAAGGTCGTGCCTGGCAGGCCGAAGCTTTGGGTGAAGGTGGTGTACTGGCGGCCGGCGGGGTTGAGCAGGTCGCGGCCGAACAGCAGGGCGTTCGTGTAGTTGTAAGTGGCGCCGAAGTTGGCGGGGTTATCGATGCGGTCGGAGGCACGGTTGAACTCGCCGCCGAATTTGAAGATGTGGCGGCCCCGAATGAGGGTGACGTTGTTGATGAACTGCAGGCGGCGCTCGTCGGGCAGGGCGGGCCGTTCGAGAAAGTTGGCGCGGCCGAAGGAGAAGTTGCCGACGAAGACCTGCGGAGGCGGCTGGTCGCCGAACTGGAACTCGTGGTTGCGGCCCCACTGGAAGCGGAACTCGTTGATGGTGGTGGGGGTGAGGGTAGAGGTGAGCCGAGCGTTGGCGCTCCAGATGCGCACATCGTCGGTACCGTTGCGACCGACGTTGCCGAGGACGAGGGGGGTTTGGATGGCACCTTCACCGGAGGCCCAGAGCTGGTTGTAGAAGACCGAGAGGGTGTGTTTGGGGCTGAGGAGGTAGTCGACTTTGGTGAGGCCCAGATACTGGTTGGCATTGCGCGGCAGGGCGTTGCCGGGGGCGCCGCCGGGGAACTTGGCGCGGAGGAAGTTGACGCCGGCGGTGAAGGCGGCCTGGTCGGCGGCGGGGGCGTTGGCCGCGGGGGCGCCAACGAGCAGGACGCGGCCGAGGTCTTCGGTGACGAGGGGGAAGTCGCGCAGCTGCTGGTCGTAGTTGACGAAGTAGAAGAGCTTGTCTTTGCGCAAGGGGCCGGAGATGGAGCCGCCGAACTGGTCACGGCGCTCGTCGGGGCGGAAGGAGGCGAGGGGGTCGCGCGCGGTGAGGGCTTTATTGCGGAAGTACCAGAAGGCGTCGGTGTGGAAGCGGTTGGCGCCGGAGCGGACGGTAGCGTTGATGGTGCCGCCGGCGGCGCGGCCGAACTCGGCTAAGAAGGCGCCGCGGCCGACCTGGAATTCGCCGATGGCGTTGGCCGAGATGTTGCCGGCGATGCGGGTACGGCCGCGGGCTTCGGAGAAGTAGGCCTGGTTGTCGTCGTTGCCTTCGATCATGAAGTTGTTGAAGACGCCGGACTGGCCGCGGTAGGAGAGCAGGCCGAAGCGGCCGTCGCGGGTGACGCCGGGCGACAGGAGGGCGAACTGATCGAAGCGGCGTCCGTTGATGGGGAGGTCCTGAATCTCGCGGCGGCCGACGCTGCTCACGTCAGAGGAGTTGGTGGTATCAAGGACGACAGACTGTTCGGTGACGGTAACCGTTTCGGTGACGGTGCCGACGGCGAGGCGCGCCTGGACTTGAGCGGTGGTGCCAACCAAAACGTTCACGTTGCTCTGCTCATAGCGGGAGAAGCCATCTTTGGTGAGGCGGACGGTGTAGGCGCCGGGGGGCAGCACGGGCACCTGGAACGTACCATTCGGCCCGGAAACCGTTTCCCGCACCTGGCCGGTGGACTGGCTGGTCACGACAACCTTCACGCCGGGCACGACCTGGTTGGCCGGGTCGAGGACGGTGCCGGCCAGGGCCCCGGTGCCGAGTTGGCTCTGGGCGAAAGCGACGGGCAGCAGGTGGGCGGCGGCCAGCAGGCCAAACAGCGTGACGAGTTTTTTTATCAATCCAAATCCTATTCTTGCCCACGGTAGCAAATCCAGGTTACCGAGCGATGACGATTTCGCCGTCCGCGCCCCGGATCGGCCCGGGAATTGGATAGAATCACGCCGATGCATCGATTCCCTGCCCTTGTCGTGCTGGCCGCTGCCGGCCTGTTGGCCCAATCGCCGGCCGTCCACATCAAGACCGCCATGCCGGCGCCGTCCTGGGCGCTGCTTGAACGCGAGCTACTCAAGTACAATTCGGAAGCCGTCGACCGTTTCGCCGCTAAGTACTACGACAGCCGCGGCTATCTGGCGCATACGCCGCGCTGGGGTACGCTCGACGGGCCAGACGACGCCGTCGAAACCACCTGGAATTGGACGCTGCTCCATGCGCTGGGCGGCGGCGACTCCGTGCTGCGCCACTACAAGCTCGCGCAGGAGGGCCACTGGAAGCAGTACGGCGAACTGCGGACCAAGTTGACGGCGCTGGCCGCCAACGGAGCCTACAAGCAGGAGTTCATCACGCAGTCCGACTGGTTTCACACCGCCGAAGGCCTGCGCGCCTTTCTGCTCGAAGGGTTGTCGAACCCCAACGACGCCACCTACCGGCAGCGCATGATCCGCTTCGCCAACCTGTATAACGGCGAAGATCCCGACGCCCCGAATTATGATCCGACCAAGAAGATCATCAAGAGCATCTGGACCGGCAGCCTGGGCCCCATGCTGCGGAAGGCGACCACCTATGACTGGGTGGGCGACCCGGTGCCCGGAACTTTCCATCTGCTGCACAATCCGGCCGGCCGCGGCAAACTGCTCGACCTGCAGGCCAACTACAAGAAGATGCTCGCCCACTGCGACGAGTATCTGGACAGCGTGGGCGACAATAATCTGAACTTGGCCGCCACCATCCTCGGGATGAACGCCTACATGCTGACCGGCGAAGAAAAGTACCGGCGCTGGACGCTCGACTACGCCGATGCCTGGAAGCAGCGTTCGATCGAGGCCGGGGGCAACATTCCGAGTAACATCGGCCTGGACGGCAAACTGGGCGGCGAGTACAAGGGCCAGTGGTGGAAGGGGACCTACGGCTGGAACTTCACAATCTTTGACGGCGAACTGGGCCAGATCGCCCACCGCAACTACTTCACGGCCGGCACCTGGCCCGGTTTCGGCAACGCGCTTCTGCTGAGCGGCGACCAGTCGTATACGCAGGTGCTGCGCCGGCAGCTCGATAACCTGTACGCGCAGAAGAAGGTCGAAAACGGCCGCACGCTGCTTCCCCAGATGTACGGCGACCCGCGCGGCTACAAATACGATGGGCCGCCGAGCTGGTATCAGTTTGGGCCCAACCTGCACTACGACCGGCTGATGGAGATCTACCTGCGTTCGATGGACCGCAAGGACCTCGAACGGATTCCGGTGGCCACGCAGTTCCACCCGCCCGACCAGCCGGGCCGCAGCTATGGCGATCCGGACCGGACGACTTACTGGCTGGGGTATCTCGAAGGTAAGTTGCCGGACTATCCGGAGAAGGCCCTGCGGCAGGACCTGGCCCACGTTCGCCATAAGGTGGCCGAGTTCATGGAGGACCAGACGACGGCCGACTCCCGGCTGGCGGACTATCTGCTCGACTACAACCCGGCGGCCACGGCGGCGCTGCTGAATCTGACGGTCGGCGGTTACTTTGCCAATGGGCGCGTGTGGGTTCTGCACAGCCGGTTCCGCCATTTCGACCCGGTGAAGCGCCGGGCGGGGCTGCCCGAGGATGTGGCGGCGCTGGTGGAGAAGCTGGACGCGAGCAGCGCGACGATGACGCTGGTAAACACCAATCCGCTCGACAGCCGGGAGTTGGTGGTGCAGGCTGGCGGCTACGGGGAACACCGGTTTGAGTCGGTGACGGTGAACGGGCAGACAACGGCAGTAAACGGGCCGGTGCTGACGGTGCGTCTCGCGCCGGGGGCGGGGGCGCGGTTGCAGTTTCAGATGACGCGCTACGCCAACAAGCCGACGTTCGCCTTTCCGTGGGACCGGGCGTGGTATCCCGCCAAGTAGTCAGCGATTGGCGCGGAACCGGTGCGCCAGATCGCGCAGATGCTGGCGGCCGCCCCGGGCCCGTTCGAGGGTCACGGCCGGGTTGGGGTCGCCGCCGATTTCGAGAATCATGGTGCCGTTGAAGTGCAGTTTGGTCAGGTGCGCTAGCAGCGCTGCCCAGTCGATGTCGCCCGCGCCGGGCGGCAGGTGGTCGTCACGCTCGCGGCGGTTGTCGCTGGCGTGCACCATCCAGAGATGGCCGGAGAGTTTGTGGACGACCAGCAGGAGGTCTTCGGCAAGGTGGGCGTGGCCCGTATCGAGGCAGATGCCCACGTCGTCGACATCGAGGGCGCCGAGAATCCACATGAGGTCGCGGGTGCGGCCGGCAAACAGATGCGGCAGCATGTTTTCGAGTACGAGGCCGATGCCCAATCGGCGGCAGTGGTGGTAGAAGCGGTTGAGGACCTCGACGGCGTTTTGAAGCCGGACGAAGCGCTCGTGCTCGGGCAGGATGGCCTGTTCCGGGCCGGGATGCAGGACGAGATACCGGACTTCGAGCAGCGCGGCCGCCTCGGCGGCTCCGATCAGTTCGGCCATGGCGAAGTCGCGAGAGGACTCCTCGAGCGAGGTAATGTCGATGGCCGGCGAAAACGGGGCGTGGAAGGAGTAGGCCTCCAATCCCAACTTATGAATGCGATCCCTCGCCCGCCGGACGGCGTCCTGGTCGTGGTAGTCAAGATGCGCCGGATGGGAGCAGATTTCGAGGCGGTCGAAGCCGCTGTTCCGGATCGGTTCGAGGCAGTCGAAGATGCTGGTCTGCCAGAAGCAGCCGGTGGAAAGTCCAATGGCCCAGTCGCTCATACGGTTCTCCTTGCTTGCAGGCGGTCGCGCAGTTCCGCCAGGTTCGAACGGCAGTCGGGCACGCGGCAGTACCCCTTTTCCTGGTGCGAGACGCAGTTGAGATCGACGAGGGTGTCGGCGCCGGTGGCGATCATGCCGGCGAACAGCCGCGTGTAGAACTCGGCGCGCCAGGCCGGGTCCATGGCAACCCAGGTGCGTCCCCAGGCGTGGTCCTGGCGGTAGGCGGCGTGAATCCGCCGGGCGATGGCTTCGGGCGGCCAGGCGAGAGCGGTGAGTACGCGGACCACGTGCTGCAGGGCGGCCGGTTTCAGCAGCCAGTCGTTGGGGTGGGCGAAGAGCCAGTCGAGGCAGGGGGGCGCGCCGGGGATGGGGTCGGCCACCGGGCTGGGTGCGGCGGGCGGGGCCGCGGGCAGACGTTGCGCGAACGCCTGATGCCACTGGCCCAGGGGGGAGCCCTCGTACTCATCGATCAGCCGGTTCATGGCGCGGGAGAAGACGGGAATGCGCGTCGAGCTGCTTTCGGCCAGCGCCGCCACGCGGGCTGGCGAGCGGGCCGCCGCGGTGGCCGCAGCCGCCTCCATCGCCCCCCGCGGAATGGCGACAATCGGGAGCAGGCGCCGCAGTTGCGTCTCTTCGAGCCGCCAGCGGGGCTCGCGCGGTTTCAAATAAAGGCTGAACGGGATGCGGATGTGACGGGTGTGGAACGGGTCGCCGTACTCCGACAGGTCAAGCGAGATGATCTCGCGGCCCGCGGCTCCGCGGCCGACTTCGATCGCGGTGAGTTGCACGGGGAGGGTACAGTGGGCCATGGCCGCCTGCCGAATGCGGTGCGCCAGGTATTCCACCAACCGGCCCTGCGCGGCGAAGGCGCGTCCGAGGGCGGGGTCGACGCGGTCCCCATCGGGTGAGCGTACCGCGGCGTAGCGCTCGGCCAGGGAGGCGGGCACCGTGCCCAGTTCCGTCAACCGCCGGAAGGCCACTGAGGCGCGGGCGATGGCCCACACCAGATGGTAACCGCGGCCACTGACCAGCGTCAGCGGGGCGATCAACCGCTCGCGCAGGAAGCGCAAGGCGGCGGCCAGCACCGGCTCCTGCAGGGCGAAGACGCGTTCGGGCTCGGCCCAGGCCAGGGCAGGCGCGTCAAAATTCTGGTATTCGATATCGAGATCGAACAGGAGCAGGTTCCGGTCCCAGAGCGAGCGTTCGATGTCCAAGCCGCCCTCAAGAAAGCCGGAGAGCGCGCGAGCGGGGGCGGGGGCGGTGAATTCGCCGCGGCCGTCGGCGCCGACGAGGTAGGCTGCCGTAGCGCGGCGGCCGGAGGATCGGCCAAGAAACTCAGCCATGCGCTGCCGGACGGCCGTTTGCTGATAGTGGCCGGCCGCCACGCTGGTCATCGGAGCTCCTTGCGACGCTTTCCGTTGGCATGCTCCCGGCCGACCACTTCGAGCGTGCGCATCACGTCGTGGTCGCTGACGGGCCGGAAATCGAGATACCAGTTGCCGATGGAGCCGAATGGCTCCGGCGTGGCGAGGCAGTCGTAGCCGTCGCTTTCACGCTCGATCCATTGCAGCGCCTTGTGCGAAGCAACCGGCAGAGCCACGCGCAGCGACCGCGGCTTCCGGGCGCGGAGCGAGCGCAGGGCCGCCACCATGGATGACCCGGTGGCGGCGCCATCGTCGACCAACAACACCGCGCGGCCGCGGACGTCGAGTTCGCGGTGAGCGGGGCGGTACAGCGCCTCCCGGCGCCGGAGTTCCGCCCGTTCCCGGGCCATGGCGAAGTCGATCCGCTCCCGCGGCAGGTGGAGCGTTGCGAGCACCTCTTCGTCGAGAACGCCGGCCGAAGCCGTCACGGCGCCCATGGTCAGCTCCGGCTGCCAGGGAACGCCCAGCCGCTGCACGCACAAGACGTCCAGTTCGGCGTGGAGCGCGCGCGCCAGCTCCCGTCCGGCGGGCAGGCCGCCCCGGGCCAGCGCGAGCACGACCAGGGGTTCAGGCCCCCCGGCCGGCCGCACGTGGGTGGCCAGCCGCAGGCCTCCTTCGGCCCGGTCGCGGAAGGGCAGGTCCTCCATGATCACGCTCCTTCTCGCGAACGGGTTCGCTAGGCGGTCTGTTCAATCGGAATCTGCCGGGTGTTTGGCTTCGTTTCGCCAATGGGAATCTTCACTTCGAGCAGGCCTTCGTTCATCGAAGCCTTGATGTTGTCGGCTTTGGCGCCTTCGGGCAGCGGGATCTGCCGCCAGAACTTGCCGTAACTGCGCTCGGAGCGAAAGTAACCCTCTTTCTCTTCCTTGGCTTCGAGTTTGCGCTCGCCCTCGACAATCAGGCACTCGTCGAGGACCTGGACTTTAATGTCTTCCTTCTTGAGGCCGGGCAGTTCGGCGGTGACGAGCAGTTCGCCGTTCACCCGCCGGCACTCAATAGCCGGGGACCAGACTCCCTGTTTTTCGTCGGCGGCCAGCCAGGAACGGTCCAGCCCGCGGGTCATCTCTCGCATCAGGTCGAAGGGATTTGCCGCCCATAGGCTCCCCCTGCCCGGGAAGGAACGGAACCAGGGATTCCAGATCGTCTCATCTGCCGGCGCGGACGCCTTGCTTACTTCTACTTTGGCCATGCTGTGGGCCCTCCTTGTCAGAAGACCCGTGCAATCCCGGTGCCACAGCCCGGCTGCGGGGTTGTAAGGGCTTAGCGGCGGGGCGGGGTGGCAAAGCGCGCAGATCTGCGTCAGGAGCCCTGCGGGCGAGGGATTTGCCCCACCCGGCTAGCGCAGCACCACGTCCCAGACCTTGGTCCGGCTATCCTTGCCCGCGGGGCCGCCGACGTCGAGGGTGACGACGTATTCGCCGGGCTTTTCGTAGCGGTGCAGGGGATGGCGTTCGGTGGAGGTCTGACCGTCGCCGAAGTCCCAGCGCCAGGAGGTGACGGTGCCGTAGGTCGCGTCCTCGAAGGCGACCAGGCGGCGGTCCATGTCGAGGACGGTGAACTTCCAATCGGCCTCGACGGGGCGGCGCAGGGAGGCTTCAAGCGGCATGAGTCGGAAGGCGACCAGATCGGAGGCGTTGCCGTACATGGTGGTTTTGTGGGAGAGGTTCCAGAAGCCGCGGTACTTCGTGCCTTTTTCGTCGTCGTAGTCAAGTACGGACCAGGACAGGCCGATGACCTTGTTTTCGATTAACTGACTTTCGACGCTGCGGGCGGGCCCTTCATAGGCGGCGTAGTCGAAGGGGGTGATGTAGAACTCGAGGATGAGCTTGCCGCTTTCACCGGGCTTGAAGTTGTAGTGGTAGGCGGCGTTGGCGTAAGGCAGATTCTTGATCCAGGGCTGGCAGCCCCAGACCATGGTCCAATCCTTGTTTAGGGCGGGGGTGAAGATGTGGTAGTTCTGAGCGTGGACGCCGTGGTAGGTGAAGTGGGCATCTTTGGGGTCGTAGCCTTTGTCGGGATGCATGGCCTTGATGAAGGGTCCGCCGGAGCGGTCGCCGTCGACGACGACCTCGAAGATATCGTTGTGGAGGTCGCGGTGGCGGAAGTCCCAGTAGTTGTCGGAGGCTTCGTAGAGGAAGTAGAGGCGATTGAGCCCCTTGACCCAGCCGACTTTGACGCTGATGTCGAGGTCCTTGCGGTCGAGCGGGGTGTTGTTGATGGTGTCCTTCAGCTGGTCGGTGCCGATGGCATAGCTGGCCGGTACGGCGGCCCAGTCGTCGGTTTTGCCGTCGATGCGGGGGATCTGGTTGGCGGGGAACTGGTAGATGCGGAACTCGACGCCGGGACGTTCCAAGGCCAGAAGAGGCGAAATTGCGAAACAAACCCAAAGGGCAATCCTTGTCATGCCTGACAGTGTATGCCGAACGGGACCGGCGCACCAGTTGGATCGGCCCGGTGGAGGCACACTCCACATCTTATCCACATATATTCCACAAGGACTTTCACAGCTTTTCCACAAGCGGTAGGGCACGGCGACGCCCCCTACGCGCCCGGGGTGCTACTCTAGGGCTAGCGATTTCTCCATCTATGTCTGAACGTAAACTGCAAGTTATCCCTCTCGGCGGCCTCGGCGAGTTTGGCATGAACTCGATGGCCTTCCGTTACGGCGATGACATCATAGTGGTCGATGCGGGGATGATGTTCCCCGACGCCGAACTGCTCGGGGTGGACATTGTAACGCCCGACTTCTCGTATCTCAAGGAGAACAAGAAGCACGTCCGGGGGCTCGTTCTGACCCACGGGCACGAAGATCACATTGGCGGGATTCCGTTCTTTCTGTCTGAGCTCAACGTGCCGGTCTACGGTACGGCCCTGACGCTGGCCTTTGTCGAACGGCGGCTCGAAGAGCACAAGATCGACGCCGATCTGCATACGGTGGCGGCTGGGGATACGATCAAGCTGGGACCGTTTTCGATTGAGTTCATTCATGTGACGCACTCGGTGTCGGCCTGCTGCGCGCTGGCGATTACCACGCCGGCCGGGGTGATCATCCACACGGGCGACTTCAAGATCGACCTTTCGCCGCCCGATAATAAGCCGTTCGATCTGCATAAGTTCGCTGAGTACGGCAAGCGCGGCGTGCTGCTGCTGCTGTCGGACTCGACGAATGTGGACCGGTCCGGCTTTACGCCTTCCGAGCGCAGCGTGCGCCCGGGTCTTGAAGAGTTGGTGCGGAACGCCGACCGCCGGGTAGTGGTCTCCTGTTTTTCGTCCTCGACGCACCGGTTGCAGATGGTGCTCGACATTGCCGCCGCCACGGGGCGGAAAGTGGGTCTGCTCGGCCGCAGTATGCTGTCGACGACGGAAATCGCCCACTCGCTGGGCATTCTGCAAATTCCGGATAGCATCTTGCTGCGTCCGCAGGACATCATGCTGAACCAACCGGACAAGACGCTGGTGCTGATCTCCGGTACGCAGGGCGAGCCCATGTCGGCGCTCTCGCGCGCCTCCTGTGACGGGCACAAGAGCCTGCGCATTGAGAAGGGCGATACGGTGGTGCTCTCCTCGCGCATCATCCCGGGCAATGAGAAGCCCATCATGCGGGTGATCAACCATCTGGCCCGCCGCAACGCCAACGTCTACTTCGGCAACCGGTCACCGCATATTCACGTGTCGGGCCATGGGGCCTCGGAAGAGCTCAAGATTATTCTTAATCTGGTGCGGCCGAAGTATTTCGTGCCGCTGCATGGCGAATACTGGCAGTTACGCAAGCACATTGAGCTGGCTTCCGGGTTGAAGGATCAGGGCCTGGAGCAGTGCTTCCTGCTCGAAACCGGCGAGACGCTGGTGTTTGACTCAAAAGGCGGCCGGAAGGGCGACCGCGTCAACGTGGGCCGCGTGTGCATCGACTCGGGTTCGCTCGACGACGTTGTCGAAGACCTCGTGATCCGCGACCGGCGACACCTGGCCGAAGATGGGTTCGTTTTGCCGATTATCGCGATTGATAAGCTGACCGGGAAGCTCGAAGGGCGAGCGGAGGTTATCTCCCGCGGGTTTATCGCGGAAGATAACAAAGAAGTGATTGCCGGGGCGCGGAAGATTTTGGCGAAGACGCTCGAAACGTCGAGCGCCGAGGAGCGGTCTGACGTCGGCGTCATGCAGGAGAAGATCCGCGCCGATCTGAAGCGGTACCTGGCCAAGGAGACGCAGCGGCGGCCGCTGATTATGCCGGTGATTCTGGAGGTTTGACGGTTCGATGGCGCCTGGAGGGATGATGCCGAAGCCGGTCGAGGACGCTTCCGGTTACCAGGGTCAGGCGGATCAGTTCTTCACGCCCGCCTCAGAGGCCGAGTTGGTGGCTTTTCTCGCCGCCAACCGGGAGCCGGTGACCGTGGTGGGTGCGTTATCGGGCGTTACCGGCGGCGCGGTGCCAACCGCCGGGGTGGCTCTTAGCCTGGCGAAGTTCGACCGCTGTGAGATCGGGCGCGGTTCGGCGCGGGTGGGAGCGGGGCTCTTGCTGGCCGATCTGCAGGCCGCGGCGAAGGCATCGAGACAGTTTTATGCGCCGGACCCGACTTACAACGGCGCCTCGATGGGCGGGACCTTTGCCAACAACGCCTCCGGGTCGCGGTCTTTCCGCTTTGGCTCCACGCGGCGGCATATTCTCGCGCTGCGGGCGGTATTCATGGATGGTACGGTCCGCGAGTTCGTGCGCGGCGAGGCGATCGACTTCGACGTGCCGCGGGTGACGGTGCCGGCTACGACCAAGCATCAGGCGGGCTATGCGCTCAAGCCGGGCATGGACTGGATTGACCTGCTGATTGGCTCCGAAGGCACGCTCGCCATTCTTACCGAGGCTACGGTGCAACTGCTGCCGGCGCCGGCGGAGTTGCTTTCGGGCGTCCTGTTCTTCCCGTCGGAGGCAGCGGCGCTCGCGGCAGTCGAGGCCTGGCGCACGCTGCCGCAACTGCGGATGCTCGAGTACTTCGACGCCGAATCGCTGAACCTGCTGCGCGAGGTGATTCCGGAGTCTCCGCGCTGCGCGGCGGCGCTGTTGATTGAGCAGGAGGGCGACGATACGGGCTATCTCGACAGCGCCCCGATCGACGACGCCTCCTGGTTCGGCACGACCGACGCCGACCGCGAACGGTTTCGTAAGTTCCGCCACGCGCTGCCGGAACGCGTGAACGATACCGTCCGCCGCAACGGCTACATGAAGATGGGAACCGACTACGCCGTGCCGCCGGGGCGCAACGCGGAGATGATCGCCCGCTACCGGGAGATGCTTGATCCCACCGGCATTCGCTACGTGATCTACGGCCACATTGGCGACGCCCATGTCCACGTGAACATGCTGCCGGCGACGGCCGAACAGGCGCGGCAGTCGCAGCAGTTTTTGCATGATTTCGCGCACGAAGCCGTGCTGCGCGGGGGCACGGTGGGCGCTGAACACGGCCTGGGGAAGCGCAAGCGCGACCTGCTCTCCCTGCTCTACTCCGGCCCGGAAATCGAGGCCATGAAAGCTGTGAAGCGCCGACTGGACCCGCGATGGCTCCTCGGCCAAGGAAACCTCTTCCCATGCGAGCCAGCCTTTTCTTCTCTCTCCTGCTGATCCCGTCGGTGGCCTTTAGCCAGGCGCTGCCGGATCAGGTTCTTGCTTTGATTGCGGCCAATCAGGCCTGGACGCTGGAGCAGCAGCGATCGATTTGCGAGATTCCCGCGCCGCCGTTCAAGGAGACGGCGCGGGGGGTGGAGTACGCTAAGCGGTTGAAGGCGCTTGGGCTCGTTGATATCCGGACTGATAGCGAGGGCAATGTGATCTCGCGGTGGCCGGGGTCGGGCGCGCCGAAGCCGGTGACCGTGTTCAGCGCCCATCTCGATACGGTGTTCCCGGAAGGCGTGGACGTGAGGGTAAAGACCAGCGGGCGACGGTTGACCGGGCCGGGCATCGGCGACGACTGCCGGGGGCTGGCCGCGGTGTTGAGTGTGGCGAAGGCGTTTCAGGAGGCGAAGGTCAAGGTACAGGGCACGATTCTGTTTGTGGCAACGGTGGGGGAGGAGGGGCAGGGCGACCTGCGCGGGGTGCGGCATCTGTTCACGAAGGAGATGAAGGGGCAGATTGACCAGTTCATCTCGCTCGACGGCACGGGCTACGGGGTGACGGCGCGGGGCGTGGGTTCGAACCGCTACCGCGTGACTTATTTTGGCCGGGGCGGGCACTCTTACGGCGCGTTCGGTATGCCGAATCCGGCGCACGCGATGGGGCGCGCGATTGCGCGGATCAGCGATATCCAGGTGCCCAAGCAGCCCAAGACCACCTTCAACATCGGAACGGTGGAGGGCGGCACGAGCGTGAACTCGATTCCGATTGCGGTGTCGATGGAGGTGGATCTTCGCAGCGAGTCGGCCACGGAGTTGGCGAGTCTTGACGAGCGTTTCCGGGCGGCGCTCGGGGCGGCGCTTGAGGCGGAGAAGGCGCGCTGGCCGGAGTCGCGGGCCGCACTTGAATTGAAGATCGAAACGATGGGGTTGCGGCCGGCGGCGGAGCCGGCGGATTCGCTGCCGATTATCCAGCAGGCGTTGGCGGCGGCCAAGCGGTTGGGGATTCCGGTGTTTGCCACGCGGAGCGGCAGCACGGATTCGAACGTTCCGATGAGTTTGGGGATTCCGGCCGTGACGTTAGGGGCCGGGGGACAGGCGAGCGGCGCGCATTCGGCCGATGAGTTTTACGAAGAGACCCCCGATTCGTACAAGGGGCCGCAGATGGCGGCGCTGCTGCTGTTCAGCCTGCATCCGCCGCAATGATCTCTGTGCTGCACCGCCAGATCTGGACCGGCGCACTGCCGGCGATGCGGGAGCCGGTTCCCTTCCCCGATCCGTGGCCGCTTCCGTTTGCGCGGGCCTATCTGTCGATTGATGCCGCCGGGGGGGTGACGGTGAACCATCGGGGGCCGCGGTATCTGGGGCGGCTGACGCCGTGGCAGCCGATGCGGATTTTGTGCCCGTTGCGCGGTGGCTTGGAAGATTATTACGTGCTGCTGCAGCGCGGGGCTCGGCCCGCCGCGCTGCTTCCTACCCTGATGAGAGACCTGACATGATTCGCCCCGCGACGGTTGCCGATGTTCCGGTGATCCTGGATTTTATTGAGCAGTTGGCCGAGTACGAGCGGCTTCGCCATGCCTGCCGGGCGACCCGCGAGGCGCTGGCGGCGACGCTGTTCGGCCCCCGACCGTTTGCGGAGGCGCTGATTGCGGAGGACGAGACGGGGCCGGTGGGCTTTGCGTTGTTTTTCCATAATTACTCGACCTTTCTCGCGCAGCCGGGGATTTATCTGGAGGATCTGTTCGTGGTGCCGGGGGCGCGGGGAAAGGGACACGGCCGGGCGCTACTGCGGGCGCTGGCGCGGTTGGCGGTAGAGCGGGGCTGTGGGCGGCTAGATTGGTCGGTGCTCGATTGGAACGCGCCGGCGATTGGTTTTTACCGGTCGCTGGGGGCGGAGCCGCAGAGTGAGTGGACCGTATTCCGGCTGGAGGGGGAGGCGCTGCGGCGGTGTGGGTTGGAGGCTGGGGAGAGGGGCTGATCTCGCCGGGCGCTTCGGGGCGCGGTTGATGATGTAGGGTTAGCTGGATGGGCGGCGGGCGGCGCTACGTGGCGGGCCGCCGCGCCGGGGGTGGAGCGGGACGGGATGGCGGTGTCAGCACGCCCCGGCTTGCAGCCCTGTGGCTCTCCAGCCTACAGATAGAAGCTGATCTCGTCCTCTTCGCCGGGCGTCAGGCGGTACTCCATGGCCTGGATGACGCCTTCCAACTGCGCGGCCGAACGCAGGCCGGCGATGGCTCCGGTCACTTCGGGCCGGCGCAACACCCACGCCAAGGCAACTTCACCCGGGGCAACGCCGTAGCGCTCACCGATTTCGCGCAGCTTTTCGACGAGCTCGAGGTTCCTGGTCAGGGCCGGCTCCTGGAATTGCACCCAGCGCTTGCGGTGATCGTCTTCGGGCATGGCGGCGATGCGTTCGCGGGTCATGGCGCCGGTCAACAGGCCGCGGCCCATGGGCGAGTAAACAATCGCCCCGATGCCGTTGGCCGCGGCGTGGGGGAGCACTTCGGCTTCCACTTCGCGCGTCAGGAGCGAGTAGGGCGGCTGCAGCGAGGTGATGGGGGCGATCTTCTGCGCCCGCTCCATTTGCGCTTTCGAGAAGTTGGAGACCCCGATCCAGCGGACCTTGCCTTCCGCCTGCAGTTCGGCCATGGCGGTCCAGCCTTCTTCGACGTCCTCGTCCGGTTCGGGCCAGTGCATCTGGTAGAGATCGATCACGTCGACGCGCAGGCGGCGGAGGCTGGCTTCGCACTCGGCACGGACCGAATCGCGCTTCAGGCGCTTGCCGATGACGCGATTTTCATCCCACACGCGGCCGCACTTGGTGAAGACATAAGGCCGGTTGGCGAGGCCCTCGAGAGCGCGGGCGACTACCTCTTCCGAGTGGCCGAGCCCATAGACGGCGGCCGTATCGACCCAGTTCATGCCGGCATCGAGGGCGGCGCGGATGGCGCCCACCGATTCGGCATCGTCCTGCGGTCCCCAGCCGAAGGCCCAACCGCCGCCGCCGATGGCCCAGGCGCCAACGCCGAGGGGGGTAATCATCAAGTCACTGTTGCCAAGTTGCCGTTTCTGCATCGCTTTTCAGGATAACCGACCCCGGCGCCCAAGGCGCGATAAGCTAGAGGCCATGCGCCGTCTTGTTCTCTGGTTTGTTACGGGCTGCCTGAGCGCCCAGCAGATTATGTTCCCTCCCGTGCGGGGCACCAAAGAGATGGTGGCCGCGGCGAACAACTTCGAGGTGGAGGCCGGCTTCCGCGTGCTGGCGGCCGGGGGCAACGCGGTGGACGCCGGGGTGGCGAGCACGCTGGCCGCGGCGGTGACCGAACAGGCGCGCTTCGGCCTGGGCGGCGAGATGCCGCTGATTATCACAATGAAAGGCAAGCCGCCGATTGTGATCTCGGGCGTGGGTACGGCGCCGAAGCTGGCGACCGTTGACTATTACACCAAGCGGAAGGCCGAGTTCTGGGAAGAGGACGACCGTAAGGTGCCGATTCCCGGCGAGGGGATCCGCGCGGCGATTCTGCCGGGCGTGATGGACGGTCTGCTGCTGGCGCTGCAGAAATACGGATCAAAGTCGTTTGCCGAAGTGGCGCAGCCGGCGATTGAGTACGCCGAAGGGTTTCCGATTGGCGAGGAGTTTTCGACGTTCATCCGCAACGGGGAGCGGCTGCTGGCGGGCTGGCCGACGTCGAAGAAGTTCTTCCTGCCGAACGGCGAGGTGCCGGTGGCCGGGACCATGATGCGCATGCCGGATCTGGCCAAGACGCTGCGGGAGCTGGCGACAGCGGAGAAGAAGACGCGGGGGAACCGGGCGAAGAGGATTCAGGCCGTGCGGGATTACTTCTACCGCGGGCCGATTGCGCAGAAGATCGCCAAGTTTTCTGAAGAGAACGGCGGACTGATCCGCTTTGAAGACCTGAAGGGCTTTTCGGCGATCGAAGACACGCCGCGCACGACCACTTACCGCGGCTACACGATCGTGAAGCCGGGCTTCTGGACGCAGGGGCCGGTGATGCTGCAGGCGTTGAACATCCTCGAAGGCTTTGATCTCAAGGCGATGGGGCACAACTCCCCTGCCCTGCTCCACACTGAGATCGAAGCCGTGAAACTGGCCTTCGCCGACCGCGACGCGCACTACGGGGACCCGCTGTTTTCGAAGATCAACGAGAAGCTGCTGCTCTCCAAAGAGTACGCCGCCGAGCGGCGGAAGCTGATCAACCCGGACAAGGCCGACATGGGATCGCGGCCCGGCAAAGTGGCCGAGGAACACAACAACGTACAGGACACCACCTGCGTGAACGTGGTGGACCGCTTCGGCAACGCCTTCAACGCGACGCCCTCGGGAGCGTGGCTGCCGAGCGTGATCGCCGGCGATACGGGCATTCCGCTGTCGGGCCGGTTGCAGAGCTTCGTTCTGACCAAGGGCCACGCCAATGAGCTCGCGCCGGGCAAGCGGCCGCGGGTGACGTTGAGCCCGACGACGGTTTTGAAACCCGATGGGAGCCTGCATTTCGTGATGTCGACGCCGGGCGGGGATAACCAGGACCAGGCGATGCTGCAGGTGCTGATCAACCTGATCGACTTCGGCATGGGGCCGCAGCAGGCGGTGGAGGCGCCGCGGTTTCAGACCGAGCACTTCTATTCGAGCTTTGCGCACCATGAGTTTGTGCCGGGGCGGCTGCGGGTGGAGGGCCGGGTGAGCCGGTCCGTCATCGAGGCGCTGCGGGCGAAGGGGCACATGGTGACGCCGTCGGGGGATTGGTCGAACGGCAGCGCACCGACGGTGATTCTGGTGAAGGACGGGATTCTTGACGGCGGGGCGGACCCGCGGCGGCTGCGGTTTATTTTTGGCCGATAGCGAGGAGGGTCTCAAAGTGCGGGGCGGCCTCTTCGCGATGGACGACGCTAAGTTCGGCGTCGCGGAAACGGGCCTGCTGGAGAAAGCCGAGCAGTTCGACCTCGGTGAAGCCAAGCCAGAGGTCGGCGTAGAGTTCGCGGGCCTCTTCAAGGCCGTGGCGGCGGAGGTCGAGGATGGCGACGCGGCCGCCGGGCTTGAGAATGCGGGCGGCTTCGCGGATGGCGTCGGGCGGGTGGAGGGCGTGATGGAGGCTTTGGCTGAAGAGGGCGAGGTCGACGGAGGCGTCGGCGAGGGGTAGCTCTTCGAGGTCGCCGACACGGTATTCGATGTTGGCGACGCCGGCTTTGCGGGCGGCTTCGCGGCCGTAGGCGACCATCTTCTCGGAGTTGTCGACAGCGATGACGCGTTCGGCGCGCTGGGCGAGAAGTAGTGAGAGCGTGCCTTCGCCGGCGCCGAGGTCGGCGATGACCATGGGGGGCAGGAGTTTGAGCAGCATTTCGGCCAAGCCCTTCCAACTGCGGCCGGGAACGTAATGGCGGCCGAAGCGGCCGGCGAGTTCGTCGAAGTAGGCGCGCATTTTGTCTTTGCGCTTGATGAGGATGAGGCGCAGGGCGTCGTCGTCGGTGGCGGATTCGGGGATCTCGCGGGCGCTTTGGCGGAGGATTTCGAGGACCGTGTCGTCGCCGGTGAAACGGTAGAGGCTCTTCTGGCCTACTTTGCGCAGTTCGACGAGTTCGGACTGCCGGAGCTGGGACAGGGCCATGGAGATGCGGCTTTGTCCCATGCCGAGGATCTCCTGGAGTTCGGCGACGCTGAGTTCTTCGCGGGAGAGGAGGCGGAGCATGCGGAGGCGGGACTCGTCGCCGAGGAGGCGTAGGGACCGCAGGAGGGGGGGCATAAGGTTTTTATTCTATCAACGAATCATGATGCGTTGATATGTGCTATGCTTTTTTCATGACCACTACGGTAGCCACAGAGTACAAACTTGCTGATATCGGCCTGGCCGATTGGGGCCGGAAAGAGATTATGATCGCCGAGCACGAGATGCCAGGTTTGATGTCGATCCGGCGGAAGCACGCGGCGACCAAGCCGCTGGCGGGCGTGCGGATCACCGGATCGTTGCATATGACGATTCAGACCGCCGTGCTGATTGAGACGATGGTGGACCTGGGCGCGAACGTGCGCTGGGCGAGCTGCAACATCTTCTCGACGCAGGACCATGCCGCGGCCGCAATTGCCGCCGCCGGGGTGCCGGTGTTTGCGTGGAAGGGCGAGACGCTCGAAGAGTACTGGGATTGCACGCTGAAGGCGGTGATTCACGGCGACGGGCTGGGCCCGCAGTTGGTGATTGACGATGGCGGCGACGTGACGCTGCTCATCCACAAGGGCTATGAGCTCGAGAACGGTTCCGATTGGGTGAACACGGCGTCGGGTTCGCACGAAGAGCAGGTGATCAAAGATCTGTTGAAGCGCGTGGCGGCGGAGATGCCGGGCGTGTGGACGAAGATTGTGGCCGAGTGGAAGGGTGTTTCCGAGGAGACGACCACCGGCGTGCACCGGCTCTACAAGATGCAGCAGGAAGGCAAGCTGCTGGTGCCGGCAATTAACGTAAACGACTCGGTGACCAAGTCGAAGTTCGATAACCTGTACGGCTGCCGCGAGTCGCTGGCCGATGGCATCAAGCGGGCGACCGATGTGATGCTCGCCGGCAAAGTGGCCGTAGTTTGCGGCTACGGCGACGTGGGTAAGGGTTCGGCCGGCTCGTTGCGCGGCTTAGGCGCTCGCGTGATCATTACTGAGATCGACCCGATTAATGCGCTGCAGGCGGCCATGGAAGGCTATCAGGTGACGACGATCGAGGAGACCCTCGGTACGGCCGACATCTATGTGACGACGACGGGCAACGTCGACATCATCACCGTCGAAATGATGGAGAAGATGAAGGACCAGGCGATCGTCTGCAACATTGGTCACTTCGACAACGAGATTCAGATCGATAAGCTGAATGCGCGGACCGACGTGAAGAAGCTAAACATCAAGCCGCAAGTGGATCAGTACACCTTCCCGAGCGGCAGCAGTATCTTCATGCTGGCCGAGGGCCGGCTGGTGAACCTGGGTTGCGCGACGGGCCATCCGAGCTTTGTGATGTCGAATTCGTTTGCCAACCAGACGCTGGCGCAGATTGACCTGTGGCGGAATAAGGACGTCTACAAGGTCGGCGTCTACACGCTGCCGAAGAAGCTTGACGAAGAAGTCGCGCGGCTGCACCTCGAGAAGATCGGCGTGAAGCTGACGACGCTCACCCCGCAGCAGGCCGAGTATATCGGCGTGCCGGTGGAAGGGCCGTACAAGCCGGACCACTACCGCTACTAAGCGGCTTTTGGCAGGAGGCCGGACCCGCGGGTCCGGCCTCTTTTTTATGGTCTAACGGGGTTTCGTTAAGATGGGGCATGCGTTTTTTCGTCGGCCTTGCCTTTGCCTTCTGCCTCGTGGGCGCTCCGCCCAAGCTGCGCCCGGTGCGGGAGCAGTACACCAAGTTTGAGTACCGCGTTCCGATGCGGGATGGCGTGAAGCTGTTCACGGCGGTGTATGTGCCGAAGGACGCGGGGCCGGACAAGAAGTACCCGATTCTGTTTCTGCGGACGCCGTACGCGGTGCGCCCGTATGGCGCCGATCAGTACCGGGAGACGCTGGGGCCTTCGGAGTGGGCACAGGAGAAGGGCTACATTTTCGTCTATCAGGACGTGCGCGGGCGGTACATGTCCGAGGGCGAGTTCGAGCAGGTGCGCCCGCACAATCCGGCCAAGACCGGCAAGCAGATTGATGAGTCCTCCGACACCTTCGACTCGATTGCGTGGCTGCTCGGGAACGTGGGGCATCACAACGGGAACGTGGGGATGTGGGGGATTTCGTATCCGGGCTTTTACGCGACGATGGGCATGGTGGAGGCGCATCCGGCGCTGAAGGCCGTTTCGCCGCAGGCGCCGGTGGGCGACTGGTTTATCGGCGACGACTGGCGGCATAACGGAGCGTTCTATCTGGCCCACGCGGCGCGCTGGATGTATATGAATTCGCGCGAGGGGGCCAACGATCCGAAGGTGCCGCGGAGTAACCCGGAGTACGAGTCGCCGGACGGCTATAGCCTGTTTCTTGGCATGGGGACGCTCGAGGAGATCAACGAACGGCTGCTCAAGAACAAAGTGCCGTATTGGCGGGAGCTGATGGAGCATTCCACCTACGATGCGTTCTGGCAGGCACGGGATGTGCGGCCGCACCTGAAGAACGTCCGTCCGGCGGTGCTGACAGTGGGCGGGTGGTTTGACGCCGAGGATCTATTCGGTACGCTGGAAACCTACAAGCGGAACGAGAAGCAGAGTCCGAACGGGGTGAACCTGCTGGTGATGGGGCCGTGGTCGCACGGGCAGTGGGCGTCGGGCCGGGGCGACCGGCTGGGGGACGTTGAGTTTCATCAGCCGACCGGTGAGTATTACCGGGAACAAATTGAGTTTCCATTTTTCGAGCAGTATCTGCGGGGCGGGAGCCCGGCGAAGCCGCTGGCCGAGGCGCATGTATTTGAGACCGGCGCGAACCAGTGGCGCACCTTCGACAGCTGGCCGCCGCGGCAGACGGTAGAGAAGAGCTATCACCTCTCGCACGACGGGCGGCTGGCGGGCAATCCGCCGTCGCGGGGCGGCTATGAAGAGTATGTCGCCGACCCGGCGCGGCCGGTGCCGTTTGTAGGGTATGTCGCGAACACGATGACGGTGGAGCATATGCTGGACGACCAGCGGTTTGCGGCGACGCGGCCGGATGTGTTGGTGTTTCAGACCGATCCGCTCGAGGAGGACGTGACGCTGGCCGGGCCGCTCGAGGCGACGCTGCATATCTCGTCGACGGGGACGGACGCAGACTTCGTGGTGAAGCTGATCGATGTCTACCCGAACGACTATCCGAACCCGGAGCCGAATCCGAAGGGGTTGAAGATGGGCGGATTCCAGCAGCTGGTGCGGGGCGAGCCGTTCCGCGCCAAGTTCCGGAAGAGCTTTGAAAAGCCGGAGCCGCTGGTGCCGGGACAGGTGGAGAAGATCGGCTATGCCCTGCCGGATGTGTTCCATACGTTCCGGCGGGGGCACCGGATGATGGTGCAGGTGCAGAGCAGCTGGTTTCCGCTGGTGGACCGGAATCCGCAGCGGTTCATGGACATTCCCAAGGCCAAGCGGAGCGATTTTGTGAAGGCGACGCAGCGGGTTTATGTGGGCCCGGTGGCGGGGAGTTCGCTGAAGGTGCGGGTGCTTTCGGCGCGGCCGGAGGCGATGCTGCGGTAGCCGGCTTCGACGCAGGCGACGGTGCGGAGGTAGTCGCGGCCGGTGGACTCCCACTGGCGCGGGCCGCGGAGCTGATCGATGAAGTGGCGGCAGACGGCGCGGACGCTGTCGCCACGGTAGCCCTGGCCGACGGTGTTCTGCCAGATGGACTTGCGTTCGCGGCCGTTCCACAGCCAGACGTCGCCGGAGGCGTCGACGTGGAGCGAGGCGCCGATGCCGTCGACGGTGAAGTCGCCGAGGGGGGGCGAATCAGGGCGGAGGTCGAGGAAGCGGTGGCCGTCGAGGAGGCCGTTGAGGCCGTTGCCGTGGTGGGTCAGCAGGAGGACCTGGTCTTCGCCGGCGATGAGCGGGTTGACGCGGCGGGAGCGGGCGTAGACCTCTTCGATTTCGCCGAACAGGAAGCGGGCGGTGTCGAGGTGGTGGACGAGGGTTTCGTAGAGCAGCAGGCGGGGGTAGGCGCGGAAGTAGGGCTGGGCGGGATAGGCATCGGGGCCGTCGCCGTCGAGCTTGCGGACACGGAAGGTGTAGGCGACGGGCGGGCCGATGAGGCCCTTGGCGAGTTCGGCTTGCACGACGCGGTACCAGGGCTGCCAGCGCCAGTTTTCGTGAACGACGAGGGGGACGCGGACGGCTTCGGCGAGTTCGACGATGGCGATTGCGTCGGGCCAGGTGGGGGCGAGGGGTTTTTGACAGAGGACGGGGATGCGGCGTTCGACGGCGGCGCGGACCATGTCGAGGTGAAGCTCGGGGCGGGTGGCGATGTCGAGGAAGTCGGGCTGGAGTTCGTCGAGCATGCGGTCGAGATGCTCGTAGGTGGCCCGGGTGGGGTCGGCGTCACAGGTGCCGACGATGGAAACGTCTTCGATGCGCCGCCAGGCTTCGAGATGGATCTGACCGAAAAAACCGCAACCGACTAAGCATCCGCGCATGGGGGTTAGGTTATCCCAAATACGCCGTGGTATTCCGCCGGGAGGCGGGCGGGGCGGAGATCGCGATTGAGGAACAGGTGCCGAGTGCGGCCTTCGCCGAGCTTTTGGGCGCCGCGCCAGAAGGTGTAGCCGAAGTCGATGGAGCGGGGGGTGGCTTTGTCGACGCGGGTTTCCACTTCGATCTCGTCGTCGTAGAGGGCGGGGGCGAGATAGCGGCAGTTGGCTTCAATGACGGCCATGAAGAAGCCGGCGGCTTCGAGCTCCTTGTAGGGGAGTCCGGCGGCGCGGGCGAATTCTACGCGGCCGACCTCCATCCAGACGACGTAGTTGGCGTGGTAGACGACGCCCATCTGATCGGTTTCGGCGTAGCGGACGCGGACCTTGGCGCGGTGGGTCATGGGGTGGACCGGCGGCCTTTAATTTTTGCCATACCGTTAGGATGCCTGGAAACCGGGGCGGGATACAACCCGTCTGTTACCATGACAACGTGCGGGTTCAAGTCTTATTTTTCGGCCTTTTGCGGGATATCGCGGGGCAGGCGCAGACGACGCTGGAGTTGCCGGTGGGGGCGACGGCGGGAGCTGTTTTTGATCATTTCGCGGCGCAGTTTCCGGCGCTGGGTGAAATGAAGCGGAGCGTGATGCTGGCCCGGAACCAGGAGTTCACGGCGGCGGGAACGCTGTTGAGCGAAGGGGACGAGATCGCGCTGCTGCCGCCGGTGAGCGGGGGCAGCGGGCCGTGGATTCATCAGTTGGTGACCGAGCCGCAGGGGAACTTCTACGGACTGACGCGGGAGCCGATTGATGCCGCAGCGCTGGCGCGGCAACTGCTGCAGCCGCGGGACGGGGCGTTTGTGAATTTTGAAGGGGTGGTGCGGGACAACACCAAGGGCCGGGCGACGAAGTACCTCGACTATGAATGCTACGAGGCGATGGCGATCAAGCTGATGGCGCAGATTGGTGACGCGATTGCGGAGGCGCATCCGATTTCACGGATTGCGCTGGTACACCGGTTGGGGCGGATGGAGATTGGCGAGACGAGCGTGGCGGTGATTGCGTTTTCGCCGCACCGGAAGCCGGCGTTTGACGCCGCGCTCGAAGGTATCAACAAGCTGAAGAAACTGGTGCCCATCTGGAAGAAAGAGTACTTCGTCGATGGGGAGGTTTGGGTGGATGGGGAATGGGACGAATCGTTAACCTCAAAAAGTTGAGCCGGCGGGCGCTGCTGGCGGCGCCGATGGCGGCGGCGGCGCAGGAGGTGGTGTTCAAGACCGACGTGAACCTGGTGCGTTTGCTGGTGACGGTGAAGAACGCGGCGGGGGAGATGGTAGGCGGGTTGGAGCCGGGCGATTTTCAGATCACTGACAACGGGGCGCCGCAAAGCATTTCCGTTTTTGAGCGGCGGACGGCGCAGCCGCTTTCGGTGACGCTGGCGCTCGACATCAGTGGATCGACGGCAAGCAGTCTGAAGTACCAGAGCGATGCGCTGCTGCGCTTTGCCAAGGCGCTGTTCGCCGACGGCAACCCGGAGGACTCGGCGTCGTTGATTACCTTCAATTGGGAGGTGGTGCGGCGAAGCGATTTTACGCGGCGGCTGAGCCGGCTGGAGGGGGCGCTGAAGGGGTTTAAGAGCGAGGCGGGGACCTCGCTTTACGATGCCATTCTGCTTTCGGCCGACGAGTTGCGACGGCGCGAGGGACGCCGCGTGCTGGTGCTGATCACCGATGGCGGCGACACGACGAGTTCAACCGACTTCCACAAGGCGCTCGAGGCGGCGCACCAGGCGGATGCAGTGATCTATAGCATTTTGATCGTGCCGATCACCAACGGCGCGGGGCGGAACGTGGGGGGCGAGAACGCGCTGACGCAGTTTTCGCGGGGCACCGGGGGGCGGGTGTTTCTGCCCGCGCTGGGGCCGGAGTTGGATAGAGCCTTCACCGAGATTCTGCGGGACCTGCGGACGCAGTATCTGATTGGCTACTACCCGAAAGCGGTTCCCCTTACGAAGAACCGCTTTCATACGGTGAAGGTGGGTTTGCGCGATCCGCAGTGGACGGCGCAGACGCGGACCGGATACTACGGGGCTTCACTTTAGACCTCCAGTTTCCAGGGAGAGCGGTACTTGGCCTTGAGGTGCGGCACCACCTCTTTCTGCTTGACGGTCCAGTTCTTTTCGTCCCAGTCGAGGCGGGTTTTAAAGCGCATGGAGAGGTTGGCGAGGATGCACGTCGTCGAGGAGCGGACGCAGGTTTCGATTTCGCTGCGGGGCGCTTGGCGGGACTGGATGCACTCGAGCCAGTTCTGCCAGTGGGGGACGTTGGTGGGGGCCATGTCGGGGTGGGACTGGCGGTCCCAGGTTTCGGCTTTAACCTTGTCGGACTTGGGATTGTTGGGGATGAGCCAGCAGCCGCTGCGGTTGACGAGCAGGGAGGCTTCCGAGCCGTGGATGAGCGTGCCGGCGCCCTGGTTGAGGCCGAAGGCGGGCAGTGGGTTGGCGGTGCGGGACTCGTAGCTGGACAGGAACTTGGGGTACTGGAAGGTGGCGAGCATCGTGTCGGGGGTGTCGCGGGTGTCGGTGACGTAGAACTTTTCCCCGAGGGCGACGATGGAGGTGGGCATGACCTCGTCGAAGCACTGGTGGAGGGGGTCGATGAGGTGGACGCCCCAGTCGGTCATGGCGCCGCCGGCGTAGTCCCAGAAGTAGCGGAAGGTGGGAAAGGAGGTGATTTTGACGCCCCATTTGACGGGGTCGAAGGCGGCTTTGGGCGCGGGGCCGAGCCACATGTCCCAGTTGAGGTCGGTGGGCTGTTTGCCGGTGTCGTCCGGCTTGGGAACGAAGCCTTTCTTGTCGGTCATGCCGGACTGGAAGGTGTGGACGAAGGTGACTTCGCCGAGGACGCCGGATTTGACGAGTTCCTTGGCTTTGAGGAAGAGGCCGCCGGAGCGCTGCATGGTGCCGGCCTGGACGATGCGTTTGTACTTGCGTGCGGCCTGGACCATTTTCTGGCCCTCGTCGACGTAGACGCTGGCGGGTTTTTCGACGTAGACGTCCTTGCCGGCCTTGCAGGCTTCGACGGTCATGTAGGCGTGCCAGTGGTCGGGGGTGGAGATGCAGATGGCATCGAGGTTCTTGTCGGCGAGGAGTTCGCGGAAGTCGCGCTTGCCTTCGATGGTGTAGCCGCCTTTTTTGGCGGCGGCGACGGCGCGTTCGAGATGGGGTTCGTAGACGTCGCAGAGGGCGGCGGGTTGGAAGCCGGGGACGCGCATGGAGTAGTTGAGATTGCCCGAGCCCATGGCGCCGAGGCCGATGAAGCCGACGGCGACTTTGTCGTTCGCGCCTTTGACGTTGCCGGTGAACAGGTTGGTGGTGAACAGGGTGGTGGCGGCCGCGGTGACCTGGCGGCGAGTGGGGGGGGTCTGCATAGCGATTGCCTGTATCGTACGCCAGCGGGTACCATGAGAAGGCGGATGGCGAAAGCAAAGACGAAAGCTCCGGATACAACCTATAAAGAGGCCGAATACCTGCGGGATCTGATTGCGCGGCGGCAGCCGGTGCGGGTGACGCTGGAGGATCAGACGGTGCACGAAGGCGCTGTCGAGTACTTTGACCAGGGATTTATCCGGCTGACCACTCCCGAGGGGCCAAACCTGTTTATCTACAAGCACGAGATCAAGTATCTGGCGGAAGTAAGTTAGCACCGATGCCGGGATATCTGGAAGCAGCAATCGAGATAGCGCGCGAGGCCGGGGCGCTGGTGAGTAACTTCGCCGAACGGAAGATCCCGTTTGAGTTGAAGGGGGAGTTTGACCTGGTGACGGAGGCCGACCGCGCCAGTGAAGCGCTGGTGGTGGAGCGGCTGCAGACGCGCTTCCCGACGCACGCCATTCTTGGCGAAGAGGGCGGCGACCGGGAGGCGGCGTCCGAGTACCGCTGGTACGTCGACCCGGTGGACGGGACGACGAACTTTGCGCACGGGTTTCCGGTCTATAACGTGACGCTGGGCTTGGAGCGGGCGGGCGAGTTGATTGCCGGGGTGATTTATGATCCGACGCGGAATGAGATGTTCGCGGCGGAGAAGGGCGGCGGGGCGTATCTGAATGGCCGGCGGATTCACGTCTCGCGGGCGGCCACGGCCGATGCGGCCCTGGTGGCGACGGGGTTTCCGAGCAAGCGGCGGCACGAGAACGTCAACATCCACTTCTACTACCAGATGGCGATGGTGACGCACGGGGTGCGGCGCGCCGGAGCGGCGGCGATCGACCTGGCTTACGTAGCCTGCGGGCGCCTGGACGGGTTCTGGGAGTTCGGCCTGAGTCCGTGGGATATGGCGGCGGGGATTCTGTTGATTGAAGAGGCGGGGGGCCGGGTGAGCGATATGAAGGGACGGGCACACACGCTGCGCAGCCCGCATATACTAGCCAACAATGGCTTGATTCACGAGGAGATCGTCAGCCTGTTTGGTGATATCTTCGGGGGGCGGGTCAAGTATCCGTTACCGGAGATTCATCGAGAACAATGAGCGACGCACCGGTTTTATACTCTGTCGACGAGCGCGTAGCGACGATCACGCTGCACCGGCCCGAGAAGTTGAACGCGTGGACGACGGCGATGGACGGTGCCTTCCGGGCGGCGGTGCAGGAGGCCGGCGACGACCCGGAGGTCCGGGTGGTGATGGTAACGGGCGCGGGGCGGGGGTTTTGCGCGGGGGCGGACATGGGTCTGCTTGAGACGCTGGCGGCGCAGGGCGCGCCGGCCGGTTTACCGCTGCAGTTTGACTTTTTGCAGGCGCTGCCGAAGCCGGTGATTGCGGCGGTGAACGGGCCGGCGGTGGGGCTGGGCTTGATTCTGACGCTGCATTGCGATCTGCGTTTCGCCTCCTCAGAGGCGCGATTCGGGACGGCGTTCGCCAAACGCGGCTTGATTGCCGAGTACGGCATGGCGTGGCTGTTGCCGCGATTGATTGGCCCGGCCAACGCTCTGGACCTGCTGTTTTCGGCCCGGATTGTGGATGCGGCCGAGGCGCTGCGGTTGGGGCTGGTCAACCAGGTCTTCCCTGCTCCGACGTTTCTGTTCGATGTGATGGCCTACGCGAAGGAGCTGGCCACGGCGGTGTCGCCGCGGTCGATGGCGGTGATGAAGCGGCAGGTTTATGAGGGTCTGGCGCAGAGCTTCGACGAGGCTTCGGCGGTGGCGGGGCGGGAGATGGAGTTGAGCCTGCGGTCGGAAGATTTTCGCGAAGGCGTGGCGCATTTTCTTGAGAAACGGCCGCCTTCGTTCACCGGGCGGTAAGGATGCAGAGCTCCGCTCGGACGGTTGAGGAGTATCTGGCCGGGCTGGCCGAGGATCGGCGTGCGGCGATCGCTGCGGTGCGGCAGACGATTTTAGACAATCTCGATAGCGGCTACGCCGAGGGAATGTCGTACGGCATGATCGGCTACTTCGTGCCGCATGCCATCTTCCCGGCTGGCTACCACTGCAACCCGCGGGACCCGCTGCCCTTCGCCGGTCTGGCCTCGCAGAAGAACCACATGGCGGTTTACTTGATGGGGTTATACCTGGACGCCGAGGGGGCGGAGCAGGAGTGGTTCCGGCAGCGTTGGGCGCCGTCGGGCAAGCGGCTCGATTTGGGCAAGTCCTGCTTGCGCTTCAAGAGGTTGGCGGACGTGGATTTGCCGACGATCGGCGAGGCGGTACGGCGGATGCCGGCTGACCGCTATATAGCACTTTATGAGGCGGGGCGCCGAGGGAGAAAGTAAGTGATCAGTTTGTTGGCGGTTCTCGTATGGATGACTCCGGGCGATGCGCGGCTGACGGTAAACGGCCTGCCGTGGTTCGGGGAGAACCAGCAGGAGTTGATCCGGCTGCCGCGGCGGTTGGAGAGCGCGTTGCCGCCGGCGGTTTGGCGATTGGGCCTGTCGCCGGCGGGCGGGCGGATTCGTTTTCGGACGAACTCGACCTCGCTCGCGGTGCGCCTGGAGTACCCGTCACCACCGGATATGACGAACATGAGCGACTTCGGGCAGACCGGCGTGGACCTTTACCTCGACGGGGTGTACCACGCAACCGCGGTGGCCCCAAAGGACGCGGCGCCGGGGAAGGCGGCCGAGACCGTGCTGTTCAAAGACCTGCCGGCGGCGGAGCGGGAGGTGACGCTGTATCTGCCTCTCTACAAGCCCGTGAAGGTGCATGGGGTGGCCGTCGATGACGGGGCCGCCGTGAAGCCACCCGGCCGTTTTGCCGTGGCGAAGCCAGTGGTCTTCTATGGCACCTCGATTACGCAGGGCGGGTGCGCGAGCCGGCCGGGCATGAGCTACCAGGCGATCCTGGGGCGGGCCCTGAATCTGGACCACGTCAACTTGGGCTTCTCGGGCAACGGGCGGGGGGAGCCGGTGGTGGCGAACCTGGTGGCAGAGGTGGATGCGTCGCTGTTCGTGCTTGATTTCTCGCAGAACAACCCGACGCCTGAGTCGCTGGTGGCCGTCTATGAGCCGTTTCTCAAAACACTGCGAACGAAGCACCCGAGTACGCCGATTCTGGCGATCACCCCTATCGCAGCGGCGAAGAATCCGGCGCGGCTGGTGGCGATGCGCGATCATATTCGGAAGGTGGTTTTGGCGCAGATTGCGGCCGGGGACCGGAACCTGACGCTGGTGGACGGCTTGCGCCTGCTGGGGCCGGGCGAGGTGGATGGGACGGTCGACGGCGTCCACCCGAATGACCTGGGCTTCGAGCGCATGGCGGACCGCCTGGCGCCCACCGTCGCGTCGATACTGAAACGGCCGCCGACCGCTCTTTTGGACGACCGGGAGATGGTAGTGACCTCGGCGGCCGCCGTCGAACGGAAGCGCGCTGAGTTGATCGAGTTCATCTGGGGCGCGGGCGGGTTTCCACAGGAGCGTCCGGCGGGAGTAGAGCGGGGGGTGGCGAGCCCGGTGGCAGGTCTTTCGGCCCTACGGAGCGTGGAGCGGTTTACGATACGGATGGCGGCGGGGCAGGAGAATACGACGTATCATCTGGCGCCGGTAAAGGGCAACGGGCGGCTGGTGGTGCTGCACCATGGACACGCCTGCAGCTTCGACGACGCGGGCGAGGCGAGGGGTGGCGGCATGGCCCATACGGCACGGCGTCTGCTCGAGGCCGGATACGCGCTGTTGCTGGTGCACATGCCGCACTTCCGGCCGGGCGACTGCGCGGGGCCGCCCCATGGCGATCTATTCGCGCTGCCGGTGGGAGAGGGGTCGGCGCTGCAGCTGTTCCTCGAACCGACGGCGCAGAGTTTGAACGCGCTGCGCGGGCGGTATCAACGGATCGACATGGTGGGACTGTCGGGCGGCGGGTGGACGACGGTGGTCTATAGTGCGCTGGACCCGCGCATTCGGGCGAGCTTTCCGGTGGCCGGGGCGGTGCCGCTGCATCTGCGGACGGGCGGGTCGGTAGGAGACCTCGAGCAGTTCCTGCCGGCGTTCTACCGGCGGGCGGGGTACCTGGATCTGTTTGTGATGGGGGCGATGGGGCGGCAGCAGACGCATATCTTTAACCGGCGGGATAACTGCTGCTTTGGTGAAGCGCAGCACGACGCCACGAAGCTACAGGCGGCGCCGTATGCCGAGGCTTACCGGGGATTTGGCGAGGCCGTGCAGAAGGTCGTGGGCAGCCGGGGGCGGTTTGCCGTGGAGATCGACGAGGCCGCGACGCACCACATGATCTCGCCGTGGGCCGTTGAACGGATGCTCGCGTTATTGAAGCAGTAAACTGGCTCCATTACCGATGCTGACCCGCCGACAACTCCTTGCCGCGCTTGCCGCTCCCGCGCGGCCGAACGTAATTGTGATTCTGACCGATGACCAGGGCTACGGAGACCTGGGCTGCTTCGGGGCGGCCGACGCCCGCACGCCGCACTGGGACCGCCTGGCGGCCGAAGGGATCCGGTTCACCGATTGGCATGCCAACTCGCCGGTTTGCTCGCCGTCGCGGGCCTCGGTGTTGACGGGGAAGTACCCGCAGCGGACGGGGATCGCCGAGGTGCTCAACTCGAAACCGACGTTCGATGTGGCGGGGCTGCGGCGGGGCGAGGTGAGCCTGGCGCGGGAGTTGCAGAAGGCGGGCTATAGGACTGCAGCGGTGGGCAAGTGGCATCTCGGGTCGGAGGCGGCGAGCCGACCGCGGGCGCAGGGCTTTGACGAATTCTACGGCTTTTACTCCGGATGGGTGGATTACTACTCGCAGCGCTATTACACTCTCGGGGGCAACCCGGGGGCGTCCGGCCCGCCTCCCCAGAACATTTTCCATGACTTTTGGGACAACGAGAAGGAGATCTACCCCGAGCCGCAGCACCAGACGGCGCTACTGGGGCGGCGGGCGGTGGAGTTCGTGCGGCGGCAGGAGGCGGGGAAGCCCTTTTTTCTCTATCTTGCGTTCGGTGCGCCGCACTATCCGATGATGGCGCCGGCAAACTGCGTCGAACGTTTCCCGGCGACGATGGACCGCGACCGGCGGCTGCACCTGGCGATGATCGCCGACATCGACGACCAGATCGGCGCTCTGCGGGCCGAGCTGCAGCGGAAGGGGATGGCGCGGAACACGATCGTGTTCTTCCAGGCCGATAACGGGGCGACCGAGGAGACGCGGGCCGACCACGCCGGGAGGCCGTACCGGGGCGGCAGCAATGGGCCATGGCGCGCTTTCAAGGGGTCGCTGTTTGAAGGGGGGCACCGCGTGCCGGCCATGATCGCCTGGCCGGGACAGCTACGGCCGCGCGTGGAGCGCGGCACGGGCATGGGAATGGATGTGTTGCCGACGATGCTGGGTCTGGCCGGGGTGGCGTTGCCGCCGGGCATCGACGGGAGCGATTTGAGCGGGGCGTTGCGGAGCGGAGCGCCCTGGCCGGAGCGGACCCTGCATTGGGAGTACAGCCGGCAGCGGGCAGTACGAAAGGGCGAGTGGAAGCTGACCGTGAATCCGCGGCCCTCGCTGCTGGGCCCGAATGAGAACGTCACCTGGCTCGCGAACCTGCAGGATGATCCGGGCGAGACGAGAAACCTCGCCGCGGAGCGGCCTGAGGTGTTAGCCGAGTTACAAAAGGAACTCACTGCCTGGCGGTGGTAGCCGCGGCGCGGAAAACTAAGCTAGAGTAGCCTCGTGGACGATTCCTTTCGCACCGCGGTGCCGCCCAGTCCGGTCTACTGCCACCCGGACTTTCTTGAGAAGCTGGCGGCCTACGGCTCCCAGCCCATCAGCAAGCGGGCATCCCTGCTTCTGCAGCGTCTGCTGATCGACCCCGAGCGGCTGCACTTCAAGGGCACGCAGGGGCAGAACAAGGGCTGGCGCCGCTCCCGGCTGGGCGGCACGGGCGGATCGCACTTCTACGCCTGGTGGGCCCCGAACGGCGCCCTGCCGGTGAAGGGCTTCGAGGCGCCCAGCGGAGCCCTGTTCCTGCGCGACATACGGCACCACGACGACCACTCGCCGCTCCCGGCCAATCAGTTTCCGGCCGACTATCTGCCCATCTCGGTGGCCGAGGTCCGGCAGGACGATTACGGCCCGGCGCCCTGGACAACGCAGCAAGCCAAGTTTGCCAGCGCCCGCGACTCGGTGCGCATTCTCAAGGGCCATCCAGGCTCGGGCAAGACGAGCGCCCTGCTACATGCCGCTGACCAGACGCGGACAAGTAACATCCTGTATCTGACCTACAGCGCCGACCTGGCCACGCTCGCCCGTTCCTACTTTGACCGCTACTGCTCAAACGCCCGCCGCTATCACGTCGCCACGTTCCCGGCCTTTCTGCGCGAGTTCCTGGGGGTGACAGCGCCGCCCGTTCCACTCTCCCAACAGCGTTCGCGCTTCCGGGTGGAGACGACGTCTTTTTCGAACGCGCTCGGCTCGTGGGCGCGGGAGCATTCGGCACTGTTTGACGAGTTCCACGCGCACATTATCGGCGGGGCGCTGCCGTTGCGCCTGGGCCGCTTTGCCGCTGCCCGGCAGCAGCGGCAGAACGAAGCCGACTATGTCGAACGCCGCGCCGCCATCATTGGACGCCGTGCCGCCGAAGCCGCCATCGCCGCGGCCGTGCGTCTTGAAAAAGCCGGCGGCCCGCTGGCGCCGCGCCTGTTCGCCGACCTCGATCTGGCCTGGCAGGCCATCGAACAGCTGCCGAAAAAGGACGTCCCCTGGGACTGCATCGCGATCGACGAATGCCAGGATCTGACGCCGATCGAGTGCCTGTTCATCGCGCGGCTGGCCAAGCGGCTGCAGCAGCTGCGGGGCCGCCCGGTGCCGGTTCTGATCGCCGGGGACGAGGCGCAAACCGTGCGGCCGACCGACTTTGAGTGGGCGTGGCTGAACGACATCTTCCATGCGGAGGTGGCAACCCCGAGCGTCCATCATCTGACGTCGAATCTCCGCAGTCCGCGGCAGATCGCCAACCTCATCAACGGCGTCTGGGATCTCTATGCGCACCTTGAGAAACGGGACCGACCGTCGGGCCAGGGCTGGGCGTCGATTGACGATGACGCCAACGATCAGATCCTCTACTGCACGGCCTCACCGGGAGAGGACCTGAAGGCGCTGCTCGCCAATCTGGCGTCGCGCGAGGGGCTGGCCCTGGTGACCTTCAAGGAAGGCCAGACCCTGGCGCCCTCGGCGCTGACGACCGCGGAGATCAAGGGGCTCGACTTCCATTCGGTCTGCATTCTCAACCCGGGCGAGCAGCTGCAGCGGATCGAGGAGGGCCGTTATCTTTCGGCGGTGGAGATCGACGGATTGACGCGCCGCCTGGCCATCGACCAGCTGCGGGTCGCGGTGAGCCGGCCCACCGAACGTCTGATCTGGCTCGACGTGGGCGCGACGATCGACCAGTTGCACGGCTGTCTGCGTTTCCTGCAGCGGACGACGCCAACGATCTCGGCGCTGACTCCGGCTGCGCTGCTCAAGTCGCTCGAGGAGGAGAACCTCGATCTCGAAGAGCGCATTCAGCGGTGCCAGGAGGACGCGCGGCAGTATCTGGCGGTGCGGCCGGATCTGGCCTGGTCGCGCGCGCACCAAGCTGTCTCGCTGCTGGGCCGGCATGGCGACGTGCATGCGATCACGGACCCATTGACGCGGAAATCCGCCTATCTCTGTCTGGCCGAGGTCTGCTTTGCGCTCGCCATGCGGAAGGCGAAGCTGTCGGCGGAGCTTGGCGCTCCGGACCTGTTCGGCGAGGCCGCCCGGTCGGCGGGATTTTCGGGCAGCACGACGCTGACGTCGGTCCTCTATCACATCGCGATGCTCTTCAACAGCACCGGGGTGGACGAGGCCAATGCGGCACTGGTGCTCGTCGAAGAGCTGCCGGCGGCGCTGCCGCAGCTGCCGCCGTGGGTGATGCTCGAATTGGGCCAGGAGCCGCTGCGCTGGCTTGCGCTCCTCGAACGGGTAGATCAAACCGGGGTGAACACGGCCACCTGCGTCAAGGTGCTGCCGCCGTTCTACGAGGCGCTGCAGCTGCCCGACGCCGCGCAGCGGGCGAACCAGTTGCGCACGACGGCGGTGAACCGTCTCTTCAAAGCCCGGCGGCATACGGAGGCGCTGGCCGTGCTCGCGCTACTGCCGGAGCGCGAGCCGCGCCTTGAGGCGCAGTGCCATCAGGCGCTCGAAAACTTTGCCGCCGCGGCCGCGGCGCACGAGGCCGCCGGCGACGTGCAGGCGGCCGTGGACTGCTACCGGCGGGTCCCGGACATCGGCAACGCCCTCGCGGCGATGAAGGAGATGAGCAAGCCGCACAATGCGGCGCCGGCGCTCGAATGGGTCGCGGCGATGCAGGCGCTGGCGGCGGCGCGTCCAGAGAACTTCAACCGGGTGATCAAACCGGAGGAGAAGGAGCTGCTGCAGAACGTGCTCGAATCCGCGCTGGGGGTGCAGCGCAAGAAACCCGGGGCCAAGAAGGTAGCCGCGAAGAAGACAGCGGCCAAGAAGGCAGCAGCCAAAAAGACAGCCGCTAAGAAGCAGGCCGCCCCCGCCAAACGCACCCGCAACGCTTACTTTTAAGGAACGCGCACGACGGACGCGCTTCGGCCCGGCAGGTGGGGCGTGTTCCTCGCCCGTTGGTGCCGTTCCTTCGCGGCCTGTGCGCTTCTGCGTGGCCGCCCCCGGCAGCGCCTGCGCGCTGCCGCGCAGCGCATAGCAGCCGGCGCCCGCGGCCACCACCAGGGCCGTCACCGTGAAGGCAGCCGGCCAGCCTTTCTCCTTGACGAGGTAGCCGATGATCACGGGAGCCAGAATGCCCGAGAGATTGGCAAAGGTGTTCTGCGCCCCGGCCACGGCGCCGGCGCAGCGCGGTGTCAGGTCCAGCGAGCCGCTCGAAAAGACCGGGGTGATGGCGCCGAGCAGGGTCATGCCGGCGCAGAGCAGTACGACGGCAACCACGGCCGAGGGCGCCGCGGCAGCACCGAGTAGGCAAAGCGCGGAGACGGCGTAGGGGATCAGCAGCAGCTTCGAAGTGCGGGAACGGTGGGCGCCGGCGCGGTCGAGCAGTTGGGCGAAGCCGTTGGCGCCGAGCCAGGCGCACAGAAACGGGAGCGACGAGCCGGCGGCCATTTCGGGCAGCGACAACTGGCGTGCGGAGGACAGGTAGGTCGGCAGCCACGTGACCATGAAGTAGAAGAACCAGTTGGCCGAGAAGTGGAGCGCAAACAAGGCCCAGAGAGCCGGGGCGCGGGCAAGCGTTTTCCACGGCACCGGCTCGCGCACCGCGGCGGAGAGCTCCGGCCCATTCCCTAAGCGCAGCCAGAAGGGCAGCCACAGGAAGCCAAACAGGCCGAAGACCCAGAAGATCGCCTGCCAGCCGAACCCGTGCAGCAGCCAGGTGGCAGCGGGCACGGCCAGGACGGGTCCGGCGTAGCCGGCGCTCCAGCACAACGCCGTAGCGCGGGAGTACTCGCGGGGTGGAAACCAGCGGACCAGCGTGCCGTTGATGCAGGAGGCCGTGCCGCTCTCCCCCACCCCGAGCAGTACCCGCATGGCCGTAAGGCCGGCGAGCGAGCGCGGCAGCGGTGTGAGCAGCGTGCAGAGCGTCCACCAGCTCATGCAGGCGGCAAAGACCGGCCGGGTGCCGTAGCGCTGCGTCAGCAGGCCCACGGGCGCCATCAGCAGGGTGTAGCCGAGGAAGAAGCCGGAGAGGACCCAGCCAGCCTGCGCCGTGTCCCACTGGTTCTCGCTCATCATGACCGGCATGGCGACCGAGAGACTGACGCGGTCCGAGTGTGCGATGAGGTTGGCGAGGAAGCACAGCAGTGCGGCGTCCACGCGGCGGGGCCAGGGCAGGCGGCGCATCGGGTTCCTTTACCGGCCCCGGAGAAGGACGGGTTCGAGCCCGGGGATCTCCTCGTCGGCCGGAAAGTAGGGGCGCTCCAGGCGGGAGAACCGGACGTGACGGAGCGAGGCCGGGGTGGCGCCGGGGGTATCGAGAACATAGGCGGCCACAAAGCGGCCGGCGTAGCCGACGCGGTAGTTCATCGGGTTTTTGACGACGACGAAGCGCGCGGCGGCGGGGTCCATGCCGACGGCGCGGAACTGCTCGTCGGCCCAGTCATACGTGGCGAAGCTGGTGACGAGGATATCGACGTTGCCGGCGCGCAACCAGGCCGTGGGACCCATCTCGCCGGCCTGGCCCTCCCAGATGCCGCCGGAGTAAACAAAGCGACCGTCGGTGAGCGCCTCGATGCGGGCGGTGAGCGGGAGCGGCTGGCCCCAGCGGGGGTCGATCTGGTGGCCGAGGGCGAACGAGACCGTGTCGCCGGGCTGGCGGGTGTGGCACAAGGCGGCCGCCGCGGGGTCGACCACGGGCGCGAGGGAACGCACTGGAAGCTGGGCGGCGACGAGGGCGGCGAGGGCGTGGATGCTGTCGCCGCAGGCGCCGCCGCCGGCACAGTCTGAGGTTTCGAGCAGCAGAATGGTGCCTGGGGGCTGGCGGGCGGCATCGGCAATCGCCTCGGCCGGCGTCCAGATGCGGGGCTCGAGGGCAAAGCGGAGCCGCCAGTACATTTGGGCGATGCCGGTGGCGAGCGAGACGGCGAGAGCGGGGTCGCCGTCGGTGACGACGAGGCCGCCACCGCCCATGCCGGGGAGATCGAGATGGGGCTGGACGAGGAAGGCGCTGGTTGAGAGCACGCCGGGCTGCTGCTCGAGCGATTTGGTGTAGCGCATGACTTCGGCAAAGGGGCCATCGTCGGTGCTGCCCATAAAGCCTCCGACGATGACGGGCACTTTGGCCATGGCCATGGCCGGACGGATGAGACCGTCCACGCAGTCGGCAAGAAGGCGGGCGCCGCGCTCGCCGGTGGTGAAGGTGTCGCGGTGCGGATAGGTTTCCCACGCGAGCAGGGCGTTGGCATTGGCGACCATGCCGGCGGTCACGTGGGCGTGGCAATCGAGCGTGGCGACCAGCGGCACGTCCGGGCCGACGAGGGCGCGAACCGCGGCGATCAGATCTTCATCGAGACTGCCCAGGCCATCGACGGCGGCGGCGCCGTGCAGCGGCATCAACACGCCGTCAACGGGGAGCGCGGCGCGGAGTCGGGCGAGGAGATCGTCCCGGAGCACACGGTAGCAATCGGCGGTGAGTGGGCCGCCGGGGCAGGCACTGGCGAATAGGAGGGGGATGACTTCGACGTTGCGACCGCGCAGATGCGCGAGTGCACCGCCGAGGACGCCGCCGGTGGCGGCGAGCAGCTCTTCACCGCGGCGGAGTTCGGTGCGGGTGAACGAGTCGAGCGGAGTCAGCGTGCCGCACAGGTGATTGGATTCGGTAAAGATGGCGCCGATGGCGATGCGGTGGGGGGGCATGGGTTCAGGCCTCGTAGGGGGGCGCGGGGGCGTAGAATTGGGGGCCGAAGACCATGTCGGAGTAGTTGCCTTCGGGAATCGAGGCACCCGGGGGCAGACTATACCGTTCTACCGTGTCTTCGTCGAGGGTGATGCCGAGGCCCGGCAGTTGCGGCAAGGCGAGTTCGCCGTCGTGCAGCTGCCACGGGGTGCTGAGCAGGTTTTCGATGAGCGGGTTACTGGTCTGATCCATTTCGACGGTGAGGCCGTGGTCGAGCGAGGCGAGCACGTGCATGTTGGCGGTGAGGGCGACGGCGTCGCTCCAGGTGTGGGGCGCCACGCGGAGGCCCTGCGCCGCGGCGTGCCGGGCTATCCGCAGAGTCTCGGTAATGCCGCCGCAGCGGCAGGCGTCGGGCTGGACGATGTCGACAACGCGGCCATCGATCAGTTCGGCGAAGCCCTGCCGGCCGAACTCGTTTTCGCCGGCGGCGAGGGGGATGCCCGCGAGGTGAGGGCGGAGTTCGTCGAAGAGTTGCGGCGTTTCGGGAAGAAACGGTTCTTCGAGCCAGAAGATGTTCGCCTGGCGGAAGGCGGGCGCCAGGCGTTGGGCCTGGGCGAGCGGGTAGCGGGCGTTGCCTTCGATCATCAGGCGGGGTGCGGCGCCGATGGTCTCGCGGACCTGGCGGAGGGCGGCCAGATCGTAATCGTAGTGGCGGCCGAGACGCATCTTCATGGCGCGGAAGCCGCGGGCGAGGTGGCGGCCGGCTTCCTCACAGAGTGCAGCGGCGTCCCGTTTCCAAAGCAGGGCGCTGGCATAGACCGGGACGGTGTGGCGGCGGGCGCCGAGGAGTTGATAGAGGGGCAGGCCGGCGGCCTTGCCGCGGAGGTCCCAGAGCGCCATGTCGATGCCGCCGAGCGCGGAGACCGCGGCGCCCTTCCGGCCATACCAGCGCGTGACCGAGTAACTGCGCTCCCAGAGCGCTTCAATGTTCGCGGCGTCCTCGCCGATGAGCAACGGGCGGAGCTGGTTTTCAATGATGGTGCGGACGAGGTCGGGGTGCGAGTAGACCGAGCCGAGGCCGACGTGATCGGTGTCGGTTAAGACGCGAACGAGCGTGGAGACGCGGGCCGTGCAGTAGCCGCCGGCGTAGTGAAAGCCTTCGCCGGGCGCATAGGCAAAGCGCAGCGTGGTGGTTTGGATATCGCGGATGCGCACGGAGAGATCTTATTCTATCCGCACTGAGTTGGAGGCCGGGGCGGGATTGGCTTCGCGGAGCGGTCCGGGAGGTAAAAATCAGAAGGCGCCGGCGGCCATTTTGCGAAACGAAGCCAACGAGGGCTGCGAAAGGTGAAGTTGGGCGGCGCGGCTGAGTCCACAGCGGCGATTGTCCTTCGCAGCGTTCATCCGGAGGCAGCCGGTGAAACCGATCGATCCCTCCTGACTCGATCGTGAGCGGCCGCCGCATATTCCGCTGCACGCGCTGAGTCTGGATAATGGTGGGTGATGTGGATTACTCTGCTGGCCGCCGCGACCTGTCTGCCCTGCCATGAAGAGTTCGTGCGGTCTTACGCCAAGACTGGCATGGGCCGCTCGATCACCCGGCCAACAGCCGAGTTGCAGCTGCGACAGGAAGGCGCGCATGGCTCGGCCCGCTGGGTGGCGGCGTGGACCGGCAAGCAGCTCGCGCACGCGGTAAACGACGAAGTGCGGACCATGGAGTGGGCCGTCGGGTCGGGGCGGGTGGGCAAGAGTTTTCTGTTCCGGTTGGGCGATGCTCTGTTTCAATCGCCGCTTTCGTGGTATGCCAGCCGGCGCGCCTGGGACCTGTCGCCGGGTTTTCAGCGGGACCGCCGCCTGAGTTTCTTGCGGCCGGTGACGGCGGATTGCTTGAGTTGCCACGCGGGGGAATCGACACCCGTCGCCGGCACGCAGAACCGCTATGGGGAGAACCCGCTGCCGGCTCCGGGGATCACCTGCGAACGCTGCCATGGCGATGCCCGGGCGCATGCGCAGAATCCGCTGCGGGCCAACATTGTGAACCCGCGGCGGCTGGCCGCCGTTGAACGCGATAGCGTCTGCGAACAATGCCATCTGGGCGGCACGGCCCGGGTGCTGAATCCGGGCAAGCGTTGGAGTGACTTCCGGCCGGGCGTGGCGCTCGAAACAGTTTTCTCCGTTTATGTTCCGCGGACGCCAGCAGATCCGAACCGGATCAAAGTAGTTTCTCATTCCGAGCAGTTGGCGCTTTCCCGCTGTAAGATCGCCGCCGGCGACCGGCTCTGGTGCGCCACCTGCCACGACCCGCACCGGGAGCCGGAAAACACCTTTGCCGCGCAGCAGGCCCACTGCCAGGGATGCCACCAGAGCACCAGGCCGCACGGAGAGGCCTGCACCACCTGCCACATGCCGCGCACGGAATCCTCCGACGGCGGCCACACCGCTTTCACCGATCACCGTATCCGGCGGCCGGGGGCGGCGAAGGTGCTCCTGGAGCGGCCCGACGAGCTGCGGCCGTGGCGGCCCTTGCCCGACGCCGCGCAGCAGGCCCGGGGCCTGGGGCTCGCCTATGCGGGTGCGGGCCGACTGGAGAAGGCCTACGAACTCCTGCGCTCGCTGCAGAGTCCCGATGCCGCAGTGCAGGATGCACTTGGCCTGATCTATTTGCGTGCGGACCGGCCGGCGCCGGCTGTTGCGGCCTTCGCCGCAGCCGTGAAAGCGGACCCGCGAAACTCCGTCCGGCGGCTGAACCTGGCGGCGGCTTACCTCGGCGCCGGCGAACCGGCCAAGGCGCGGGCCGAAGCGATAGAGGCAATCGCTCTCGAACCGCTGCTCGAGGATGCCTACGCACTGCTGGCGGAGATCGAACCCCGGCGCGCCGAGTATTGGCGCGCCGAGTTCACCAAGCAGTGGCGCTAGAAACGCACCGAGATGCTGAACTGCACCACACGCCGCCCTGACTGCGTCGCGCTGATGCGGCCGAAGTTCACGCTGTCGATGAGCTGATCACCGAAGAAGAAGCTCGGTGTATTGGTCGAGTTTAGCGCTTCCATGCGGAGGGTGAGCGTGAAGCGTTCGGCGATCTTCGTTTGCTTCTCTCCCGAGAAGTCCAGGTTGATGAAGCGGGGGCCGTAAAGAAGCCGCCGCTGCAGCGAACCCAGCGTGCCCTGGTTGGGATGGAAGAACACCTGCCCGTTGAACGGCGCCCGACCGTCGGCCGCCGCGCCGCGTCCATCGGGACCGACCACGTCAGCCTTCAGGAAGTAGACGCCATTACCGACTTTGCGCACGCCAGTCAGCTCGACGAGCTGGTCGTAGTTCAAGTTGGTGTTGACCGTGTTGATACCGGAGCGGGCGAGCCGGTTCAGCGTGCCGCGGCTCGAGTAGATGCCGAACGGGGAGCCGGAGGCGAGCGTGAAAATACCGCTAACGTTCCAGCCGCCAAGCATCTGGTTCAGCACCGAATTGCCCAGATCCCAGCGGCGGCCGCGGCCGAAGGGCAGTTCGTAAACGCCGTTGGCCTTGAGCGCGTGGCGCTGGTCAAAGGGCGACGGCGCCTTTTCGATACTCGGATTGGTGAGGTCGAGGAAGGGTTCAAACCGGGCCTGGGCGTCACCGAGCGTATCGCTGAGGCTCTTTGAGAACACATAGTTGACCTGGAACTCGAAACCCTTCGCGTAACGGCGGCGGTAGTCCAACTGGAAGGAATGATAGGTGGCATTCGAGTAGTTGGTCATCATGTTGGTGCCGAGGGCGTTGGGATTGCGATAGAAGTTCACGTTGCCGTTCAGCCGGTTGACCTGGTAAGTATTGGCCAGTTCGCCGACCTGTCCGGAGTCGATCAAGCCGCGAATGGTCGTATTGGTCAACAAACCGCCACTGGGAAGAGCGTCAAAAAACGGGGTCCGCTGGCTGCCCGGCAGGCTCGCGTTGTAGGCGGGGTTGAAGGTACCTGTTGCATTCCTGGCGATATTTCCGTTCGACCGGGCGCGGTTGAAGTCCTCGAGCAGGCCGTTGTTGATGATGACCTGGTTGAAGTCGAAGGCGCGGAACTGCTTGGTCGCCTTGTTGCCGATGTAGGAGACCTGCAGCACACCATTGGCGATTTCTCGTTGGATGCTGAAGTTCCACTGCTGCACGTAGGGGGTCACCAGTTCCGGATTCGGCATGCCGAAGGCGGTCTGCGGATTCAGGGCGTAGTTCTGGGCGAAGGTGCGCGGGGCGACGAAGGACGGGGTGGTGAGGGGGGGCAGGGTGGAACTGATCGCCTGCGTCAGGTTGACCCGGGTGGAACTGGTGGAAAGCCCCTCGCTGGTGGAAACGTTGTTGTCGATGGAACGGATGAACTCATCGTTCGGGAAGTTCACGCTGTAACCGGCCCGAATCACGGTCTTATTGCCAAAAGGACGCCAGGCGATGCCCACGTTGGGGCCAAAATTGTTGAGGTCGCGCTTGTAATAGGGCCGCCCCGCCGCATTGCCGGCAAAGTCGACGGTACCGGTGGGATCGAGCAGCGTCTGTTCCGCGTTGTTGTTCTTGAGGACCGGTACGAAGGTGAGACTGTTCAACTCCGTCACCGGCGTATAGTATTCCCAGCGAGTACCCAGGTGAATGGTAAACCGCTCGTTGACCCGCCAATTGTCATTGAAATAGAAGGCGTGATTGTCCAACCGCCAGTTGCGGACGTTGGGAGCTCCAGGGACGAAGCCGCTCGTGCGGTCCGTCACGTTGAACGTTTGCGAGACGGCGGCGAGGATACCCGCGTGCAACATCAAAACGCTGGTGCCGATCCCAAGGTCAGTCACCCGGAGATTCGGGACGAGCGCATTGACGTCGAGTTGATTGGCGGCGCTCAGACCGATGGAGTAAGTGGGCAAGTTACCGGCATCGTTGAAGGACTTCACGTTGATGCGCTGCCCCTGATAGCCGAATTGGAGCGTGTGACGATTCTTAATCCACGTGGCGTTATCCTGCCAGTTGAAGGTGTCGGTATAACGGCCCTGGGCCCGGAAGGTGTTCACGGGATTGGAAACCAGGGGCAGGGCGAAGATCTGACTGCCGAAACTTTCACTCGAAGCGAAGACACCCAGAGCGATGTTCATGCCGCCGCGGGCTTCGTTGGTGAAGGTCGGCGAGGCCGTCCAGCGCCAAGTGGTCGAAAGCAGCGGGGTGGAGTTGTCGTTTTGGACCTTCGGCACGGTGGAGTAGTCGTTGGCGAGGTCCGGACGGTCGACGATGTCCCGGTTCCAGATGTAACTGGCGCTGAAGCCGTGCTGGGAGTTGAGGACGTAATCGAGCTTGAGGGTCGCGTTGTCGCGCGTACGGTTGTTGCGCACGTTGAACTGATAGCCGCCGATGTTCAGGTGCCGACCGGCCGCGGCATTGAAATCGCCCACGTCGCGGCGGTTGATGTTGCTGGCGGCCGGGACACGGTCGATGAGAGCCTTGGTAGTCGGATTCGTGGGCAGGCCGGAGGCGCGGAGCATATCCACCTGCCGGATATTGTTCGCCGTATCGAGATAGGTAAAGATACCTTGGCGGGCGGATTCCGTCAGGATGACCCGCGTTCCCGGGGTCTGCTGCCGCAGCCGCAACGCTTCGTAATTGGTATAGAAGAAGAGCTTGTCCTTCTTGATAGGCCCGCCGAGGCTGCCGCCCAGCTGATTCTGATTGAGGAAGGGGCGCGGGGTTCCGTTGGCGTTGGAGAACCACGGGTTGGCCGCAAACTCGTTGTTGCGATTGAACCAGAACACGGTGCCTTTGTACTTGTTGGTGCCAGAGGGCGTGGTGAAGGTCACCTGCGCGGCCCCGTTGCCGAGAGCGGGATTGGCGTTGGAGGTGCTGAGCGTCACCTCGGCCACCTGATCGAGCAGGAGTTGGTTGGGCAGGAAGTCCAGGCCGTTGTTACGGATAAAATTGTCCTGGATATTGATGCCGTCCAGGGTGACGTTAGCGTAGGAGACGCGGAGGCCGTTAATGGTGGTGTTGGACCGGCCGTTCGAGCCAAAGCCGGCCTGCGTGGCCAACAGCGCGAGAGGGCTGCGGTTGGCGGTGGGGAGGCGGGAGAGCTGGGTGGAGGTGATCACCGAGGTGATCTCGGCGTTGGCCGTCTGCAGGACCACCGAGTCGGCTTGTACTTCAACTACGGCAGAGACGGTGGCGAGCTCCAGTTTGACCGGCTGCACCGGGGTTTCCAGACCAGCCCCGACGCGGATGCCGCGGATGACGGCCTTACTGAAGCCGGAGGCCTCGACGGAAAGGTCGTACTCGCCGGCGCGCAGCCCTACGAGCGCATAGGTACCGGCAGCGGTTGTCTTGGTCGCATACTGCGCTTTGTTCGAGCCCGGCAAGCTCAGCGCGATCGTGGCTTCAGCCACCGGCGTTCCGGACGGATCATTCACCGTGCCCGAAATACGACCCAGGTTCTGCGCATACACGCCAACGGTAGCGCATGCCAGCAAGACAGCGATTCTAAAGTTCAATGTTTCTCCCAACGAACGAATTTCTCGCAGTTTACAAGAGTTACGGGGCCCAGCGCCAGTCTCGCACTTCCGGCATGTCCTCACCGTGCGTGGCGATGTAGGCCCGGTGCTGACGCAGCTTGTCCTCCAGGCGGAGCATGGCCGGGTGATTTCCCCTTCCCGCCCGCTTCAACGCGTCACGGGCCAACTGGAAGCGGTCCAGGTTGTTGAGTACGGTCATATCGAAGGGGGTTGTGGTGGTGCCTTCCTCCTTATAGCCGCGGACGTGGAGATGAGGGTGGTTGTTGCGGCGGTAGGCGAGGCGGTGGATCAGCCACGGGTAGCCGTGAAAGGCGAATATCACCGGGGTATCCGGAGGGAAGATGGCATCGTAGCTTGCATCGTCCCAGCCGTGCGCGTGCTCGTTGCGCGGCTGCAGCGTCATCAGATTGACGACGTTGATCACGCGGATTTTCAGGTCCGGGACCATGGCGTGCAGGTAGGTCACCGCGGCAAGCGTTTCGAGCGTTGGCACGTCGCCGCAGCACGCCATGATCACATCCGGCTCGCCCGCGTGCGAGGCCCACGGCCAGATCCCCATCCCGGCCCGGCAGTGCTCTTCGGCCTCGGCCATGGTGAGCCACTGCGGCGCCGGCTGCTTGCCGGCGACGATCACGTTGACGTAGTGTTTCGAACGCAGACAGTGCTCGGCTACGGTCAGCAGCGTGTTGGCGTCCGGCGGGAGATAGACCCGGATCACCTCCGCCTTCTTGTTCACGACATGGTCGATAAAGCCCGGATCCTGGTGCGAAAAGCCATTATGGTCCTGCCGCCAGACGTGCGAGGTCAGCAGGTAGTTGAGCGAGGCGATTGGCGGACGCCACCGCATCTCCCGTGTCGTCTTCAACCACTTGGCGTGTTGGTTGAACATCGAATCGATAATGTGGATGAACGCCTCGTAACAGGAGAAGAAACCGTGGCGCCCGGTGAGCAGATAGCCTTCGAGCCACCCCTGGCACAGGTGCTCACTGAGCACCTCCATGACCCGGCCCTGCGTTCCCAAACGCTCATCGACGGGCCGCACCTCGGCGGCCCACGCCTTGTCGGTCACCTCCAGGACAGCCCCCAGCCGGTTCGATTGCGTCTCGTCCGGGCCGAAGACGCGAAAGTTCCGGATTGCGGCATTGGCGGTCATCACATCGCGCAAAAACGTCCCGAGCACCCGTGTCGACTCGGCATCGCGCCCCCCCGGGCTGGCCACCGGCACGGCGTAGGTTCGGAAGTCGGGCAGGATCAGATCCTGACGCAACACCCCGCCGTTGGCGTGCGGGTTGGCGCCCATGCGACGAGGACCCCGCGGGGCGAGATCGAGAATGGCCTGCACGGGCCGGCCCGATGCGTCGAACAACTCCTCGGGGCGATAGCTTTTCATCCAGGTTTCCAGCAACTGGACGTGATCGGGCTTGGCCGCCATCTCCGCGAAGGGCACCTGATGGGAGCGCCAGGTATCTTCTACCGGCTTACCGTCGACCATCTTCGGCCCCGTCCATCCCTTCGGACTGCGCAGAATGATCATCGGCCAACGGGGACGGCCCGGCTCGGTGGACGCCTTGATGCGGGCCATCTCATCGAGGCAATGATCCATTGCGGCCGCCATTTTGGCGTGCATCTCCATGGGTTCCGAGCCTTCGACGAGAACCGGCGCGTAGCCATAGCCACGAAACAGTTCGAGCAACTCGGCCCGGGGAATGCGATCGAGCAGAGTGGGGTTGGCAATCTTATAGCCGTTCAGGTGCAGCACCGGCAGCACGACTCCGTCCCGCGTCCGGTCGAGGAACTTATTGGAATGCCAACTGGCCGCGCAGGCGCCGGTCTCTGCCTCGCCATCGCCCACCACGCACATCACAATCAGGTCCGGGTTATCGAACGCCGCGCCGTAGGCGTGCAGGAGCGCATAGCCCAGTTCCCCGCCCTCGTGAATGGACCCCGGCGTCTCGGGCGCGACGTGGCTCGGAATGCCGTAGGGCCAGGAGAACTGGCGAAATAGCAGCCGCAAGCCTTCGGTATCCCAGTCAATATGCGGGTAGATCTCCCGGTAGGACCCTTCGAGATAGGTCGACGCCACCAACCCCGGCCCCCCGTGTCCGGGCCCGATGACATACATCATGTTCAGGTCCCGCTGCACAATCACCCGGTTGCAATGCGCGTAGATGAAGTTCAAGCCGGGGGTGGTGCCCCAGTGCCCCAGCAGGCGGGGTTTGACATGGTCGAGTGTTAAGGGCTCCCGCAGCAGCGGATTGTCCTTTAAATAAATCTGGCCCACCGAAAGATAGTTAGCCGCCCGCCACCAGGCATCCAACATGGAGAAATCCTGACTCATCTCCCTAGCGTATGCCATGGGGAGTGGCACTCAGGCGCAGGCAGCGATTTGCCGCCGCCGGATGGGCCGGGCCGGTATGCCGGCGACCACCTCGCCCTCCCCCACATCCCGCGTCGCCACCGACCCCGCGCCGATCACCGCCCGGTGGCCCACCCGGATCGGCCCCAGCACCACCGCGTTCACCCCCAACAGCACCTGGTCGCCCAACCAGATCCCGCCCGGAGACAGATCGCCGCCCTTGGTACCAAGGCAGTTGCCGCCGGTCAGCGTCAGATCATCACCCGCCACGGTTCGCTTGGAAACCACGATGCCCAACGAGGGATGCAGGATCATCAATCCTTTGCCGATGGCCGCTTCGTAGTGGATCTCACAGCGGGAGCCCCAAGGACTCAAGGCCCAGAAAACCGGCGCCAGAATGGCGCGCAGCGTCTGCCACCCCACCCCGGATAGCAGATAGAGGCTACGCTGCAAGCGGTAGACCGCCACGACCCGAAAGGCCGCCGAGAACGGCACCGTCCAGTAGCGCCACCCACGGCCATTCACCAGACGCTGTAAGTCAAACCACAGATACCGCCACTCCTTGGCCGCAGCCTGCCCACTCATCCAGACGTCCTCCCTGCAACCACTCACCGCCAGGCAACCGGCCTGAACATACTGGAGTTTTGCAGCTGGATGCAATGCAATTGGAGGGCCACTATACCGAGTAGCCGGCATCGGCCGCTAAGTCGGTTCCGGTGATCAAATCGGCGTCGCGGCTGCATAGGAAAAGAACCGTCTGTGCCACCTCGGCGGCAAAGGCCGTGCGCTCCGGCGGTGACTTAGCAGGTTCCGCCCCACCGAGTCTCTCCCAGGCCGCCTCTTCCGAACCAAGCCGTTCGACGGCCCCCGCCAAAAACGGCGTTGACCGCCACGCGGCAGTCGCCACCCCGGCCGGCGAGACCGAATTCACCCGGATCCCTCGGGCCTTCCCTTCGAGCGCGGCCACCCGCGTCAACATCCGCAACGCCGCCTTGCTGGCGCAGTCCGCCCCCACGCCCGCCACGGCGCGCTTGCCAGAGGCCGTGCCAATCAGAACGATCGATCCCCCGCTCGACATCTTGCGCAACGCCATCCGGACCCCCAGGAAAGCGCCGTCCAGGTTTACCGACTGTACCCTCCGCCAATCGTCAAGGGAGGTCTCCGTCAACCGGCCCGCGTGCGAAAGGCCGGCGTTAAGGACCAGCAAATCCAGACGCGGCAACTCGGCCGCGATCCGATCCCACTGCGCCTCGGAAGTAACATCCAGATACAGCTCCCCCCCTGGTACGGCATCGGCGCCCAGCACGAAATAACCCATCGACCGCAGAGAAAACACCACAGCCTGGCCTATGGTTGAAGCGGCACCGGTAACCAACGCCACCGGACCGCCCGCTGTCAATCGCTTGCGCATATGCCGATTACTATACGCTATCCAATACCCATGCAGCAGAGGGCCCGAAGTTAGCAGAGAGCGAGCGGCCGCAGCGGTGCGCCGGTGGCGCCTTCCAGTTTCAGCGGCGCCCCGACAAAGAGAAATTCGTTCACCCCGGCGGCCGCTAACTCTTCCAGGTTCAACGCCTCGATCAAATGAATGCCGCGCTCAAACAGCAAGTGCACATGTACCGGCATATCCGGCGCCGGAACCCGTTCAAACGCCACGGTGTCCGACCCCACCGCCACCGGCTTGCGCGCGCTTAACCAACGGGCCCCGGCCAGCCCCGGCCCCGGGCCCCGGGGCGATCCCCCCATGGCGTTGATATAACGCCCCGCGTCCCGCCAGTACTGCGCCCAGCCGGTCCGCAGCAAAACAACGTCCCCCTTCTGAATCGCCATGCCGCAACCGGCCAGCATCTCCGGGGTAATCTCGACATCCTCACCCAGCGGACCAGCCTGCGCGAAATCAAGCAAAACGCCGCGCCGGACCAGCGGCGCAATCCCGTCCGCCCCGTGCACGCTCAAGCCGGCGGCGTAGCTCTGGCTCCCGCTCGCGGCCACTCCGCCATGGAGCATTCCGCCGCAGGAAAAATGACCGAATCCATCTATGTGCGTACCCACGTGCGAACCCAGCGCAATCGCATCGGCCGCCGAACTGTTCCCGGCCGGCGTCAACATATCGCCGTGCTTTTTGGTGAGTCCAAACAGGTAAGGAGGATGCGACGGATGGTGCGGCATGCCGACGTAATAGGGCTGCGCCAAATCAAACACGCGCGCGCCGCGAGCCACCTCCCACCAACTGCCCGCCATTAATGCTTCGCCCCCGCCATTTCCGGCAGGAAGTAGAACACCGCCCCCATGATCAGATAAACCGCCAGCAACTGCACGCCCTCCATCCAGTTGCTTTCGCCATCGTTGGCAATTTGCGCTGTAATCAACACGCTCGCCGTCACAGCCAACACCTCGGCGGGCGTAAAAACCAGGTTCATCGGATGGGGCCCCACCCAGTAACTGGCAATCACCAGCACCGGCGCGACAAACAGCGCCACCTGAATACTCGAACCCACGGCGATCCCCACGGAAAGATCCATCCGGTTCTTCATCGCCACCAGTATTGCCGTCGAATGCTCGGCCGCGTTGCCAATGATCGCCACCACAATGACACCGACAAAAACGCTGGTCATGCCAAAGGAGTGTGCGGCTGCTTCCACCGATCCCACCAGTATCTCCGAGATCCAGGCAATCATCGCCGTCGATAGCGACAGCACCGCAATCGACCTGCCTTTGGACCAAGCCACCTCTTCGCCGCCGTGCGACTCGCCGCCTTCCCCGCCAAACAACGCCTTGTGCGTAATCAGCGCAAACACCAGGCTGAGCACATAAACCAGCAACAGAACGATCGAGATCTCCAGACTCAACGCTCCCTCGGCCACCGGGGTCGCCGGCGCCGCCAGATGGTGAAACGCCGCGGGCATCACGAGCGAAATCGCCGCCAGCAACAACATGGTCGCCTGGTTGTTCGCCGCCGTCCGGTTGAACCGCTGCGTCTTGTACCGCGCGCCGCCGGCCACCATCGACAGCCCCAGCACCAGCAGCACGTTGCCGATAATCGACCCCGTCAGCGACGCCTTCACCACATCGTGCAGCCCCTTCTCGAGCGCGACCATCGCAATAATCAGCTCGGCCGCATTGCCGAAGGTGGCGTTCAGTAACGCGCCCACGCCCTCGCCCGTATGGGTCGCCAGATTCTCGGTCGCCTTACCCATCCAACCGGCTAAGGGCAGAATCGACAGGCACGCCGTAACAAAGATCAGCGTCGAACTCTCCGGCGAGGCGAAGCGCAGATAGATCGCCACCGGGACAAATACGAGCAACCAGTTTAAAGACGGCTTCAATAAGGTGATCATGTCCATTAATCCAAACGCAGGCGGCAGATCAGCAATTCCCGCTCGTAGATCATCTCCGGCGGCAGATGGTCGTGTAAGTGGATGAACAGCTCTTCGTGGCCGATCACTTCGGAAATCCACTCTGGGCCGCGGAAGCTCTGCAGCTCCTCAAATGTCTCCTTCGGAAACGGCAGCCCCGACCAGTCGATATCTTCATACCGCGGCATCCAGCCAATCGGCGTCTCGCGCGCCAGCGCTCGCACGCGACTCCGGTCGACAATCCATTTCAGGATCCGCATGTTTTCGCCAAAGCCAGGCCACAGGAACCTGCCGCTGTTATCTTTGCGGAACCAGTTGACGTGGAACACTCGCGGCGTCTCCGTCAGCGTCCGCTGCATCTTCAGCCAGTGCCGGAAGTAGTCGCCCATATGGTAGCCGCAGAACGGCAGCATCGCCATCGGATCGCGCCGCACCTTGCCCTGCTCCCCGGCCGCCGCCGCCGTCGTCTCGGAACCCATCGTCGCGCCGATGTAGACCCCCGAACTCCAGTTAAACGCCTGATAGACCAACGGAATCGTCGACGCGCGCCGTCCGCCGAAGACGATGGCGCTCAGCGGCACCCCATTGGGGTCCTCCCACGCCGGATCGATCGTGGGGCATTGCGAGGCAGGCGCCGTGAACCGGGCGTTCGGATGCGCTGCCTTCCGGCCCGAGGCCGGGGTCCACTCGTTGCCCTGCCAGTCGAGACAGCGCTCGGGCGGCGTCTCGGTCATCCCCTCCCACCATACGCCCCCGTCGGGGGTCAGCGCCACGTTGGTGAAGATCGTATTCCTCCGCAGCGTAGCCATCGCGTTCGGGTTGGTGTGCGCACCAGTCCCCGGCGCTACGCCAAAAAACCCAGCCTCTGGGTTAATAGCCCGCAGCGTCCCTTTTTCATCCGGCTTGATCCAAGCGATATCGTCGCCCACCGTCCAGACCTTCCAGCCCGGAAACGCCGCCGGCGGAATCAACATGGCCAGGTTCGTCTTGCCGCAGGCGCTCGGGAAAGCCGCGGCTAAGTAAGTTTTTTCCCCCTGCGGATTTTCCACCCCCAGAATCAACATATGCTCCGCCATCCAGCCCTCGTCCCGGGCCATGTTCGAAGCAATGCGCAGCGCAAAACACTTTTTGCCGAGCAGGGCGTTGCCGCCGTAGCCCGACCCGTAAGACCAGATCTCCCGGCTCTCCGGGAAATGCACAATGTACTTCTCCTGGTTGCAGGGCCATGGAACATCGGCGGCGCCCGGCGCCAGCGGCGCACCCACGCTGTGGACGCAAGGCACCACTCGCTTGAAGTTCTTGTCAATCAGCTTGAAGACCGGCAGGCCGATCCGGGCCATGATCCGCGTATTGACCACCACGTACGGCGAATCAGTCAACTGCACCCCGATCTGCGACATCGGTGATCCCACCGGCCCCATGCTGAACGGCAGCACGTACATGGTCCGGCCCTGCATGCAGCCGTGGAAAATCCCCTTCAGCTTCCGCCGCATCTTGAACGGGTCTTCCCAGTTATTCATCGGGCCGGCGCTGTCCTTGGACAACGAACAGAGGAACGTCCGGTCCTCGACGCGAGCCACGTCGCTGGCGTGCGACCGGGCGTAGTAACACCCGGGCCACTGCTCCTGATTGAGCCGGATCAGCGTACCGGAGTCGACCATCTGCTGGCAGAGCGTTGCGTGCTCGTGCTCGGATCCATCCACCCAGTGAATCGCCGCCGGCTTGGTCAGGTGGGCTATCTTCTCCACCCATTTGAGAAGGTGCTGATTCTCGCTCAGCGGACGGGAAGGATCACGGAGAGTTATCGACATGGTCAAAAGGAGTAGGGACTATACAACCGCAACTCCCCGATTATCGCCCAGCCGCCCGCTTCCTGGCAGCGGGGCGTCCGGTCTTGCCCGGCACAATCGTCGGACTCCCGGCGCCCCACCGACCCAGCCGGTACCGCCGCCGGTAACCCGAAGTGAGATTGGCGATCTCCACCTCCAACTCGCCGCCCGCTCCGCAGCGATAGGTCTCGGCAATCTCCTGCTCGAGGTGCGCATGGCCCACGGGAATGTTCTCAAGATCCCTGGCCGCCTGCAAGGCCGGCGCCAGCGGAAAGCGGATCTCGTCCCAGACCGTGATGCTGCCATCGGGCTGGCCCCACGCATCCAAATGCGAACACTCCAAATAACGAAAATGCCCGATGTTATGCACCGCCGTGTAGGACCGCCGCTCTTCTAGCGGCGGCTCGCCCACCCGCGGCAGTTCCGTGCCCTTGGCAAACAAAGGGTCGAATCGCATCAGCCGACCGCTGTCACCCTCACGCCAGACGCCAAAGTAGCGACTGAACCGGTCCCGCAATTGATAGCCCGACGCCTGATCGGCCTGAATCGCCAAGCCAATCGCGGTCGCCGCCCGAGTGTACGGGCTACGCTTCACCTTCCGGCCGTAAGTCTCCCGCAGCATGCGGGCCACCAGCGGCAACTCGCTTCCCCCGCCGGTAACGTAGATCGCCTCGAGACACTGCGTCCGGGAGATCAAATCGGTCACCGCGTGTACCGTTTCCTCCACCAAGGCCTGGCAGCGGTCGTAGAAGTCATTCACCAGCACCGTTACCGGCGGTAGCCCCGCCCGCACCACGTCAAGATCCAGCACGAGCTTCTTGGAATTCGGCGCCAGTCCCTCCTTCCGCCGCCGGCACTCTTCGAGCAGGCGGAACATCTCCCCCTGTGTCAAATCATCCTGTTCGGGAATGGCCAGGTCGGCCAGTATGCCGTCGAAGTCGTCTCCGCCCAGCGTCGGGATGCCTTCGCTGGCCACCACAGCGTGCGAACGCTTATCCAACTCCACCAGTGATGCGTCAAACGTGCCGCCCCCAAGATCGTAGACGAGAATGTGCTCTTTGGCCGTAGCCCTCTCCCGGTGACGGTGTCCGTACTCAATCGACGCCGCCGAAGGCTCGTTGAGCAGACCCAACACCGAAAACCCGGCCGCGACAAAGGCGTCCACCGTCAGGAAACGCTGGTTGGAGTTGGCCCCCGCCGGCACGCCCAGCATCACCTCGAGCGGCTCGCCCACCTTGCCCGGCAGGTTCGAAGCGCCCGTCAAGGCCGCGCGCAGAGCGCCCGCCAGTTCAGCCAACAGAGTCGCCAGAGGGGTTTCCACGCCCCCGATCGCCACCGGCGTTTGTGGACCCGCGTCGCTCAAAATCCGCTTCAGCGACCGGACCACGGTAGCCCGCGGATCCTCCTGCAGACTCCACGCCTGCCATCCATAAACCCGCCGGCCGTCTTGCACGCCCACCAGAGGAGGAAACCAGTCATGCGCTTCGCCATCGGGCCCCTCGAAGGTGACCGCCGGGTAGTTGCCACGATCGCATACGGACACCACCACGCGAGTGGTGCCAAAATCAACGCCCAGCCTCATTCGCTCAGGATACCGTATTCCCCCCGGCTCATCACTGGAATGCGGTACAATCTCGGCGAGACGACCCCACTGTTCGCCGCCTTCTTTCGCCGCCTCTTTTCGCCGATGGACCTAGACCAGCTTCACACTTTCCTCGAGATTGTCCGCCTCAAGAGCTTCTCGAAAGCAGCCCTGACCTGCTTTCGCACACAGCCGGCCATCAGCGCCCAGGTGCGGCAGCTTGAGCAGGAACTCAACACAACCCTCTTTGAGCGACTGGGGACGCGCATCTCCCTCACCACCGCCGGAAAGATCTTTGCCGAATACGCCGAGCAGATTCTCGATCTCCGCCGCCAGGCTCAGGATTCCATCAACGAACTGGAGAAGGTGCCGCGCGGCGAACTCGTCATCGCCGCCAACGAAGCCACCTGCCTCTACGTCCTCCCGGACGTGTTCAGCCAGTTCAAAAAGCTCTTTCCAAACGTCCAGTTGCACGTCGACCGCTCCTACGGCTCCCGCGTCGTCGAAGCAGTCCTCGACAATCTGGCCGACTTCGGCATCTGCCAGTTCCCGATCCAAGAGAAGAAGCTGCAGGTTGTTCTCATCCACACCGATGAAATTAAGCTGATTTGCGCCCCGACGCATCCGCTGGCCTCCGCCCGGATCATCGACCCGGAAGACCTGCTGGGCCACCCGCTGCTGCTGCCCAAAGCGGGTACCACGCGCAGTCGTCTCAATCAGTGGATGGAAAACGTCGAAGACAACACGCAAATTTCGATGGAGCTCGACTCGACAGAAATGATGAAGCGGTTCGTCATGGCGGGGCTTGGCATCGCCTTTCTGTCGACGTCGAGTTGCGCCGAGGAGGTAGCCGAAGGAAAACTGGTGGCCATCGGTCTTTCTCCCGAGCCCATGCTCCGCCGCCTCGGGCTGATTTATCGCAAAGATAAGGCACTCTCTAAGGCATCGCTCGGCTTGATTCAGGTTATCCTGAATCAGGCCGCTATAACCTCCGGTAGCGCCACTACCGGTTGATCCCTTCGCTCTTCACTATGGGTCGCACCACCATCAAGACCTCTACCATCCTGGTCTCCGACGACCGGGGCCTGCGCGTGTATCCGTCTCGCGCCGAGATGCCTTCCCGCCTGCGCGATCGGTTGGACCAGTCCCTCACCGGCGGCATGGCTGCCACGGTGCTCATCGCCGATCCCCGAGGCCGGGAGGAGATCCTGAAAACCCTCCGGGGGGAAGCCTCGGCCCTTAATGAAGGCGTCCCCGGAAATGAAGGCGTCCCCGGACTCGTCCGTCGCGGTTCCCGCGAAACCGCGCCCTCACTGGTCCCCGGTCCGGTATGGCTCCAATCTCGCGCGGTTCGTTTGCTTCTGGCTTTTGGCATTCCGCTCCTGTTCGGCGTCAGTTTCTGGGCCCTACTCGTCTTCCATCGCTAGAGGCCGGAAAGGGAATATCTCAGAAAGGGAATAGTTCCAGGAAGGAAAAGTTTAAGAAGCTATCGACGTTGGTCGATAACCCGGCTGAGAGTCGTTGTCCCTCAGCCACATGCTGCTAACCTTCAAAAATAACCCAACCCCCTCGCCTGCGCAAGCCGAAGCGCTCGTCCAAGCACTTCATTCGCTCACCGATCACCTCCTGCAGGACATATTTGGACATCCCTTGTTCGAACCCGTCGCCATGCCGGACTCGGTGGTGCACCTCGCTCCGGCCAACCAGCTGAAAAGCAATCTTCTGCGGATCAGTCTTCTGAAAAGAAAGATTCGCGCCGGTGCCGAGAGTATCTCCCTCGACGCAACCCCGGAAGAGATTCTCCACGCCTCCACCTCGATCGCCCAGGCCATCACGGAGCTCTCCGGCGTCGCCCTGCGTCGCATCGAATCCCAACAGCAGGAATTGAAGCAGAAAGTCGACTCGTTAACCGCTTTGGTGACCGTCGTTTCTCCACCGGCGCCTGAGGCGAAACGGACCGTCGAGACGCCGCCCGCGCCGGGACCCGCGGCAAGCGCACCGCCCCAGCCTACAGCCCTCAAACCCGTTGCACCCCACCCAGAGACCGCGGCTTTTCCGTCCAAGCCGACTGCCCGACCGTTGGCAAGCCCAGCGCCCCTACCAGGAATCGAGGCCACTGCGCCCCGTCCCGAGCCCGCTCCGGACAGTTCGGCTAAACGTATCCCGGCCGCACCCACCGCGGAGATCCAGCCCCGTTCCTTGTTCCCGTTCGCGCTTAACGAAGCCCGGTCAACCTCCGGCTGCTTTCTCGCCGTCCTCCCCATCGAACGCTTCTCCATGTACCAGTCCCGTTTCGGAGCCCAAGTCGCCAAGGAAATCTTCGACTACTTCGCACAATACCTGCGCCGGCGTCTCCACCCCACGGACCAGATCTTCTGCTGGGCCGATGGCGTCGTTCTAGCCATCATCTTTCGAACGGTAAGCATCGACTCGGTCCGAGCCGAATTCATGCGCCTCGGCCTGCAAAAGGTCGAACAAACCGTCCCCCTTGGCGGCGGACGCTTCTTCAACCTGTGCATGTCCAGCAACGTCGCCGTCCTGGGCGTCGAGAAGAGCGCCACCAATGAGCAAGTCATCAACAAAATCGACAACCTTCTTGTGGTCAGTGCGAAATCACGCTAATTTCCCTCAAGGAGCCAGCCACCCCGCCGAAATGCTATCTGTGGAACGGCGGAAACAAAGTCGAATCGGGTTCGAGACAAACCTCACGATCGAAATCCTCGGCGACCATCCACCGCTGTACCAGGGTTCGAACAAGATTCCGGGCCTGATGGTCGATATCTCGACCGATGGCATGCGGTTTCTCAGCCCCGTCGACGTGGAACCCGGCACTGCCATCCGCATCGACCGGGAAACCGAGATGATTCTCGGCGAAGTCTGCTACGCCGAACCCCACGGCGACCACCACTTCCACCTCGGCATCCTGTTCCGGCAGGTCCTGGCTAATCTACGCGACCTCGAACCGCTCCTCCGCACCCTCCAAGCGTTCGAAGAGGACAGCCAGGTGCGCAGGCCCGACTCCAATCCGTCCCGGCGCTAAGCTCGTGCTATTCTGCTCTTCGTGTCAAATCGTGTCGTCGTCTTCGGCGCCGCCGGCCAGTTGGGCGTCGAACTGGTTCGCGTCTTCTCCTCGCGCGGGTATGCGGTAACAGCTTTCAACCGCGCCTCGGTCGACATCTCCGACCTCTCCGTCCTGGAAACCAAACTCGCCGAGATCGACCCGGCTATCGTCCTCAACGCCGCCGCTTACAACATGGTCGACGTCGCCGAACGCGAACCCCATCTCGCCTACCAAGCCAACGCCCTCGGCGTCCGCAACCTCGCCATCGCCTGCCGCCAAGTCGACGCCACCCTCGTCCACTTCTCCACCGACTACGTCTTCGACGGCACCCTCGGCCGCCCCTACATCGAAACAGACCTGCCCTGCCCCCTCGGCGCCTACGCCGTCTCCAAACTCGCCGGCGAATACTTCGCCCGCGCCTACCACGACCGCTCCCTCGTCCTCCGCACCTGCGGCGTCTTCGGCCCCGGCGGTCGCCACACCGTCCGCGGAAACTTCGTCGAAACGATGCTCCGCCTCGCCCAATCCGGCAAGCCCATACAGGTCGTCCAGGAGTATGTCGCCTCACCCACCTACTCGCCCGCCCTGGCCGAAACCACCGCCAACCTAGTCCAGGCCGGCCATACCGGACTGTTCCACGCCGGCGGAGGCACCGCCATCAGCTGGTATGACTTCGCCGAAAAAATCTTCGACGCCGCGGGCCTCAACCCCACCCTCTCGGTCGCCCGCCCGGAAACCTATCGCACCGAAGCCCGCCGTCCCCGCTTCTCTGCCCTGGCCAACGCACGCCTCGACTCCCTCGGCCTGCCGCCCATGCCGACGCTCGATGCCGCCCTGGCGGAATACATGCAGCGCCGCTAGCGCCTGGACGCAAAGTACCCGCGGCGGGCCTGCACCTTCAGATTCTTATCCGCCGGACGGATCTCCAACCTCCGGAACGCCCCGTCCCGCGACCCGTTCGTCGACGAGTAGCCAATCACATACTGGCTCCGCATCTCCTCCTGAATCTGCCGGAAAATGTCGCTCAACGTCTGGTTCCGCCCGACGCTGAAGAACCTCCCGCCCGTCTCCTCCGCCATCCGCTTCAAGTCCCCTTCCCCTCCCCCCCCAAACCCGCCGAAGTCCGCGAAGTAAATGCTATAGATCATTACATCGGCCCGGTGCGCCGCCTCAATCGCCTGTTGCCGCGTGTAGGTCGAACCCATGTCCACCCCGTCGGTGATCAGCACAATCGCCTTCCGGCCCACCTCCCGCTTCAGCTTCTCCTCGGACGCCAGCACCACCGCATCGTACAGAATCGTCCCCCGCTGCCTCGCCGTCGGCACCGGCCCCGGGTGCAACCCACCCACCCCGGCATTCAGACGTAACTGACCCAAACCCTCGCGCAGCAGCCGCGGCGAACCCGTCAGGTCCTGCAGCAGCTCCGCCTCGGCGCCAAAGCTGATCAAAAACGCCATGTCCTTCTTCCGCAGCACCTGCTCAAAAAATTGTCCGGCTGCCGACCGCTCCTCGGGAATCAGCCGCTCCTGGCTGCCGCTCACATCCACGAGCAGACCAATCGTCAACGGCAGGTCCGTCTCCCGCGCAAACACTTTGATCTCCTGCTGCTTACCGTCCTCAAAAACAGTGAACTCCTCCCGCTTACCGGTCGCAATCAACGCATTCTTCTTATCCCGCAGCGAGAACAGAACGTTCACCAACTCCACGTCCACTTTGATGACTGGCAAAGCCTCCTCTTGCTCCGCGGGCTGCGGCGGGGGCTGCTTGGGCTGCTGCGCCGCCATCCATCCCGGCCCCGCCAGGAATCCAAGTAAAATTCTACGAGTCACTCCTCTCATGGATTCGCCCCGCCGCCATTCCGTTGCCATCAAAAAAGCCCTCCTCCATCTCCAGAACGCCGACCCGACCCTCGATGCCATCATCCAAAATGTCGGTCCCTACCGCATAACCTACCACGACCCCGATTTCACCACCCTGGCCAGCTCCATCGTCTCCCAACAACTCAGCGGCCAAGCCGCCCACACCATCTTCAGCCGCCTCCTCGCCGCCGCCGCAGGACCCGACGGCCGCCTCTCCCCCTCCCGCCTCACCACCCTCGGCCCGGCAGGCCTCCGCCCCCTCGGACTCTCCCACCAAAAAGCCAACTATCTCCTCCACCTCGCCCAACACCCCATCCCCTACCCCCGCCTCGCCCGCCTTCCCGACGACGAGGTCATCGCCACCCTTACCGCCGTCAAAGGCATCGGCGTCTGGACCGCCCACATGTTCCTCCTGTTCGCCCTCCGGCGTCCCGACGTCCTCCCCACCGGCGATCTCGGCGTCCGCAACGCTATCACCCGCGCCTACCAACTCCCCCACCCGCCTACCCCCGCCCAAATCGTTTCGCTCGCCCAACCCTGGCGCCCCTATGCTTCGATCGCCTGTTGGTACCTATGGCGCTATCTCGACGGCCCGGGAAAACTCTGATACTGTCGGATCATGCTTTCCTATACCGTCCAAACCGGGAATACCCTCTCCGGCATTGCGCGTAAGTTCGGCATCCCCCTCTCGGCTCTGATCGCTGCTAATCAGATCACCGATCCCAACCAGCTCAAGGTTGGCGATAAACTCCTCATCCCCAGCGCCGACACCGACCAGTCCCCGCTCCCCACCCCCCCCCCNAATCGACCGCAAGAAATTCGCCCTCGCCCCCGGCCAGTTCTTCGCCGAAACCTTCCCCAAAGACCTCCTTGTCCTCCACTTCACCGCCGGCTCAACCGCCCGCAGCGCCTTCGACTTCTGGCGCAATACCCCGCTCCAGGTCGCCACGTCCTACCTGGTCGATACCGACGGCAAGATCTACGAGTGCTTTCCCCCCAACTACTGGGCCTACCACCTTGGCATCACCGGCGCCGCGTCGGCCAACTGGAAACACGACAAGCGCTCCATCGGCATCGAAATCGCCAACGTCGGCCCCCTCCGCCCCGACCAGAACAACCCCCAACAGTTGAACTGGTGGCCTCCCGACAACAAATTCCAGACCAAGTACTGCACCCTCGCCGAAACCGGTAAATACGTTGCCACCCCCTATCGCGGCTACTCCCACTACGCCAGCTTCCCCGCCCCGCAGTCCGATGCCGTCATCGCCCTCGTCGAACACCTCTGCACCGCCTTCGCCATCCCCCGCGTCCTGGCCCCGGCCGACCGGCAGACCGCCTTTGACATGGACTACTTCAAGTCCTTCCGTGGCATCGCTACCCACCAGAACTTCCGCAAGGACAAGACGGATATCGGCCCGGCCTTTCCGCTTGCCCAAGTGGCTCCCGCCTCCACCCCATAACTGGAGAGCGCTCTGCTTCAATAGAAGGAATGCTCCCCGCAGCACTCACCGACACTTGGCCCTGGTACATCGCCGGCCCTCTCATCGGACTCTTCGTCCCCCTGCTGCAACTCCTCGGCGGCAAGCAACTCGGCATCTCCGGAAACCTCCGCCATTTGTGCGCCGCGCTCCTGCCCGGGCGCGGCGATTTTCTTCGCTATGACTGGAAATCCACCGGCGGCTGGAATCTCCTGTTCGCCCTCGGCACGGCCCTCGGCGGCCTGCTCGGTATCCAAGTGCTCGGCACCCACCACATCGCCATCTCCCCGGAAACCCGGGCCGCCCTCGGCGCCCTCGGCCTCCAGGACCTCTCGGGGCTCGTGCCCCGCGAAATCTTCAGTTGGCCCGCCCTGCTCACGCCCCGCGGATTCGTCTCGGTCGTCGTAGGCGGCTTCCTCGTTGGCTTCGGTGCCGCCTACGCCGGCGGCTGCACCTCCGGCCACGCCATCTCCGGGCTCTCCAACTTCCAGTTGCGCTCCCTGTTCGCCGTCCTCGGCTTCTTCGCCGGCGGCCTGCTGGCCACCCACCTGCTCCTGCCCCTTCTCTTTTAGGCCAGCCCCATGACCCATCGCCTCTTCCCCGTTCTCTACCTCCTGCTCGGCACCCTCTTCGGCATCATCCTCACCAAGGCCGAAGTCATCTCCTGGTTTCGGATTCAGGAGATGTTCCGCTTCCAGGCCTTCCACATGTACGGCATTATCGGCTCGGCCATCGCCGTCGCCGCCGTCACCCGCCGCCTCCTGCCCCGGCGGCCCGCTCTCCCCACCCTGTGCGGCGAAAACACGCCGGCCGCCGACGAGCGAACCGGTCGCGGCGCCCGCTTCTGGCTCGGCGGCGCCATCTTCGGCCTCGGCTGGGCCCTCACAGGCGCATGCCCCGGCCCGCTCTTCATCCTCCTCGGCGGCGGCGTTACGGTCATGTTTGCCGCCCTCCTCAGCGCCCTCGCCGGCACCTGGGCCTACGGCAATCTGCGCTCCCGCCTGCCTCACTAAACACCGATCAGCGATACTGGGAAGACACCCTTGTCTGCCGATCCCTTCGACTCTTCACTCCTGCCCAGCCTCCGCTCCACCCTCGAGCTCCTGGAACGCCTGGACACCGACCGCGACCTGCTCGAACGCCTCCCGGCCCCCGAGCGCGAGCGCCTTCACCGCATCGTCGCCCAGCTCTTCAACCCCGACCCCGTCGCCCGCCGCGCCCGCCTTAAGGCCGCCGAACGCGAACGCAGCGCCGCCGATATCGAACGTGCCTCCGCCCTACTCGACCAAACCGGCATCCGATCCCTCCGCCGTAAACCCGTCTTCACCACCCCCAACTACTTCCCCCCCCCCGCGGCCGAACAGAAGCCCCGCCAAGCCCCCGAACCCCTCCACTGCTACGTCTGCAAGCAGAAGTACACCCAGGTCCATCACTTTTACGACCAGATGTGCCCAGCCTGCGCCGATCTCAACTTCTCCAAGCGAACCGAACTCGCCGACCTGTCCGGCCGCGTCGCCCTTCTCACCGGCGGCCGCGTCAAAATCGGCTACCAGACCGGACTTAAGCTCCTCCGCTGCGGCGTCCATCTCATCGTCACCACCCGCTTCCCCCGCGATTCCGCGAAACGCTACGCCCAGGAACCCGACTTTGAACAATGGGCCCATCGCCTCGAAATCCACGGCCTCGACCTTCGTCACACCCCCAGTGTCGAAGCCTTCTGCCAGGAACTCGTCACCTCCCACCCCCGCCTCGACTTCGTTATCAATAACGCCTGCCAAACCGTCCGCCGCCCCCCCGAGTTCTACGCCCACATGATGGAAGGCGAACGCGCCGCCCTGCTCGGCATGTCCAGCGCCGTCAAAAAACTCCTGCCCACCGGCCCCGCCGTCGCCCCCTCGGCCGAACTCTCCCAACTCCCCCTCCTGCCCGAAGAGCTCCTCAGCCAGAAGCATCTTTTCCCGGAGGGCCGCCTCGACCAGGACCTCCAACAGGTCGACCTCCGCGGCCGCAACTCCTGGCGCCTCCTGCTCGCCGAAGTCTCCACCGTCGAACTCCTCGAAGTCCAACTCGTCAACGCCGTCGCGCCCTTCGTTCTCAACGCCCGCCTCAAACCCCTCCTGCTCCGCACCCCGGAACGCGACAAGCACATCGTCAACGTCTCGGCCGTCGAAGGACAGTTCTACCGCAAGTGGAAGACCACCCGCCACCCCCACACCAACATGGCCAAGGCCGCCCTGAACATGATGACCCGCACCTCGGCCGCCGACTACCAGCAGGATGGCATCCACATGAATAGCGTCGACACCGGCTGGGTCACCGACGAAGATCCCGTCGAAATCGCCGCCCGCAAAACCGCCGAACAGCGCTTCCACCCGCCCCTCGACATCGTCGACGGCGCCGCTCGTATCGTCGACCCCATCATCACCGGCTTCAACACCGGCGTCCACCCCTGGGGCCAGTTCTACAAGGACTACCAGCCCGCCGACTGGTAACCGCCGAACGTCCCCTCCCCCCCGTCCACCACCCCCCGTCCACCCCCCATCGTAAACCCCGCTCCAACTCAGCACCGTCTCCATCGCGTTCGCCAACAGCTCACCGGTCACGGCATCCCGCCGGAAGCCGGATGGCTGCCCCTGCCTCGATGCGGGCCAGCCCGGTAACTCCGTCACCGGCCCCGTCTACCGCAGCTTCCGCGGATTCCTCGTCCCCATCACCGGCGCCGGCCCGGCCGGGTAGTATCCCGTCGCCGGGCTCACGCTCCTGCCCGTCCCCGCGATTGTTGTCAATAGGTAACAGGTTACCCGTCCCGAAGACGGCCGTATAAGTCGCCAGCCCGCTGCCCGCCGTAATCGTCTGCGCCTGCGCCCTGCGTCCTGCTCGCCAACTGGTAGCGGGTCCCGTCCCCCGACGCCAGATTCATCGCCGCCATCGGGTAGCTCCCCGGCACCAGACTCAACAACGTTCCACCCGTAATCGCCAGCCCGTTCACCTCGAGCCGCAACCCCGGCGGCGAGGTCTGAAACGGAATCGTCTGCACCGGCGCCGTCACCTGGACACCCGCCACGGTGTTACGTGACAAGGTGCAATTGGCCGACGTCAGAGAGGTGAACGAAACACTCGCCTTCCTCACCAGCGTCCCCGGCGCCGCCAGCGGCGCCAACGGGATCGTTTGCGTCAACTTAAACTCTGCATCGCCATCGCCATCGCCGGAGCGTAGTTCGCATTGCCCGCCTGCCGCGGCTCCACCCTGCACGTCCCGCCCCCCCACAATCATCAACACCGTCCCCGCCACCGCACAAACCGCAGGCGTCGAACCCGCAAAACTCACCGGCAATCCCGAGCGGGCCTTAGCACTCAGCACAAACGGCAGCACGCCAAGCGTCACGCTCTCGCTCACCGGAAACGGAATCGTCTGTCCCTCAATCGTCGTCACCTCCGGCGAGAGTTGCACCCTGCCCGCTCTGCTCACCCCGCCACCCCCGTAATCGTGTGCGACGGCGCCAACCCATCGTTCCAGCCGCCAAACTGGTACCGCACACCATCGCCCGGTGGAACGTCGGCGGTTAGGTATAGGTGAAGTCGTCACCGGACGCCGGTTCTCGGACCCGCTCAACGGATGGGAGTACATCACCGAAGCGTTGTCATACCAGCCCAGCGGCGCCGCGTTGCTCATCCACGGTGACAGATGAGCCGCTAACTGTGGCTTGTCCGCCTTCGCCGTATACAGGCTCACCCAAGTCGCCACATCCCACGGCTGATTCTCGTCGTTTGGACCCAGCACCTGGCCTTCTCCTGCAACAGGCAACTGCGCCGCCGCCGTCTCCTCGCGCAGCGTCATGGCCCGGCTCTCTAACCGCCGCGCCCCGTGCCACGGTAACCCGTCAATACAAATCTCCGGGGCCGGTCCGCGCGGGACCATCGCCCGCACAAGCGAACTGAAAATCAGGTGGCGCAAACGACTTCTACACGCCAAATAGTGTCGACGCGCCACCACGACGCTCAAAGCAACCAGCTACGCACTCCGCAGAAAATGTTTTAACTCCCGCATCGCCTGACGCGTCCGGTGCGGATTTTCTATGAAACTGAACCGCACATGCCCCTCGCCGAGCGGACCAAACCCAATGCCCGGGCTCACCGCAATCAACGCCTTCTCCATCAGCAGCTTGGCAAACTCAAGCGACCCCATCGCCCGGAATCGCTCCGGAATCGGCGCCCACAGGAACATGCTCCCCTGCGGCTTCTCGCACGGCCACCCGGCCGCCGCCAACCCCTCGAGCAGCACGTCCCGACGGTCCTGATACATATCCCGGATCTCGGCCGTGTTCTCCTCGCACTCGCGCAGCGCGATAATACTCGCAATCTGAATCGGCTGAAACGTCCCGTAGTCGAGGTAGCTCTTAATCCGGCTCAGCGCATAAATCATCCGCTGATTCCCCAGGCAAAAGCCCACGCGCCATCCGGCCATGTTATAGCTCTTCGACATCGAGAAGATCTCAACAGCCAGATCCTTCGCCCCCGGAACCTCCAGAATGCTCGGCGGCTTGTAGCCGTCAAACCCCAGATCGGCGTAAGCAAAGTCATGCACAATCAACGAACCGTGCACCTGCGCCATCCGCACGACTTCCTTCATGAAGTTCAAGTCCACGCAGGTCGTCGTCGGATTGTGCGGGAAGCTGATCAGAATCACCTTCGGCTTCTTCGGGCCCTTGTAGACGTCCTCCAGCCCCTGCAGAAACGTCGCCGGATCGGGCATCGGCAGCATCACCGCCTCGCCCTCGGCCATAATCACCCCGTACTGGTGAATCGGATAGGCCGGGTTCGGCGAAACCACCACATCCCCTGGAGCAATGATGGCAAACAACAGATGCGCCAGCGCGTCCTTGGCGCCAATGGTGACAATCGCTTCCTTTTCCGAATCGAGCTCCACACCATAATTCCGCTGGTAGCGCTTGACGATCTCCTGCCGCAAATGCGGAATGCCCCGCGACATCGAGTAACGGTGGTTCTTGGCCTGCTGCGCGGCTTCGCACAGCTTATCGATCACCGACTGCGGCGTCGCGCCATCCGGATTCCCCATACCGAAATCGACCACATCTTTGCCGGCTGCTCGCAGGTTTGCCTTCATCTCGTTGATGACGGCAAACACATAAGGGGGCAGCTTCGCGATGCGGTAAAACTGATCGGTGTCAGACATAACAAAAAATCCTCTGTAAGTTGGGAAAAAAGAAAGAAAGAAGAGAGAAACAGCGGGGAGCGGAAAAGGAAGTAAACGCTCTAGGCGCTTACTTCCTCGGTTGCGAGTGCTTCTTTGAATTTGCACTCGGCGTTCGGACATTGGGCGAATGCCCCGGACTTGAGGAACTTCTCAATGAGGTAAGGATTGTTACACTCCGGGCACGCCTTGGCCACGGGTTTACCCCACGCCACAAAGTCGCACTCCGGGTAGCGGTTGCAGCCAAAGAAGGTCTTCCCCTTCTTCGACCGCCGTTCAATGATGTCACCCGCCGAGCAGGTCGGGCACTTCACGCCCACCGTCTTCTGCTTGACGTACTTACAGGTCGGGTAACTCGAACAGGCAATAAACTCGCCGAACCGGCCAAACTTCTTCACCAGGTTCTTGCCGCAGGTCGGGCACGGCTCATCGAGCGGCACATCGGCCTGCTTGGCCGCTTGCCCTAACTGCTTGGTCGTCTTGCAGTCCGGATAGCCGGAACAGGCATAGAACTGGCCGAAACGCCCTTTCTTCAACACCATCGGGCGGCCGCAGTTCGGGCAGTACTCCTCCTCGCCCTGCTCGCCCATCTCTTCCGGTTGCGCCGACGGCAGTTCCCGCGTATTCGAACACTCCGGGTAGCCCGTACAGGCGATAAAGCTGCCGTGCCGGCCCCACTTGATCACCATCGGCTTGCTGCACTTCTCGCAGATGAAGTCGGTGGGCTTCTCCATCCGCTTGATATCGGTCATCTGCGTCGCCGCGCGTTCGAGATCGACGGCAAACCGCTCGTAGAACGATCCCATCGCGTGCCGCCAGTCCACCTTACCGTCTTCGATCTCGTCGAGCTCCTCTTCCATCCGCGCCGTGTACCGGATGTCGAAGATGTCACCGAACGACTCGGTCAGCAGGTCGGTCACCACCGTACCCAGCTCGGTCGGATAGAACTTGCCGCCCTCTTTCTTGACATACTCCCGCTCCTGAATCGTCGACAGGATCGAGGCGTAGGTCGAAGGCCGGCCCACTCCCTTGGCTTCGAGCTCTTTGACGAGCGTGGCTTCGTTGAACCGCGGCGGCGGCTCGGTAAAGTGCTGCTCCGGATCAAGCGACTTCAGCTTCAGCTCTTCGCCCCGCGTCACCAGCGGCAGCTTCTGCTTCAACTCGTCGTCCTCTTCGTCCTTGACGTCTTTGCCCTCTTCGTAGACCGCCAGAAAGCCGTCAAACTTCGGCACCGAACCCGTCGCCCGGAACAGATACTCCGCCTTCGACTTGCCCTTGGCCAGCACGTCAATCGTCGTCTGATCGAACACGGCGCTCGTCATCTGCGAGCCCACAAACCGCATCCAGATCAGCCGGTACATCTTCAACTCGTCTTCCTGCAGGAACGGCGCCACCGACTCCGGCGTCCGCATCGCCGCCGTTGGCCGAATCGCCTCGTGGGCGTCCTGCGCGTCCTTCTTGCCCTTGTACAGGTTCGGCTTCTCCGGCAGATACGCCGCACCGTACCGGTCACCGATAAACTGCCGCACCTCACCAAGCGCATCGTCGGAGACCCGCACCGAATCGGTACGCATGTAGGTAATTAAACCAATCGATCCCTCGGCCCCCAACTCGACGCCCTCGTACAGCCGCTGCGCGATCATCATCGAACGCTTCACAGAAAAGCGCAGCTTCCGCGCCGCCTCCTGCTGCAGCGTCGAGGTGATGAACGGCGGCACCGGGTTCCGGCGCTTCTCTTTCGTACCCACCGCCTGCACGGTATAGGCCCGATCCGCCAGGTCTTTCACAATCGCCGACGAGCGCTGCTCATCGGAAATCACCGGGTTTTCCCCGTCAATCTTCGCCAGACGCGCCTTCAATACCGGCGCTTTCTTGGCGTTCAGCGCAACGTCGATCGTCCAGTACTCTTCTTTGAGGAACGCCTGAATCTCGCGCTCCCGGTCCACAATCAGCCGCAGGGCCACCGTCTGCACCCGCCCCGCCGAGAGCCCGCGCCGTACCTTGTCCCACAGCAGCGGCGAGATCTTGTACCCCACCAGCCGGTCCAGCACGCGCCGCGCCTGCTGCGCGTCCACCAGGTTCGTGTTCACCTGCAACGGGTTGTCAAAGGCCTTCCGCACCGCCGTTGCCGTGATCTCGTTGAACATCACACGGAAAATCTTCGGACCGTCGGCTTTCTTGGAAGCCAGTTCCTCCTGCAGGTGGTAGCAGATCGCCTCCCCTTCCCGGTCCGGGTCAGCCGCCAGGTAGATGGAGTCGACGCCCTTGGCCGCCGCGCGCAGCTCGCCAATCAGCTTCTTCTTACCCTCAATCACCTCGTACGTAGGCTCAAAGCCGCGATCGACGTCAACGGCCAGGTCGCTCTTCGGCAGGTCTTTAATATGACCCAGCGAAGCCTTGACGACAAATTGATTGCCGAGGTATTTTCCGATGGTTTTCGCCTTCGCCGGCGATTCGACGATGACGAGGGATTTGGACATATAGGTTTTTACTCTTCGGGCCGACAGCCCAGATTACCAGACTTTGACGAACTGCTTGCCCGGCAGCTGCTTGACCAGACCCAACAGCTCCAATTCAAACAACGCCGCCACAATCTCAGACGAGGAATAGTTTTCCAGACGATCTAGCACTTCGTCAATATGCGTCGCCTTTTCAATGAGCAGGTTTTCGAGAATCGCCCGCCCCAGCGGAGCGTTCGGACCCAACGGCAGCAGTTGCTGCGCCAAGTCGCCACGCTGTTCTTTTTCAACGGTTTGCAGGCGGTAACGCTCGTCCGGCGGCAGCTCGCTGACAATGTCCTGCGCGTCCATGACCAGCTTGGCTCCCTGCCGGATTAAAAGATTCGGCGCCCAGCTCAACTTCGAGGTAATGTTGCCCGGAACCGCAAAAACCTCCCGCCCCTGGTCCATCGCCAGCCGCGCCGTAATCGCCGATCCCGAGTACTGCGCCCCCTCCACAATCAACACCCCGGAGCTCATCCCGGACACAATCCGGTTCCGAATCGGAAAATTCTGGGGAAACGCCGGCGCCCCCATCGGGAACTCGCTCACCAGCAGCCCCTTGGCCGCAATCTCCTCGTACAGCTTCCGGTTCTCGGTCGGATAAACCATATCCACCCCACAGCCGAACACGGCAATTGTCTTCCCGCCGGCCAACAGCGTTCCCCGATGCGCCGCCGTGTCGATGCCCCGCGCCATTCCGCTGATCACCCCCACCCCTAATCCCGCCAGATCCCCGGCCAGCTTCTCGGCCACCGCCATCCCGTAAGGCGTCGGCTTCCGCGTTCCGACCACGGCCACCGTAATCGCCGACAGCAGCCCCAGGTCCCCCCGGCAGAACAGCACCGTCGGCGGGTCCAGAATCCCCCGCAGCTTCTCCGGGTAGGCCGGATCGGTGACCGGCACCAACTGCGCCCCGGTCGCCCGCAGCCGGTCGGCCTGCGTCGCTGCGTCCTCAAAGGTGCAGCCGGACTGAATCGCCCGCGCCACGCCCGGCGACAGCCCGGCCCCCTCCAGTTCGCTCACCGAGGCCCGGAAAAGCGCCAGCGGCGTTCGGAACCGCTCAAGCACCGTCACCGCCTTCCGCGTCCCCAGGCCAGGGATCAGCCGCAGCGCCAGCCAGTGCAGCAGCTCTTCATCGGTCAGACGGGGGGCAAGAGTGGGGGCAGATCCTGTCATGCAAAAGGGGGGTGCGAGCCAAGAGTCGGAAATCTCAAACCTTTGCGATACCCTAAAAAGATATGAGTCAGCATGCCACGTTCGATGATGCCAACCTGATCCTTCGCTTGTACGAAATCCGGCGTGAGGAGCGGTTGCGCGAAGCCCGCCGCTGGTTCGCCCGCAACTTCGGGCCCGCCACTCTGGCCGAGTACCGCGCCATCTGCACCCCCGGCACCGACGAGGACGAGTACGTCCGCATGGTCATCAGCTACTACGAAATGGTGGCCAGCTTCATCACCAAGGGCGTCCTCAGCACCGACCTGTACTTTGCCACCGGCGGCGAACTGGGTCTGGTCTACTCCCGCCTCGAACCTGTCCTGGCCGAACTCCGCGCCGCCACCGGCCACCCCGGCATGTACAAGAACCTCGAAATCGTCGCCCGGCAGTACGGCGAATACCTCGACGCCCAGGCCCCCGGCAACTGGGAAGGGTTCAAGAAGCGCACCCGCGGCATGATCCTGGCCAAGTAGCCATGCGCCGGGAACCGGATTTCTTCGGTGAGGACGAGGAGTTAGACCTCGTCTACATCGCCAAACGGCTGCTCGACGCCCAGCGACTCGAGGACAAACTCACAGCGGCCGGCGTGGAATACCTTGTCGAGCCCGACGAGTACCGGGGCGGGTTTCTGTTTCAGACCGTCCGCACGGGGGCCTTCTTCTATGTCCGCGGAGAAGAAGGGGATGCCGTGCGCGAGAAACTGGCTGCGCTGGGCTTCAAACCGCAGCCGCTGGGGGAAGGCTAACCCTCCCCCGCCGCCGCTTCCTCACTAGGGCGCCGGCTGCACGACCACTTCGGTGGGGTTCCGCAACGGGAACGTGATCACGTTGCTCACGTAGATATCCTGCGCGATCGTCAACTGCGTGGCCGAGTTCGTCGGCAGATCCGAGTTCAGTTCGAGGTGAACCTCGTACAGGCCGATAGAACCCGGGCGCAGACCGGCGTACAGCACGTTGGCCGTCTTGCCGCCCGCCAGCGACGAGACAAACGCGGAAGGCTCGTTCAACACCGGACCGCGATACACGCCGCCGGTCAACGCCAGATCCTGCGCGAAGGTTTCCTTCAGCCGGCCCAGACCCGTGCCGAAGACGACGATGGTCTGCCCCGGCAGCGCCGGGTTGGCTTCGGTCACCGTCGCCCCTTCCGTATTGGCGCAGCAGAGGTTTGGCGTCGTCGCGGTGAGAATCACTTGGGCCCCTTCGTTGGTCTTGGCTGAATATTTGATACCGTTTCCCGCCTCGCCGGCTGTCCGCGCCCGCAAGCGGATACGGGTAAACACGCCCGCCGCGTAGGCCTCCACCTGCTGGTCTTTGTTGATCTCCACGATCAACGCGTCGCGCACACTGGCGAGGCTGTCGGTATCCTTCACCGTATAGCTGTACTCCCGGTCTTCGATCACAACGGTCGCGACGTCGCCGGCCTTGATTCCTCCATCGACGGAAACCGTTCCGGTCGACCGCGACGAAAAGTGCTGCACGACGCCCACGCGGGGGTCGGTGCCTTCAATCGCAAACAGTCCCGGATTTTGCGGGATAATCTGTACCGCCACCGGCATCGTGGTCACCACGCGGCCATCGCTGAAGCGCGTGCGCACATACGCACTCACGCTGTTGCGATCGTAGAACTCCCAGGGGAGCTGCGCGTTGATCCGGTTCGGCGATACCAGAAAGAGCGGGGCCAGCTTGCCGTCGAGGTACAACTGCACATTGCCGAGTTCGGTCGGCAGCTTTTCGGCGCCTGCCGGGGCTGCGACCGCCACCTCGGAGAGTTTGTCGCCGAGCAGCGAGATGATCGTCCCCGGCGCCACGCGGGCCGCGTCCTGGCCGCCGGTCAGGAAGGCGCCGCCGGTGGTGAGCACAATCGTCGCATCGGTGGGCGCGGTACTCGTCGAAATCTCCACCCTGTTTCCGCCCTCGCCGCCCTCGCGCGCTGTCAACAGCAGGGTGCTGAGATCGGGGATAATGCTGGCGGTGACGTAGGGGTCCGGCTTGCTGTTAATCACCCGCACCAGATTGTTGAGCAGGGTGGTGACCGTGTCGGTCTTGGCGATCTTGTAGGTGTAGGTGTTTTTGGTACCCTCGCGAGTCACGTTGATCGTGATCTCGTCGTTCTCGCGAACGGTTCCCGACAGGCCGATCGTGCCCGTGGCAAACACGTCGAGGCTGGCCGAGTTTCGAACGGCGGTGTAGGGAATGGGTTGGTCGTGCGTCGAGAAGACCATGACGCGCCGGTTGAACGGGTCGGCGACATACAGGTTGGTGCCGTCCCAAGCGAGTGACATGGGCGTGCGCAACTGGTCGGTGGCCGCGCGCAACAGGGGATAGGCGCTATCGGAAGAGCGGTTGATCGATTCGCCCACCTGGCCCAGGATCGTATCGGCGGCCTGGCCGTTGCGGACGGGCAACGAGTTGTAGACGAGAATGCGGTCGTTACCGCCATCGGCCACGAACAGCCTTTTGCCGTCGCTGAGCACGAAGCGGGGGAACTCGATGGTCGCGCCGCACAGCCGCGGGAAGAGGTCGGCGCCTTTGTCGTCCTTGCCGGTCGCCTTGCAGAGTTTTGGGCTGTTGTTGGCCACCGAGGAGGTCAGGTCCGGCTGGCCGAGCACGAGATCGGCGGGCCGCGTGTTCGAGGTCGGAATCGTGTTCCAGATCATGACGCGGTTGAAGCCGAGGTCGGCTACAAACACGCGCTGCCCGTCGCTGGTGACCGAAACCGGGTTCAGCAGGTTATCGGCCTTGGCGTCAATCCGGGTGACGGCCAGGTCCAGTTCGACGCGCGTCGTAAAGTCCGGCGCGCCCAGGACGACGTCGGCCGCCTGGTTGTTCCGAGTCGGGAAGTTATTCCAGATCAGCACGCGGTTATTGCTCGTATCGGCCACCATGACGCGGCTGCCCTGAATCCAGACGCCCTGCGGTCCGCGCAGGCTGCTCGCTGTCGGCGGGTTGACCACGCGACTCGTTGTAAAATTTTCCTGGCCCAGCACGAGGTCGGCCGGCTGATTGTTCTGCGTGGGGATGCTGTTCCAGATGAGAATCCGGTTGTTGTCGGTGTCCGAGACGAGCAGCCGGACGCCGTCGGTGGCGACGGCGTTGGGCTGCCGCAGCGAGGCGTTGGTGGGAATCAACTTCAGATCGTTGGCGGTGAAAGTGGCCTGACCAAGGACCACCGAAGCGGTGCCGCGGCAGGCCGGGCATAGTTTGCCGGGAATCTGGGGCACTTCCGCGTTGATGGGCAGGGCGATGTCGCTCGCCACGTTGCGGTAGATGAGTACGCGATGGTTGAGCGGTCCGGCCCCGACGCGGTTGGCGTCCGCCACAACCAAAATGTTGTTGGCAAACGCGACTCCGCCCGCGCCGCCCAGCGTGTTCGGGTTCGGCGTATCTCCCTGCGCGGTAAAGGTTTCCTGGCCAATCACGAGCCGGGCCGCCTGACCGGTAAAGAAATCAGCGGGCACGGCGACCGAGGCGGTCGCCAGCAGAATGGCGAAAGGATTCATTCGGAAGAACTTCATCATCGAATACACAACCTGTTAGTATAGCAGCGGCCGGGGGACGTATCCGCGCACGTGCCCCGTGGCTGGGAATTTACCTTCCCGGGGTGATTTCACCCCAAATCACCTGGTAGACCTCGAGGCGTCCCTCGATGTTTTTGCCGGCTCGGATGAAGACCATCTGGTTCACCGGCAGGTTCTCGCGATGGGAGGCCACCCCGCCTTCGAGGAACCGCGTGTCGGGCCGCAGTAGCAGCGGCCGGGCCGGGGCCGAGCGCGTCTTGACCAACACAGAGTCGGTAGTAAACCCGGTCACCACGCCGGAAAACGTCAGGTCGCCGCGCGGAATGATGTGTTCGGTTACGCTCCGGTAGACCGGCCGCCGCGGATTCGGGGCGGGAGCGTTCGGCTCGATCAGCCGCACGGTGCGGGCGTAGCAGCGCCGGGAGCCATCGGCCTGCAGCCGTTGATCGACGAGCACCTCCACCGGGTCGGCCGGGCCGAAGGAGTTGACCGAGACGCGCACGCGCTGCGACTCAAACCAAGTCCGCTCGTCAAAGTTACAGCGCGTTTGGCGACCCGTTTCGGCGGTCAGCAGGAAGCGACCGCGCAGTCCGGTCGACTCCGGCTCGGAGAGCTTGCCCCGGACAATTCCGAGAGGTAGCTCCTCTCGGTCCTGCGCCCAAGCGGCCGTCACTATCGTGATCAGTAAGAAGACCCGGCCCATATCCCGATGCTACACTGATTTTTTTTGCAGGATCTTAACGCTTTGCTCTCACCGGATCTCGATTCGTTCGCCCACGCCGGCGCCTGGTTTTTGCATTCGGGGATTCAGGAGGCCAATGGGGGCGTAGCCCGCTACCACCTGTCGGCGAAGGCCCAAAACCTGCCGGTCTCAACCGAAATTACCGGCTATGCTTGCAGCGCCTTCGCCTACCTCCATCGCCTGACTGGCGAGGCGGCCTACCGCGAGGCCGGCCTCCGCGCCGCGACCTTTCTAACCGATACCGCCTGGCAACCGGACCTGGGAGCCATGCCGTTTGAAGTCGGCGATCCGCTGCCGCCGGCCTACTTCTTTGACTGCGGCATTATTGTCCGCGGACTGCTGGCCGTTTTCCGCATGACGGGCCAGAGCCGGTGGCTCGACCGCGCACGCGAGATTGGTCTGTTCATGGGCCGGGCGTTCCGGTCGAGCGGCGTCTGCCATCCGATCATTTCCCTGCCTTCGGGCGAGGCCTGGCCGTATGAGAGGCGCTGGTCGCGCGAGCCGGGCTGCTTTCAACTGAAGTCGGCGATGGCTTGGGACGATCTGGCGGCCTACTTTCCGGCCGACCCGTTTGTGGACTGGTACGAGGAGTCGCTAGCTTACTCCCTGGCGACATGGGAGACGTTTCTGCCTGGCGATGCGGACCCGCTGCGGGTGATGGACCGGCTGCATGCGCATTGCTACTTCCTTGAAGGAATGCAGCCGCGCAAGCAGCGGCCGGAGGTCCGCGCCACGCTGGCGGCTGCCATCGAGCGGACGAGCCGCTATCTGCGGGAGATCGCGCCGCGGTTTGAGCGCAGCGACGTCTGTGCGCAGCTGCTCCGCGCCCGGCTCTACACGGGCGAGGTGGACGAGGCGCTGGCCGCCGACGAGGCCGAGCGCTGCCGGCGGCATCAGGTTTTCGGCTCCGAGGCGATGAACGACGGCGGGTTCTGCTTCGGCCGGCGGGACGGGCAGCCATTGCCGTTTATGAATCCGGTTTCGACCGCTTTTTGTCTGCAGGCGCTCGAGCAGTGGCGGCGGTATGCGGCGGGGGATTTTCCCGGCGATCTCGGGGAGCTGATTTGACGGGTCGCTGCAAGATCGCCTTCGCGGCCGGGACCGACGATCTCATCCCGACCCTGCTTGAGGAGATGGAGAAGCTGCCGGGCGACCTGCCAATCTATGTGGTTGGCGAGTTCCCGCCCCCCTCGGGCAAGTGGATTCCGTGGAACCCGGCCCGCTCGTTTGCCGAGAACTATGAGCGGATGCTGGATGACCTCGAGGGCAACGAGGTCGTATTTGCAGGCATTCTGCTGCAGCCCAAACAGCCCTACTGGGATATCCGCTGGGCGGGGCTGCGGGCCTTTGGCCTGCGCGTGGTGTTTTTCAACGACAACCTGGACCATTTCATGATCCGGCCCCGGCAGTTGCCCGTGATGGCGCGGCACTGCTGGTGGCAGTTGAAGAACCTGATCCACTGGGAGACGCATCCGGGGGGCCTGCTCTACACCTGGGTCTGGCGGGTGTTTCATCCCTGGGCTTTTCGGCGACCGATCTTCTACACGCTGGGCTGTTGGGCGGGGCGGCTGGCCGCGGGCCGGGCGCCGGCGCCGCGGGAGCCGGTGGCGTTGCCGCCGGGGCTCTCGGTGGTGATTCCGACGCGGAACGGCCGGGCGCTGCTCGAACGGCTGTGGCCGACGCTGGGGCTGCCGGCGGGCGCTGAGATCATCCTGGTGGATAACGGCAGCAGCGACGGGACGGCGGCGGCGTTTCCGGAGGCGAAGGTGATGGTTTCGGTCGAGCCGCTGTCGTTCGCGGCGGCCGTCAACCGGGGGATCGCGGCGGCGCGGTATTCGCATGTGTGCCTGCTCAACAACGATATGGTGCTCGAGCCCGGCTTCTTCGGGGCGCTGCGGGCGGCGTTTGACCGGGTGCCGGAGCTGTTTGCCGCGACGGCGCAGATCTTCTTCCCGGCCGGGCAGCGTCGCGAGGAGACGGGCAAGGCGATGTACGATCCGGAGGCGGTTGACCATGTGCCGCTGCGGTGCGTCGAGCCGCTGGCGGGGGAGGACTTGACGTGGGTGCTCTACGGCTCGGGCGGATGCACGCTCTACGATACGTCGAAGCTCCGGGCGCTAGGCGGGTTCAACGAGACGATGACGCCGGCTTATGTCGAAGACCTGGATGTTGGCTACCGGGGCTGGCTACGGGGTTGGCCGTCGGTGTACGTCGGGGCGGCGCGGGTGCTGCATCTGCACCGGACGACGACGGCGAAGGTGTACTCGGCGTTTACGTTGGCCTGCGCGGTGGAGCGGAACTATCTGCGGTTTGTGCTGACGGGCACGGGGCCGCATTTCGGGGCGCTGTGGGAGCAGGCGCTGGGCCAATTGAACCATCAGGCGGCCAAGCAGGAGCCGGTGCGCAGCGCCGAGGTGGTGCTGCAAGAGGCTTGGCGCATGGCCTTGACGAAACGAAGCCAACAGGCGACCCAAGTTGATGAAAAAGAGATCCTTGCGCTGAATCAGGGGACCATTGCCGTGTTTCCCGGGGGCCGTTTTTGCGAAACGAAGCCAACGGTGCTGGTGGCGACGCCGTATCTGCCGTATCCGCTGGCGCACGGGGGAGCGGTGCGGATGTTCAACCTGATGCGGGAGGCAAGTAAGACCCACAATCAGGTGGTGCTCTCATTCGTCGATGAGTTGGCTGCGCCAGCGCCGGAGTTGCTGGCTTGGTGCGCCGAGGTGGTGCTGGTGGAGCGGCGGGGTTCGCATCTGCACACGAGTACGGAGCGGCCGGACGTGGTGGAAGATTTTGACCGGGAGGATTTCCGGGCGGCGCTGCGGTGGTCGCGGCGGAAGTGGGCGCCGGAGATTGTGCAGCTGGAGTTTACGCAGATGGCGCTGTATGCGCCGGACTGCCGGCCGGCGCGGACGGTACTGGTGGAGCACGATATCACGCTCGATTTGTACGAGCAGCTGCTTGGGCAGAAGAGCGACTGGGAGACGCGGCGGCAGCACCGGCTGTGGGTTCGTTTTGAGCAGAAGGCCTGGGGCGAGGTGGACCGGGTGGTGGTGATGAGCGAGAAGGACCGGGAGCGGGTGGGAAGACATGGGGCGGTAGTGATCCGGAACGGGGTGGATCTTGAACGGTTTCAGCCAGTGGAGAGGGCGCCCGAGCCGCGGCGGCTGCTGTTTCTGGGTTCTTTTGCGCATCTGCCGAACCTGCTGGCGCTGGACTTTTTCCTGGCCGAGGTGTGGCCGCTGCTGGAGAATGTAACGCTGCATATTATCGCGGGCAAAAACCATGAGCGGTATTTCGAGGGCCGCGATTTCAATCGGCCCGGCATTGAGCTCGAGGGGTTTGTGGCTGATGTTCGGGGGGCTTACGGGCGGGCGGCGGTGGTGCTGGCGCCGCTGGTGGCCTCGGCCGGGACAAATATCAAGGTGATGGAGGCGATGGCGATGCGGAAGGCGATTGTGGCGACGCCGGCCGGGATTAACGGCCTCGATCTGCGGCACGGCGAGGAGGTGCTGATTGCGCGGACGGGCGGGGAGATGGCGGTGGCCATTGAGATGCTGCTGGCCGATGGGGAGCGGCGGGAGAGTTTGGAGCGGGGGGCGCGGCGGGCGGCCGAGGCGCATTACGGCTGGGACCGTATCGGCGAGGCGCAGGCGGCGATGTACCATACATTGAGAGAGTCTTATGTCGCAAAAACTGTCTGATATCGGCTTGGTTGGCCTGGCGGTAATGGGCCAGAACCTTGCTTTGAACATTGCCGATCACGGCTTCCAGATTTCGGTCTATAACCGGACCACGGAGACGATGGAGAAGTTCCTCGCCGAGAACCCGAACACGCCGGGTGGTCTGGTGGGCGAGGCGACGCTCGAGGGGTTTGTGGCTTCGCTGGCCAAGCCGCGGAGGATCATCATTCTCGTGAAGGCGGGTAAGCCGACCGATGCCGTGATCAGTTCGCTCGAGCCGCTGCTTGAGGCCGGCGACATCGTTATCGACGGCGGGAACGCGCTGTGGACGGATACGATCCGGCGCGAGAAGGAGCTTTCGGCCAAGGGTTTCCGGTTTGTCGGTTCGGGGGTTTCGGGCGGAGAGGAGGGGGCGCGGTTCGGCCCGTCGCTGATGCCGGGTGGCGACCCGTCGAGTTTTGCTGCGATCCAGCCGATCTGGGACGCGATTGCGGCCAAAGTGGACGCCGCGACGGGCAAGCCGCTGACGGGCGCGACGCCGGGGCGACCGGTGGAGGGCGGGGTGCCGTGTACCACCTACATCGGGCCGAACGGGGCCGGGCACTACGTGAAGATGGTGCACAACGGGATTGAGTACGGCGATATGCAGATGATCTGCGAGGCGTACGCGATTCTGACGCAGTTGGGCGGGCTAAGTCCGGATGAGTGCAGCGCGGTGTTCGCTGAGTGGAACCGGGGGGTGCTCGACAGCTTCCTGATTGAGATTACGGCCGATATTCTGCAGCAGAAGGACCCGATGACGGGGGGGCCGTTCGTGGACATCGTTCTCGATACGGCCGGGCAGAAGGGTACGGGCAAGTGGACGAGCGTGAATGCGCTCGATATGGGGGTGCCGGCGCCGACGGTGGCCGAGGCGGTGTTTGCGCGGTGTCTGTCGGCGGTAAAAGAAGAGCGGGTGGCGGCGGCGGCCACGCTGCAGGGTCCGAACAGGGTGTATACGGGCGACCGGCAGCAGCTGATTCACATGGTGCATGACGCCTTGTATCTGTCGAAGATCTGTTCGTACGCGCAAGGCTTCCAACTGATGCGGACGGCGCAGGCCGAGTACAACTGGACGCTGAACTTTGGCGAGATCGCCAAGATCTGGCGGGGCGGCTGCATTATTCGGGCCGGATTCCTGCAGAAGATTACCGAGGCGTTTACACGGAACGCGGAGCTGGCCAACCTGCTGCTGGACCCCTACTTCAGCGCCGAGATCCACCGCTGCCAAGCCAACTGGCGGACGGTGATTGCGCTGGCGGCGGGGCACGGGATCAGCGCGCCGACCTTCTTTTCGGCGCTCTCCTACTATGACGGCTATCGTTCGGCGCGGCTGCCGGCCAACCTGCTGCAGGCGCAGCGGGATTACTTTGGCGCGCACACCTACGAGCGGACCGACTTCCCGCGGGGTAAGTTTTTCCACCTCGACTGGCCCGAGCCGGGCCGTCCGCAACTGGCCATCTGACCGGCGCCATGACGCTTGCCGCCTACGCCAACTTCTACCGCGACCATTTGACGAACGCCGTGCTTCCGTTCTGGCTGCAGCATACGCCGGACCGGGAGCACGGCGGTTACTTTTCGTGCGTGGACCGGCAAGGGCAGGTCTATGACCCGCGCAAATACGTCTGGATGCAGGGCCGGGCGGTGTGGATGTTCGAGACGCTCTACCGGAAACTGGAGGCGCGCAGCGAGTATGCCGAGTTTGCGGCCAACGTGTTTGGTTTTGTAGACCGGTATGCGCGGCGGGGGGAGCCGCGGGTGTGGTTTTCGCTGGGCCGGGACGGCGCGCCGGGGTACTTTCAGCGCAAGCCGTATTCGGCGGTGTTTGTGGCGCTGGCTTACGTGTCGCAGGGGCGGGTGGCCGAGGCGCGGGAGCTGTTTGACCGGATTGCGGGGTGGATTGCCGAGCCGGGATCGCTGGGGCGGCCGCCGGGGCCGGTTTCGCAGCTAGCCGATATTATGGTGCTGGCGCTGCTGGCGATGGAGCTGCTGGCGGTGGACGAAGACCCGCGCTATCGGCTGACGATTGCGCAGTGCCAGGAGGCGGTGTGGGCGCATTACGAGCCGGCCAACTGGCTGCTCGTCGAGAACGTGGCGCCGCGGGAGCTGCCCGAGGGGCGGATGGTGTGTCCGGGGAGCATTCTCGAGGTGGCTTGGTTTCTGCTGCATACGACCGAGCGGGTGCCGAACGCCGAGCTCGAGGGGATGCTGCTGCGGGTAATTCTGGGGGCGCTCGAGTTTGGCTGGGACGGGGAGTACGGCGGGTTGTACTACTTCATGGACCTGGACGGGCGGCCGCGGCCGGAGCTGGATGCCAATATGAAGCTGTGGTGGCCGCACACCGAGGCGCTGTACGCGCTGGTGCTCGCTTATACCAGGACGGGCGATGGGCGCTACAAGCAGTGGCTGGACCGGGTGCACGAGTACACCTTTTCGACGTTTCCCGACAGCAAGTACGGGGAGTGGTTCGGCTATTGCGACCGGGGCGGGCGGGTGGCGACCGAGATGAAGGGCGGGGCGTACAAGTGCTGCTTTCACGTGCCGCGGGCGCTGCTTTATAGCATTTTGGCGATTGAGCGAGCCTGAACCCGGGGCGGGGGCGGGGGGCTAGCGGGAGAGGCTGAGCGCGTGGGCGAGGGAGTCGCGCACTGTGCGGAGGGCGTTCAGCAGCCCGGCGGTGGGACCGGGGTGGCGGCGGTCGGCATACAGAACGCCGGCGAGTTGGCCGTTGACGACGACGGGCAGGAGGGCAAAGAGGGCGGCGTCGAGGGACTGGACAAAGGGAGTTTCGCGGAAGCGGCCGTCCGAGAGCAGGTCGACGAGCAGGTCCTGCCGCAGGGACAGGGCGAGTGACAGGGGCGGGCGGTGGGGCAGTGCGATGGTGGGGGCGAACAGGGGGCGGGCCGAGGCGGCATCGAGTCCGAGAGCGGCCGCGACGACGAGGCGGTCCTCGTTGGGGTGCCATTCGCAGAAGATGGCGCGGTCGAGCGAGTGGTCGGCCAGGGCGGCGGTGAGCGCGAGGGCGATGGCGCAGGGACCTTCGGCGGCGTGGCCGTGTTCTGTAAGCATCGCGGCCAAGTGCTCCCTGACCTGGGGGCTGGACACGCGGAGGCGGTGGGCGGGAATGCCGAGATGGCAGAGCTCCTCTTCCGCCTCCCCGATGGCGGTTTCCATGAGCGGCAACAGCTCCGGGAGGCCGAGGCCGAAGACGCCGCCGTAGGCGCGAAGCCAAAGGTCGAGGATCTTGCGCTGTTCGGCATCCTGGGCGCGCTGGAGGGCGTCGACGAAAACGTGGGCGAGTTTGGCGGCCAGGGCGACGCGGCTATCGGGGTCTTCGGCGGCGTTGGCTTTGAGCACATCGGCTTCGGCGGCGATGGCCATGTGCGGTGCGCCGTGGAGGCCGAAGCCGTGGAGAATTGCCGCGCCGGCTTCGTCGAAGTTGAAACCGATCTGCTTGCGGCACTCGGTCTTTTTGGCCAGGAGTTTGCCCTGGCAGGCGGCGATGATGCGGGCGTAGGTCTCCGGGCGGTGGTAGGCGAAGGCGATTTCGCCGAGGTTGGCCAGCATGCCGGCGAGGTAGGCATCCTCCGAGGGGCGGCCACCGGGGGCGGAGGCCAGACGCCGGGCGACATTGGCGGCGAGTAGGGAGAGGGCGGTGAGGTCGATGGCCGAGGAGGAGTTTCCGGAGAAGTGACGGAGGAGGCGACCGCTGGTGGCGATGCGGGTTAACTCGTCGAGGCCGAGCAGGGAGGCGGCGTGGGTGACGCTGAGGATGGGGCGGCGGGAGCGGTTGTAGAGGGCCGAATTGGCGATGCGGAGCACCCGCAGGGTGAGGGCGAGGTCGCGCTCGATGGCCTGGGCGAAGTTCTGAATGGTGGCGTCTCCGTCGGCGGCGAGGGCGAGCAGGGTGCGGACGTTTTCGGCGCAGGCCGGAAAGTCCGGATCGCTGTGGACCTGTTGCAGGAACACCGCAAGCGGGGTGATGACGCCTTTGCGGCTTTCCGACTCTACCAATTCCTTAGGTATCATGAAGTGTTGCACCCCCCTTTACTGCTCTTCGACATCGATGGCACTCTTGTGAGGCGAGCCGGTCCACTGCACCGGCAGGTTCTCGAGGAGGCGGGGGCGGCGGTGACCGGTTTGGCGGTGACGACAGCGAACATTCCGACGCAGGGGATGCTGGACGGGCAGATTCTGACGTTGATGCTGCGGGAGGCGGGGATGTCGCTGGCGGCGATCCGGCGGGCGCTGCCGGCGATGATGGAGATGGCGCAGGACCTTTACGTGGCGCGTTGTCCGGATTTACGGAAGAGGGTGTGTCCGGGGGCGCGCAGCGTGCTGCACCGGCTGGCGCGCAAGCGGGTGCGGACGGGATTGGTGACCGGCAATTTGTCGCGCATTGGCTGGAAAAAGATGGAATGCGCCGGATTGCGGCACTACCTGCATTTTGGCGCCTTCGCCGAGCAGGGCGACGAGCGGCGGAAGCTGGTGGGGCAGGCGCTGCGCGAGGCGCGGCGGGCGGGATGGATTACCCGCCACTCGATGGTGGCGTTGGTGGGTGACCATGAGAACGATATTCTGGCGGCGCAGGCCAATGGAATTCCGGTAGTTTCGGTGGCGACGGGGGTTTCGTCGTCGGCGGACCTGGCCAAGCTGAATCCGGATTATCTGATTGAAGACCTGCGCAGCTTTCCCTGGCAGGAGTTATCGCTTTGAACGAACGGGAATCGCAGACGCTGGCCGTAAAGCGCGCCCAGGTGGAGTTCCACAATTTTGCTTCGCTCGGGGAACCGGAGCGGGCCGAGCGGGTCTACCGGGAAGAGAACGGCAGGCGGGGGGCCATTTTGCGCCATCATGCGGGCTTTATTGGCCCGATGACGCCGTTTTTGGAGATTGGGGCCAACGCCGGTCATTCGGCCTACATGCTGTGCAACGAGTTTGGCGAGGATGGTTTTGCGCTGGACATTTCGGCCGACTCGCTGCGGCACGGCATTGCGCTGATGGACAAATGGAACCTCGAGAAAGCGCCGGTTCGGGTGGCGGGCGATGCGCTGAATCTGCCGTTTCAGGACAATTCGCTGCGGGCGGTGATCGCCTACCAGATGCTGTCGCAGTTTCAGGATATTGAAGCCGTGTTTGTTGAAGTCAAGCGGGTGCTGGCGCCGGGGGGCACGTTTATCTTCGCCGAAGAGCCGATGCGGCGGAAGCTTTCCCTGCGCCTGTACCGCTGCCCGTACTACGAGACGATGAAGTGGTGGGAGCGGAAGCTGTACGACTGGGGGTTGCTGGGCTTTCTGGTGCAGGACGTGATTGGCGCGGCGCAGGAGGAGGGGTTTGGGATTCGCCAGAACCACCGGATGGAGCTGCGGGACTGGCACGGGCTGATGGTGAAGCACTTTGCCGATAACCAGTTCCGGCTGTTTCTGCCGCAGCGGGGATGGGGCGAGAAGCTGATCCGGTGGGTGGGGCGGCGCATCGACAAGATGGGATCGGACTGGGTGCCGGCGCGGCTGCTGGGCGGGACGCTGGCGGCGATGTGCAGGAAGCACGGGGAGGCGGAGGTGGACCGGACGGCGCCGTTTGAGTCGCGGCTGCGGTGTCCGGACTGCCATGCGGGGATGCGGCTTGACGAGGCGGGGACGCTGCATTGCCGGGCGTGCGCGTACGCGGCGCCGAACGAGGGCGGGGTGTATAACCTGATCCGCTCAGTGGAGAAGCGGGAGCTTTATCCGGGCGACCGGGATGACGTGATTGACTTCACGCTGCCGGGGCACGAGACCAAGCTGCTGGCGGGCTGGTTTCAGCTCGAGGGGAGCTACGGGAACAAGTACCGCTGGATTGGCGAGCGGGCGACGGCACGATTGAAGCCGCTCGATGGGGCGCCCAAGCGCATCCGGATCCGCGGGCACGCGAGCGCGGAGTTTTTGCGGCCCGGCGCGTTTGTGAAGGTCAAAGTGAACGGCACGGAGGTGGTGGCCTGGGAGGCGGAGCGGACGGGTTTGTTTATTCTCGAGGCCGATGTGGCGGCGGCGGAGGAGTACGTCGTCGAGATCGTGGCGGGGCCGCTGTGGCAGGCGCCGAACGATGAGCGGCGGTTTACGGTGACGCTGAGTATGCTGCGGCTAATCCCCCGCGACTAGCCGGGAGCCGGTGTGCTGATCGACCAGTTCGAGGGTTCCGGACTGGGGGTAGTAGAGGGCGAGGCAGTTGGCGTTGAGAAGGACAGCCATGAGCTTGCCCATGAGGAAATAGGCTTCGTCGTCGGCGGGGCCGCTCTGCAGGTCGATGGACCACCAGCCGCGGTGGCGGCGGACGGCGGCGCCGGTTTCCGTGGAGGTCACTTTAGCGGCGAGGTCTTCGACGAACATGCCGCGGACGGCCTGGAGGACAAACGTCCGGGGACCGATGGTGAGGCGGGCGCCAGTGGCGGCAAAGGCACCTTCTCCCCAGGCGCGGGTGGCGGCGTGGGTGATGGTGGCGGGGGGAAGTTCGCGGAAATCCTGGAGGAGGAAGACGATGGAGACGAGCGGGTCGCCGGGGGCGAACGCGAAAAGACCCTTAATCCAGGAAGCAAGACCCACGCCGTGATTATAGAATAATGCCATGCGGTTAGCCGTTTTTTTCCTGATAGCGATGACCGTTTGGGGTCAGAAGCGGTTCTGGGCGTTTCAACCGCTTGCGCCGGCGGCGGGCACCATTGACGAGATTCTGCAGCCGCAGGGGACGGCGGTGGGGGACGGGGCGTGGGCGCGGCGGGTGAGCTTTTCGCTGACCGGGCTGCCGCCGGAGGCGGGGCGGCCGCGGGACCGGGCGGCGTACGTGGACAGTCTGCTGGCGAGTCCGCACTATGGCGAGCGTTGGGCGAGGCACTGGCTTGACCTGATGCGCTATGCCGAGACGAACGGGCACGAGTTCGATAACGACAAGAGCGACGCGTGGCGGTACCGGGATTACGTGATCCGGGCGTTGAATGAAGACTTGCCGTACGATCAGTTTGTGCGGGAACACGTGGCGGGGGACCTGCTGGCGGCGCCGCGGGTGTCGGCCGATGGCGCGTATCTGGAATCGCCGATGGCGACGGGGGCGTGGTGGTTCGGAGAGATTTTGAACTCGGCGACGGATTCGGCCAAGTCGCGGGCGGACGCGGTGGACAACCAGATTGACGTGTTTTCAAAAGCCTTTCTGGGGTTGACGGTGGCGTGCGCGCGATGCCACGACCATAAGTTCGACCCGATTCCGACGGCCGATTACTATGCCCTGGCCGGGGTGATGCATTCGACCAATTTGCGGGAGGCGGTGGTGGATTCGCCGGCGCGGCGGGAGGCGATTGCGGCGAAGCTGGGGCCGCGGCCCGTGGCGCGGGGCGTGCGGTTGGCGTTGCGACCGGGCGATGAGCTGTTTGCCGGATTTGAGAACTGGCGGGCGGAGGGGCAGGCGATGGGGGTGAGCGATGGGGTGGCGAGTTCGGCGCCGGTGGAGGGGGTGGGGTCGCTGACATCGGCGAAGTTCAAGATGCCGAAGTTTTATGTGCATGTGCTGATGCAGGGTTCGAAGTACCGGCGGCCGCGGGTGGGCGACGGCGAACTGCGGCTGACGCTGGTGGCCGATGACTTTAAGAGCTCGCACTGGTTTCCGTCGGGCGTGCCGGGATTTACGTGGAAGACGCAGCGGATGACTCTTTCGCACGGGCGGGAGTGTTACTTCGAGCTGGTGGACCGGTCGCGGAGCGGGTATCTGGGGGTGGCGGCGATTGTGATCTCCGATCAAAAGACACCGCCGGGGATTTTGGAGAATGCCGCGTTGGCGGCGCCGGGACGGGTGGGGGAGCTGCCGGAGTCGACCTTTGCGATGATCAGCCGGGACGAGGCGCCGCGGAATGCGCGGCTGCATTTGCGGGGCAGCCATTTGGACCTGGGGCCGGAGGTGGCGCGGGGTTTTTTGAAAGTACTGACGACGGAGAAGAGGGAGCTGGCGGGGAGCGGGCGGCGGGAGTTTGCCGAGTGGCTGACGCAGGACGCGCAGGCGCTGCTGGCGCGGGTGGTGGTGAACCGGGTGTGGAAGCACCACTTTGGGACGGGGCTGGTGGCGTCGACGGACAATTTTGGCCTGCTGGGGGAGCGGCCGGCGAACCGGGGGCTGCTCGATGCGCTGGCGGCGCGGTTGATCGCGGGCGGGTGGCGGCTGAAGCCGCTACACCGGGAGATTCTGCTTTCGGGAGCCTATGCGCGGACGGTGCCGGTGCGCCGGTTGGAGGCCGAGGCGATTCGGGATGCGATGCTGCAGCTGTCGGGACGTTTGGACAGGAAGCTGTACGGGCCGAGCGTGCTGCCGCACATCAGCGCCTACCAGGACGGGCGGGGGAAGCCTCCTTCGGGACCGCTTGACGGGGACGGGCGGCGGAGCCTTTATATCCAAGTGCGGCGGAACTTTTTGACGCCGATGTTTTTGGCCTTCGATCATCCGCTGCCGATTTCGACGATCGGGAACCGGACAACGAGCGTGGTGCCGACGCAGGCGCTGCTGCTGCTGAACAACGAGTTTGTGCTGGGGCAGGCGCGGGGGTGGGCGCAACGGACGATGCGGGAGGGTTTGGGGCCGGAGGAGCTGGTGGGGGCGCTTTACCGGGCGGCGTTTGCGCGGGAGCCACGGACCGAGGAGCAGATTGCGGCGCTTGACTATCTGCGGCAGCACGGGGACAACGAAGAGTCGCGGGCGGACCTGTGCCACGTTTTATTCAATACGGCGGAGTTCAGCTATGTTCAATAGGCGGCAGTTTTTGGCGATGGCGCTGGGGGCGCCGCACTTCGCGCCGAAGGCGAAGTCGGTGATTTTTCTCTTCATGGACGGGGGGCCGTCGCAGATGGACACCTTCGACCCGAAGCCGCGGCTGAACGCCGAGGACGGCAAGCCGCTGCCGTTCCGGCCGCCGACGACGGTGTTCAACATTTCGGATAAGATTCTGGGGTCGCCTTTTTCTTTCCGGCGCTACGGACAGTCGGGGACGCCGGTGAGTGAGCTGTTTCCGGAGACGGCGCAGTGCGTGGATGACCTGTGCGTGATACGGAGCATGGTGGCGGACCACTCCGAGCATACGGCGGCGAACTATTTCATCCACTCGGGCAGCGGCTTTCAGGGGCGGCCGAGCATGGGGGCGTGGGTGAACTATGGCCTGGGGAGCGAGAGCAAGAATTTGCCGGGCTACGTGGTGCTGGAGGCCGGGCTGATTCCGCCGGGCGGGTTGGACTGCTTTGGCGCGGGGTTTCTGCCGGCGAGCTACCAGGGGACGCTGTTCAAGCGCGGGGCGACGCCGATTGCCGATCTGGAGCCGCCGGCGGCCGAGCGGCCGAAGCAGAAAGACAAGCTGGCGCTGCTGGCGCAGTTGAACCGGGGCTACGGGGGGTCGAGCGAAGTGGAGGCGTTCATCAAGAACTATGAGCTGGCGTTCCGGATGCAGGCGGCGGTGCCGGAGTTGCTCGACTTGACGGGGGAGAGCGAGGCGACGCGGAAGCTGTACGGGATGGACGAGGAGATGACGGCCGAGTTTGGGCGGGAGTGTCTGCTGGCGCGTCGGCTGGTGGAGAAGGGCGTGCGGTTTGTGGAGCTGCTGACGCCGGCGCGGCCGGGGCTGGACCGGTGGGATCAGCACAGCGGGATTGAGAACGGCCATCGGATCAACGCGCGGAGCGTGGACAAGCCGATTGCGGGGCTGCTGCGGGATTTGAAGGGCCGGGGGCTGTTGAAAGATACGCTGGTGATTTGGGGGGGCGAGTTCGGGCGAACGCCGTGCGCGCAGATACCGGATAACGGGGACCGGAGCCGGGTGGGACGGGATCATAATCCGTATGGGTTTACGATGTGGATGGCGGGGGGCGGGGTGAAGGGCGGGATGGTGTACGGGGCGACGGATGAGTATGGGTACTTCGCGGTGGAGAACAAGGTGCATGTGCACGATCTGCATGCGACGATGCTGCACCTGCTGGGGCTGGACCATAAGCGGCTGACGTATCGCTACTCGGGGCGCGATATGCGCTTGACCGATGTACACGGGAACGTGGTGAAGGAGATTCTCGGGTAAACTAAGAGGTTCATGCTTTGTGCTGGAATTGTAGGTCTGCCGAACGTCGGCAAGAGTACCCTTTTTAACGCGTTGACCCAGAGCCGGAAGGCGATGGCGGCCAACTACCGCTTCTGTACGATTGAGCCGAATAACGGCATCGTGACGGTGCCGGATGAGCGCCTGGAGGTGCTCGCGAAGATCAGCGGCTCGCAGAAGATTGTGCCGAGCGTGTTTGAGTTTGTCGATATCGCCGGCCTTGTGAAGGGCGCGAGCCAGGGCGAGGGGCTGGGGAACCAGTTTCTGGGCCACATCCGGGAAGTGGACGCGATTGCGCAGGTGGTGCGGTGTTTTGAGAACGCCGACATTGAGCACGTCATGGACACGGTGGACCCGGTGCGGGATATCGAGGTGATCGATACCGAGCTGATTCTGGCCGATCTCGAGAGCGTGCAGAAGCGGCGGCAGCGGAACGCGAAGGCGGCCAAGTCGGGCGATAAGAAAGCGGCGGCGGAGCTGGAGTTGCTCGACCGGCTGGAGCCGCATTTGAGTTCGGGGAGGCATGCGTTTTCGCTGGAGACGACGGCGGAGGAGAAGGCGCTGATGAAGCCGCTGTTTCTGTTGACGTACAAGCCGACGCTGTTTGCGTGCAACGTGGCCGAGGGCGACCTGGCGAATCCGGACGCCAATCCGTGGGTGGGCAAGGTGCGGGAGCTGGCGGCGAAGCACCATGGGTGTGAGGTGGTAGTGGTTTCGGCCGAGATTGAGGCCGAGCTGATGAATCTGTCGGCCGAGGAGCGGGCGGAGTATCTGGAGAGCCTGGGGGTGAAGGAGGGTGGCGCGGGGAGTTTGATCCGGGCGGCGTACCATCTGCTGGGGCTGCGGACGTATCTGACGACGGGGGAGAAGGAGACGCGGGCGTGGACGATCCGCGCCGGGGATAAGGCGCCGCAGGCGGCCGGGGTGATTCACTCCGACTTTGAAAAGGCCTTTATTTCGGCCGAGACGATCGCCTACGACGACCTGGTGGCGCTGGGAAGTTTTGCCGCCGCCCGGGCGGTGGGTAAGCTCCGGACGGAAGGCAAGGAGTACGTCGTGCAGGACGGCGACGTGATGGAGTTCAAGACGTTCGTCTAAGTGAGAATAGTGAACGCGGTCTCGGTGCGGACAACGGGGCGGTAGAGCGTATCGCGTTCGAAGGGCTGGCGGCCGGCTTCGCGGATGAGGCGGAGGAGGTCGCCGCGGCGGAGGTTCTGGCTGGTGGTGGCGCCGGCGTCGTGGTAGATCTTCTCTTCGACGACGGTGCCGTCGATGTCGTTGGCGCCGAAGCGTTGGGCGATTTGGGCGATGGCTTCGGACATCATGACCCAGTAGGCTTTGATGTGGGGGATGTTGTCGAGCAGGAGGCGGGAGACGGCGATGTTGCGGATATCGTCGAAGCCGGTGGTGGTGGGCAGGTGGGCCATGGCGGTGTTGGCCGGGTGGAAGGCGAGGGGGATGAAGGTTTGGAAGCCGCCGGTTTCGTCCTGTAACTCGCGGAGCTTGACGAGATGGTCGACACGATCGGCCTCGGTTTCGATGTGGCCGTAGAGCATGGTGCAGTTGGATTTGAGGCCGAGTTGGTGGGAGGTGCGGGCGATTTCGAGCCACTCGCCGCCGTCGATTTTGTGATCGCAGATGACGCGGCGGATGCGTTCGCTGAAGATTTCGGCGCCGCCACCGGGCTGGGAGTCGATGCCGGCGGCGATGAGGCGTTCGAGGACTTCGCGGTTGGAGATCTTCATGCGCTTGGCGAAGTAGGAGACTTCGACCATGGTGAAGGCCTTGAGGTGGACCTGGGGGTAGCGCTCTTTGAGACCGCGGATCATCTGGCAGTACCAGTCGAGGGTGAGTTCGGGGTGGAGGCCGCCGACGATGTGGAACTCGCTGACAGCTTCCGAGTAGCCTTCGCCGGCGCGGTGCCAGACCTCTTCGAGCGACATGGTGTAGCCTTTGGGGTCTTTGGCTTTCTTGCCGAAGGCGCAGAGGCGGCAGGAGGCGGTACAGACGTCGGTGGGGTTGATGTGGCGGTTGACGTTGAAGTAGGTCAGGTCGCCGTGGAGGCGTTCGCGGACGAGGTTGGCGAGGTAGCCGACGCCGAGCAGGTCGGGGGTCTGGTAGAGGACGAGGCCGTCAGCGGGGGAGAGGCGCTGTTCGGTCTGCACCTTCTCAAGAATCGGTAGCAGGCGGGCATCTTCGAAGTGGGGAATCATAGTTTGGTGCTCCAGTAGACGTCGGCGGCCCAGAAGGCGAAAAAGAGCACACTGACATAGCCGTTGACGGTGAAGAAAGCGGCGTTGACTTTGCTGAGATCGTGGGGTTTGACGAGGGTGTGCTCGTAGAGGAGCAGGGCGGCGACGGCGGCGACCCCGGCCCAGGCGAGGGCGCCGAGGCCGAAGCTGTCGACGAGCAGGGTGAGACAGAGGAGCATAGCGGCGTGGAGGGCGCGGGCGAGCAGGAGGGCGTGGGCGACGCCGAGACGCTGGGGGAGGCTGTAGAGGCCGGCGGAGCGGTCGAAGGCGACATCCTGGCAGGCGTAGATGACGTCGAAGCCGGCGGTCCAGAAGGTGACGGCGGCGGTGAGCCAGAGGATGCGGGGGTCGAGCGAGCCGGTGACGGCGATCCAGGCGGCGGCGGGGGCGACGCCGAGGGCGAAGCCGAGCACGAGGTGGGAGAAGCTGGTGAAGCGTTTGGTGAACGAGTAGAAGAAGACGATGACGAGAGCGGGCATCGAGAGGTAGAAGCAAAGGGGGCCGAGGGCGGCGGCGGCAGAGACGAAGGCGAACGCCATGACGAACAGAAAGCCCCAGGTGAAGCGTTTCGAGAGCTTGCCGGAGGGGATTTCGCGGCCTTTGGTCCGGGGGTTGGCGGCGTCGATTTCGGCGTCGAGGAGGCGATTAAACGCCATGGCGGCGCTGCGGGCGGCGACCATGGCGAGGACGATCCAGGCCAGTTTCTCGAGGGCTCCCGCGCGGGGGAACCCCTGGGACCGCCAGGCGAGGAGCGCGCCGGTGAGCGCAAAGGGCAGAGCGAACACGGAGTGTTCGAATTTGATCATTCCCAAGGTGAGACGGAGCCGTTCCCAAAACATTCTGCGTTACCATTTTACTGGATGCTCGCCCGATCATTTCTGCTTCTGTTTGTCGCCGGATTCCTTGGCTGCTCTTCGAGCCCCCGCAAGACCGTCACCGTGGAGGAGTTTAACCTGCGCGAGGTGAAACTGCCCAACGGGATGGTTTTGAAGGTGGAGACGATGTCCAGGATGGCGGATGTCATGCGGGGCATGATGTTTCGGGATTCGCTGGCGCCGGACCGGGGAATGCTGTTTGTGCACGGGGAACCGGGACTGTATCCGTACTGGATGTATCAGGTGCGGATTCCGCTCGACATCGTGTGGATCGACCGTTACAAAATCGTGACGGAGATCTCCCCGCGAACCCCGCCCTGCCCTAGTGAAAGCAGCTCCGCGTGCCCGAAGTTCGGCGGCTCGAGAACGTCCCTCTACGTTCTGGAGATGGCCGCCGGGGAAGCTGAGAAGAACAAACTACAGGTTGGCGACAGGATAGATTTTTAACATGGACCATAACTTACTGAGGGAACTGCTTGAGCAGGTTAAGGATGGGCGGACGGATGTGGCGGCGGCGGCCGAGCGGCTGCGCCACCTGCCATTCGAAGATTTGGGATTTGCCAAGGTGGACCACCACCGGGCGTTGCGCCATGGGGTGCCAGAGGTGATTTTCGGCGTGGGCAAGGCACCGGAGCATGTGGTGGATATCGCCCGGAAGCTGCAGGAGAAGGCGAGCAATCTGCTGATTACGCGGACGACGAAGGAGTGCGCCGCGATGGTGATGGAAGCGATACCGGGGGCCGAGTATTTCCCGCTGTCGGGATGCATCCGGGTTTGGCGGGATAAGACCGTGTTTGGACGGGGGAAGGTGGGGATTGTGTGCGCCGGCACGAGCGACATACCCGTGGCTGAAGAGGCGCGGGTGACGGCCGAGGTGATGGGGAACGAGGTGTTTTCCATCTATGACGTCGGGGTGGCGGGGATCCACCGGTTGATGAGCAACCGGGAGAAGCTGATGGAAGCCAAGGTGCTGGTAGTTTGCGCGGGGATGGAGGGGGCGTTGCCTTCGGCCGTGGGCGGGTTGGTGAGCGTGCCGGTGATTGCGGTGCCGACTTCGGTGGGCTACGGCGCGGCGTTCCAGGGCCTGGCGGCAATGCTGGGGATGTTGACCAGCTGCGCGAGCAACGTGACGGTGGTGAACATCGACAACGGCTTTGGCGGGGCGTACGTGGCGAGCCTGATCAACCGGCCGTAAGCGCAACCATCCTTACCGTAAGCGCAACCACCCCTAACTGATGGGTTCGAGGACGACGTAGAGTCCGAAGCGGGGTTCGAGTGAACCCCGCCCCCAACGATTGACGACCCAGCGAACGCGCAGAAACCGCGCAGTAGTCTCCGGCGGCAGGGTGACGATGAGAGCCGACGTCCCGACGTAGAACTTCTGCGGGAAGGAGGCCAGCGGCGGGGAGGGCCACGTGGTTCCATCGGGCGAACCTTCCAGCAGCAGTTCGAGCGACTCCTGTTCGACGACGGCGGTGATGCCGAGAGTCATTTGAGCAGTATGCCAGCCTAGGGGCCGTCCCATCGCCGGGGAGGCACCGTTGGCGTGAACCGCCGTGGCAGGGAGAAGAAAAACCGGAGCCATGCCGCCGAGAGATTAGACTTCGCCGGCCGGCTTGGACGGCAGGGCGCGGTTAGGTTCCAAAATTTCGACCTGATCCTTCGTCAGCCGGACGACGCGCACCTGGCCGCGGGGACCGATGGGCCCGATATCGCGGCCGGCCTTCTGGACGGTGATGCCGCCGGCGTTGCCCACCACCATGCGCGCCGACTCGGAGGTCCGCATGGTCTGTGTCTGCCCGGCCTCGAGCACGCCCATGAAGATACGCTTGCCGTCGGCGGTAATTTCGATCCAGGTTTTTTCGGTGGCGGAGATGTTCAGGGAGATCACCCCGTCGATCAGGGAATTATCTGCCAATGCAGTGTTTGTGGTCTCGGCGTGCGCGCTCGCGGGGCCGGTGGTGGCGGCGGTAATGGAGGCGTCGGGGACAGACGGGGCCGCGGGAGGCGGTTGGGCCGGAACAATGGGTTGCAGTAGCGGACGATCGGAGACCGAGACGGCGGCTTGGGGTCCATTCGAAGCGCGCACGTTGTCCCAAACGAGGGAGAACAAACCGCCGCCGGCGATGAGCACCACCAGAGCGGCTAAGGCGAGACCGGTACGGCTGTCAAAGAACGAGGTGGGCCGTTCGGTGACCGGCGCTACGGAGATTAATTTTCGCTCTTCCAGAAGTCGGGCGCGGGGATCGCGGGCGGCGCCCATGGCTTCGAGATCCACGCCGGCATCGCGACTCACAATGGAGCGGTAGTCGTTTTCAAACTGCGGCCCATTCAGGCCCAGGGCCTCGGCATACTGGCGCACAAAACTGCGGTTAAAGAAGCCGCCGGGCAGGAGATCCCACTGTTCGGCTTCGATGGCTTCGAGGTATCGCGCACCGATGCGAAGGCCCTCCGCGATTGGACGGATCGATTTGCCTTGCCGAAGGCGCTCTTCTCGTAAACGCTGCCCTAAACTTGCCATATAACCAGTTGTCCCGACCCAGCCTATAATATACCATTGTCGAGAAAAGTCCCAGTGCCACCGGTAACGGTAATTGTAGTCAATTGGAACCGTCGGGAGTTCCTGCGGGAGTGTCTTGTATCCTTGCAAAAACAGGTCACTTACGCCGGACTTCCCTTCCCGGCCGAGACGATCGTCGTGGATAATGGATCCGGGGACGGGTCCCCTGAATTGGTAATGTCCGAGTTTCCGGCGGTGCGTCTGATCTGCAACCGGGCGAATCGAGGGTTTTGTGCCGCGAACAACCAAGGGATTGCGGCGGCGCGAGGCTCACGGATCGCTTTGTTGAACAACGATGCCGTGGCGGAACCGCACTGGCTGGCCGCGCTGACCGCGGCGCTCGACGGCGGAGCGGGGATAGGGATGGCGGCGAGCAAGATTGTGCAATATGAGGCGCCGGACCGCATCGACAAGGCCGGCCACATCCTCTATCTCGACGGGCAGAACCGGGGTCGCGGAACGGGCGAGGCCGATACGGGGCAATACGACGGTCCGCTGCAGATGGGGTGGCCGGATGGTTGCGCGGCCATGTATCGTAAAGCGATGCTCGAACAGATAGGAGGCTTTGACGAGGACCTGTTTGCCTACGCCGACGACGCCGAACTGGGTCTGCGCGCGCGGATTGCGGGCTGGGGGTGCGCTTATGCTCCCACGGCGGTGGTCCGGCACCGGCGAGGCGCAACGCTGGGCCGGGGCAATCCGGAGCGGGTGTTTCTGATCGAGCGCAATCGGGTTCTGCTGGCGGCCAAGTTGTTTCCCTGGCGGCTGCTCGTGTTGAATCCTTTCTATTTCGTGCGGCGCCTGTTGGCCGCGCCGGAAGATTCCGGAGATATGGCGGCTTTTCCGGGTTGGCGCGGGAAAGTGACGCTGGCGATGGCGGTGGTGCGGGCTGATTTGGCCGCGCTCCGGCTCTTGCCGAGGTTTTTGGCCAAGCGTCGGGCAATCCGGCGGATTGCCCGGCTGCGCGGCCGGGAGTTGGCAGCCCTGCTACGGCGGGAGGCGCCGGAGGCGGCGGCGATGTACGGCAAATGACGGGACCGCGCACCAGTCCGTGTCCGGCCTGCGGACACGGCGACTACAAATCGCTGTTCCATGGCACGGATCGGCTCTACGGCACAACGGATCGGAGCTTTACGGTCGTCGAGTGCTCGCAGTGCCGTCTGCTGCGGTTGTTTCCACAGCCGGAACCGGGCGAACTGGCGGGCTATTATCCGGCCAATTACTGGTTCAACCCGGCGGCCGGCGCGGCGTCCTCGCTCGAGGAGCGTTACCGCCGGTTTGTGTTGGGCGACCATGTGCGCTTTGTGGAAGGGGCGATTGAGGCGGCGGGGGAGCGGGGTCCGATCCTTGATGTGGGCTGTGGGGGCGGTCTGTTCCTGCGTTTGCTGCGGGAGCGCGGGCACCGGGTGATTGGCCTCGATTTTTCGCTCGATGCCGCGCGGGTGGCCTGGAGGCAGAACCGCGTGCCGGCGCTTTGCGCGACGCTTACCCGCGCGCCGCTGCCGCCGCGGACGTTTTCAACCATCACGATGTTCCACGTGCTTGAACATCTGTACGATCCGATCGGTTACTGCGATGCGGCGCGGGAGCTGCTGCGGGACGACGGGCGGCTGGTGATTCAGGTTCCCAACGCGGGCTGCTGGCAGTTTCTGTTGTTTGGCGAACATTGGAACGGCATTGACATTCCGCGCCACCTGATCAACTTCAAAGAGAAAGATCTGGTGAACCTGCTGGACGTTTGCGGCTTTGAAGTGGTTCGCCGCAAGCATTTTTCGCTGCGCGATAATCCGGCGGGTTTGGCAACGACGCTGGCGGTGGGGCTGGACCCGATGGCGCGACGGATCCGGGCGCAGAAAGAGTCTCCGCGCCAGCGGCTGTTCAAAGATGCGGTTTACTTCAGCCTGATGCTGGCCTGCCTGCTGCCGACGGCCGTCGAGGCCGCCTGCCGGGCGGGTTCGACGATTATGGTGGAAGCGCGCAAGAAGCGATGAAGGGCTACATCCTGCACTTTGAGGCGGCGATTACGAGCGCCGTCGGGCGTTTTGGGGCGGAGTTGGCGCCGCAGAGCCGGGTGCTGGACGCGGGTGCGGGCGAGGGGCAGTATGCCCATTATTTCGCGGGCCATCGGTATGTGGGGGTGGACCTGGGGGTTGGCGATGCGGCGTGGGACTACGGGGGGTTGAGCGCGGTGGCCGATCTGCTAGCGCTGCCGTTTCCCGATGGGACGTTCGATGGTGTGCTGAACGTGGTAACGCTCGAGCACGTGACCGATCCGCCGGGCGTGGTGAGGGAGTTGGCGCGGGTACTGGCCGCGGGGGGGCGCCTGCTGCTGATTGTTCCGCACGAGTGGGAGGTGCATCAGCATCCCCACGACTACTTCCGCTACACGCGGTTCGGCTGCCAGCTGCTGCTCAAGGGCGCCGGACTGCGGATTGACTCCATCCGTCCGGTGGGCGGCTACTTCCGGCTGCTCAGCCGGCGTTTGCTATCCGGCTACAAGTTCTTTCCGGCACCGCTCAGTTGGCTGTGGCTGGCGGTGGTGGCGCTTCCGGCGCTGCTGCTGCCGTGGCTTGACGGACTGGATCGGCAGGCCGACTATACGCTGGGCTACATCTGCCACGCGCACAAGGACGCGGAATCGGGTTACGCTGATGGCTATGCCGAAACGCCGTGACCTGATTGCCCTTGCCGCCCCGCTGGCGCTGTTTGCCGCCAAACCGGGTGGCTTGCCCAACGTGACGCTCAACGCCAAAGACGTGAAGATACAGAAGAACCCTTTTGGCGAACTGCGCATTTACTTTGACGGCCCGACCGACCAGCTGCGCGCCATGACGGCCGGCAGCCTGCGGCTGAACGCCGGGGCGACGCCGCATCCGCCGCACACGCACCCGGAAGAGGAGTTCATGGTGGTGACCGAAGGGACCGGGGAGATGTTTTGCGATGGCAAAACGGTAGCCATCGGACCGGGGTCGATGATGTACTGCGCCGCTAATGTTTCCCATGGGATCGTGAATACGGGTAAAAAGCCGCTGCTGTTCTACTTTTATAAGTGGAAAGCTTAATGTAGGCTTTACGATTCTTTGCAGATCTTGGGTTGTTCCGGGGCGGTTGAGGCACTAGAGTAGATTCGATGGAGCCAATCGATTCGGACCTGATGTGCCGGTTTCAGCAAGGTGACCAAACGGCATACGAAGAGCTGGTCAACCGCTACTCGGTCCGTCTGCATCGATTTCTGCAGCGATTGGTACTGAATTCAGCCGTGGCGGAGGAGTTGACGCAGGATACGTTTCTGCGGGTCTTCCTGGCCCGGGAGCGGTATCAGGCTTCGGCGACCTTCTCGACGTGGATCTACCGGATTGCCACCAACCTGGCGCTGAACTGGCTGCGGGATTCGCGTCACGCGCGGCAGGCGGCGAGTCTGGAGGCGTTGACCATTTTCGGAACAAGGCTGCAGATTCCCTGCCCGGAGCGGACGGCAGAGGAGAATCTGCTGGCGATGGTCAATCGGGACCGGATCCGGATGGCGATCGAGGCGCTCCCCGAGCGGCAGCGCCTGGCCGTGATTCTGCACAAGTACGAGGGGATGGATTACGAGGCCATCGCCCGGACGCTCGGCTGCTCGGTAGCCGCGCTGAAGAGCCTGTTATGCCGTGCCTATGCCTTACTGCGCGGGCGGCTGACGGCAGAGGACGAGGCTCAGAACTCGTTACCCTTGTACATCGAAGCCACGTACTGCTCGTAGCCGTTGTAGAGCAGGGTGGGCTTGCGCTGCATGGACGGAATCAACTGTTCGACGGCTTGCGACCAGCGCGGATGGGGCTTCTTGGGGTCGATGTTTGAATAAAAGCCGTACTCCTGAGCGTTCAATTTATTCCAGAAGGTAGGCGGTTCGGATGAAGTGAATTCGATTTTGACGATCGACTTGATGGATTTGTAGCCGTATTTCCAGGGCACCACCAGACGGACGGGGGCGCCGTTCTGCTTGGGCAGGGGTTTGCCGTAAATGCCGGTGCTGAGCAGGGTGAGTTCGTTCATGGCCTCATCCATGCGGAGACCTTCAAAGTAGGGCCAGGGGTAGGGGGCCTGCTTCATGCCAGGCATCTGGTTGGGACGGTTGACGGTGACGAAACGGAGGTATTTGGCGGCGGGTTTGGGTTCAACGAGCTTGATGAGTTCGCTCAAGGGGAAACCGGACCAAGGGACCGCCATCGCCCAGCGTTCGACGCAGCGGAAGCGGTAGAGACGTTCTTCGATGGGGAATTTTTTGAGGAGGTCGTCGAGATCGAGAGTCTGCGGCTTGTTGACCTGTCCGGAGATTTCGATCTTCCAGGGGGAGATGACAAACTCGCTGGTGAGCGCGGCGAGGCCCTCTTTGGCGTAGGGATTGAATTCGTAGTAGTTGTTGTAGCCCGTGGCGGCCCACTCTTCGGTAATCGGGCGATCGAGCGTGTACTTCTCGTTGCGCTTCGGCGCGGCCACGGCCAAAGCCGGCGCGGCCAAAGCCGGCGCGGCCAGCAGACCGGCGGCGGTCAGCAGTTCGCGGCGATTGTAATACGCCGACTCCGGCGTCGCTTCTCTTTCCGGTATCTCCCAACCTTTCCGAGTACGAATCCACATGCTTCTACTGTACAAAGTTTAGAAGCCGGAAGGCGGCAGGGGATCCCCACGGAAACCCGACGCCAGGCTGCGACTCGCCCTGAACGCAGCCTGGCGGATCGTAAGCAGGCGGCGCGGCCTCACACTTGCCCGAGTGAAGGCGGCACCGCTCTGTTCGCTTTGGGAGCGGCTACACGCAGACTACGGCAAAGCGGTCCCTCAACCGCTTGCCTCCGTCCTGGGCACTCAACCACGCGACTTGCTTACACCCACACTTTCGCATCCGGGACGGGATCGCGCCGGACGGCAGTTTTTCTATCTTATTGATTACAAGAGAAATAAAAATTCAATTCGCATGTCAACCGGGTTTTCGCGCGGTGCGACCAGGGCGGAAGTGAGTTGGACAGATGCTTTCAGGACGCTTTCAGTTTCAGGACGCTTTCAGGAGGTGGCCGCTTCGGTAATCGTCAGCGTGCCGGCATCGGCGTCGAGCGTGGCGGCCACGCCCAGTGGCAGGGTCAGTTGATCGGCGGTGTGCCCGATCGTCAAGCCCGCGAGCACCGGAATCTTCAGTTTGCCCAGAATCTCGTCGACCACCTCGCCGAGCGAGAGATTGTTATCGAACCCAGGCTTGAAATCCTTCGGCGTGCAGCGGGAGCACTCGCCGAAGACAATGCCGGCGGCCTGGTCCAACTTGCCCGCCAGCCGCATCTGCGTGAGCATGCGGTCCATGGCGTAGGGCTCTTCGCCGACGTCTTCGATGAAGAAGATCCTGCCGCGGGTATCGACTTCGTAGGGCGTGCCCATCGTGGTCGCCAGCAGGGTGAGGCATCCTCCGGTGAGCGGTCCGCTCGCCTTGCCGCCGACCACGGTGCGCAGAGTGTGATTGGGCCGCAGGGGATTGGCCTCGGCCGGGTTGGTCAACGTGCCAAGCGGACCGCTTTCAAACAACGCCTTCCGGTAGTGTTTTTGCGTGTAGTCGGTGAAGGCGGACAAGGGCACGGGGCCGTGGAAGGTCACCAGGCCGGTCTTCTGGTGGATGGCCAGGTGCATGGCCGTGATGTCGCTGTAGCCGATGAAGATCTTCGGGTTCTTTGCGATCAGGTCGTAGTTGAGGGCGGGCAGAATCTGCGCGCTGCCGTAGCCGCCGCGGATGGCGAAGACGGCGTCGACGCCGGGGTCGGCGAACATCGCATTGACGTCGGCCGCCCGCTCCTCAATCGTGCCGCCGAGATAGCCGAGCTTTTTCTTGACAAACTGCCCCATCTTCACCTTGCAGCCGAAGTACTCGATGGTCCGGACGGCCGTGCGTAACTCGTCGGGATCGGAGACATAGGTGGAGGGCGTGACCAGGCCGACGGTCATGCCGGGGTGGAGCCGCCGGGGCTTGCGCAGTTGCGGGGGGGCAGCGGATGCGGCGCTGGCCGCCGCGACGGTTCCAAGGAAAGATCGGCGTCTCATACCAGTTGAGTCTAAGGCCGGGCTGCGCCCTAAAGCAAAGGCCGCACGCGCCGCTGATACTCGCGGTAGGCTTCGCCCAACTCCCGCACCAGCTTCCGCTCCTCAAACTGCATCCCGATGAAGAGATACACCGTAAGCCCCGCGGCGAGCAACAAACCGCCTTCGGTCATGACAGGGCGGAGCCAGAGAATCCCGAGCGTGGCAACGTAGAGCGGATGCCGCGAATACCGGTAGAGCAGGGGCTCCCGGAAGACAGCCGGACCCGGCTCCCGCCAGCCCAACAGTTCGCCGGCGCCCAGGGAGACCGCGGCCCCAACCAGCAGAGCCCAACTGGCCACCCAGAGAGGCCAGACCCAGGGCGAGGTGCGCCACAACAGGTCCGGCAGTGGACGCCAAAGGGCCCACAGACAAGCCACGGCGGCGTAGGAGGCCAGCGCATACGTCCGCCGGCGGAGCCCCGGCCAGCGCGCCATGCAGCTATGTTGCAGGGCGAACAGCAGAAGCAGCAACAGATTCGAGCCCGCCGCCGTCACACGCGTTGGAACACCAGCACGCCGAGCGGCGGCAGCGTGAGAGAAACACTGTAGGGCCGGCCGTGGCTAGGCATCTCTTCGGCCAGCACCCAGCCATGATTCCCGGCATTCGACCCGCCAAAGAAGTGCGAATCCGAGTTGAGAAGTTCGATGTAAGTTCCTGCCTCCGGGACGCCGATCCGGTAACCGCGCCGTTCGACCGGGGTGAAGTTACACACCACCAGTAACCAGTCGCGCGGATCCTTCGCTTTGCGATTGAAGGCGATGACGGAGGATTCGACATCGCGGAAGTCGACCCACTCGAAACCATCCGAGTCGTGATCGCGCTCATAGAGCGCGGGCTGGCGGCGGTAGAGCGCGTTCAACTCGGCCACAAAGTGCTGTAACTGGCGGTGGAACGGGTAATCGAGCAGGACCCAGTTGCAGCTCGCGCCTTCGTTCCACTCTTCGTACTGGCCGATTTCCTGGCCCATGAAGAGAAGCTTCTTGCCCGGATGGGTGTACATGTAGCCCAGAAAGGCCCGCACGTTGGCAAAGCGCTGCCACTCATCGCCAGGCATCTTACCAAGCAGCGAACTTTTGCCGTGCACGACCTCGTCATGAGAGACGGGCAGGAGGAAGTTCTCCGTGAAGGCGTAGAGCAGCGAGAAGGTAATGTGATTCTGATTGAACTTACGGAAAACCGGATCGTGCTTGAAGTAGGCGAACATGTCGTGCATCCATCCCATGTTCCACTTCATGGTGAAGCCGAGGCCACCGGTATAGACTGGGCGCGACACGCCGACAAAGGAGGTGGACTCCTCGGCGATGGTCACCGTCCCGGGGATCTTGTGAACCTCCGTGTTGCACTGGCGCAGAAAGGCGATCGCCTCGAGATTTTCGCGGCCGCCGAACTCGTTGGTGAGCCATTCGCCGGGCTCGCGGCAGTAATCGAGATAGAGCATCGAGGCCACGGCATCGACGCGTAAACCATCAATGTGATATTGCTCGAGCCAGAAGAGAGCGTTTGAGATGAGAAAGCTGACCACTTCGCTGCGGCCATAGTTGAAGACGAGGGTCCCCCAGCCTTTGTGTTCGCCTTTGCGCGGGTCGGCGTGCTCATAGAGGGCCGTGCCATCGAAGAAGGCGAGGCCGTGGGCATCGCGGGGATAGTGCCCTGGAACCCAATCGACGATGACGCCGATGCCGGCCGCGTGGCAGCGGTCGACAAAGTACTTGAAATCATCGGGCGAGCCGAACCGGGAGGTGGGCGCGTAGAAGCCGGTAACCTGATAGCCCCAGGAGCCGGAGAAGGGATGCTCCATGATCGGGAGTAACTCGATGTGAGTATAGTGCAGGCGCTTGACATACTCGACCAGGGTGACGGCGAGTTCGCGATAGGAGAGCGGCCGTCCGTCCGGGTGGCGCATCCAGCTTTCGAGGTGCACCTCGTAGACGGCCATCGGCTCTTCGAGGGCATTGCGCCGGGCGCGTTCTTCGAGCCACTCCTGGTCGGTCCACTGGTAGCTGCGGAGGTCGGCCACCACGGAGGCCGTCCGGGGCGGGACCTCGGATTGGAAGCCGTAGGGATCGCACTTCAGCTGCTCGTAGCCGTTGTACTTACTCTTGACGAAGTACTTATAGCTTATCCCGTAAGTAACACCGGGGATAAACAACTCCCAGACACCGCCGTCGCGCATGCGCATGGGGTGCCGCCGGGTGTCCCAGTCGTTGCAGTCGCCGGTGACGCTTACCGATTGGGCGTTCGGGGCCCAGACCGCGAACAGGACGCCGTCGACGCCATCGACTTCGGTCCGGTGCGCGCCGAGGGTTTCCCAGGCGCGGTACAACGTGCCCTCGCCGTGCAGGTGGAGATCGAAGCTGCTGAGGATGGGCCAGAAGCGGTAGGGGTCCTCCTGTTCGACAGTTTGGCCGTTGGGCAGGGTGAGCGCCAATCGGTAGCTGCCGGTCCATTCACCGATCCAGAAGCCGCTGGGGTCGGCCTGCCGCATGGGAGTATGCAGTTCGCCGCGGACGAGCGTAACGGCTGCCGCCTGCGGCAGGAAGGCGCGGACCTCTCCGCCGTGGGGACCCAGAATCCGGAACGGGTCGCCGTGGTAGCCGCCCAGGATCGCGTCAATCTCTTCGCGGAGCATGCGACTATTATGGCAATAGTGCTTGATTTTCTAAAGACGCTTCCTAAAGCCGAACTCCATGTCCATCTGGAGGGCTCCTTTACCCCTGACGTTCCCGATGCCGAATTAGCCGCCAAGTGGGACTGCTGCGACTTTGCCAGTTTCCTCGAATCATTCAAGTGGACGGTGAGTTTTCTCAAGAAACCTGAGGATTATGGGCGGGCCGCCCGGCAGTTGATTTCGGGACTGCGGCGCCAGGGTGTGCAGTATGCCGAGATTACGCTGTCGGCCGGCGTGGTCCGGTGGAAGAAGCTCGATCTTGAAGAAGTCTACGCCGCGGTGAACCGCGAAGCCCGGCGCGCGCCCTTCCCTGTTTACTGGATTGTCGATTGTATCCGTCAGCACGGCGGCGGGGGCGCGATGCCGGTGGCGAAGTTTGCGGCGCGTCATGCGGCGGATGGCGTGGCGGCTTTCGGCATTGGGGGCGACGAGACCAGCGTACCGGCCGAGGAGTTTCGCGGCGCCGTCGAGGCGGCGGGGGTGCCGTTTGTGCCGCACGCCGGGGAGATATCGAACGCGGAAAACATCTGGGAGATGATCCGTCTGGGCGCCCGGCGCATCGGCCACGGGATTCGGGCGGTGGAGGATCCAGAGCTTTGCTCCTATCTCAAAGCGCACGATATCCCGCTCGAAATTTCGCTCACGAGCAATGTGCGCACGGGGGCGGTGCCTTCGCTGCGGGTGCATCCGCTCCGGCAACTGTTCGACGCCGGGGTGCCGATCGTGCTCGGCACCGACGACCCGGCCATCTTCGGCACGACGCTCGTCGATGAGTATTTGATGGCCGCCGAACTCGGCTTTTCGCGGGCGGAACTGGCGCAGTTAGCCGAAAACAGCCTGCGTTACGGCTTCCACCGCGCTAAGTAGATCGCCGTTTTTTCTTCGTGCGAGCTGTAGTAACTAATCCACAGCTCGCCCTTTTCCCACACGAGGCCCGCGTAGCTGGAATCGCCGCTCGAGGGCAGCTTTTCAAGCTCCGTCAGCTTGCCGGTGGCGGGGTCGATTTCGACGATCGCCGTGCGCTGCTTGCCATCATAAAGACGCACCACGCCGATCACGCGGCCGCCTGGAATCTGCAGCATGTGCGGCCCGCCGATGCGGGCGCCCATGTCCTGCCAGGTCCATTCTTTGTAGGGTGGGCGGCTGGTTCCCCACTGGCCGGTCATGGTGCCGCGGTCGCGGCGGAGCATCATGCGGGCCGTACCATTTTTTTCAAAAATCAGGGAGCTTTCGTTCGGGTAGCCTTCGGCGAACAGGCGGGGCACCCAGGTTTCAAACGTTCGTCCATCGGCGCTGCGGTAGAGCCGGGTAAAGTCGGTATCCCGGCTGGTGGTGCCGTAGCCGACACTGTAAGCGAGACCCTTGTGCCACTGCACGCGCCACAGCCAGAAGTTCAGTTCGCCAGCCTTGACCGGCTCGCTCCACTGCCGGGCATCGCGCGAGAACCAGACCATCGACTGGTGGGAAACGGGCTCTTTGGGCCGGTCGGCGGCCGCGGTGGTGAGCATCAATTCGCCGCGCGGGGTGACCGTGAGCTTGGGGTCGCGCAGGTCGAGGGCGGGCAGGCTGATACGGGCGGCGGAGGTCCAGGTCTTACCGTCGCGGCTGGTAATCACGCGGATGGCGCCGTCCGGCGAGACATGCCGGGCGGCCTCGCGGAAGGCGCAGACCCACTCCCCGTGGTAGCGGATCAGGTCTGTGAAAGCGTTGTGCGGGGCGGCGTCCCAAATCCGCGTCACCATCAGCAGGCTAGCCAGTATCATAAACGTGTGTCCTGGAAACTCCTCAACAGCCGCACCCTCATCGAAGATCAGTGGATTACGGTTCGTAGCAACGACTATATCACCGGGGATGGCCGCCAGATCGACGGCTATTATCTCGTGGAACGGAGCAATTTCGTCATCGTCGCGGCGGAAAGCCGGGGGAAGCTGGTGATGATCCGGGAGTACCGGGCAGGCACGGGCCGCCAGTATCTGAGCCTACCTTCCGGCCACATGGAACCGGGAGAGGATCCGGTGGCCGCCGGTCTGCGCGAGTTCCGGGAGGAGACCGGATTTGCGGGGTCCAACGGGCGCCTGCTCGCCGTGCTCGACCCGCAACCGGCCTATCTGCGCAGCTTCGGGCATGTGGTCGCCATCGACGCGAGCGACCGGCCGGTGGACCGGGCGACCGACGGAGAGGTGGACGCGGTGGTGCTGCTCGACTGGGAAGCCGCGATTGAAAAAATTCGCACCGGGGAGATCCGGGACATGCAAGCGGTGGCGACCCTGTACCTGGTCCGCGACCTACTGGGTAAGGGTTGAGGACTCGGTCAGGGTTCTGACCAGTTGCTCCAGTTTCCCCACGCGGTCGCGCAGTTCGGCGATCGCCTGGCCCTCGGGGTCGGGCAGTTTGCCATGTTCGAGGTCATCGTCCGATTCCGTACGGTCGGCTTCGGCGCGCCGCCGCACCACCTTCCCCGGAATACCAACGACCGTGGAACCGGGGGGCACGGGATGCACAACCACGCTGCCCGCCCCAATGCGCGAACCATCGCCGATCAGGATATTGCCCAGCACCGGCGTTTGCCACATTCTTTACCGGTGCCGCCCAAGGTCACGCCCTGATACAGCAGCACATCGTCGCCAATCTCGGTGGTCTCACCGATCACCACTCCCATACCATGGTCGATGAAAAACCGGCGTCCGATCTTAGCGCCCGGATGGATCTCGATGCCGGTGATCCACCGCCCAAACTGCGAAAGGAGCCGGGGCAGCAGCGGGACTCCCAAACGGTGAAGCCGGTGGGAGAGCCGGTGCAGGAGAATCGCGTGCAGGCCCGGGTAGCACAATAGAATTTCGAGCGTGCTCCGGGCTGCCGGATCCTCCCGGAAGACGGTCTCGATCTGTTCTCGGATCGTGCGCAACATTCCCAGCACCATTATGATGCCAAGCGCGGCGCGAACGGTGCGCGGCAATACGCTATATTGGGTCTATGCTGGAAGGCTACCTGCCTTTGTTCGTCTTCCTTGGATTGTCAATTGCCTTCCCCGTGGCAGCTTTACTTGTGGGTAAAGCGCTCCGCCCGTCCGCGTTCGCCCCGGCCAAGCTTGAGTCTTACGAGTGCGGTATCGAATCCGTAGGCGGAGCCCGGGGCCGTTACAGCGTCCGGTTCTATCTGGTCGCCATACTGTTCGTTATCTTCGATGTCGAAACGATCTTTCTGTTCCCCTGGGCGGTCCGCTATCGCCAACTTGGGTGGTTTGGAGTCGCCGAAGCGCTGGTTTTCCTTGCCATTCTGGTTGTCGGCTACGTCTGGGCATACAAGAAAGGCGCCCTCGAATGGGTTTGATCGCCCTCTGCCCCGTACCCGCTGGTCCCCGCGTCCAAAACAAAATCGAGTAGACTTGTGAGGATTCCTATGAACGCTTTTCTTTCGGTCATCACCCGCCGGAGCCTGACTCTGGCGCTTTTCGCTCTCTGTAGCCTTGGCGTCGCGGTGGCACAGCCCCGCCTCCGCCTTGCCGAAACGACGATCGGACCGGTTTCGGTCGCCGCCGGCGCCAACGGCCCCACGCGCAGCATTGACGCCACCAACGCCGGCAGCGGGTCGCTGAGTCTGACGGCCTCCTCCTCGGTGACCTGGATCACCCCGACGATCGGCGCCTCGCGCACCTGCTCGGTCCTGGGCGGCTCCAGTTGCGTCCCGGTGCAAGTAGCGCTGAACACGGCTTCGCTTACCCGTGGCACCTACACCGGCATTGTGACCGTTTCGGATCCCAACGCCATTGATGCCCCTCAGACCATAACCGTCACCGTGCAGATAGGCGGGAGCGTTCCGGATTCGACCACGCTGTATCTGCCGACGCGCGCCGGCGCTACGGCCACCACCCAGTTCTTTACCAACAGCATCATCCAGGGCACGCCGACGACGACGAGTGGCGGTAACTGGCTCGCGCTCGCCTTTGACGGCGCCAGCAGCTTCGCCTTCACCCTGCCGTATGTCATTCGCGCCACCAACCCGGGGCTAGCCGAAGGAACTTACAATGGCGCGGTGGCCATCACCGGGTCGACCTTTGCTCCGGACAACAAGTCCGTCCCGGTCACGCTCAATGTCACCTCGCGGCCGATCATTGCCCTCTCCCAGCGCCAGCTTCGCCTGCGCATCGCCCAAACCGCGGCTCCGCAGTCGAACTTCATCAACTGCACCAACGCGGGTCTCGGCACGCTGACCTTAGCGGATAATCCGGTATCGGTTTCCGCCGGCGTCGCGTGGATGACCGCCAGCCGGTACTCCGGAACCAATTTCATACAGATCGACATCAACCCCGCCACGCTTGCCCCTGGCAACTACTCCGCCACCGTAACCATCAACAGCAACGCCGCCAACGGTCCGCAGGCCGTACCGGTAGATCTGCAGGTGGTCGCCTCCGGCGCGCCGCTCGTCTCGGCCGGCGGTGTGGTGGATAACGCCACCTTCGCGGGCAACGACGAACTCGGACGCGGCACCATCGCCGCTGTCTTCGGCGAACAGCTATTGATGACCGCCCCGGCCGCGGCCACGAGTCTGCCGCTGCAGACCACGCTCAACGGTGTCCGGGTGCTCGTGAACAATCAGCCGGCGCCCGTCTACTACGCCTCCTACGGGCAAATCAACTTCCAGATCCCCTTTGACGCCCCCGTTGGCCCGACCACCGTGGCCGTTGAACGGAACGGCACGCGGTCGAACCTCACGGCAGTGCGCATCGCCAACCGCTCGCCGCGGCTGCTGTCCTTCGGCAACTTCCCCGGCTACGGCATTATCGTCAACCAGGACGGAACGTATCCCCTGCCCGCCAGCGCCGGTCTCGGCAGCGCGGCGCGGCCGGCGCGTTCCGGCGATACGCTGGTTGTCTACGCTCTCGGCCTCGGGCCCACGGTTCCCACGGTTGCCAGCGGCGCCGGCGCGCCCACCAGTCCGCTGGCCGTCATCAGCCCGGCGCCAGGTGTGGTGTTTGGTGCGAACTCCATCGCACAGGTGGATTCGGTCGCCCCGGACTTCGTCGGCCTGACGCCCAACTTTGTGGGGCTCTACCAGATCAACGTCCGGGTCCCCGCGCAGGTCGAGCGCGGCAACGCCGTGCCGCTCTACCTGAACTTCGGCGCCCAGGTGAGCAACCGCGTCAACCTGGCCATCCAATAGCCGCCATGCGCCTGTACTACGACAACGCCTACGCCACGTCGTTTGCGGCGCGCGTCGTCGCCACCGCGGAGGAGGGCCGCCGGGTCTACCTGGACCAGACGGCCTTCTACCCGACCTCCGGCGGCCAACTGCACGATCACGGGACGCTCAATGGCATCCCGGTCGTCGATGTCATCGCTGAAGAGGATGGGCGCATCGCCCATCTTCTCGACGCCCCGCTCGCCGCGGATACCATCCAGGGTGAGATCGACTGGACCCGCCGCTTCGACTTCATGCAGCAGCACTCGGGGCAGCATCTGCTGTCTGCCGTGATCGCACAGCCCACGCTCAGCGTCCATCTGGGTCTCGAAGCATCAACCATCGACATCGCCACCGATAAGCTGGACTTGGCCCCGATCGAAGAACGGGCCAACGCCGCCGTCTTCGCCAACCTCCCGCTCGGCGTCTCCTACGAAGAGGCATCCACGGCCGCCGGCCTGCGCAAAGCCACCGAGCGCGCCGGGGTCATCCGGATCGTCACCATCGAAGGCCTCGACCGTTCGGCCTGCGGCGGCACCCACGTCCGCGCCACCGGCGAGATCGGCCCCATCCTGCTCCGCAAAACCGAAAAGATGCGCGGCAACCTGCGCCTTCACTTTCTGTGCGGCCACCGCGCCCTGCGCGCCATCCGCGCCGACCAGGCGCAGCAGAGCGCCGCGATCGCCCAGCTCACGGAGGCGGCGAAAGAAGCCGACAAGCGGGCCGCCAAGCTTGCCCTTGACCTCGCCACCTACCAGGGACGCGAGCTCTACGCCCAGTCGCCCTGCCAACGCGTGCAAACGACCATCGACGAGAGCACCCGGGCGCTGGCCAATGCGTTTCTGGCGGCCGGGCCGGGCACCATTCTGTTCACCGGCGCCAACGCCGTGATGCTCGGGTCGAACCAGCGCCACGCCGGCAACGAACTGAAGGCTCTGCTGGCGGCGCACGGCGGGCGCGGCGGCGGCAGCGCCCAACTTGCGCAAGGCTCCGTACCAGACGCCGCCGCCGTCGAGGCCATCGCCGCAGCCTTGGGCTTCCCCGCCCTGCAAAGTTAACCAGACCGGCGCCGGGAGCCAGGATAACAGCATGGGGTTTAACTATCATGGCCGCCAGTTTTGCGCGGTCGCCAATTCCGACACGGGAGAGGTGAACGGCGAGACCCGGTTCGTCTATCAGCAGGCCGGCGACCTCGTTTGGGGCACTTACTCCGGAGGCGCCATCCGCCTAGGTCATCTGATCGCCGTGATGAGTGAGAATGGTGAGTTGGATATGCGTTACCACCACGTCAACGCTGCCGGGCAGTTGCAAACCGGTATCTGCCGCTCCGTCCCCACCGTGCTCCCCGATGGCCGCTACCGGCTCGCCGAATCCTGGCGTTGGACCTCCGGCGACGGCGCGACCGGGACCTCCGTACTCGAACAGATCCTGCCATGAAGAAGCCCAAGTCCGCCGCCGAACGAAAAGCCCGCTACAGCGCCATCCTCGCCATTCTCGACGAGCTCTACCCGAACGTCACCTGCGCCCTCGACCATCGCAACGCCTGGGAGCTGCTCGTGGCCACAATCCTCTCGGCCCAGTGCACCGACGAACGCGTGAACAAGGTCACCCCGGGCCTGTTTGCCAAGTACCCGACGATCACCGACCTCGCGCACGCCCCGGTAGCCGAAGTGGCGGAGGCCGTCCATTCCACCGGCTTCTTCAACAACAAAGCCAAGAACATCATCGGGGCCGCGCAGCGGATCCTGAGCGAATTCAACGGTGAGGTGCCGCAGAACATCGACGACCTGCTGACCGTACCGGGCGCCGCACGCAAGACAGCCAACGTCGTCCTCGGAACCTGCTTTGGCATCGCCAGCGGGGTGGTGGTGGATACGCACGTCTCGCGCATCACCCAACGGCTCGATTTCACGCGGCAGACAACGCCCGAAAAGATCGAGAAGGATCTTGTGAAATTGCTACCGCAATCGCGCTGGATTCAGTTTTCGCACCAGTTGATCCACTTCGGGAGGCAGACCTGCGTGGCGCGCAAACCCAAGTGCGGCGAGTGCCGTATGGCCGAACTCTGCTACGCCAAGGACAAGACCGCGGCATGAGAGGCTGGGGATTGCTGCTGCTCCTGTTCGGCACGGGCTGCACCCCGGTGCCGCAGTGGTACCCGTTGCCCTACCAGCGGGTCCTGAACGTGGGCGCCGACCCGGTGGGCTTGGGCGAATTCGTCGCCTTCAGCCAGCGGGCAGCACAGGAGTACGTCGTCGCCGACATCCTCGAAGGCGCGCCGAACGACGTCTGGCGGTGGACGAATCAAAACCCGACTCTGCGCTTCTTTCTGCTCGAGCCGCAGGCGTGGAACTTTCAGGTGAACTTCGTGCTCGCCGAATCGACCTGGAAGAGCACAGGTCCTGTGCGGCTGCGGGTGCTGCTGAACGGCCAGTTGCTCGGCCAGGCGACGGGAATGGCGCAGGGGAGGCATGAGAAGAGTTGGGCCGTGCCGCCGGCGCTCATCAAGCCCAAGGCTGAGAACATCATCCGGCTGGAGCTCGACAAGGTGTTTGTCGCGCCGGGAGACGGGGCGAAACTGGGAATGATTCTCGAAGCGGCCGGGTTCAGGAAACTGGGTTCAGGGAACAATGAGTGAAGTGATCTATCTGCTGCTCGGATGGGCGGCCACCGTGGGTGGATGCTACGCACTGGGGCGCATTCTGTGGAGCCGGCTGCGGGTGCGTCTGGGGCGGGAGGAGGAGATCGCCTTTTCCTTTCTGCTGGGCGCGGCCGGATACGCGATGATCCTGTTCGGCCTCGGACTGGCGCATGGCTACTACCGCGGGGTGTTCTTCGCACTTCCTGTGGCCTTGGGGCTGGCGGCGTGGCGGCTCGGCGCCCTGGTGCTGCCGGCCGAACGGCTCGCCCCGCTCCAGCCGGGTCTGCGGCGGCTGCTCTGGTTCGTCGGCGGGCCCTTCGCAGTGCTCTATTTGAGCAATGCGATGGCGCCGGAAATCAGCCCGGACGGGTCGACCTACCACCTGGGCCTGGTGGCCCGCTACTACCGGGAGCATGCCATGGTGCCCGTGCACACGAGCATCTATGCGGCGCTGAGCCAGGGCGTTGAGATGCTGTTTCTGCCGGCGTTCGCCATCGGGCGGCACTCGGCGGCCGGCATGGTGCACGCCACGTTTCTGTTTCTGGTGCCGTGGATGATGCTCACCTGGGCCCGGCGGCGCGGCCACGCGGCAGCCGGAGTCGGGGCGGCCTTAATTGTGTTCGTGACGCCCGTGGTTGGAGTGGACGGCATCAGCGCCTATAACGACCTGGCGGCGGCAGCCGTCGTGTTCGCCGTCTTCGCGCTGCTCGACCGTTGGGACGAGACGCGGGAGCCGGGCTTGCTGTATGCGATTGGCGTGCTGGCCGGCTTCAGTTATGGCGTGAAGTATACGCTCGCGTTGGCCGTGCCGATGGCGCTGGCCTGGGTGGGCTGGCGCGAGCGAAAATGGCGGCCGGTGCTGGTCGTAGCCGGCTGCGCGGCCCTGATGATTCTGCCGTGGATGATCCGCAACGCCGTCTGGTGGCAGAATCCCGTGGCGCCGCTGTTCAACGCCTGGTTCCCGAATCCGTACGTGCACCAGTGGTTTGAGCGCGAGTACACGCTATCGATGAAGACCTACACGCTGCCTTCTCGGTGGATGATTCCCTGGGAAGTCACCATGCAGGGGCAGACGCTCGGCGGGCGGCTGGGGCCTTTGTTCCTGCTGGCGCCGCTGGCGCTCTGGAGCTTGCGGACCGCGCTGGGGCGCCGCTTACTGCTCGTCTGGGCGGTGTTTTCGGCAACTTACTTTTCCAACGTCGGGACCCGCTTTCTGATCCCCGGCCTGCCGTTTCTCACCCTGGCGCTGGGGCTGCTGCCGTGGCCGCGGGCGTTGCTGGGCGCGGTGGTCGTAGCGCATGCCATCCTCTCCTGGCCGGATGCGATGAAGTGGTACGGCGAGAGATATGGCTGGCGCCTCGAAAAGGTGGTTTGGCGCGAGGCGCTGCGCATCAAGCCGGCCGAGGACTTTCTGCGGAATCATCTGCCCAGCTATCCGATTGTGCGGCTGGTAGATGCCGGGGTGCCGGCTGGACGGCGCGTGTTCTCCTTCCAGCAGATTGCCGATGCCTACTGCCACGCCGAGATTCTGGTGGGCTTTCAATCGGCGCAAGGCGAGATCCTGCGGGACGCCGTCAACAACGCGTTGCGCGAGGAGCGCAAGCCGGGCTTGCAGGTGCGCTACTCGTTTCCGGCTCGACCGCTGACGCAGGTGCGAGCCATGGTCGGCCGCGAGTGGCCCGAGGCGCGCTGGAGCGTACACGAGATGCGGGTGTTCCATGCGGGCAAGGAGATTCCGCGTTCGCCGCACTGGCGCGTGCGGGCCGATTCGGCGGCCGAGACCGCCCCGTTTGCCTTCGACAACTCGCCGGTGACGCGCTGGAGCGCCGATGTGCCGTGGAAGAAGAACCATGGTTTAACGGTCGATCTAGGCCTCGCGCAAACAGTCGACGAAGTGATGCTCGAGATGAGCCCGGACCAACCGTGGGAGGGGATTGTGCTCGACGGCATTCCGGAAGCGAAGATCTCGGCCCGGCACGTGCCGCCGCCCACCGGACTGCGGCGGATCGTCATGGAGGAGTTCCTCGCGCAGAACGTCCACTACATCGTGGCGGCCGCGGATGAGTATTGGTATCGGGACCTGCGCATGCGCATGGATTACTGGGGGCTGGAAGATTTGGGCACGCGCGGCAACCATACGCTTTATCGCATCCTGCTTCCCGGCGAAAACCCGAGGATAATAAACAGATAGGAACGGGAACCTTGCAACTCTATTTGGGCGTGGATGGCGGGCAGTCGAGTACGACGGCACTGATTGGCAATGCGCAGGGTGAAATCCTGGGCCGTGGCACGGACGGACCCTGCAATCACGTCAAGTCGGCGGCGGAAGGGCGAGAAAAATTTGTCCGGGTGATCGGAGGCTGCGTGGCGGAAGCCTGCCGGCAGGCGGGCGTGGCGCCGGAGACGGTGCGGTTTGCCGCGGCCTGCCTCGGCTTCAGCGGCGGACCGGCGGACAAAGAGGCCATCCTGCGGGAGATGGTTCCGGCCGACAAGATGCTGGTGACCACCGACGCGATGATTGCATTGACCGGCGCGGCGGCCGGAGGACCAGGCATCATCGTGATTGGCGGCACGGGGTCGATCGCCTTTGGCCGCGACGCGGCCGGGCGCGTGGCGCGCGCTGGGGGGTGGGGCTACATTTTTGGGGACGAGGGCGGAGCGTTCGATATTGCGCGGCAAGCGCTGCGGGCTTCACTGCGGCACCACGAAGGCTGGGGCGCGAAAACCCTTTTGCACGACCGGTTGCTGGCTGCCACCGGCGCCCGGGACATGAATGATCTGCTGCACCTCTGGTACACCGAAGAATACCCACGGTCCCGCGTGGCGACGTTTGCGCCGATGGTCGACCAAGCGGCGCGCGACGGCGACCGCGTGGCGGGCGATATCCTCTCGCGCATGGCCCGGCAGTTGACGCTGCTGGGCATGGCCGTGCGGAATCAACTGTTCAAAGAAGGCGAAGAGGTGCACGTCGCGCCCATCGGCGGCGTCTGGCAGAGCCAACTGCTGCTGCAGCACTTTACCAACTTCATCCACGTCGTCGAAGGCAACCGCGTCGCGCCGCCCCGCTACGCCCCGGCCGTCGGCGCTCTGCTCGAAGCCTATCAACTGGCGGGGGTAACTCCGCACCTGGCCAATGTCCCGGAGACCCACAAATGAGACTGCTGTTCCTGATTGCCTTCGCCCTGCCCCTGGCCGCCGCCGAACCCGACTGGCCGACGCTCGAACCCTACGCCCTGAGCCTACTGCAGCGCTATATCCAGATCCCGAGCATCAACCCGCCGGCCGACACCAAGGCCGCCGCCGAGTTCATGAAACGGGAACTCGAAGCCGTAGGCATCGCCGTCAAGCTCTATGACACCAGCGATGGCAAGCTCATCAACCTTGTCGCGCGCATCCCCGGACGAAACAAAGCCAAAAAACCGCTGCTGCTGCTGAACCATCTCGATGTCGTGCCGGTGGACCGGAAAGCCTGGGGGCGCGTGGATCCGTTTTCGGGCGAGGTGAAGGACGGCTTTGTCTGGGGCCGGGGCACACTCGACATGAAGGGCATCGGGATCATGCACCTGATGGCCATGATCACGCTCAAGAAAATCGGCCTCACGCCGGAGCGGGACATCGTCATGCTCGCCAGCTGCGATGAAGAGACAGGCGGCGACAAGGGCGTGCGGTGGATGCTCGCCAACCATCCGGCCGACATCGACGCCGAGTTCGTGCTCGATGAAGGCGGCCTCGGCACGCGAGACATCTTCCGGCAGGGCAAGCTGGTTTATGGCATCTCGGTCGCGGAAAAGCAGCCGCTGTGGATCCGCCTCCGGGCCACCGGCACAGCCGCGCACGGCTCGCAGCCGATTCCCGAAAACGCCAACATGATTCTGTATACCGCCCTGGCGCGGGCCATGGCGCTGCCCGAAGGCGGCAAGGTCAACGACGTTGTCGAAGCCATGCGCAAAGCCAGCGGCGGCGAGTTCGCCGCGGGCAAATTCACGGCCGCCATTCAAAAGAACACCATGACGCTAACCACCCTGCGCAGCGGTGTGGGCGACCCGCCCAAGGTGAACGTGATCCCTTCGACCGCGGAGGCGACCATCGACTGCCGGCTGCTGCCGGGCACCAACGCCGACGAGTTCATCAGCGAATTGAAGGCCCGCATCAACGACCCCCGCGTCACCGTCGAACTGACCAACACCCCGCCGGGCGACCCGGGGACCTCCAACTACGACACGGGGCTGTTCGGTGTCTTGCGGCAGGTGATTCTGAAGTACCATCCCGAGGCGGAGGTGACGCCGATGCTCGTGCCCTATTCGACCGATTCCACCAAGTTCCGCCACAAAGGACTCCCTGCCTACGGCTTCACGCCGCTCGTGCTGCCGGGGCAGATTCTGGCTACCATGCACTCGGATGCCGAGCGGATTCCGCTCGACCAGTTCTACACCGGGGTGCGGATGATGTTCGACGTGGTACGCTCGGAATTCTAATGGCAAAACTGTCAATACGTGACCTGAACCTGAACGGCAAGACCGTTTTCATGCGCGTGGACTTCAACGTCCCGCTGGCCAACGGCGGCCAGGAGATCACCTCCGACAAGCGGATCAAAGCTTCCCTGCCCTCCATTCAATACGCCCTGGCGCAGGGCGCGGCGCTTATTCTCGCTAGCCACCTGGGCCGACCGAAGGGCACGCGGAACCCGGAGATGAGCCTGCGGCCGGTGGCGGTCCGTTTAGCGGAGTTGTTGGGCCAACCGGTGGCGTTCGCGTCGGACTGCGTGGGACCGGAGGTCGAAGCGATGAAGCCAGCGCCAGGTGCGGTACTGCTGCTCGAGAACCTGCGTTACCACGCCGCTGAAGAGGAGAACGATCCGGAGTTTGCCCGGCAGTTGGCGAGCCTCTGCGATGTCTACGTCAACGATGCTTTCGGCACCGCCCACCGGGCCCACGCCTCCACCGTCGGCATGATCGCCTTCGTACCGCAAGCGGCGGCGGGCCTGCTGATGGATAAAGAGCTCGAATATCTCGGCAAGGCCACCACGGATCCGGAACGGCCTTGCGTCGCCATCATCGGCGGCGCCAAGGTCTCTGACAAGATCGAAGTCATCATGAACCTGCTCAAGGTGGTCGACCGCCTGATGATCGGCGGAGCGATGGCCTATACCTTCGCCAAGGCCAAAGGCGAGGCGATCGGCAAGTCTCTCGTCGAGGACGACAAACTCGAACTGGCCCGCGATCTCATGGCCAAAGCGGGCGACAAGCTGATGTTGCCGGTGGACCATGTCGTTTCGGCCGAGTTCAAGGCCGGAGCCGAGAGCGAAGTGGTTACCGTGATTCCCGAAGGCAAAATGGCTCTTGACATCGGTCCGGCTACCGTGGCGGCTTACGTCGCGGTGGTACAGTCGGCCCGGACGATCATCTGGAACGGGCCGATGGGCGTATTCGAGCTGCCGCCGTTTGACACGGGCACCATGGCTCTCGCCCGCGCCGTGGCCGGATCAAACGCGATTTCTGTCGTCGGTGGCGGCGATTCCGAAAAGGCTATCAAGACCGCGGGCCTTAGCGATAAGATCTCGCACGTCTCCACCGGCGGCGGCGCTTCGCTCGAGTTCTTGGGCGGGGTGCAGTTACCCGGCGTGGTCGCCCTGACGGATAAGTAAGGGAGCCCGGGGGGCCGCGGCCGGCCCCCCGCTCCCACTAACTGATCACTGGCTTAATCACGTGTCCAGCCACGTCGGTCAGCCGGAAGTCGCGGCCTTGCGAACGGAACGTCAGCTTGGTGTGGTCGAGCCCTAACTGATTGAGAATCGTCGCGTGAATATCGTGGATCTCAATCTTGGCCTCTACCGGTGAGAAACCAAACTCGTCGCTGCCGCCGTACCGCACGCCGGGCTTCAGTCCGCCGCCGGCCATGAACATGCTGAAGCTGTCGATGTGGTGATTCCGGCCAATTTTGCCCTTCTCCCGCACCTCGCCCATCGGGGTGCGGCCAAACTCCCCGCTCCAGACCACCAGCGTCCGGTCCAGCAGCCCACGCTGTTTGAGATCCTTAATCAGCGCGGCCGAGGCGCGATCGACCTCTTTGGCCACTAAGTCCAGGGGCTTGGTAATGTCGTCGTGGTGATCCCAGTCCGTATGGTACAACTGCACGAAGCGCACCCCCCGCTCCACTAACCGGCGAGCGAGCAGACAGTTATTGGCATAACTCCGTTTGCCCGGCTCGGCGCCGTACATATCGAGCGTCTCTTGGGACTCCTTTGAAAAGTCAATCAATTCGGGTCCGGAGGTCTGCATCTGGTACGCCATCTCGTACTGCGTGATGCGCGTGGCGATTTCGGCATCGCCCGTCTCTTCGAGCTCCATTTGATTGAGGTCCTTGAGAACTTCAATTGTCTGCCGCTGCTGCTCCGGGCTGACGCCCTTGGGCGTCGAGAGGTTCAGAATCGGGTCGCCGACGCTGCGGAACGGAATGCCCTGATAGGAGGTGGGCAGAAAGCCGCTCGACCACAGCGCCGCGCCACTGCGGGGACCGCGGGGGCCGCTCTGCAGCACGACAAAGCCGGGCAGGTCCTTCGACTCGCTGCCGATGCCGTACGTCACCCACGCCCCCATCGAGGGCCTCCCCGCGCGGATGCTACCCGTGTTCGCGAACATCTTCGCCGGACCGTGGTTAAAGTTCTCGGTCGAAACGCCGTGCAGTACGGTGAGGTCATCAGCAATCGAGCCGACATGGGGCAGCAGGTCGCTGAAGTGATGGCCGGAATTGCCGTATTGCTTAAAGGTGCGGCGGGTGCCGAGCAGTTTCGGCGTCTCCTTCGAGAAGGTGTCCATAAAGGCAAAGCGTTTGCCTTTGAGGAACGACTCCGGTGTCGGCTTGCCATCCCACTGCACCAGCTGGGGCTTGTAGTCGAGTAACTCCAGATGGCTCGGGCCGCCGGCCATGAACAGGAAGATCACGCGATCGGCCTTGGCCGGAAAGTGGCCCTTGCCGGCCCCCAGCAGGCCATCAGCCAGCAGCGAAGCCAAGCCGACTTTACCAATACCGAAACCGCAATTGCGGAATAACTGCCGGCGTGTCTGAAACCGGGTAAGTCTGTTTTCTAGATCCATGGGGAGTTACTCTCGGGTCATGAACTCGTCAAGGTTCAGCAGGACGCGGGAGACGCCGGTCCAAAGCTGGGTTTCGCCGGCCGCGGGTTGGGAGTCCCGCTGCTGGCGGATAAAGCGGAGCAGGCGCTCGGTCTCGCGGGGGCGCGGGGTGCGTTGCACGGCGAGTTCGAAGCCGTGACGGAGGCGGGCGCCCTCTTCGGCGGGCGCTTCCTTCAAAATGCGTTGGGCCAACGATGAAGCAAACTCAAAGCTTGCCTCATCGTTGAGCAGGGTAAGCGCCTGGAGCGGAGAGTTCGAGCGGATGCGGCGCGTGCAGGAGGTGATGCCGTCAGCGGCGTCAAACACCGTCAGGCTTGGGTGCGCTGCACTGCGCTGGAAGAAGGTGTACATGCCGCGGCGGTAGCGTTCGGGGCCCGTCGCGGTCTTCCACTCGCGGACAACCTGGGTCACGTTCAAAGCGCCGGCGGGAATCGGCGGGAAGAAACTCGGGCCGCCGATCTGCTGGGTCAAAAGGCCGCTGCTGACGAGCGCCGAGTCGCGGAGGATCTCGGCGTCGAGACGCAGCCGGTTCTGCCGCGCGAGGAGCTTGTTCTCCGGGTCGACGGCCGCGGCGTCCGGACGCGGCAGCGAGGCCTGCTGGTAGGTGTCGCTGGTCACAATCAGCTTATGTAAAGCCTTCTGGCTCCAGCCGCTCTCCATGAAAGAGGCAGCCAGATAGTCCAGTAACTCTGGGTGCGTAGGCCGGTCGCCCACCACGCCAAAGTCGCTCTCCGTATCGACGATGCCCCGCCCGAAATACTTCTGCCAGACTCGGTTTACCGTCACCCGTGGAGTTAAAGGGTTATCCTTGGCCACCAGCCACTTGGCGAAGTCGAGACGGTTGGCCCGGGCCGGCATGGGCGGCAGGAAGGAGATGCCACCCGGCTCGACGGGGCTGCCCTTCCGGGTGAAGTCCCCTCCCAGATGGATGTACGATGGCCGCGGCGTGGGCCGCTCCTTCATGATCAGGGTGCGCAACAGGTTGGGCTTCTGCTTGCGAAGGTCGGCGAGCTCCTTGCGCAGCGCAATAAGCGTCGGATCCTTGTCCGCGTTTTCGGTAAGCGTCTCCTGGTGCTTGCGGATCTTGAGCTCAAGCAGTTGGAAGTCAGCGTCCCATTTCACTTGGCGGGCCTTCTCCTCGTCGCTGCCAATTTCAAGGAAGGGACGGTTAAAGTACTTGCGATCCTCTTCCTTGTCGATCTCATCCACGCCATTCCAGAAAGAAAAGATCTGATAAAACTCCCGCTGCGTGATCGGGTCGTATTTATGATCGTGACAGCGGGCGCAAGCCAGCGTCAGGCCGAGAAACGCCGATCCGGTGGTGGCGACCCGGTCGGCCACCGCCTCTACACGATACTGCTCAAAATCAATGCCGCCTTCATAATTGGACGGGGTGTTCCGGTGGAAGCCGGTAGCGATCACCTGATCGGTGGTCGGGTTGGGGAGTAAGTCGCCGGCAATCTGTTCGACTACGAACTGATCGAACGGCATATCCTTATTAATCGCTTTGAGGACCCATTCGCGGTAGGGCCAGATGTCGCGGGGGGCGTCAATTGTGTAGCCGTCGGTATCCGAGTAGCGGGCCACGTCGAGCCAATGGCGGCCCCAGCGTTCGCCGTAGGCGGGCGAGGCAAGCAGTCGATCCACCACCTTGACATAGGCGTTCGGCGACTCATCTTTAAGGAACGCTTCGACCTCGTTCGGGGTGGGTGGCAGCCCAGTCAGATCGAGGTGCACGCGGCGCAACAGAGTCCGCTTGTCGGCGCGGGGCGACAGTGCCAGCCCCTTCTCCTGTAGCTTGGCGAGGACAAATGTGTCGATGGTGGCGCCGGCCGGTTTCGGCCGGACCGGTTGGAACGCCCAGTGCTTGCTCGTCCGGCGCTTGGCCTGCAAAAAGGAAGCCGGCGCGGGCATACCGTCCTGCACCCATTTTTCGAGCACGGCAATCTCAGCATCGGAGAGCTTTTTGCCGCCCTTGGGCATCTTGAGATCGCCTGCGTGTTTTACCGCGGCAATGAGGATCGGCGCCGCCGGCCCGCGATTGCCGCCCTTCAGAATGGCTTCTTTGGAGTCAAGCGCCAAGCCACCGTTCACGGAGTTGACGTTGTGGCAGCCCGAGCAATTCTTCTTAAGAATGGCCAGAGCCTCCGCTCCGTCCTGCGCCATTAGCGGTATCGCTGCAAGGAAGAGGAAACTGATTCGAAGCATTGTGGGTATCTTATCAAGAGATGCTGAGCTTTGCGGCTTTGTTGGCCGTATCTTTTTACGCCGATGTTTTGCCGATTCTTGAGCGGCGCTGTCTTGGCTGCCATCAGGCGGGAGAAGCGGCGCCGATGGCGCTCGGCTCCTACGCCGAAGCGCGGCCCTTTGCCAAGGCCATTCGCGATGCGGTGCTCCGGGAATCGATGCCCCCCGGCGGCGGCTTGCCCCCCACGGAGGTATCCGTGCTGCGGCAGTGGGCGGCCCACCCCGCACCCGGCGCCGGAGCCCGGCCGGCGGCGTTATCGGCACGACCCACAGTACGGGCCGACCTGTCCCTGCGCATGCCCACGCCCTTCGCCGTCGAATCCGGTACAACCGTCGACTACCAGCACTTCGTGCTGCCCACCGGCCTGGGGAAGCCGCAATGGATTCAGGCCATCGAAATCCGGCCGGGCAACCGCCGCGTGGTCCACCATGCGGTGGCGTTCGTGCGTACCGCGCGCAGCGAGTTTCTGCGGGGAGGAAGGCTCTCGGTAGAGGACGAAGTCCTCGGCACCTATCTGCCCGGCGAGGGCGTCCTGCGTTGGCCCGCCGGCTTGGCGAAACTCCTGCCGGCCGGGGCCGAGATCGTTCTCCAGATGCACTATACCGCTACGGAGAAGGCCGAGCAGGACCAGACGGAGGTACGTCTCGAATTCGGACCACCGCCGCGGGAGCGGGTCTACACCCTGTCGGTGGCCCAATGGGAGTTTGCCATTCCCCCGTTCGCCAAGTCCTATCCCGTAACAGCGGAGTTCCCCGTACAGACCGGAGTGCGCGTGCTGGCCGTCACGCCCCATATGCACCTGCGCGGCCGGAGCATGCGGGTGATGGCCGGGGAGGCGCTGATCCTGGACCTGCCACGGTACCGGTTCGACTGGCAGTTACGCCGGGTCCTGCACCGGCCCGTGGAGTTAGCCGCCGGAGAGGTAATCCGGGTCGAGGCTACGTTCGACAACTCGCGCAACAACCCGCGCAATCCGGACCCCGCGGCCACCGTACGCTGGGGGGAGCAGAGCTGGCAGGAGATGATGGTCGCCTTTGTCGAAGTCGCCATCCCGGCCGCCTGGCCCCCCACGGAGATCTACCGCCCCAAGCGGTTCTAGCGCGCTTTACGCCATCGGCAGGAACTTCACGCAGACCGGCACGGGCGCCGGAACCGGCTTGCCGACCGGGGAAAGCTTGCCGGTCGAACCATCGATGCGGAAGACCATCAGCGAGTCCGAATCCTGGTTGGCCGCCACCAGGAACCGGCCCGTGGGATCGATGTTGAAGTTCCGGGGCGTCTTCCCCTGGGTCGACTCATTGCCGATCCGTTTGATCTTGCCCGAGGCGGCATCGATCGAGAAGATGGCAATCGAGTCATGGCCGCGGTTCGATCCGTACACAAAGCGGCCGTTGGGATGGACCACCGTCTCCGCCGTACTGAGGCCGCGGGCGACCGGGATCGGCATCGTCGCTTCAGTGTTGATCTCGGACAGCTGACCGGCCGTGCCGTCCCAGTTCATCGCGGTTAGGGTGCAGAGCATCTCGTTGATCACATAGGCCCACTTGCCGTTGGGGTGGAAGGCGAAGTGGCGCGGCCCGCTCCCCGGGGCTACAGCGAACTCACCGTGGGTAGCCATGGCGCCGCTCCTGGCATTGAACTTGTAGACCATGACGCGATCCTTGCCGAGGTCGGCCACGACGGCGAAACGGTTCGTCTTATCGAGATTGATCGAATGAGCGTGAGGACCGGACTGCCGGGCCGCATTGGGGCCGAACGGCGCGGCGTGCTGGAAGAAACCCGTGCGCTTGCCGATCTTTCCATCGGCGGCCAAGGCAAAAGCGGAAGCGCTTCCGCTGCCGTAATTCGCGCAAAGGACAAATTTGCCGTTGTCGCTGACCTTGACGTGGCAGGGGCCACTGCCGCCGCTGCCCACCTGGTTCAACTGGGTCAGTTTGCCGGTGGCCCGATCGATAGCGTACGCATTGACGGACCCCACCTTCTCGCCCCGGAACTCGTCGAGTTCTCCCACCGAGTACAGGAAGTTCCCTTTCGGGTGCAGCGCGAGGAAGGAAGGGTTGGCGGTCTCGACAGCAAGGCCGAGGGGCGACAGAATGCCCGAGGCGGCGTCCATCTCATATTGATAGATGCCCTTACTGGCGCCCCGCGTGTACGTTCCCACGTAGACGCGGAACTTTGCCGGCGCTTGGGCCAGGAGCGGTGCGCTCAACATCATCAAACCGAAATCCCGTCTTTGCATGAAGGCTCTCCTTAGAACATGCGCTCTTGGCGGCGCAGGGTACCAAAACTGCCAATGTTGGCTATCGCAAACGATACCAAATATTGGTTTTCGTTGCGCGTGCCGAAACTGAGGCGGCGGAATTGAAAGCTGAGGCCGCAGCAGTCCGAGTTGTAGCTGAGTTCGGTGGTGGCAAACTGCATTTTCGCCTCCCGGAAGTCGTAGACCCCGGTGTAGCCGGCGCTCCAACCGCGGCGCCCGGGCGCTCCAATCCCCCCGCGCAGGAGCAACTGATTCGCGTTGGGACTCACCTGCGGGGTTCCCCGCACCTGGTTGTGGCCGATGCCGAAAAACGTCTGCCCGAGACGGGCATCGGCAATCACGGTCGAGTTGGTAATCCGCTTGAACAAAGGATCCCAGTCGGTGCGCCATTCGAGTGCGGCCGACCGCAGCGGCGCCGCGCGCAACACCGAGATGACCGGCGAATAATGACGCGGCCGGTCGATAAAACTGTATCCGGTCAGGGTAGTCGAAGAGAGAAATACGTTGCGGGACCCTTCAACCACCGCGCCGCCGAAGGTCGGGTCAAAATAACGGCGCTGCATCACCTGCCAGGAGAGGACCTCACTCACCGTCCCGTTGCGCTTGGCGTAAAGCCGGTTGGTCAGCGAGACATCGGCCTCGGACGTCGAGGTCAGGATGTCGGCTTCGTCAAACCGGATGATCTCGCGGAAACTGCGCACGCCGGAAACGTGACGAAACGTGACCCTGGACTCGATGACATGCTTTACCTCGCTTCCCAACCACTTCGGTCCGTGGAAGATGCGCTCGAGTGAAGGCAGCATCAATTCGGCGCCGAAATCGTTGGCCTGCCGATAGAAGTCCTGGCCGGCGGTGGCAGTTGCCGTTGTGGCCGTCGAAAGGTCTTTGCGGGAGCCGTAGTGGGTGGCGTGAAATGTGTAGGAGGGCGTCAGGCTGAAACCCTTCCATTGCAGAGAGGCCATCACCCGCGGTGCGAAGTTCAGGCGGTCGGTAAACTGACGCGTGATGAAGCCAGGTTCCCGGCGCTTGAAGAAGCCGGCACTTGAGTCAAACGAGTACCACACGGGAATGACTTTCCCGAACAGCCGCCGCTCCCGGGTGTGGAAATCGAGCGACGGCAACTTCCGAATCACCACCTGGTCATCGGGAAGGGTGCTCTGGAAAAACTGGTGGCGGGAAAACTCCACCCCAAAAACGTAGGTATCCCAGCTCTTCTGCACGTGCCCATCCGAGTTGACCGCAGAGAAGATCGCCTCATTAAAGCTTTGCGTGAAAGCTTGTCGGAAAAGAAATGAAGACAAATAGTTTATGTTCGCTGCCCCGGTCCATCCCCGCCCCAGCACCGACCTCCCCGAGCCGTTGATCAGAAACCCGCCCTCTTTGATCCGCTCACCGCTATCGGTGAGCCGGCCGCGATCATTGACCCCATAGAGGTAGAAATTGAAATCGGTACCCTGATGCGGCTTACCACGGAAATTCACCTCATGTGCCAAACCGCGCTGGGTGAACAGCTGGCCGCGGTACATCGCATCGTAGGAGCGGTTGATAGCCCAGTAGTAACCAACGCCATACATGAAACCCCGACGGGTACTATTACCGAAGTTCGGCGTCAGGAATCCGCTCTTCCGCGGTTGCTCGGCCAGGGACTTGTAAAACACCGGCGCAAAGAAGATCGGAATCCGGCGAATCCGGAACACCGCGCGGTAGGCCAGGGCGCGGTCGCCAGGGATGATGTCGAACCGGGGACCCGACAGGCGCCACCACGGCTTGGGCAGAATGCAGTTGGTCAGGAAGCCATCGTACAAGATAAAGCGATTCTTTATCTTCTCCGCCCAACGCCCCTGAAAATTAAAGGGGTTCTGCGACATGAGCAGCCCCGGCCGGAATTCGATCTTTCCCTGCGCATTACCCCTTACCTCCGAGAAGGTTCCGGACTCTTCCTTCAAGTTGTACTTCACCTTACCCGCCCACATCTCCTCCGAGCTTGAATAGTTCCTGTAGTAGACGTTGCCGCGGGCGTCCACGTCCCCGGTGAGTTCGTTGTAGTCGATCTCATCGGCTTTGAGAAGGATTTCGGCGGTCTCCACTTCAGCCGCCCCTCGCAAATGGTAGATCCGGCCGTCAACCTCCTGCCCAATGGCCCGAACCAGCACTTCATCGGAGGCCGGGGCGTTCGGGCGCAGCGCGGCCGGCTTCCGGGACGCTACGGGCGGGGCTAAGGGGTCAGCCAATGGCGCCCGCCGCGGAGGCAACACCTGCCCGTAAACTTTTTCTGCAATCAGTATAAAGCCTAGGGCAAACGCTGCCGATAGCACGAGTGCGGTTGAAGAGAGGCAGCAAAGTGCGGACGAAAAGTCTTTGATTTGCTTGGGAATAATGGTTGTGAAAGCGGCGAGTCGTAGTATAGTACTATTGTAATGGCCAGCCGGCTCTGGATCGAACTTTTTTACCATCGCCAAACCTGCAACCCTAGCACAGGCTCTTTGGGCGAGGCAACAAGCGAACCGTCAAATATGAAGTGTCCAAACTGCAAGGTTTCCATCGGTGAAGACGACCATCGTTGTCAGAACTGTGGCCGTCGTCTCGGCCACAACTCCGGGCCTGTTTTGGCTATCCGGACCGCTACTGCACTGAAGCTGGATCCAGTAGAGTCGCCCCAGACGCAAACTGCCCCGGTTGGGCGCCTCCGCCTTGAGCACTCCAACGATTCTGCGCCACGGTCGACGCCCCGGCATGCCTCCGCACTGCAAGGCACCTTGTTCTCGGTTCGCGAGGAAGGCAAGGTCCATACAATCGACGGTCATGGTCCGGCCGCCGCACCGCCGAAGCGGCAGCGCAAGCAAGCCGGGAGCCGATCTTCTTATCTCCCGCAGCAAGGAGTCCTGGCGTTTCCTACCACTGGTCCGGCCCCTCGCACCCTTGCAACTTCGGTCGACGCGGTGATCTATTGCGACTATCCGGTAGCTACGCGGACGCACCGGTTACTCGGCGGGCTTATCGACTTCGTCATCGTTCTCGGTTGCATGCTGCTCTTCCTCGGCATCCTGTACGTGGGTTGCGAGGGACTGCCTTGGTTCCGCTTGGAGACCGGCTGGGACACGACGACGATGGCCATCGTGGCAGTCGCAACAGGTCTTTTGGGCTTGTTCTACGAGATATTTTGGTTGCTCGCAGAGACGCCTTCACCGGGAATGGAATGTGTTGGTCTGCGTCTGGTTCATTTCGATGGGAACGATTTGACGCCCAAAGATCACCGGCGCCGCATCTTTGGAGGAGTGCTCAGCATGATCGCCGGCTTCATCGGCTTGGCTTGGGCCTTCGTGGATGAGGAGTGCCTCACTTGGCAGGACCATATTTCACGGACCTTCCCCACTCCGGTTCGAGCGCAATACGGGATGCGCCGGTAACTGGCCGACACCGGGTTGTGAGCTGACGTACACTAGGACCAATGGCGATCCAATTTGACGAGACCAATCTGCTGGCGCGGATGGTTGGTGCAGCTGATGGTGTAACTGTCGAAGAACTGGCGTCAACTGAACGGCTTGCCAGCGCGGCTTTGGCCGGGGTGAAGGCATTGACCGACGGCGGGACGATTGGTTTTCCAAACCTGCCGAAGGATACCGATCTGGCTAACCAGATCGTGGCCCACTCCGCTAAGGCGCAGGGTTCCTACGACACGGTTTGCCTTGTGGGTATCGGGGGCAGCGCGCTCGGCGCTTGGGCTCTCGATTGCGCCCTCCGCGGACCTCACCCCGTGCAGGGAGATCACAGTACGACCAAGCCTCGGTTAGTGATTCTCGACAATGTCGATCCCGAGTTTGTCCATTTGGCGCTGCTCTCTATGAAGCCCAAGAAGACGCTCGTGGTGGTGATTGCCAAGAGCGGGGCGACCGCGGAAACGGTGGCTACTTTCCTCATCGTCCGCGCCTGGCTCGAAGCCGGCGTGGGAGCGAAAGCGGTTCGCTCGCGTGTCATTGTGGTGACCAGCGAGGGGCGCGGCGATCTCAAGGTGCTCGCCACCAACGAGGGCTACACCACGTTCCATATCCCAGAAAACGTCGGTGGCCGCTTCAGTGTCCTCTCCGCCGTTGGTTTGGTCCCTGCCGCTCTGATCGGCGTGGATATCCTGGGTCTGCTGCGGGGAGCCGCCCGGATGACCACGATCGCCTGGAAATCCGATTTGGCCGCGAACCTTCCCCTGCGCGCGGCGCTGTTTCAATATCTGGCGCTCACCAGGAAGGGTAAGACCATTCAGGTAGCCTTCCCCTACGCCAACCGCTTGTGGGGAACAGCTTTCTGGTTCCGGCAGCTGTGGGCCGAGTCGCTCGGCAAAGCTAAGAACCGATCGGGCGAAATCGTACACGTGGGGCAGACACCGGTCGCCGCTCTGGGCACCACGGACCAGCATTCGCAGGTGCAATTATACATGGAAGGGCCCAACGACAAAGTCTTTACCTTCTGGTCGGTAAAGAAGCCAAGTCAAGTCGGCGCCATCCCGGTCGAGAGGACCGGCCTCGAGGGTTTCGATTACCTCACCGGCCAGTCTCTGGCCAAACTGCTCGACGCCGAATGTAAATCCACCCAGGCCGCCCTGACAGAGAATCAGCGTCCCAACTGCCTGTTTACGCTTGACCGGGTCGACGCCGAACACATCGGCATGTTCTTCCAACTGCTCGAATTCGAGACCGCCTTCGCGGGCGAAATGCTCAACATCAATGCTTTCGATCAGGAGGGCGTCGAGTTAGGCAAGAAGTTCACCTTCGGCCTGATGGGCCGCAAAGGCTTCTCGGATTTCAAGAAGCGTTACGCGAGTTACGAAACGCGCCGCACGAGCTGACGCGCCTCTTCCATGCCCTTCGCCCCCATCCCCGAGGCACTGGCGGACTTTCGGTCCGGCCGGATGCTGATTGTTGTTGATGATGAAGACCGCGAGAACGAAGGCGATCTCACCATCGCCGCCGAACACATTACCCCGGAAGCCATCAACTTCATGGCAGTGCATGGCCGGGGATTGATCTGTCTGGCGTTGAGTGCGGAAAAGTGTGACGCGCTCGATCTGCCGCTGATGGCCGCCGCCAACACCTCTCGGTTCGGCACGGCATTCACCGTTTCGATTGAGGCAGCTCACGGGGTGACCACGGGAATCTCCGCCGCCGATCGCGCCCACACCATCCGCGTCGCCATCCGCCCGGACTCGCGACCGGAAGACCTCGCCCGTCCCGGTCATATCTTTCCCCTGCGCGCCCGCCCCGGCGGCGTTCTCGCCCGCGCCGGGCAGACCGAAGCGGCCGTCGACCTAGCCGTGCTATCCGGCTTGCAGCCCGGCGGCGTCATTTGCGAAATCATGAACGAAGACGGCACCATGGCCCGTCTGCCGCAACTCATTGACTTCGCCAAACGATTCGACATCCGGATCATCTCAGTAGCCGACCTGATCCGGCACCGTCTCCGACACGAACGCTTCGTACAGCGCACGGCCTCCGGGATCGTCGCCACCGCCCATGGCGAGTTCACCTCCCACGCCTACACCTCGACCCTCGGCGGCGGACTACACACCGCTTTGGTCCATGGTCAGCTCTCCGCCGTCTCTAATCCGCTCGTCCGCGTTCATGCCCACTGCGCCTACGGCAATCTGTTCGGCGCCACCACCTGCGATTGCGCACGCATTGTCGACCGGTCCCTCGCGCTAATTCGCGCCGAGGGCGCCGGGGCGCTCGTCTATCTGCATCAAACCACGGCAGGATACCAGCAGCGCAACGGGGAGATTGTACCCCATGGGCGGGATCCGGTGCCGCAGCATCCCACCGGCGCCGGCCCCACGGTTCTGCAGCACGAAGCCGGCCTGGGAGCGCAGATCCTGGCCGACCTCGGCCTCCATCGCATTCGTCTGCTCACCAACCACCCCCGCAAGGTGGTTGGGCTCGAAGGATTTGGCATCGAAATCACGGCGCAGGTGCCGATCGTGTAAGCCTCCGCCCCGCCTGTTGTCAGCGGATCGGGTAGGCGGATCAGGCGGGAGTTGCTAGACTGGTCGATTGCGCAGGGTGTGGCCAGCTTGGATGCCGAAGGCGTTGACCGATTGGTTCGCCGCCCGGTATGCCGCCCCAACCAACGTCCAGGAGATCGCCTGGCGCCGTACGCTGCGAGGGGATAACACCCTCATCCTGGCGCCCACCGGCAGCGGGAAAACCCTGGCGGACTTCTTCTCGGTCCTGGCCCGCCTGGGTGCCGAAGCAGCCCGGGGCGCCCTGCCCAATGCCACGGTCGCCATCTACGTAACGCCGCTGCGCGCCCTCGGGCGGGACATTCTCCGCAACCTCGAAGAGCCCTTGGCCGCGCTGAACGCCGGACTGCCCGCCCGACAACGGGTCCGGGCCGAGATCCGAACCGGCGATACGGCAATGAAAGACCGCTCCCGGATGACCCGGCAGCGCCCCCATCTTCTGTTGACCACCCCAGAGAGCCTGAGTTCGCTGCTGTCGCAAAAAGGCTGGCTCGATGGCTTCGTTCCGCAGGTGGTGATCGTCGATGAGATCCATGCCTTTGCAGAAAACAAGCGAGGCGCGTTGCTGGCGCTCAGCTTGGAGCGGTTGGCCGCCCGCGGGCACGGAACGTTGCAGCGGATCGGATTGTCGGCCACCGCGGCGCCGGCTTCGGCCATCGCCGAACTGCTGTGCGGGCACCGGCAGTGCGCCATCGTGCAGGATTCCGTACGCCGCACCCATCGCATCGATCTGCATATCCCCGAGGCGTTGCCGGCGGCGGGCTACGACCCGGGGCGCGTGGCCCTCGCCGCCGTCGATGCGCTCGCCCAAGCGCAATCAACGCTCGCCTTCTGCTCCACCCGTTCCGCCGCAGAGCGGTTGGGAGCAGCGTTGGGCTTTCTACTGCCCGAAGACGAAGACCGCATTGGCGTCCACCACTCCTCGATCGAGCGCGGGCAGCGCGAGGCTATCGAAGAGCGCCTCGCGCGCGGGCAGATGAAGTGCGTCGTCTGCTCCACTTCGCTCGAGTTGGGCGTGGATTACGCCGGGGTGGATCAGGTGATGCTCGTCGGAACGCCCCGGGGAGTTTCCCGGGCCCTGCAGCGGCTGGGACGCAGCGGGCACCGCACGGGGCAGATGGCCTATGGGCGGCTCTTGCCGTTAAGCCTGCCGGATCTGCTTGAAGCCATCGCGATGCGCGAGGCGGTGCGCGCCGGGGCGCTCGAAGAGCTGCGGATCCCGCAGGCGCCGCTTGATGTCCTGGCGCAGGTCCTGCTCGGGATGGCGGTAGAACGGCGGTGGGAAATCGGCGAAGCCCTCGCGTTGGTCCGGCGCGCGGGACCCTATCTCGAACTGCCCGAGCACGAGTTCCGGGAAGTGCTGACCTATCTGGCCGGCGGCGGCCAGGTGCTGGCGCGGTACGGCAAAATCGTCGTCGAGGACGGCCACTTTACGGTCGCTAGTCCGAAGATTGCCCGCGACTACTTTCACGGTATTGGCACAATCTCTGAAGATTTTCGCGTCAAGGTCGTGACAAAGAACAACCGCCGGCTCGGCGACGTCGAAGAGGGCTTCTTGGCCTCCCTGCGGCCGGGCGAGGCGTTTCTGATGGCCGGAAAGGTAGTGGAGATCGAGCGGCTGGAGCCGGGGATCGCCATTGTCAAGCCATCGACGAGCGAGCAGGTGCAGACGCCGCGCTGGATGGGCGGCAAGATGCCGCTGAGTTCGCGCATGGCAGAAGAGGAGCTGCGCCTGCGGCGGACGCTGCGGGAGACCTTCGCCGCCGGGGGCCGGGCCGCCTGCGAGGAGTTGTTGCGCGAGGTCTTCCGGGTGCCGGAGCGGGTGGCCGCTTTGGCGGCAGGGTTTGTCGAGCGTCAGGCCGAGGCCGCGCCAATCCCCGTCGATTCGCCCGTGCAGGTGGAGCGCGTGCGCCGGGGCCGCCAGCAGGTAATCCTGCTGCACTGTGTGGCCGGACGCGCGGTCAACCAGAGCTTGGCCTGGGTGGTCGCCTGGCGCCTGGCGCGGGGCGAGAGCGTAGTGTCGAATTCGAACGACCACGGCTTCCTGCTGTCGATGGGCGCGCACGTCCCCGTGGACGAGGCACGGCTGCGGGCCGCGCTCGCCCCCGCGGGCTTCATGAACGACCTCGAAACGGTGCTCCGGGGGACCGACACCCTCGGGCGTAAGTTCCGGAACGTGGCCGAAACCGGACAACTCATTCCCAAACGCAGTTACAAAGGTCCGGCGAATAAGAAGTTTTCGACCTGGAACGGGAGCCTCTTATACCAGACGCTGCTCACTTACGAGCCGGATCACGTCTTAGTCCGGGAGACGGTACGCGAGATCTTTGAGGACTTACTCGATGCCCCGCGAGCCCTGACCGAAGCCCGGCGGCTGCAGGAGGCGCCGTGGGAGTGGTTTGAGCATCCGCGCCCTTCGCCGTTCGCCCTGCCGTTGTTTGCGGCCTTCAACCGCGACGTTCTGCTGGCCGGGGATATCCACCGGGCCTTCGACGAGATGGCCGCGGCCGTGTACGCCGAATGGGACACCAAGCATGCGGTTTGACGCCGCCGGCGCACTCTGGGCGGACGAGGGACGAACGCTGCTCGTCGCCGATCTGCATCTGGGCTACGGCTGGGCGCAGCGGCGGCGCGGTGAGCTAGGTCCAGTCGTCGAAGGGGAGACGCGGGAGCGCCTGCTGCGACTCGTGGAGGCGGGGCGGCCGGAGCGGTTGGTGCTGGTGGGCGATATCGTCCATGCGCCGCGGCCGGCGGCCGAAGAGCGGGCGATGATCGCACAGACGCTCACCGCCCTCCGGGACCGGACCGAACTGGTGTGCGTCCTCGGGAATCACGACCGGGCGTTCAGCACCGAGTTCCCGGAGTTTCCCGCCGTCGCGGAGTGGCGGACGAGCGGGGTGCGCGTGGTGCATGGCGATGTGTTGCCCACCGGACCGCTCGAAGGCGTGGTGACGGTGGTCGGGCATTTTCATCCGGCGGTGCGGGTAAAGACAGCTTCGGGGGCCTCACAAAAGATGGCGGCCTTCCTGGAGGGGCGGGGACTCCTGGTGCTGCCCGCCTTCTCGGACTTTTCAGCCGGCTGCGACATGCGACGCGAGATGCCGGAAGAGTTACGGCGCTGGTTCGGAGCGAGCGCCGTCCGGGCCGTGGTCACCGACGGAAAGCGGTTGCTCGAGCTACAGATTGGGCGGCCGAAACCAAGGCGGAAACCGGAGGTTCCGCCCTGGGTGCGGGCGCGGCAGGGTTAACCGGGCGCTGGCCGCTATCTCGCCGGCGTCCCGGCCGGACGGAGTTCGGCGGGCCACTCATAGCTGGGCCGGTTGGCATAGCGCTTCATTGTCAGCGTCAGCGTACCCACCGATCCCGGGCGCAACTGCACCGTCAGGTGTTTTGCGTTCACCGGCCGCTTCGTCTTGCCGTCATCGACAGTCAGAAACTGGTGTTCACCAAACGCCCCCGCCTGCAGGATGGTCTGCCGCGCCGCGGTCGTCGAGGTATTGACGAGCGTCACCCGGACGCTGTCCTCTGTAATCCGGTCAACGAGCGCGGCGACATCCTCCGGGATGCCCGCCCGCTTCTTGTCGAGATCAAAGTACCGCAAGCGCACATGCAACAGGCCACCGTGATAGATATGGTTCGGTCCGCCCATCATCTGCTGCACCAAGCCTTCGAGTACCACCGGGTTCCGGTTTTGCCAATGGTGTACGTTCATCTCCTCGGGCGGCGTCTTGTCGGTGCGAATCACCTCGAGGCGTCGCAGACATTCGGCATAATTACCGCGCAGAACATCGACGGGCCAGTTCGGATTGCGGCCTTCGAGAAACAGCATCCAGGGTCCTTCGTTCTTGTCATCCCCCTTGGCCTTGCGGTACGGGGCATTCGTTAGTTTCGGTACATCGACTAACTGGTTCAGCCGCGATAGATCACCCGCGCCGAAGCTCAGATACCAGAGATTTACCGGATATTGCGGCTCGGCCGGACGCCAGTCGTACCAGCCCTGCTCGGCGTGCCGGTTGGGCACGAGCACTTTGCCCTGCTCGGTCCGGCTAACCTTGGCTATATAAGCCTGTTGCGAGCGGGGCAGCTCGAGGAACTTGGCATCGCCAGTCAGCAGCAGGGCGTTCGCCCCGCCGATCATGGTGGCCTCCAGTTGGTTGAACAACCCGTGCGGCCAGCGCCAACCGTAGTAGCCGCCGTACCACTTGCCGTCCATGGTCTCGCCGATCTTACCGTTGGGGCCGATGTTGTCGGGGATGATCCCGTTGTTGTCGCGAACGCGTTGCATCCAGGCGTCGACATACTCGGTGATCCACTTCTTGTACTTTTCCTCACCCGTGTACATGTAGGCGTGCGCCACCATCGAAGTGGACGCCAGGTTCAGCGGCACGTCAGCGCGCATCATACGCTTGTTCATCATCTCTAGGATGTGGGGGAACTTCTTGTCGTCCTCCCAGGCCATCGACTCCGCGACGTTCGGAATGTCGTTGTACGGCAGCGGATAGTGCGACAGGACATCGCGGTGCGTCACCCAATCTTCGGCCGAATTGACGAAACGAGGACCCTTCGAGCCGGTGATCGGGGAGGTAATGCGCTTATGCACCGGGTCCCAGTTGGGGCCTTCCGTGTAGAGGCGGGCGAACTCGAGCGCGCGCCGCCGCATCCGCGGTTCGTAGGGATTGGAAAGACCGAAGAAGTAGAAGTTGACGTAGCTTTCGCCGTGGTGCATCCAGTCATAGTAGGAGTCAAACTCCTTGTGGACGGTCCCGTAGCGGGTGAACAGTTCGGTCACTCTGTCCCATAAGTGACGCGCCTGCGGGTCCATGCGCGCGTCTCCGCCGAGCGCGTGATAAAGCGGGAAGTTATAGAAGCTCTCATAGCCGTCGTCGCTGCCGTCCATGCCGGGCCATTTCGCGCGCCAGATGAGCGTGCCGTCGGGACGCGTGTACCTTTTGACAAACTCCTGCGAAGCCGGCCAGTACTCTTTCAGGAGATGGCGCTGCCAGAGAGCCCACTCCGGCGCGGGTTTCGGGGTATCGATCGCGACCGGCTGAGCCATCGCCTTGAAAGCCGCCGTAACAAGTATCACAACAAGCACGAGATATCGCATGACCACAGATTCTATCCTTAATCCATACGAGCGTGGGCATACCAGCCAAGCCACATCTGCCAGACCGCAATGAGTGATCGGCGCCAGTTCCTGTCCTCCCTCCTGCTTGAGCAGGAGCACGAGAAACATCTGCGACGGGCGATCGCCTTGAGGGCCAACAATCCCCGGGCGCCCTACGCGGCGGTGCCGGTGGACGCGGCGAAAAACGAGATTGTCGCCGAGGGCTGGAACAAGTCGCCGCAAAACCCGCTCCTGCACGGGGGAAACGGATACCATCAATCGCGGCGCCGAACCGCGGCCGGGGATCGACTGGGCGGGACTCGCGCTGTACACGACCGCCGAACCGTGTCCGCCGAACCGTGTCCGCCGAACCGTGTCCGCCGAACCGTGTCCGCCGAACCGTGTCCGATGTGCATGGCCGCGGCTTTGTGGGCGGGGATTCCGACGATCGTCTATGGTCCTTCGATTCCGTTCTTGACCGCTTTAGGCGGCAACCAGGCATTAGGCGGCAACCAGGCTTTAGGCGGCAACCAGGCTTTAGGCGGCAACCAGGCTTTAGGCGGCAACCAGGCTTTAGGCGGCAACCAGGCTTTAGGCGGCAACCAGATCGATATCCGTGCCACGGAAGTGGCGCGGCGGACCGGTTTCCGCAGGGCAACGGTGCTCGGCGGAGTAGTGGAAGAAGAGTGCAACGCGCTGTTTCTGGCGGCCACAGAACTTTAGGCGCACCGAAATTGCGAAACGAAGCCAACGGCGCGTCTTGCCTTAGAGTATCGCTTCGATGACGCTCGGCCCCGGTTCGCGCAGGCACCGCGCGAAGTGTTCGAGGAAGGCCTCCACGGTCTCCACGCGCACCGCGGGAACGCCAAGGCCTTCGGCGATGCGGACGAAGTCGAGCGGCGGCGTACCGATATCCACCATGGCCCTCGCCCGTTCGCCGAAGCCGTTGGCGCCGGTACGGCGCATCTCGACGTCAAGGATCTGGTAGCGGCGGTTGGCGAAAATGACGGTGACGATGTCGAGCTTCTCGCGGGCCATGGTCCACCACGCCTGGGGCGTATAAAGGGCGCTACCATCACCTTCGAGCACCACGACCTTGCGGCCGGGGCAGGCGATGGCCGCGCCCACGGCCACGGGCAGACCCTGGCCGATCGAACCACCGGTTACCGGCAGGTAATCAAAACGCGGGGCGTGGCGGAGCGCCGCGAGCACAGGAGGGCCCGAGGAGACCATCTCATCCGAGACGATCGCATCCGGCGGCAGGAGCGCCGCGATGGCTTGGCCGAGCGCAGCCACGGTGAGCGGCCCAAGCGGCGGCGGCAGCAGGGCCGGCGGATCCTCCCAGCCGGGGTCTGCCGGCAGGTTGGCGGTTAAGGCGGCCAGAGCGGCAAGGCCGTCCTGTTCGGGTGTAGCGAGTTCGTGGACGCGGCACTCGGGCGGGGTCAGGTAGCTGGCTTCGTCCGGGTAGCCGAAGAAAGAAACGGGAGCTTTAGCTTCCACCAGCACCAGGTCCGTCAGACCGGCCAACTGCTCTTGAGCGGGGCCGGGGAAGTAGGCGATTCGCTCGGGTTGGAAGCCTCCGCGGCCCATGGCGACGCGGGCCGCGTTGCGATCGATCAACACGCGCCAACCGGCGGCGGCCAGACGGGAGGCCAGCGCCAGACCGCGCTCGCCCGCCGTTTGGCCGCCGAGCAGCAGCCCCCAATTCCCTGCTCCGCCCTGCGGCGGAACAGCCGACACGGGGGGCGGCGCGGGGGGCGGCGCGGGCGGAGCAGGTTCCCCGATGGGGCCCCCCTCGGACCAGGAGAAATCGGCCGGGATGATCAGGTGGGCGATGCGGCCGGGATAGCGGCGGGCCGCGGCGATCACCCGGGCCGTCGTGGGGCCGATGGCGGCCGGCGATTCGAGGCGATGCACCTCGGGCGAAACCGTGGCGGCAAAGGCGGCGATGTCAGCGGTGAGCGGCGCGTCGTAGGCCAAATGGCGAGTAGAGTGTTCGCCGATCAGACTCACGATGGGGGTGCGGGCCTTGCGGGCGTTGTGAAAATTCGCCAGACCATTGGCGAGGCCAGGGCCGAGATGGAGCAGCGTGGCGGCGGGCCGGCCCGTCATGCGGGCGTAGCCATCGGCTGCGCCAGAGCAGACGCCTTCAAACAGGCAGAGCACCCCGCGCATGGCGGGCACGCGGTCGAGCGCCGCCACGAAGTGCATCTCCGAGGTGCCGGGGTTGGCAAAACAGACCTCGACGCCGTGGGCGAGGAGGGTACGCAGCAAGACTTCGGCGCCGGTCATCGACTTAGAGCTTCACCTTGGCCGTCGCGGGGTTCCAGGACGCGCGCGTTTTGTGGCGGTAGGCGAGGTTGCACAGGTGGGCGGCCGCGGCGGCAAAGTGGCCCTCCTCGGCGTTTTCGCGGCTGGGCTTGTTGTTCCGGATTGAGTCGATGAAGTACCAGTTATGCGACTGGCCGCGTTCGACCATGATCTCCTTCGGTTCGCGGCGGGACGGGCGAGCCTCGCCCGCGAATTGGGCGAGATACTCGTCGCGCAGTTTCTTTGGGAAATTAAGACTGCCATACTCCTGCGCTTTACCGGACGCGCGTTCGGGCGTCAGTTCCAGTTTGTTGAAGGTCACGAGCAAAGTACCTTCGTCTCCGTAAATGAAAATGCCGCGCGGCTGCTGGCCGTTGGCCTGGTTGACATAGACATCCACTAGAAAGCCTTCCGGGTACTCAAGCAGGGAGTTCATCACGTCCGGCACGGTCCGCCCGTCTTTCCACTTGGAGATAGATCCCTGCGAGACGGCCGACAGCGGTGCCTGGACGCCCATGATCTCGTGCATCTGAGTGAACTGATGCACGAAAAGGTCCGCGGCAACGCCGCCGGAGTAGTCCCAGAAGCGGCGCCATTGAAAAACAATTTTAGGATCAAACGCTCGCTTCCTCGTGCGGCCCTGCCAGGTAAGCCAGTCGATGGTTTTCTCTGAGGCATCCGGCGGGACCGGATACTGCCAGGCACCTTCGGCGGAATTGCGATGGTTGGCCATGCGGATCATGTTTACCCTGCCGAGCGCTCCGCTGGCAATGATTTCGCGGGCTTTGGCCGTGAGTGCTGACGTCTTGGCCTGGCTGCCGACCTGCAGAACCTTGCCGCTGGCTTTGGCGGCAGCGATGAGGCGGGGGCCTTCGGCGATGGACCAAGTCAGGGGTTTTTCAATGTAGACGTGCTTGCCGGCCGAAAGGGCATCGAGGGTGATCCTTTCGTGCCAGTGGTCGGGGGTGGCGATCACCACCGCGTCAATTCCCTTCTTATCGAGCAGGGCACGGTAGTCCCGGCCGGTCCAGATGTCGTCCCCGAGTTGCTCTTTGGCGCGCTGCAGGCAGCCATCGTACAGATCCGCCACGGCCACGCCACGGGAACCCGGTACGCTCGAGAATTCTTCGATGAGCTGTTTGCCGCGCACCCCGCTGCCGATGAACCCCAGTTGAACGCCGTCCGGGCCGGACTGCGCCAAAGAGGCGGCGGTCGGCGCCAGGGAATAGACAACTGAGGAGGTGCGCAGAAAGGTACGGCGTGTGGTGGCCATAGTTACCAGCCTACTGTATAGCACTGGATAGCGGCAGGCAGGAGAGCGCCGCCGTGACGCCGACAAACCGTTTACGGATTAACGCGGCCAAACCGCCGGGACTTCCCTGTTCGAGGCGGCTGAGAACTTGCAAGCCGTTCCAGGACTATCGTACTGAATCAAGACAATAAGTCCTCGGCGGGGCAGTTATGCGCCGCGCCCAGGCCATAGGAATCAACATGAAACACTTACTCCGACTTTATCTTGCCGCGGCGGGGCTTGCCGTAACGGCAACAAGCCCACTAAGTGCGGCCACGCTGATTACAAATGACCGGGGCGAATGGCTGACCGGGGTGAGCAACATTATTACCCTGAACCTCGACACCTTCTCGAGCGGCGCTTCGAGCGGCTTTACGGTTGGCAATACGGTTCAGCCGGGCAACATGGCCTTTTACAACAACATGAACGGCTACTTTAACAATAGCTTCCAGGTGGTCGGCACGCAGAACTCCAACTACTATCTTGGACAGACCTTAGCTAACACCACGCAGACCTGGAACAACTGGGGCAGCGGCGCTATTCTCCTCAGCGACACGAAGACTTCAACCAATACCGTCACCATGCGAGTAACCTTCCGCACCGGTGGCGTTGCTACCCCCGTAAACGCCTTTGGCTTTGCACTGGGACTCGGCGGCGATGGCGGAGGTGCGGGAACCGTCACGGTCACCCCGCAAGGCTTGGCGGCGCAGTCAGTATCCACCCTGAGCATTGGCTCCGGCTTGCGGTTCTTCGGCGTAACCAGTGACACCCAAACGTTCGGCTTCGCTGATATCACCATCACGACACCGAATCGCTACATCGTCCTCGATACGCTCGAACAGGGCGTTTTCACCAACTCGACACCGCCTCCTGCCGCGACGGACGTTCCCGATGCGGCCACCCTGCTCTGCGTTGGCACCGGCTTGGCCGGCCTCGGCTTCCTACGCCGCCACAGGGCGGCCACGGCCGCCTGAGCGCCTACCCCCTAGCTGAGCCTGCGGGCAGGCGCTCCCGGTCGACCCGGGTAGCGCCTGCCCGGTTTGCATTTTGCCGGGGCGACAAACCGGCTCAGCGGGCGCGGCCAAACACGGAGGTATCCGGATGGTAGTGCCGCCAGTCGAACCAGTAGTCTTTGATCATGTCGACACGGTCGAGACAGGCGCCCGCGGCCGGTCCCGCCAGAGCGCACCCCTGAAAGTTCCAGCGGCTGCCGGTGGCGTCATCGATCAGGATCGCTTCGGCCTCACCCGTTAGCCGGTAGAACTCGGTTGGACGGCCGGAGGCGGGAAGTTCGGCGCGGAAGGCCCGGATTGATCGGTTGTCCGGGCCCACGACGATGGCCAGCGGCAGGCTGCCTAAACGGTCGATCACCAGCTTTTCGCGCAGGACGGTCTCCTGCGGATAGGCCCGGGCAGCGCCCGCCGCATGCATGCCAACCACGAGCGTTCGCGGCGGCAGCCCCGGTTCGGCATAGCTGAGAACAGTTGGTGTTTTCTGCATCTTCGCTTCCCAGTCTTTGGCGGCATACCGGGCGGCATCGCGCGGGGAGTCTCCCAGGATGGTTCCCGCCGGTTGCTCAGCTTTCCACAAGCCCAAGGTCAACTCGTCGGAGGTGACCAAGTCAAGTTGGCGTCCCGCGAGGGGGCCCGCGATCGCCCGTCCGCTGATCTGCTGCCAGAACGTCCCGGTTTGCTCATCGCGCATGAGGAAGTTCTGATTGTTGATGCCCGCCAACCGGAACGTTAACGTCAGTTCGCCTACCTCGCGCTTCCACACCAGACCGGTGTGACAGAGCGTTCAATAGGTCGCCACAAGAGGCACGCCGCCGACTACGTCGTTCACGATGTGGTGGTAGGCGATGGCCCGGACCGGATAGGCGCGGGCGGCACCGCGCTGCTGCACGGCAAGCACCATTTCGTCCGCGTCAAGTTTTGCTTCTGCCGCCGCCAGAAACGTGGGTTGGTCGACCGGATGAAACATCATCTCAAACACATTCACCCGGACGGCGATGGTGGCCAGCAGCGTCAGGACCACGGCAACGCCGGCCGCCCACTGCCCCGGACGCCGCGCCAGACCGTTCCGGAGGCGCCACCCGGCCAGCACGGCCCCCCCGAGGCAGAGCAGCGTGAGCACGGGCCGGAAGCGCATGACGAGCAGCGCTGCTTCCAGTTCCTGCGGCCCCTGGGCGCGAAACGGCCGGATGACATAAATCGGATAGAGGGCGCAAACGAGTGCAAGGCCCGCGCAGGCGGTGAGCAGATACCAGAGTCGAGGATTGGTCATGAACCGCATACTGTACTGCATTTCCGTCGAAGATTCCCATACTCGCTTTCCACTATGCGGACCGGGAGCGGGGCGATGGCACGTGGGCGGGGCCGCGCTATAGTTTGATCCATGGCCACGGAACCGATCTCTCTACCTGCAGGCGCATGCGACTGCCACACGCACATCTTCGGCAACTATCCCATGATCGCCGAGCGGCGCTACACTCCCGAACCGGCGGGGCCGGCGGCGATGGCGGCACTGCACCGCTCGCTGGGGATTGAGCGGGTGGTGATTGTGACGCCGAGTGTATATGGCGTCGACAACACGAGTACGCTCGACGGCATCCTGGCGCGCGGGGCGACGGCGCGGGGGATTGCGGTGGTCGAGGATCAGGTGGGCGAAGCGGAGTTACGCCGCTTGCAGGCGGGGGGCATCCGCGGCATCCGGCTGAATCTGGCGACGGCCGGGGTGAGCGACCCGGTGGTGGCGGCGGCGCGGTTACGGTGGGCCGCGGAGTTGGTGGGCGGATTGGGCTGGCACGTGCAGGTTTACACAACGCCGGTGGTGATTGCCGCACTGACGAAGATAGTAGCGGGCTTGGGGGTGCCGGTGGTGTTCGACCACTTTGGCGGGGCGCAGGCAGAGGCAGGGGTGCGGCAGACCGGATTTGCGGAGTTGGTTCGACTGGTGGGCGCCGGTCGGGCGTATGTGAAGATCTCCGGGGCCTACCACTCCTCGCGGCGCGGTCCGAACTATGCCGATTGCACACCGCTGGCGCAGGCGCTGATTGGCGCCAACGCTGAGCGGGTTTTATGGGGCACCGACTGGCCGCATCCCCCGGCGCCTTCGCCGACGCCGCTGCGGCCCACGCCGTTCCGCACGATCAACGATGGTTTACTGCTGCAACAGTTGGGAACCTGGGCGCCGGATGCCGCGGTGCGGGAGAAGATTCTGGTGAGGAATCCGGCGCGTTTGTATGGATTCTGAGGCGGCCGGCGCGCGGCTTAGGCGTAAAGGCCGATGGGGACGCCAATCGTGGGATCGACCACAATCGAGCGAACCGGGAAACTCTGATTGCCAACGCCTGGCAGTTTTATAGTGGTCGTCGAAGTGACCGGGTAGCGGACTTTGGTGATGGTGATGGTGGCGAGCGCCGAGACGCCGGGGGCCGCTTTCTCAATCTCGTCTTTGATCTTCTGATTGACCGTGGCGGTGAAGCCCTTGACGCCGCCGCGGACCTGCTTTTCGATGTCGCCTTTGCTGACACACAGACCCGTGATCCAATCCGGCCCCGGGAGATCGATCTCCATCTGTTCGACCGAGAGGCGGACGAGTTCGGCGAGGTCATCCGAGGTGGAGGGCTTGACGTGAATCTCGAATTGGATTTCGCCGTCGCTCTTTTCGGCGGTGCACTTGATGGCGTTCGAACCGATGGAGGCGGTGACCTTATCGAGCTTGAGGCTCGTCTTCAGCTTCGCGGCCTCCTTGCTGATTTCGCTGGCGGGGATACCCTGGTCGTCGGGGGTCGTCGAGGGGTAGACGTAGATCTTCTGGGCCACGCCGGTGACCTTGTCGAGCGCGAAGGGGGCGGAGCGGTAGAGCGGCGCGAGGATTTCGATAGGGGGTATACCGGGCAGGTTGACGTTGACCAGGGAAGAGTCGTAGGCGATGAGGCGGCCGCGGAAGGATCGGAGGCCGTCAGGGACTTCGACAGTAAAGTCGCCGGCGGCATTGGCATCGGCCTTGAAGGACATGTTTGGAATGAAGCTGTTGTTAAATGTGTTGAGCGGGGCGTCGAGGGCGACGTGGATTTTGGCCTTGCCGAAGTTGACGAAGCCGGCGACGGGTTTGCCACCCGTCTTAAGAAAGCTGACGACAAACGAGTTGATGTCGGTAACGCGATGGAGCTTGCCCTTAATTTTCATGGAGAGTTCTACCTCATCGTCAAGGTGGCGAGAGACTCTCCGGCGTTTCAAAGACCGGAATGAATTAGGGATCCTGGTTTTTGCGCGGCGAGGATTTCGGCCTCTGTATCAAGCCACTGCGACCAGTTGGACGCCACGACATCGGGCGCGGCGATCTTATTAGCCAGCTTGAGAAAGATCTTATAGTGGCCCATCTCGGAGGCGAACAGGGCGTGATAAAACTTGGCCAGGTCGGGTTCTTTCTCAAAAGCCGCCGCGGCCAGGACGGCGAAGCGTTCGCAGGAGCGAGCCTCGATCAGCGCGGAGACGCAAAGGCGGTCGAGCAGTTCCTCCGAGCCGCCATTCCGGACGCGGGCGCGAAGGTCGCGCGGATACGCGGCTTTGTGAGAACGAACCAGACGACCGCCGCGTTTGATGAGAACACGGGTGACCTGGGCCAGATGGGCGGCTTCGTCGCGGGCCACGCTGGTAAGGGCTTCGACCCATCCGGGCAGCCAGGTGTTGGGCCAGCGGGTCATGAGATCCATGGCGTTCTGCGCGGCCTTCATCTCGAGAAAGGCATGGTCGTTGAGGAGCGCGACGGGATCGGCAAGCGCGGTGTGGCCCCATTCGAGAGGGGTGCGGGAGCGCAGCGGCAGCGAGTCTACAGATGCGGGGGGCAAACCTCAGAGTAACGCAGATAGCCAGGAGAGGGGGCGCAAAGAGGTTAGCATAGAGAAATGAGAATCCTGGTGGCCCTGCTTGCCCTGGTGATGAGCGCCTCGGCGCAAACCAATCGCCTCACGCCCAAGGAGGCGGCCGAAGGCTGGCTGCTGCTCTTTGACGGCGAGTCCACTTTCGGATGGACCGTGGAGGGTGCCGCCAAGTGGCGCGTCGCCAACGGGGCGATTGTCGCCGACAGAGGCGGGTACGGCTGGCTGCGGACCAATACGCAGTTTGCCGATTATTCGTTGAAAGTCGATTTCCAGACGGCGGCAGATGGTAACAGCGGCATCTTTCTGCGGTCAGCCAAGGGCAAGGACCCGCACGTCTCCGGCTACGAGTTGCAGATCTTTGACGCGCATCCCAAGTTTCCTACCGGCTCGATTCTCGACTCGGGACGGACCAACAAGAAGCTGCGCATTAAGCCGGAGCAGTGGCACACCTATGAGGTCTTCCATGTCGGCGCCCGGTGCCTCGTTAAGCTGGACGGTAAGAAGGTGCTGGACCTGAACGACAGTAAGTCGGCGAGCGGGTATCTGGGTTTGCAGTTCAATCCGAACAAGCCCGTGGCGTTCCGGAACATCAAGCTGCGGCCGCTGGGTTTGGCGCCGCTGTTCAACGGCCGGAACCTGAGCGGTTGGCAGGAGGTGCAGCCTCCGAAAGCGCCGGCCCACCCGGCCGTGTGGAGCGTCAAGCGAGGCCTTCTGCACGTGGAGAAAGGCCCGGGGCAGCTCGAGACCAAGACGCTTTACGATGACTTCATTCTCCAGATGGAGGTGCGGACCAACTCGGCCGACCCTGGATTCCATCCCAACAGCGGCGTCTTCTTCCGCAGCACGCCGAACGGCTACTGGACCGGGTACGAGATTCAGATCCGGAACGAGTTCAAAGACGGCGACCGGAGCAAGCCCGTCGACACCGGCACGGGCGGGATCTACTTCCATCAGCCGGCGCGGCGGGTGGTCGGCACCGACAATGAGTTCTACACCAAAACAATTGTGGCGCAGGGCCGGCACATCGCCACCTGGATCAACGGCTACCCGGTGGCCAATTGGGAGGACCCTTACGCGGAGGGGACTAGCCCGCGCAACAAGCAGGCGGTGCTCAAGCCCGGGGCGATCGCCTTGCAGGCGCACGACCCGAAGACGAATCTCGATTTCCGGAACGTTCGCATCCGGAGCTTAAAGCGTTAGGCTTTGAGCTCGTTGATGGCTTCCGTCAGCGCCGGCACGACCTCAAACAGATCGCCCACCACGCCGTAGTCGGCGACTTCGAAGATTGGGGCGTTGGGGTCTTTGTTGATGGCGACGATCGACTTGGCGCCCTTCATGCCCACCAGATGTTGAATGGCGCCGGAGATGCCCACGGCCAGATAGAGCTTGGGCGCCACGGTTTGGCCGGAACTGCCCACTTGGCGCTCCATCGGAAGCCAGCCGTTGTCACAGATGGGCCGGGAGGCGGCAAGTTCGGCGCCGAGGGCGGCGGCGAGCTCTTCGACCAGAATGAGATTGTCCTTCTCCTGGATGCCGCGGCCCACCGAAACGATGATTTCGGCGGTAGTGAGGTCGACGGCGCGGGAGGATTCGCGGAACGGAGCTTCGGCCTGGGTGCGGACGGCACCAGGGCCGGTCGGAAAGGCTTCGACCACGGGGGAGCCGGCGGGGACGGCATCGGCGCGGTAGGCGCCCGCCTGAATGGAGAGCAGCCGTGGGCCGGACCCGCTGAAGCGGTAGTCGGCGTTCAGCTTGCCCTGGAAATGCTGGCGCACAACCGAGCCGTCAGCGTTCAGCTTGATGACGTCGCTGACGAGCACGCGACCGAGGCGGGTGGCGAGCTTAGGAGCGAAGTCTCGCACTTGGTAGGTGTGGGGAAACAGAACGTACTCGGGCTGCGCGTGGGCGATGAGCGCGGCCAGGGCCGCCGTGTAGCCATCGGCGGAGTAATCAAAGGCCGGAATCGTGTAGAGGCGGTCGATATCTTTTGACGACGCTTCGCCGGGGTCGCCGATGACAACGGCCGAGACGGGTTGACCCAGCGCAAAAGCTGCCGCCAAAGCCTCCCAACTCATGCGGTGATACAGGCCGCGGGTCTGTTCGAGAACGACAAGCACGCTCATAGGACGCGAACCTCATACTTCAGCTTTTCGGCCAGAGAGCGGGCGGCCTTTTCGGGGTCCCCGTCGAAGATCTGCACCTGCTTGGACCGGCTGGGGGCGTAGCCGGGGCCGGCAGTGACCTGCGCCGGTTGCGGCGTGCCGGAGATCTCGCGAATCTCCTTGGTCTTGGCCTTTTTGATGCCCATCAGGGTGGCGTAGCGGAGCTTGTTGATGCCGCTTTGGATGGTGAGAACGGCGGGCAGCGGCAGGGTGACGTATTGGAACCAGCCATCTTCGAGTTCGCGTTTGACGCGGACGACGGCGCCCTGCGGTTCGATGGCCATGATCAGGGTCGCGTGGGCGTTGCCAAGGAGTTCGGCGAGGATGACGCCGGTCTGGCCGCTGCCGATATCGTCCGATTGCAGGCCGGTCAGCACGAGGTCGGGCGATTCACTCACGACGGCTTCCCGCAGAAGATGGGCCACGCCGAGGGCGTCGAGTTGGCCGAGGTCTTCGACCAGAATATGCACGCCGCGGTCGGCGCCTTTGGCCAAGGCTTCGCGGATGGCCGTGACAACGCGCGGCGGACCCGCCGTAACGACCACCACCTCCCCACCCTGGGCTTCGCGCAACTGCAGAGCGGCTTCAAGAGCGTAAGCGTCCGGTTCGTTGATCTCAAATTGAAGATCCGCTTCCGGGGCGCCGGGCGCCGAATCCCGGGCCGGCACCTGCTTCAGGGCTACGGCAATTTTCATGGCTGGTACTTCTTAAAGATCAAACCGCCGTTGGTGCCGCCGAAGCCGAAAGAGTTGCTCATGGCGACGTCAATCTTCATGGGCCGGGCCACGTTGGGGACGTAGTCGAGGTCGCAGGCGGGATCGGGCGTCTCGTGGTTGATGGTCGGCGGGGCGATCTGGTCGCGAATGGCGAGCACGGCGATACCGGCTTCGAGGCCGCCGGCGCCGCCGAGCAGATGGCCGGTCATGGACTTGGTGGAACTGATGGCCAACTTGTAGGCATGGTCGCCGAAGGCGCGTTTGATGGCGGTGGTTTCGAGCTTATCGCCGAGATCGGTGGAGGTGGCGTGGGCGTTCAGGTAGTCCACGTCCGAGGGTTCGATGCCGGCGTCGCGGATGGCGGCGCGCATCATGCGGAAGGGGCCATCGCCGTCTTCGCTCGGGGCCGTCATATGGAAGGCGTCGCCGCTCATGCCGTAGCCGACGATTTCAGCCAGGATGTTGGCGCCACGAGCCTTGGCAAACTCCAACTCTTCGAGCATCAGGATGCCGGCGCCTTCGCCGATGACGAAGCCGTCGCGATCCTTATCCCAGGGGCGGGAGGCGCGCTGCGGATCGTCGTTGCGGGTGGACAGCGCGCGGAGCGCGGCAAAGCCGCCCACACTCAGGGGCGTAATGGCCGCCTCGGCGCCGCCGCAGATCATGGCATCGGCATCGCCACGCTGAATGATCTTGAACGAGTCGCCCACGGCGTGCGCCCCGGTCGTGCAGGCGGTCGCCACCGCCGAGTTCGGCCCCTTGGCGCCGGTCCGGATCGAGACCTGCCCGCTGGCGAGATTCACAATGGTAGCCGGAATGAAGAAGGGGGAGATCTTGGACGGGCCGCCTTCGAGCAGTTTCGAGTGCTCCCGTTCGATGACTTCGAAGCCACCGATTCCGCTGCCGATGTAGACGCCAATGTTCTCGGCGTTCGAAGCATCGATCTTTAAGCCGGAGGAGGCGAGTGCTTCATCGGAGGCTGCGATAGCAAACATCATGAACCGGCCCAGCTTCTTCAACTCCTTCCGCTCAATCCAACGGGAGGGATCGAATTCCTTCACCTCACCGGCGAAACGGCAAGCGAAGCCGGTCGTGTCAAAAAGCGTGATGGGAGCGATGGCGCTCCGGCCAGCGATCAACCCTTCCCAGGTGGAATCGGTGCCAATCCCCAAACCGGAGACCAGCCCGACGCCCGTCACCACTACTCTTCGCTTGTAGAACACGTTTTTTGATTGTTCAGCCAATCAAGATCTCCTCCCGCCCGGCCAGAGGCAGGTTCACCCTCACTTGGATGCTTATTTCTTCGCTTTGGCTTCGATGTAATCGATGGCGTCCCGCACGGTCTTGATCTTCTCGGAGTCGTCATCTGGAATATTCAGATCAAACGCCTCTTCAAACGCCATCACGAGTTCGACGAGGTCGAGCGAATCGGCACCCAGATCGTCGACGAAGGAGGCAGTAGCATCGACTTGCGCCTCATCCACACCCAACTGTTCGACGATGATCTGTTTCACTTTCTGATCAACTGACATAAAAACTCTTTTTGTTCTCCTCTGAACTTCCCGATTCTAGCGGTTGGGCCCGTTGGGCCGCAAGCGGTAGACCGCGCATTGAACCGACCCTCTTCTTTTAGCACAATAGGAGTCTGTGCGCGTCATCTACCTCCATGGATTTGCGTCTAGTCCTTCCTCGCGGAAGGCCTGCTTTTTTGCCGAAAGGCTGCGGCAGGCCGGAGCAACATGCGACATCCCGGCCCTGGACGGGGGGGACTTTTTCGGGTTGACCCTCTCGCGGCAGTTGGCCGTGATCGATGCCGTGGCCGCGGGAGAGCGGGTTACGCTCATCGGGTCGAGCATGGGCGGATATCTCGCCGCGCTCTACGCGGCGAGCCATGCCAACGTGGAGCGCGTGGTGCTGCTGGCGCCTGCGTTCGGCTTTGCGCGGCGCTGGCCGCAGCGGTTAGGGGAGGGGGTGGTAGCGCGGTGGCGGGCCGAAGGATCGATGGAAGTCTTCCACTACGCGGCGGGCGAGGCGAGGCGCGTGAGCATTGCCCTGCTCGACGACGGCGCACAGTATCCGGACTTCCCGCAGGTGCGGCAACCGGCGCTGCTTTTTCACGGCAGGCAGGACGATGTCGTACCGTACACCTTCTCCGAGGAGTTTCAGGCGCTGCATCCGGCGGCGCAGCTACACTTGTTCGAGTCTGGCCACGAATTGACCGATGTGCTGGAGCCGATGTGGCGGTTGACGGCGGATTTTCTGGGGTTAGCAAACCATGGCTGATTTTTTTACGCGGGAAGAGTTGGTGGCGCAGCGGGCGCGCTGGAAGAGCGAAGGACGCAAGGTGGTGTTCACCAACGGGTGCTACGACATTCTGCATCCGGGGCACATCCGGCTGCTCGAAAGCGCCCGCTCGCTTGGCGATGTGCTGGTGCTGGCGCTGAACACGGATGACTCGGTGGCGCGCTTGAAGGGCCCGACGCGTCCCCTGCTCAGCGAGCAGCAACGGACGCAGATGGCGTTGGCGCTCGCCGCCGTTGACGCCGTGACGCTGTTTGATGAAGACACGCCGCGGGAGTTGATTGCCGCCGTGCTTCCAGACGTTCTCGTGAAAGGGGCTGACTGGAGCCACTTTATTGCCGGGCGCGAAGAGGTGGAAGCGGCCGGGGGCGTGGTGATGCCGTTGCCGCTCGAGCCAGGCTATTCGACGACGAATATCGAGAAAGAGATTTTGGACCGCCGTCCGCCTGGCGAGTGAAGCGGCCAGCGGCGCGCCATCTTGTCCCTCCCGCTCTGTCAGACTGGAGGGAAACCTCTCTGAATGACGCACCCCGCTCTTCGCGATCTTCTTGAATCCCTGGGCCGCGATCCGGCGTTTGACCAGATCATCCGCGGCCTGCGCACGCACACGCACCAGTCCCTCTCGGGGCTCTCGCTGCCCGCCAAAGCGCTCTATAGCGCCCTGCTGTGGCAGCGCACGGGCCAACCGGTGCTACTCATCACCGACGGCGCGCAGGAGGCCGAAGGGCTCTTTGCCGCGCTCGAAACCTTTTTCGCAATTGTCGTAAATGACGAAACGAAGCCAAGGCCGCAACTGCTGCCGGCGCTCGACGTACTGCCCTCGCAGGGCCTGTCGCCGCACCCGGAGATCAGCGAGCAGCGCGCCGTGGGGCTCTACCGGCTCGCTTCGGGCCTGACGTCGATTACGGTGACGCCCATCGGGTCGGCGCTGCTGCGGACCTACCCGGCCAACTTTTACCAACAGTTGGCGCTGGCCGTGAAGCTGAACGATGAGATCGGCATGGAGGATCTGGCCGACCATCTGCGGCGTATCGGCTACACGGAACGGGACCCGGTGGAGATGGTGGGCGAGTTTTCCGTGCGCGGCGGCATTGTCGATATCTTTCCGGCCGAATCGGCGCGGCCACTGCGCCTGGAGTTTTTCGGCGATGCGGTGGACTCGATGCGGCTGTTCGATGTGGAGACGCAGCGGTCGGTGCAGAAGGTGGACCGGGCGGTGATTCTGCCGCTCGTTGAGCATCCCAAGCCGGGCAATCCGGTGCCGGCCTGGGAGTTCACGCGCGTGCTGACCGAGCCAAGGCCGCAGACGCTGCTTGATCTGGCGTCGGCGGGTCTGGTGGTGATTGATGAGCCGGAGCAGGTGCGGTCGGCGGCCGAGCGGATGTGGAAGCGTTTGGGTGAAAACCAGCGCGATCTGGTGGCGCCGCCCGAGGACCTCTATCTGACATGGACGGAGTTGGGTGCCCAGATCGAGGGACGCAAGCGGGTGACGCTGCGGCAGGTGGAGCTGCTCGGCGAGTCGGCGGCGGGACAGTCAGTGGACCTGCATTCGCGGCCGGCGCCGGCCTTCCACGGCAACCTGCCGAACGCGGTGGGCGAGACGCGGAAGCTGGTCGAGCAGGGCTACAAGGTGCTCTACTTCGCCCCGGCGGTGGGCGAGGTGGAGCGGCTGGCCGATATTCTGCACGAGTACTCGGTGCCGTTCCAGTTGGCGCTGTCGACCGAAGACACGGTTTCGCCGTTCCACGCCGAACGGGCGCGATTGTTCGGCGGTTCGGCGAGCACGCTGCTGGCCAAGGGCCGCATGACGCGCGGCACGGTGCTGACCGAAGCCAAGCTGGCGATCATCGGCAGCGAAGACCTTTTCGACTCCTCCGACCTGGTGGCCGATCCGGGATTGAACAAGCGGGCGGCGGCGGCCTTCGCGACCGATATCGCCGACCTGAAGCCTGGCGACTTCGTAGTGCACGTGACGCACGGCGTGGGTCGGTTCCTGGGGATCAAGGAGATTCCGCAGGGCGATCAGCAGGGCGATTTTCTGATTCTCGAGTACGCCGGCGAATCGAAGCTCTATGTGCCGATGACGCGCCTGGACCTGGTGCAAAAGTTCCGGGGCGCGGGCGAGGGCACCCCGCCGCTCGACCGGATGGGCGGGGCGACGTGGGCCAAGACAAAGTCCCGCGTCAAGGCCAAGATGCGGGATATGGCGGACGAGCTGTTAAAGCTCTACGCCGAGCGGCGCATGGCGGAGGGATTCGGATTTTCGCCCGATTCCAACTGGCAGCGGGAGTTTGAAGACGCCTTTCCCTACAACGCGACCAAGGATCAGTTGCAGGCCGTGGCCGAGATTAAACGCGACATGGAGCGGGCGCAGCCGATGGACCGGCTGTTATGCGGCGACGTGGGCTTCGGCAAGACCGAGGTGGCCATGCGGGCGGCCTTCAAGGCGCTTGGCGACGGCAAGCAGGTAGCCGTGTTGACGCCGACCACCGTGCTGAGCTTCCAGCACTATGAAACCTTCAAGCGGCGCTTCGCCAGCTTCCCGGTGAACATCGAGATGCTGAGCCGGTTTCGGACGGCGAACGAGACAAAGAAGATCATCGACGACCTCGGGCACGGGAAGGTGGATATCCTGATCGGGACACACCGGCTGCTGTCGAAAGATGTGGAGTTTATCGACCTTGGGCTGCTGATCGTCGATGAGGAGCAGCGGTTCGGGGTTCGGCATAAGGAGCGGCTGAAGCAGTTGCGGCACAACATCGACGTGCTGACCATGTCGGCGACGCCGATTCCGCGCACGCTGCATATGTCGCTGCTGGGGCTGCGGGATATGAGCGTGATTGAGACGCCGCCCAAGGACCGGCTGAGCGTGCAGACGGTGGTGGCGCACTACAATGCCGACCTGATCCGTTCGGCGATTGAGTTGGAAGTCAACCGCGGCGGGCAAGTGTATTTTGTGCATAACCGGGTGGACACGATCTATCAGCGGGCGGCCTGGATTCAGGAAAAGATGCCGGGGGTCCGGGTGGGCGTGGGCCATGGGCAGATGGGCGAGGCGGCGCTCGAAAAGGTGCTGCTGGGCTTCATGAAGCACGAATTCGATGTGTTTGTGTGCACGACGATCATTGAAAACGGTATTGATATTCCATTAGCGAATACTATTCTGATTGAGAACGCCGAGAAGTACGGGCTCTCCGAGTTGTATCAGTTGCGCGGGCGGGTGGGGCGGTCCAACCGGCGGGCGTATGCCTATTTGTTAGTGCCGGAGAACAAGGACCTGACCGAGATTGCGCGCAAGCGGTTGGCGGCGTTGAAGGAGTTCAGCGACCTGGGAGCGGGGTTCAAGATTGCGGCGCTCGATCTGGAGTTGCGCGGGTCGGGCAACCTGCTCGGCGGCGAGCAGCACGGGCAGATGGACGCGGTGGGCTACGACACCTATTTGAAACTGCTCGAAGACACGGTGCGGGAGTTGAAGGGCGAGGAGGTGCCGCCCGAGATTCATGCGACGATTTCACTCGGCCTGGATATCCGGATACCGGCCAGTTACATTGCCGAGGAGTTGCAGCGGTTGCGCGCGTATAAAAAAATCGCCTCGCTCAATTCGCAACTGGAGGCGGCTAAGATTCTTGAGGAGTTTGCCGACCGGTACGGTCCGCCGCCGGAGGCGGTGAAGACGCTCACGAGTTTCTCGCTGGTGCGGGCGACGGCGCAGCGTCTGGGGATCGAATCGATCGACCGGCGGCAGGGATACTTCAACATTAAGGTGCATGCGGAGGCGCGGATCCGGCCCGAGGGATTGATGGAGATTGTGACGGCGACGCCGGGGGCGCAGTTCACCCCGGCGGGCGTCTTGCGGCTTCCGGCGGATGCCTTTGCCGCCGAGCCGGCTGGAAAGTTACTGGACTATCTGCAGGACACCCTGCACACTTTGGATTTTGTGGCGCTAAAATAGGGACCATATGAAGTTGCCGATTTTCGGTTTGCTATTGCTCGGTGCGGGCCTGTATGCCGCCGATGTGAAGGTGATGGAGCAGATCGTTGCCAAGGTCAACGGCGAGATCATCACGCGCACGGAGATTGACCGGATGACCAAGGGGCTCTACGACGCGGCGCGCGAGCAGAAAGTGCCGGCTGGGGATGTCGAGCGGATGGTGCAGGAGCGGGCCAAGGATCTGCTGCGCGAAAAGATCGATCAGATGCTGCTCGTGCAGAAGGGTAAAGAGTTGAACATCAACGTCGACCCGGACGTGACCAAGCAGATCGCCCGGATCCAGCAGGGTACGAAAATCGCCGACCAGGAGAAGTTCCAGCAGTTCGTCAAAGAGCAGACCGGGATGAGCTTTGAGGACTACAAGGCCGAGACGAAGAACCAGTTTCTGACGCGGCGGGTGATCGGCCAGGAGGTCTCCTCGAAGGTTTCCGTTTCGCGGGCCGAGGCGCAGAAGTACTACGACGAGCACAAAGCGGAGTTCCAGCGTGAGGAGCGCGTCTTCCTCCGGGAGATCTTCCTGGGCACGGACGGCAAGGACGCCAAGGCGCAGGAGGCCGTCGAGAAGAAGGCCAAGGATCTCGTATCCCGGGCGCGGCGCGGCGAGAAGTTTGGCGATCTGGCGCGGGAGAACTCCGAATCGGAGCCGGCGCAGAATGAGGGTGAGCTGCCTCCCTACAAGAAGGGCGAGTTGTTGAAGGCGGTTGAGGATGTGATCTGGCCGGCGCCGCGGAACACGGCGGTTGACCCGATCAAGCGACCGAACGGCTGGCTGCTGCTATTTGTTGAAGAGCACCATCAGGCCGGGTTGGCGGACTTTGAAGAGGTCCAGGGCGAAATCACCAACAAGCTCTACACGCCGCGGATGGAGCCGGCGATTCGGGCTTACCTGACGCAGCTGCGGCAGGAGGCGTTTCTCGAAATCCGCGAAGGATTCACCGATACCGGCGCCGCGCCCGGCAAATCGACCAAGTGGACCGACCCGGCGCAGTTGAAGCCCGAAACGATTACGAAAGAAGAAGTCGCGATGCAGGTGCGCAAGAAGCGTCTGCTGTGGGCGGTTCCCGTGCCCGGGACGGCGGTAAAGGTGAAATCCACCTCGAAGTCCTAAATGAAACAACTCGCCAGTCAGCTGGAAGCCAATCAGACCATCCAGACCACCTTTCTCGTGTTACAGAAAGAGGTCCGGCAGAAAAAGAGCGGAGAGCCGTACCTGTCGCTGACGCTCGGCGATAAGTCGGGCGATGTGGATGCCAAGATGTGGGACCACGTGGCCGAGGTGATGGATACCTTCGACCGGCACGATTATGTGAAAGTGCGGGGTTTGACGGCGATCTATCAGAACCGGATGCAGTTGACTGTCCATAAGCTGCAGCGGGCCGACGTCCGGGAGATCGACAAGGCCGACTTTTTCCCCGTTTCGGCGCGGGACCGCGGCGAAATGTTTGCCGAGCTGCGGCAGCATGTCGACGGCATGAGCGACCCCCACCTGAAGGCGCTGATTGAGGCCTTCTTCAGCGATACGGTGTTGGTGGAAAAGTTCCAGACCGCGCCGGCCGCTAAGACGATCCACCACGCCTGGATTGGCGGCCTGCTCGAACATGTTCTGTCGCTGGCGACGCTCGCCAAATTTACGGCGCGGCACTATCCGGGCGTGAATGCAGATCTGCTGCTGACCGGGGTGATTCTGCACGATATCGGCAAGATTGAGGAGTTGACCTACGACCGCGGCTTTGGCTACTCGGACGAGGGGCAGTTAGTGGGTCATATCCTGATCGGTCTGCGGATGATTGAGGACAAGGTGCGGCAGGTGCCTGGATTTCCGCCCAAGCTGAAGTGGCTGGTCGAGCATCTGGTGGCAAGTCATCACGGGGAGTTGGCCTACGGGTCGCCGAAGACGCCGGCGACGCTGGAGGCGATGCTGCTGCACCACCTGGACAACCTGGACTCGAAGGTGGAGACGGTGCGGCAGGCGGTAAGCCGGGATCCGCTCATCGAGGGCAACTGGTCGGCATACATCCCCTCGCTGGAGCGCTCACTGCTCAAACAGGACCGGTACCTGCACCCTCCCGCGGCGGCGCCGGCGGTGCCCGTGCGGCAGGAGCCCGCGCGGCCAGCCACAGATTTTGCGGCAAAGCTCTCGGGAGCCTTGCTGCCGAAGGGATAAATGCCCCGCTCGCCCCTCAGCCGCGACATTCCACCTCCACTCGAGTTGGCGTGTTTGCGAGTGTTGTGGGCGCTGGGCGAGGGCAACGCGAGCCGGGTGCGGGAGGCTTTGGCTCCCGAGCGGCCGTTGGCTTACACCACGGTACTGACGCTGCTCGAACGCTTGGCCAAGCGCGGCCAGTTGGGGCGGCGCAAGCAGGGCCGGTCGTTCGTCTACACCCCGCTGCGGGATCGGGAGTCGATGCGCCAGGCAGTGGTGGCTGAACTGGTAAACACCTATTTCAATGGGGATTCCTACGAATTAGTTCTCTGGCTGCAGGGCCTGAGCCGCCCGACAACGGATTCTTACCGGCGGGAGAGCCCGCTCGATGCGACTCTGCTCTAGGCGAGTTCTGCCGAACGAATCCGGGGGAAGGTGATCGACCGGTATCCGGCGGCTACCAGTCGATCTTCTCGGGGAAGTATTCGTTGATCAGCTCCGTGTAGTACGGCCGCAGGTCGGTGAAGGAGGGCTTGGAGTCCGACTTAGAGTAGAGATCGAAGGGATTGAAGGTCCGGACCCACTCCATCATCGATTCATCGTGCGGCTCCATCAGGTAGCCATAGTCGCGCTCGCGGTGGGCGCTGTACCAGCTGTGGTAGCGGATCATATACTGTGCCGGCTCGGGCAGATAAGCCTTGGTGACGTGGTAGAGATACTCGTCATGGCCCCAGGACATACGAACCTGTTCGAGCCCGGTGCCCACCTGATAGACTCCCATTCGGGTCTGCAGCTCCGGTTTGGCGGCATCGGGGTTGGCGGCGAAGAACTCGGGAAACACAATCCGGTCGCTCCAGGCGCACCCGGTGGGAAAGGTATCGCCGACGACGGCCCACTGCGGCTCGCCCCAAAAGGTCAGGACTTTACCAAGGTCGTGGATCAGGCCAGTAAGCTGAAACCACCGGGGGTGGCCCGCGGCGCGGATGGCCTCGGCGGTCTGCAGGTTATGGTCAATCTGACTGAGATCGGTATCCGGATCCGAGTCGTCCACCAGTTCGTTCAGCCGCTCCATGGCCTCCCAGATGCCCATGCGGCCGTGCCGCAACGGGACATACTCGGCCAGCTTGGCGCAGGCGAAGTCGTAGGTCTGGTAGGCGTGATTCTGCCGGTAGAATTCGCGCACCACCGGCGGGGTGGATTCGTCGTAGACGCGAAACTCCTCTTTCTTGCGGTCGGCGCGATAACGCCCCTTGATGTGGTCATCCCACTGTTCGAGCGAGTCCAGCGGACCCTTTTGCATGGATTGCATTAAAATCCCCAACGCCAGAGATTGGCGCCTACGGTATAGCCAGCGCCGACGGCGGCAAACAAGACCAGATCTCCTTTCTTCAGTCTACCTTGGCGGACGGCATCGCGCGTTGCCAGCGGGATGGTGGCGGCGGTGGTGTTGCCGTACTCGTGGATGTTAATCACCACTTTGTCGAGGGAGATGCCGAGACGCTCCGCCACCGCATGGATGATGCGCTGATTGGCCTGGTGCGGCACCAAGAGCGCAATATCGTCCACGGTCAGGCCGTTGCGTTCGAGCAGCGCCTTTGAGGTATCCGCCATTTTCGAGACGGCGTACTTGAAGACCTGGTTGCCTTCCTGATGAACGTAGTGCAGTTTCTGGTCGATGGTGGCATGCGACGGGGGCATGCGGCTGCCGCCGGCCGGCATTTTGAGGGCGTCGCCACCGCTGCCGTCCACCTCGTTGAGATAGTCGAGGAAGCCCTCTTCGCCGTCCGCGGCGGTTTCGACGAGGAACGCACCCGCGCCGTCGCCGAACAAAATGCAGGTCGCGCGGTCCTCGTAGTTCAGAATGCGCGACATGGTATCGGCGCCTACCACCAGCACCTTTTTCGGCTCTCCACTGGCCACCAAATGAGCAGCGGTGGTCAGTCCGTAGACAAACCCGGAGCAGGCGGCGATGAGATCGAAGCCGAAAGCACCCCGGGCGCCGAGCCGGTCCTGGACCAGGCAGGCCGTCGAAGGGAAGAACATGTCGGGCGTGACCGTGCAGACAATGATGGCGTGCAGGTCGGTAGCGGGAATACCGCGGGCGGCGAGGGCGACTTTGGCGGCTTCCACCGCCATATCCGAGGTCGCCATCTCGGGCGGAGCGATGTGCCGCTGGCGGATGCCGGTACGGTCAACAATCCACTGATCGGAGGTGTCGACCATTTTTTCAAGGTCCTGATTGGTCAGGACAGATGAGGGGGTAAAGCAACCGAGGGCGGTAATTTTGGCTTTGCCCGAGAACGATTTTCCCAAAGGAGCTCCGTGGCGACGAGGAAGACGGCGATGTCGGCTATCGCTATGTTACCTTTTGATGTTAATGCAAGTCGAGAGCGCGCTTCTGTTTGAGACTCCAGCCGAGATCTGCGCGCGGGTTTATCGGAGCTTGCGGCCCCGGACGCCGGTGCCCGAGTTCCGAGTCAGCTTCCGCAAGTTCGCCAACGCCACCAGCACCATTCGCAGCCGCGGCGGGGTGATGGAGTTGAAAATCACCGACCTGCTCGCCGACGCCCCGGCGCCGATCCTCGAAGCCTTGGCCGTGATTCTGCTCTCGAAGCTCCTCCGCAAGACAATTCCGGCGCACTACAGCGAACAGTACCGGCGCTACCTGAACCGTCATGAAGTACGGCAGGGGATCACCGAAATGCGGCAGGCGCGCGGGCGCAAGCGCATAGACCCGCCCGCCGGACACACCTACGACCTCGGCGACCTGTTCGACGCGGTGAATGCGCAGTTTTTTGCCGGGTCGATCACGCGGCCGTTGCTTGGCTGGAGCCGGCAGGCCTCCCGCACGATTCTGGGCCACTGTGATTCGGCGCACAATACGATTGTGCTGTCGCGGATTCTCGACCAGCCGCACGTTCCGCGCTTCGTGGCCGAGTACGTGATGTACCACGAAATGCTCCATCTGGTTCACCCGGTCGAAAGCCGGGGAGCAAAGCGGTCGATTCATCCACCGGAGTTCCGCGCGGCCGAAAAGCGCTTTCCGAAAATCAAAGAAGCCAAGGCGTTTATCCGGCAGCTATGCTCCCGCTCCTCACCCTATTCGCTCTTGTTCTAGCCGACCCGGCGGAGTTCGACCGGGTGCTGGCAAAGTTTGTCCTGGCCGATGGCCGGGTGCGTTACGCGGCGCTGCGGGCGGATCTGGCGCCGCTGACGCGCTACGTGGAGGCCCTGGCCGCGGCCCCGCCGCCTTTTCCCACGCGGCAGGCGGAGCTGGCTTATTGGATCAACGCCTACAACGCCCTGGTGCTGCATTCGATGGCCGCCGACTATCCGGGCGCCAAGCGCCGCCTGACCGGCGCGGTCGGCCGGGCCTACTACTTCTACGGGCGCCGGTTCCGCGTCGGGGGCCGGTCCCGGTCGCTGGCCGATCTTGAAAACAATACGATCCGGAAGTTCGGCGAGCCGCGGATCCACTTTGCGATTGTTTGCGCCTCGGTGGGCTGCCCGTGGCTGGCCCCGCAGGCGTACACGGGCGAAAACCTGGAAGAGCTACTGGAGAAACGAACCCGGCTTTTCTTTTCTCAGGAAAGAAACTTTCGCTTAGAAGGGCCGGACGGGGTTCGTCTGTCGGCGGTCTTCGATTGGTTCCGGGAGGACTTTCCGGCCGGCTTTGTCGAACGCTACCACCCCGAGGCGGCCAGCCGGAAACGGAGATTTTTCGCTTGGGACTGGTCGCTGAACGAGGCACCATAAGCAAGCGGGAGCGAGACCCGAAAAGCCCGCCCGAAAAGCCCGCCCGAAAAGCCCGCATGACGAGACTTTAACGAGTCTGGTATATTCAGATTCGTCCATTTGAATTCCCCAGAAAGGAAGGTGTCCGTTGAGCTCTTCGAAAGAAAAACCGAAGGACCAGCAACCCAAGAGTGCCTTTTCGCGCCGGAGTTGGCTCCAGGGCGCGGGTGTCTCGGGTAGTGTGCTGTCCACTGGCCTGTTGGCGGAAGACGCCCAGGCGCAAACCGCTGCAAACGTGATGTCCGGAGAGGTCGAGATTACCCTCGACATCAACGGCAAAAAACGGAGTGTGAAAGTTGAGCCCCGCGTGACGCTTCTCGATGCTCTGCGGAACCGGCTGGACCTGACCGGCGCCAAGCGCGTCTGCGACCGCGGCACCTGCGGCGCCTGCACGATGATCGTGGGCGGCAAGGTGATGTATGGCTGCTCCGTGCTCGCCGTGGATGCGGTGGGCAAGCCTATTCAAACCATCGAAGGGATCGCGCCGGAAGGCCAACTGCACCCCGTCTCGAAGGCGTTCGTCAATCATGATGCCCAGCAGTGCGGCTACTGCACCCCGGGCTTCATCATGGCGACCAAAGGATTCCTCGACCGCAATCCGAACCCCACCACCGAGCAGATCGATAAGGCTCTTTCGGGCAATCTCTGCCGGTGCGGAACCTACATGGGCATGAAGGCCGCGGTGCTCGAAGCGGCAAAGGAGATCAAGAATGGCTGATTATAAGTGGCCTCCTATGGATAAGCGCCGGGTGATGGGCAAGCGGATTGCCCGTCTCGACGGCCCGATGAAGTCGTCGGGCCGCGCCAAGTACCCGAGCGATATGAACCGCTCCGATCTGCTGTTCGGCGCGCTGCTGACCTCTCCCCATGCGCACGCCAAGGTGACGGGCATCGACCTCGCCGCCGCGAAGGCCATCAAGGGCGTCACGGCCATCCGGGTCATCTCCGGCCCGGGAACCGAGATCCAGTGGGCCGGCACCGAAGTCGCCGCCGTGAGCGCGGTGACCGAAGAGATCGCCCGCGACGCCGTCAAGGCGATCAAGGTGACCTACGAGGTGCTCCCGCATCTGGTGAAGGAAGATAATCTGGCCAAGGTTGGCGCGCGCGCCAAAGCGGCCGGAGAGCAGGTGACGGGCGATCCCGACAAGGCCTTCGCCGAAGCTGAAGCCAAGACGGCCGGCGACTACGGCATTCCCGTTATCACGCACTGCTGCCTTGAACCGCACGGTTCCGTGGTGGCCTGGGGCAAGGACAAGATCGATTTCTGGCCGTCGACGCAGGCGGTTTCCACCGTCGGTGGCGACCTGGCCAAGATGCTCGAACTGCCGGCGACGCAGGTGCACGTCGACTGCCAGTACATGGGCGGCGGCTTCGGCGCGAAGTTCCCGGCCGACCGTTGGGGAGCCGAGGCGGCCCGGCTGTCGAAAGAGTCCGGCGGGCGTCCGGTGAAAATGTTCCTTGACCGCGCGACCGAGTTGACCATTGCCGGGGTGCGGCCTTCGCACTTCGCCAAGATCAAAGTGGCGGGCAAAAAAGACGGCACCATCACCGGCTGGCAGAGCGAATCCTGGGCCACCGGCGGCATCGGCGGCGGCGGCATGGCGCCGCTTCCCTACGTCTTCACCAACATCCCGAACCGGCGGATGAACCACACGCAGGTCTCGCTCAACACCGGCCCGGCGCGCGCCTGGCGGGCGCCGAACCATCCGCAGGCCAGCTTCCTGACCTGCGCGGCGATCACCGACTTCGCCGATGCGATCAAGATGGACCCCTACGAGGTCTTCTTCAAGAACGCCGCCGTTTCGGCGCGTCCGGAAACCTACCGCAAGCAGTTGGCCAAGGCGGCCGAACTGATCGATTGGAAGAAGAAGTACACGCACGGTGCGCAGAAGACCGGCACCCTGCGGCGCGGTCTCGGCATTGGCATAGCAACCTGGGGTGGCGCCGGCCACGCCTCGAAGTGCAAGATCACCATTCACCCGGACGGTACCGTTGAAGTCGAGCTCGGCTCGCAGGACATCGGCACCGCGACGCGCACCTGCATCACGCAGGTCGCCGCCGAAACGCTAGGTCTGCCGATGAGCGGCGTAAAGGTGAAGCTGGGCGACAACAGCTATCCGCCCTCGGGGCCGTCGGGTGGTTCGACGACCATCGGTGGCGTCAGCTCGTCCACGCGCAAGGCGGCCGTCAACGCGCTGGAGAAGTTGTTTGAAAAAGTCGCTCCCAGCCTGGGGGTAACCCCGGATCAGTTGGAAGCCGACGATAGCCGCGTCGTCGTTAAGGGCAATCCCGCCAAGGCGATGAGCTGGAAGCAGGCCTGCCAGAAGATGGGCCCCACCCCGATCAGCGAAATGGGCGAGAACGAGCCGCGCACCGCGGCCCGCGAAGGCCTGAACACGCAGGGCGCGAGCGGCATTCAGATGGCCGAAGTGGAGGTCGATATCGAAACCGGTGTCGTCCGCATCATCGAGGTCGTGGCCGTGCAGGATTGCGGCCTCGTCGTCAACCCGAAGACGGCCGAAAGCCAGGTGGCGGGTGCGATGATCATGAGCGTCTGCTCGGCGCTGATGGAAGAGCGGATCACCGACCAGACCACGGGCCGCGTCCTGAACGCCGACATGGAGTTCTATAAGCTCGCCGGTCTGCCCGACGTGGGCAAACTGACCGTGCACATGGACATCACCCCGGAACACGACGCCCGCGGCATTATCGGCCTTGGGGAGCCGTGCGCCATTGGCGGAATTGCGGCGATTGCAAATGCGGCGGCCAACGCGCTCGGTGTCCGGGTGCCCATGGTGCCGCTAACTCCCGAACGAGTGCTGGCCGCTCTGGCCAACCGGAGGAATGCGTAATGGAAAACTTTGAATACGCCAATCCCACCACCGTGAAGGAGGCCTTGAGCCTCCTGACGGCCGGCGCCGAGGTGCTGGCCGGCGGCACGGACCTGCTCAGCCTGATGAAGGACGATGTTCACAAGCCCAAGCGGCTCGTGAACATCAAGAACATCAAGGCGCTCGGCGGCATCGCCAAAACCGGCGGCAACATCCGCATCGGCGCTACGGTTACGCTCGATGAGCTGGCCTCCAATCAGCTGATCCGCGCGGCTTACCCGTCGCTCGTGCAGGCGGCCCTCGGGGTTACCAGCCCGCAGATCCGCAACATGGGTACCGTCGGCGGCGACCTCTGCCAGCGTCCGCGCTGCTGGTATTTCCGCAGCGGCAACGGCCTGCTCAACAAGAGCCTCGTCGAGAACGGAGAGAACAAATACCACGCTATCTTCGGCTCGGGCTCGGCGCACTTTGTCAGCGCATCAAGCCTCGGTCCGGCGCTGGTGGCGCTGGGAGCTACCGTGAAGATCGCGGGCGCCGACGGGAAGACGAAGGATGTGCCCGCGGGCCAGTTCTTCAAGGCCCCGGCCGCCGAAGGCGAACGCGAGATAGTGCTGGCCTCGAACGAGATCGTCACCGAGATCCTCGTCCCCGCCCCGCCCACGAAGAACGCCACCTACGAAGTGCGGCACAAGCAGGCGCTCGATTGGCCCCTCGCCACCGCCTCCGTCGCCCTGCGAATGGCCGGAACGAAGGTAACTTCGGCTTCCATCACCCTTGGCCACGTCGGCCCAGCCCCGGTGCGCGCAACTGAAGCGGAGAAGATGTTGGTCGGACAGACCATCACGGCGGATTCGGCCGAAAAGGCGGGAGCGGCGGCGGTCGCCGGCGCCCAGCCCCTCAGCCAGAATGCGTACAAGGTGCAACTGGCAAAGGTGGCCGTCAAGAGGGCCCTTTTGACGGCGGCAGGCGTCAAAGCCGTATGATCCGGGCCGGATTAAGCCGGCCGGACGACGACCGGTGTTCGAACCTCTGTTGGAAAGGCATGTACATCGACGCCATCTGGGACCCGACCGTACAGGCCTCCAACGACCGGTTATACTGGTGTCAGAAGACCCAACTGCCGCTCGGACCGGATGGAAAAGGGGTCGATGAGTATGAGTGCAACGAAGCTCGCAACTGCTTCAAGCTGCTATAAGGAGAAGGCATGAAAACAATCTTCGCTACTTTAATGGCCGCCTCGTTTGCGTTTGCCGGAACAGGCATTAAGGGTTTCTACATGGAAGCCCGGAGTGCGGATGTGTATGTGGGTCCCTGCTTTGCCAACTCGGAAACCGAGTTGAAAGGCGATCTGGCCGTGATGGGCTGGAAGATCAACTCCGGCTCGTATGATGGCGTGAAGCTCGACGGATTGTCGGTGGTCGGGGTAGTAAAGGCCAGCGGCACCATTGGCAACACCTTCGCGGCGACCACGTTCCCCGTCAAGAGCGCTTTGATCATCGATGAAAAGGCGTCGCCGGAACAGCGGCTCGCGCTCCGGAAGTTCGCCCAGGCGATGAGCAAGGATATGTTGATGAACGTCGTCCGGGTCGACTACCGGCCGGTGTCTATCGACGTCGCCAACAACGACGTGCACAAGGCGACCGCCAAACTGCAGGCCGGCGAACTCGCGGCCATCCAAACGCGGCAGTTGACCGAAGGGGACAACCACTGCTCGCACGAGGACGTCTGGTATCCGCCCATGGTCTCGACCGACCATGCCATGCCGGCCTACACCCTCGCTCACAACTACACCGGAAAGGACCTCGGCACCACTTGGTCCAGCCCGGAAAAGCGTAGTGCGTTCGTCGCCACCTTCCACTACAACGAATAACCCTGCATCATCCCTTTCCCCGCAAGCATCAGGAGGGCTGTATGAAACTCTTTCTCACGGCCCTCCTTATGACTACCTCCGCGTTTTCCGCCTCCTCCATCCACGAATTCACGATGAACAACATCGACGGTCAGGCTACGCCGCTGTCGACCTTCAAAGGCAAAGCCGTGCTCCTGGTCAACGTGGCCAGCCAGTGCGGATACACCCCCCAATACTCGGGCCTGCAGGCCTTGTACGAGAAGTACAAGGGTAAGGGACTCGTTATCGTTGGCGTTCCGGCGAACAACTTCGGCGGCCAGGAGCCGGGCTCCAACGAAGAGATCAAGCAGTTCTGCTCTCGCAAGTACAGCGTCACCTTCCCCATTATGAGCAAGGTGAGCGTGAAAGGCAGCGACCAGACGCCGCTCTATCAGTACCTCACGACGACCATGGGCGGCGATGTGAAGTGGAACTTTACCAAGTTCTTGGTCGGCAAGGACGGCAAACCCGTGCAGCGATTCGAATCTGGTGTCAGCCCGGACAGCCCGGAGCTAGCCGCCGCGATTGAAAAAGCCTTGCGCTAACTTTTCCGCCTTGGAGTTGCCGGCGTGGGTCTGCAATTGGCGACAATGGAACGGTGATCTTACGCGATACCTTTCCCGCCCCCCCGGTTGAGTTGAAGTTCGGCACGAGCGGCCGGCGGGGCGAGATCATCCATCTCACCCCGCTCGAAATTTACCTGAACGTTCTTGCCGAACTGGAGTTCCTCCTCTCGCTACCTATCGCCGAGGGAGGCATCCGTCGCGGAGAAGACTTCTACTTCGCCTGCGACCTGCGGCCGAGTTCCCCCGACCTCGCCTCGGCCGCCGTCGAAGCTTTTCGTGTTGCCGGCATGATTCCGGTGAACTGCGGTTTCATTCCGACCCCGGCCCTCATGCACTTTTCCCTCGCCCGTGGTAAAGCTTCGCTGATGGTCACCGGCAGCCATATCCCGTTCAACCGCAACGGGTACAAGCTCAATACCTCCCGTGGCGAACTGCTGAAACACCACGAGGGCCCGATCAACGTTGGCGTGGCGGCGCTGCGCGACCGCCTCTATAGCGAGCCCGTCGAAGTTTCCCGCTTCGACAGTGCCGGCCGGTTCAAATCCGCTCCCGCGCCCCTCCCGCCGGTGGACGGCGCGGCGGCGGAGTTCTACCTCCAGCGCTATGAGACCTTCTTTGCGGGGAAATCGCTGGCCGGCAAACGCATTCTCGTCTATCAGCACTCCGCCGTTGGCCGCGACCTGCTCGTCGCCCTCCTCGAGCGTCTCGGCGCCGCAGTCACCCCGGCCGGCCGCAGCGAAACCTTCGTCCCCATCGATACCGAAAACATCGAAGCCTCCCAACTCGCCGCTATTCAGGCGCTAGTCGACGGTCCCTACGACGCTGTCGCCTCCACCGATGGCGACAGCGACCGCCCCCTGCTACTGGGCGTTAACCACGATGGTTCCCTGCGCTTCTTCGGCGGCGACCTGCTCGGCATGGTCGTGGCCGAATATCTGGGCGCCGATGCCGTCGTCGTCCCCATCAGTTGTAACGACGCCATCGACCGCGGCAACCTCGCCTCCGTCCTGGCCCCCAAAACGCGCATCGGCTCGCCCTTCGTCATCGCCGGCATGGAAGCCGCCTTGGCCGCGGGCAAGCGGGTCGTCTGCGGATGGGAAGCCAACGGCGGCTTCCTGTTGGGTTCGGACCTGCCTGGGTTGTGCGCCCTCGCCACGCGCGACGCCTTCCTCCCGCTGTTATGCGCGTTGTTTGCCGCCGGCCCCGGAACGTTAGGAGAGCTCTTCGACCGGTTACCCGCACGCTTCAGCCGCGCCGCGCTGCTCAAGGAGTTTCCGCGCCCCACCAGCCTCAAGATACTCGAGCAGCTAACCCCCGAAACCATCGCCCGCTTCTTTACCGCCGCCGACGGATTCGGCCCGCTCGAACGCATCGATCGCACCGACGGAGTCCGCATGCTCTTCGCCGACGGCGACGTCGCCCACGTGCGCCCCTCCGGCAACGCGGATGAACTCCGCATCTACGCCGTCGCCGACTCCCAATCCCGGGCCGACGCGATCGCCACGGCCGGCGTCGCCCCCGACGGTATCCTCCGCCGCCTGGAGCGCTTCGTCAGTTAACCCCGCGGGGGAGGCCTACGCCTCCCCCCAAACTTCGGCTGCCAACCGCCCCGTGTTCCATTCCGCCTCCCGCCCCGGGCCCGTTACGTGCAAAATGCCGTCCGCGTCCACCCGTCGCGTTACCCCCAGCAGCGGTTTCCCCGCAAACGCCACCGGCCCACCCATCTCCCAGAACACCAGCCACTTCCCTTCTCCCGGCCGCCACGGCCGCCCCATGGCCATCGCAAACAGCAACTCGTACAGCCGCCCGGCCGCGGGCGTACCAAACATCGCCGCGCTCTCGATGGTCGCCAGCAGGTCCTGCTGCCGCACCGCCACCCCGTCCACCAACACCGGCGCATCCCCCATCCCGAGCACCGCCGCCATCACCGCAATCGCGTACTCCCGGTCCTCGGCCGCTGTCACTTCCTCTAGCCGCCCCGCCCGCCGACGCCGGGCCTCATGCCACCACGCCCCAAACGTCAGTCCGTCCACGGCCACCGTCTCCCGCTCCCGCACCGCCACCTCGCGGAACCGCTCGGCGAGCGTCTGCCCAATCAGCCGCAGCACCTGCCGCTGCAACTCCTCGGGCGTCGTCGAACCGGGTAACGGCTTGCCGATCGAAATCGTGACGTCCCACCGCCGCCAGGGAAACCACGGCGAAGGCGTCGGCGAAAGCGGATGCTTCCACAACCCGCTCAGGTGCATGGGAATAATCGGCGCCTCCGTACCCTGCAGAATCTTTTCATATCCCCGCCGGAACGGTCCCATGGCGCCCGTCCGCGTGATCTCGCCCTCGGGAAAGATCCCCACCATGTGCCCTTGCTGAATCACCGCCTGCGCCCCGCGCAGGTTGGCGACAATCTCCCGAATCCCCTCCTGCGCCATCGGAATACAAAACAGCGCCTTGGCAAACGGCTGCGCGTACTTATTCTCGTAGTAAGGCTTCCACAGCAGATACCGGATCCACCGCCGCGTGCCGCTCCCCATCAGGAACGCATCGAGAAACGAGTAATGGTTCGCCGCCACCAGCGCTGGGCCGCTCGCGGGCAGCCGTTCCCCTCGCCGCCGCACGCGCAGCAACACCAACAGGACGCCGTGCATGAACAGGCGCAAAGCTTCCGAAAAGAGAATCAACCGCGCACCGCCAGCGCCAGCGCGCCCAGCGTCCCGGCGCGTTGTCCAAACTTAGGGGCGCGGATTACCGGCATCGGCGCATACCCGGCCATGGACCGCTTGGCGGCCGCCCGTACCTTCGCTAACATCCCGGCGTGTTTCATCACGCCTCCCCCGACTAACACCATCCGCGGCGATAATACGCAAGTATAAATTTGAATCGCCATGCCCAGATACTCCGCCGCTAAGTCATAATCATATCCCCGCGCGGCAATCGCCGGCCCGGAAGCCAACCCTTCGAGACAGTCCCCATGCGCATGGCAGATGCCCGGCGCCGCGTCCACCCGCGGCACCCGCACGTGCCCCATCTCCGGATGCAGCAGCCCGTGCAGTAACTTGCCGCCCACCACCCCTCCGCCGCCGATCCCCGTTCCCACCGTCACATAGAGCAGCGGATCCACACCCTGCCCCGCGCCCCACAACTGCTCGCCCAACGCCGCACCATTCACGTCGGTATCCAGTACCGTCGGCGTCCGCAGCGCGCTCTCGACGGCCGCCTGAATGCCAAAGCCGCGCCACGCCACCTTCGGCGTTGTCTTCGCAATGCGGCCCGCCCCCAGTTCCACCGGGCCAAAGCAGGCGATGCCCACCCGCTTCAATCTCCGCCCCGCGAAAAACGCGGCCACCCCCGCCATGGTCTCCTCCGGCGTCGTCGTCGGGATCTCCGCCGACATCACCACGTCCGCCGGCCCCGTCCCCACCGCGCACACGAACTTCGTGCCTCCCGCCTCGATCGCTCCGAACATCGTTTCATTGTAGTGTAGTAGTGTATGTCGACGCGGAGCCATGCCTCCCGCCCCGCTGCTACACTGAGGAGTTCATGGACCTCGTCTTCTCTCCCGCGCTTCTCGCCCAAGCCGCCAAAATCCAACTCCTCCTCATGGATGTCGATGGCGTCATGACCGACGGCACCCTGTGGAACGTCCCCGCCCCGGACGGTCAGATCTTTGAAACCAAGGGCTTTGACTCGCAGGACGGCATCGGCCTGCAGTGGTTGAGCTGGTACGGCATCAAAACCGGCGTCATCAGCGGCCGCGTCTCGCCGGCCACCGAAGTCCGCGCCAAGCAGTGCAAAATGGCCTACATCTACCAGGGCCACATCGAAAAGATTCCGATCCTCGAAGAGATCCTGGCCGACGCCAGAATCAGCCCGGAGCAGGTAGCCTACATCGGCGACGACTTCACCGACGTCGTCATCATGCGCCGCGTCGGCCTCAGCATCGCCGTGGCCAACGCCCGGCCGGAGGTCAAAGCCGCCGCCCACTGGACCACCCCCAACCGCGGCGGCTGCGGCGCCGTCCGCGATGCCGTCCAGTTGATCCTCACCGCCCAGGACATCTGGCCCGAAATCATCAAGAAATACGAGCTATGAAGCAGCGGATTGGCCTCGAGGCGCGCGGCGACGCCGGTCCCGGCTTCCTGCACCAGCTTACCGGCGTCATCGCCCATCACTCCGGCGACATCGTCTCGGTCGAAATCATCGAAAGCGTGGTCCACTCCCGCACCTTCCTCGAAATCGACCTCCCCGGCGATGCCGCGGCTCTGCTCGACGAGCTCCGCGCCCTCGAGCGCGTCCACGAAGTCGAACTCGTCGATACCTTGCAGAAGGTATATGGCAAGCGCATCATCATCATGGGCGGCGGCGCCCAGGTAGGCCAAGTCGCCATCGGCGCCATCATGGAGGCCGACCGCCACAACATCCGCGGCGAGCACATCTCTGTCGACACCATCCCCTTGGTCGGCGAACAGTCCCTGGCGGCGGCCGTGCGCGCCGTGGCCCGTCTGCCCCGCGCCAAGGCGCTGGTCCTGGCCGGCTCCCTGATGGGCGGCGAAATCGAAGTGGCCGTCCGCGAGGTGCGCGCCAAAGGCCTCCTCGTCGTGAGCCTGAACATGGCCGGCTCCGTCCCCGACGCCGCCGACCTCGTCGTCACCGACCCCGTCCAGGCCGGCGTCATGACGGTGATGGCCGTAGCGGACACCGCCAAGTTCTCTGTCGGTAAACTTACCCGCCGGATCTTCTAGCCGGCCCCAGACCCCGCCCGGGCATCCACCCGCATGGCCGGGCCGCAGCCATTCACGCGTGGCGTAACGACTATCATAGGGAAGGAATGCACCGGAGCTTCTGTCTCATCCTCGTAGCTCTGCCCCTGGCCGCCCACCATCCCTGCCAATCCTGCCACCCCGCCCAGGTCTCCGCCTTCGCCCGCACCCCCATGGGCAACGCCATCGGCCCCGCCCCACCCGCCTCCCCCGGCGGCTTCACCCACGCCCCCTCCCAATCCCGCTTCGACTCCTTCACCCGCGGCAGCCAGATGTGGCACCGCCTCACCCGCGGCCCCCTCTCCGCCGAATTCCCCATCGCCCTCCGCATCGGCTCCGGCGCCCACGCCGCCGGCTACCTCCTCCGCCACGGCAACACCCTCTTCCAATCCCCCGCCGCCCTCTACCGCCAAAACCAACTCTGGGCCCCCGCCCCCGGCTACGAACAACACCCCCGCCTCGACTTCGACCGCCGCGTCACCCCCCAATGCCTCGACTGTCACTCCAGCGGCGACCCCGCCAACCCCCAACCCATCGCCTGCCACCAATGCCACGGCGACCCCACCGCCCACCTCGCCCAACCCTCCCGCGCCAGCATCACCAACCCCGCCCGCCTCGCCCCCGCCGCCCGCGACGCCGTCTGCGAGTCCTGCCACCTCACCGGCGAAACCCGCATCGGCCCCCTCACCATCGTCTACGACCGCCCCCGCCAGGACCTCCGCGTTGTCAGCCACGTCGAACAACTCGCCCGCAGCGAATGTGCCGCCCAATCCGCCGGCAAGCTCTGGTGCGGCTCCTGCCACGCCCCCCACGGCCCCGCCATCGACGTCACCGCCACCTGCCGCTCCTGCCACCCCTCCCTCCCCGCCTCCCATCCCGCCTCCCCCCAACCCTGCGCCACCTGCCACATGCCCCGCCGCCCCGCCTCCGACGGCGGCCACAGCGCCTTCACCGACCACCGCATCCAGTCCCGCCCCGCCACCTCCTCCCGCACCCCCGCCCAACTCCGCGTCTGGCGCGACGCCGGCACCCCCTTCGAGCGCGAGCGCGCCCTCGGCCTCGCCTCTATCGAAATCGGCGAACGCGACGGCGCCCCTGAACTCATCCAGGACGGCTACCGCCGCCTCGCCGCCCTCATCGCCCGTCTCGACCGCGACCCCGACGTCCTCGCCGCTCTCGGCATGGTCCTCTTCCTCAAGGACCAGAAAGCCGACGCCCGCAAACTCCTCCGCACCGCCGTCTCGCTCCGTCCCGACGATCCCGCTCTCCGCGAAAAACTCGCCCTCCTCGAAAAGGCCTTCGGCGACCTCCCCGCCGCCATCACCCACCTCGAACGCGCCGTCGCCCTCGATCCCCTCTCCCCCCGCGCCTGGTTCCTCCTCGCCGAATGCCAGCCCGCTCAGCGGCGCGCCGTCCTCACCCGCTACCTCCGCCTCGTCCCCCAAAGCCTCCTCGCCCGCGAAGCCCTCCTAACCCCCTAATACCCCCCCCCCAATACCTACCCCCCTGACACCTGCCGCAACAGCCGCCGCACAAAATCATCCTCCGGAAACAGCTCCATGTACTTCGTCAGCGTCTCCTTAGCCTCCGCGTACCGCTGTAACTGAATCAACCGCAACGCCAGCGACTTATACAGCACCGCATGAAACGGCGCCACCCCAATCCCCTCCCGCAGCACCGCCACCGCCCGCTCGTTCTGCCCCGTCCGCGCCAGCGCCTCCCCCCAATCCTCGTACGTCGTCGCCACCTTCCAGCCCCGCGCCATCGCCTTCTCCAACTGCTCGGCCGCCAGCGCATAATTCTTCTCCCGCAGCGCCCGCCGCCCCAGCGTCGCCAACACCAATCCATCCTCCGGCTTCTCCCTCGCCGCCAATCCCAACCGCTGCGTAAACCCCCGCATCCACTGCGGCCCCTTCTCCGCCACCATCCCGTAGGCCTGCATCTCCACCAGCGCCCCCCACGGCTTCCCCGCCCGGTTCACCGCCACCAGCTCCTCCCCCGTCTCGAGCGCCAACTTCGCCTCCGGCCGCCTTGGAATCCGGTGGTTCGTCAACGCCGCGTGCGCAATCACCCCCACCTCCCGCTTCGGCATATGGCACCCCACACAGTTACTCTGCGCCGCGTGCTGCGCCGCTAACTTCCCCCCGTGGCAGCTCATGCACTTCGCCTGATAATCCACTGTTTCCTCGTGCGGATTATGGCAGCTCTGACAACTCATCGCCCCGCTCTTCTGGAAACACTCACTCAGCCGCATCGACTCGTGGTGCTCGAGCAAATCCGTCTCCTTCTGCCGCGGCAGCCGGAAGATCGCCAGCGTATCCCCCAACCGCTGCCCCGGCCGGTAATCCGCCTCCACCTTGCCCGGCAGCAGCACCCGCGCATCCCCGCCCTGGTGGCACCGCATGCAGATCTCGTCCGCCCGCTCCCGGTCCAGCCGCTTCGGGTTCACAATCGTCGCCTTCCCCCCGCCCGCCGCCACATGCTGCTTACCCGGCCCGTGGCAAGCCTCGCAGCCAATCGCCAGCTCGGCAAACGGCGGATCCTCATACTTCCCGCTCGTCTGCGCCACCGGCTGCGGCCGTCCGCTGTGGCAGTGAATACACCCCGCCGCAATCGGCCGGTTAAACCCGTAATCGGCAAACTCGTAACCCGGCGACAAACCCCACTGCCCCACCCGCGAGTAATACGACAACGGAGCCTGAAACAAATGCTCCCCCCGCTGCACCACAAAACTATACCCGTTCACCCCCGACCCGATCGCCCACCGCACCACCTGCTCATGCGCAAACCCCTCCCCCGTCTCCCGCTGCTTCATCACCCCCTGCTCCACCCGCACGCTGAGCTCCCGCCGCAGCCGCTCGGCGCTCACCTTCACCTCCCCACCCCCCACCTTCCCCGCGTGCTCCCCCGCCACGCTCATGCTCCGTCCCATCGCCGACTGCTTCCAGTGGTCGCTAATCGCCCGGTGGCACGGCGCACACCGTTCCGACCCCACATAATCCCCCCCCCACAAACTCGCCCCCACTAACAGCAGCCACATCGCCTTACCCTTTTTTCTTCCAGGCCGTCGCCTTCACGATCCCCGCCCCCTCTTTTATCTCCACCAACTGCCCAGCCGCCAGCTTCGGAAACCGCTCCACTCCCCCCAGCGGCCACCGCACCTCGACATCCACCACCCCCACCGTTCCCAAACCAAAGTGCAGCCGGAAATCGTTCACCGAATAAAAACTCCCCTGGCTCATCACCTCCTGCACCTCCCGCTTCCCCCCGTAACTCACCGTCACCCGCGCCCCAATCGCGCTCCGGTTCGACTTCACCCCCTCCAGCTTCACCTTCAGCCAGTTCCCTCCCCCCGTCACATCATTCCGCAGCAGACTCGGCGGCTCATGCAGGTTCACCACCAGCACGTCCATATCCCCGTCGTTATCAAAATCCCCGAACGCGCACCCCCGGCTCGAATGCGCCTCCACCACCCCCGGCCCCGCCTGCTCAAACAACTCCTCAAACTTACCCCCGCCCAGGTTCCGAAACACCACCCGCGGCGTCTTGAACGGATACGCCGGCAGCTTCGGCTCAATCTCCGGATACACATTTCCGGTCACGAAAAACAGGTCCGGCTGCCCGTCGTTATCGAGGTCCGTCATCCCCGTCCCCCAACTCACATACCGCGTCTCCACCCCAATCCCGCTCCGCGTCGTCACGTCCTCAAAGTTACCCTTCCCATCGTTCCGGTACAACACATTCGTGTCATCCGCGAAGTGCGTCTTGAACAGATCCAGGTGCCCGTCCAGGTCAAAATCCCCCACCGCCACCCCCATCCCCGCCTGCTCCATCCCGTCCTCGTTCACCGCCACGCCCCGCTCCAGTGCCACCTCCTCAAAGGTGCCATCGTGCCGGTTCCGAAACAGAAAACTCGCCGTCGAATCACAAGCCACATAGATATCCGGCCAGCCGTCGTTATCGAAATCCGCCGCCACCGCTGTCATCCCGTAGCTCCCCCGCGCCTTCGCCACGCCCGAGGCCACACTAACATCCGCGAACTTCCCGTTCCCCAGGTTCCGGTACAGCGAATGCACCCCCGGCGCCAACCCCCGCGGCCCGCAGTTCACCGGAATCCCCTTCCAGTTACAAAACGAGTTCTCCCCCGGCCGCGGCACCTTCTCCGGATCGAAATCCACATAATTGGACACAAACAAGTCCAAATGCCCGTCCCGGTCATAGTCCACGAAGGTACACCCGGCCCCCCACCGCCGCTTCGCCTCCCACAGCCCCGCCTCCTTCGTCACGTCCGTAAACGTCCCGTCCCCGTTGTTCCGGTAGAGCACATTCTGCCCCCAGTAAGTCACAAACAGGTCCGTCCAGCCGTCGTTGTTATAATCCCCCGCGCACACCGCCGACGCCCATCCCGTCCGCTCCAACCCCGCCGCCCGCGTCACGTCCGTAAATGTACCGTCCCGGTTATTCCGGTACAGCCGGTTGGTCGCCTTCGAGCCCTCGAGCAGCGTACCGTTCAGCAGATAGATATCGAGCCACCCGTCGTTGTCAAAATCGACCAACGCCGCCCCGCACCCGATCGCCTCCAGCAGATACTGCTTCGCCTTCTCGCCCCCGTAAGTGCAGGGCTCGAGCAACCCGGCTTGCTTGGCCACATCCACTAACTTTGCGTGAAACGGCAGCCCCGATGGCTTCCCCCGCTGCTGCGGCCGCACGACGCGCGACACCACGCCCTGCCCCTGCGCCGCCCACGCCCCCGCCAGCAAACTCAACCAACTCCGCCGCGTCGTCTCACCCATTCCGCAACCGCGCGAGCAAATTTCCCTCGCCGCCCACATCCGTCAGCCGGAACTCCCGGCCCTGGAAAAAGTAAGTCAACTTCTTATGGTCCAGCCCCAGCAGCCCCAACAACCCCGCGTGCAGGTCATGCATGTCCACCTTCTGATCCTGCGCCTTCAGCCCGATCTCATCCGTCGAACCGATCACCTGCCCCCCCTTCACCCCGCCGCCCGCCATCCACACCGTGAAGCCATACGGGTTATGGTCCCGCCCGTTGCGGTTCCCGCCCCCGCCCTCGGCCCCGTCCGTAAACGGCGTCCGTCCAAAGTCCCCGCCCCACAGCACCACCGTGCTCTCGAGCATCCCCCGCGCCTTCAAATCCGCCAGCAATCCCGCAATCGGCTTATCCACCTTCCGCGCCATGAACTCATGGTTCTGGTCGCACTCGTTGTGCCCGTCCCAGCCCACCTCCGCGCCCTTCTTCCCCCCCGAATACAGCTGAATGAACCGCACCCCCTTCTCCACCAGCCGCCGCGCCATCAAACACTGCGTCCCGAACTCCGCCGACATCGGATCGTCTATCCCGTACAGCTTCCGCGTCGCCTCGCTCTCCGCCCCCAGGTCCGTCACCTCCGGCACCGACATCTGCATCTTGAACGCCAGCTCATAGCTCGCCATCCGCGCCGCCAGCTCCGTATCCTCGGCCCGCGGCGCCCGGTGCTGCTCGTTCATCTCCCGCAGCACCGCCAGCATCGATTCCTGCTCCTTCCCGCTAATCCCCTCCGGCCGTTTGATGTTCAAAATCGGCGGGCCCTCGCTCCGCAGCACCGTCCCCTGATAAGCCGCCGGCAGAAATCCGGACCCGTAAGCCGGCGCCCCGGCCTTAATCCCCCCGTCCAGCATCACCACATACGACGGCAGATTCTCGCTCTCGTTCCCCAACCCGTACACCAACCACGAACCCACGCTCGGCCGCCCCACCCGGCTCCACCCCGTGTTCATCCACGTCTGCCCCGTCACGTGCGTAAATCCGTCGTGATGGCAAGACCGGATCACCGCCAACTCATCGGCGTGCGCCGCCGTATGCTCAAACAAATCGGAGATCTCAATCCCCGACTGCCCCCGCTTCCGGAACCGCCGCGGCGAACCCATCAGCGGCGTCCGCTCCATGTTCGAAAACTGAAAATCCACCTTCCCGAAGCTCTTCGGAATCGGCTGTCCGTGCAGCCGCGTCAACTCCGGCTTCGGGTCAAACGTGTCGATGTGGCTCGGCCCCCCGTGCATGAAAAGAAAGATCACACTCTTCCCCTTCGCCGCGAAATGCTGGCTGCGCCGCGCGTACGGGTTCGCCATCACATTCCCCGCCAGCGCGCCAAAGCCCAGCGCGCTCCGCGTCAAAAACTCCCGGCGCGAATGCGCCGCCATCGTCTTCGGGCAGTTAGTCCACATAGAGAAACTCGTTTGTATTTAGTAACACCAGCGCCAATTGCTCCCGGTTCGCCACCCGGCTCGCCCGCTCCCGCTCCGCCGCCGTCGGCCCCCGGCCATACACCCGCCGCCACAACCCGTCCACATCCCCCGCCTTCCGCGCCAGCACCTTCGCCTGGTTCACCATAAACTCCCCGTTCAATAGCGTTAACGCCTGCGGCGCCACCGTCGTATTCTCCCGCCGCGAACAGCTCTGCGAAGTATCCGGCGCGTCGAACGTCGTAAACATCGGCAGCGGAAACGCCCGCTTCACGTACAGATATACGCTCCGCCGCGTCTGCTCCCGCTCGTCGAGCGACTCCGGCCACTGGTTCCGCGCCCACATCACCGTATACTCCTCCGGACTCAACCGCGGCACCACCGGCCGTCCCCCCATCTTCAGGTTCAACTCTCCGCTCGCCGCCAACACCGCATCCCGCAGCGTCTCGGCGTCCAGCCGCTGCCGGTTCATCCGCCACAAATACCGGTTGTTAGCGTCAATTTTCAGATTCCCGGCGTCGGCCTCACTGCTCAACTGGTAAGTCTCCGACAGCAAAATCATCCGGTGCAGCTTCTTCACGCTCCACCCCGAATCCATGAACTCCGCCGCCAGCCAGTCCAGTAACTCCGGATGCGTCGGCTCCTCCCCCTGCCGCCCGAAGTCGTTCGGCGTCGCCACAATGCCTTTGCCGAAATGCCAGTGCCACACCCGGTTCACCATCACCCGCGCCGTCAGCGGGTTCTCCCGGCTGCCTACCCACCGCGCCAGCGCCGAACGCCGCTGCCCGCCCCCGTCAATCGCCATCCCCTTGGCCAGCACAGTCGGCACCGCCGGCCCCACCTCCTCCCCCGTGCTCCGCCAATCCCCCCGGTGCGTCAGGTACACCTTCGGCGTCACCGCCGCCGCCCCCAGCACGGTCGCCGTCTGCGCCACCGGATTCGCCTTCAACGCCGCCCGCCCCAACTCCCCCACCAGCCGCTCCCGCTCCCGGCTCTCCTCCGCGGTCAGCGGGATGTCCGCCTCCTTGCCCTCCGCGTTCTCCTGCAGCCCCGCCTGCGTCAACGCCGATTCCACCCGCGCCGCCGTCTTCCGCTGCTCCGCCGTCCGCTGGTTCACCGGCACGTCAAACGCCGCCAGCTCCTCGGCCGAAAACCGCTTCCGCACCGCATCCACCACCCGCTGCCGCGCCCCTTGATCAATCCGCTGAATCGCCCCCTTCAACTCCTCCACCCGGATCCAGTTCGGATACCCCGACTTGAACCCGAACGTCGCAAACCGGCTCACCACCGGAATCTCCTTCTCCTCGCTCCCGGCAAACACCGCCATCAACCCGTGATAATCCCGCTGCGTCAACGGATCAAACTTATGGTTGTGGCACCGCGAGCACCCCACCGTCAGCCCTAAAAACGCCTCCCCCGTCGTATCCACCGCGTCCGTCAGCCACTCATACCGCACCTGCCCCCCAAACAGCGCCGCCTCGTGGTACACCGGCCCAATCGTATACATCCCCGTCGCAATGCTCGCATCCAGCTTCGCCAGCTTCTCCGGCGCCACCTGAAAGCCCCCGTTCAAGTCCAAATCGGTCGGAAACAGCTCATCCCCCGCAATCTGCTCCTGCACGAACCGGTCAAACGGCTTGTCCTGGTTGAAACTCCGAATCACGTAATCCCGGTACCGCCACGCGTTCGGAAAGTAGATATCGGTCTCAAATCCCCCCGTATCGGCATACCGCACCACATCCAGCCAATGCCGCCCCCACCGCTCCCCGTACTGCGGCGAAGCCAGCAGCCGGTCCACCTGCCGCGCATACGCATCCGGCCGCTCGTCTTTTTCAAACTCCGCCAGCTCCCGCTCACTCGGCGGCAGCCCCGTCAACGTAAAGCTCACCCGCCGCAGCAGCTCCCGCCGTGTCGCCTTCCGCACCGGCCGCAGCCCCGCCTTCGCCCGCTTCTCCTCAATAAACCGGTCAATCGCTGCCCCCGTCCCCGCCGGCCGCTTCACCGGCTGAAACGACCACCAACTGCTCTTCACCTCGAGCGGCTTCTCAAGGCCCGGCGCCCCCGCCTTCACCCAACTCGCCACCGCCGCAATCTCGCCCTCGCTCAGCCCCTTCTTCCCCGGCGGCATCGCCTTGGTCGTCACCATGTGGGCCACTTTCTCAAGCAGCGGATCCCCGCTCCGCAGCGTCCGCAGATCTACATCCCCCATCCGCGTCGCCCCGTGGCAGACCAGGCACCGGCTCGCCAGAATCTCCCGCGCCTCCTGCGCCACCAACCCCGGCGCCACCGCCAGACAGAACAGGAATCCTACCGCGCGTCTCTGCATGCTGCCAGCATATAACACCGCTCAGCGCGCCGGATGCACCTCAATCTGGTGCGTCCGGGCCGGAAACAGCAGCGCATTCATCGTCTTCGGCATATGGCAATCGACGCAAACACCCTTCTTCCCCGCGCTCCCCGCATGGCACTGCAAACACATCCCGTTATCTGCGGCCCCAAACTTCAGCCCTTTGTCATTCGCCTTCCCCTTCCCGTTTACCGGATGCGGATCATGGCAGTGCGCACACGTCGCCTCGCCTTTCCGGTAACAGGCGCTCCGCTCAAACGCCTCCACGATAAACGTCGTCTCCCGAAACCGCCCATCGCCGTGAAACGCGCTCCGCCCAAACTCACTATACGGCCGCCGCTCATACCGCGGCGGAAACTCCCCCCGCGCCGTCCGCAGCACCGACTGCGCATGGCACTGCGCACACACCGCCACCGACTCCCGCGCGCTCAGCCGCCGCATCCTCCCCCCCTCCGCATGCGCCCGCCCCGGCCCGTGGCACATCTCGCAGTTCACCCCCGGCTCCTTCGACTCCCGCGGGCCCCACTGGCTCGTATGGCACGGCGCGCAGTTACTCTGGTACTCCGTCACCGCCCGGAACTGCCCGAACAGCGCCGGATCGCCCCGGTCATAATGCGGCGGATCAATCATCCGCCAGTAATTCACCCACTCTCCCTTCAACTTATTAAACTGCAGCGGCAGCACATGCAGCTTCCCATCCGGCGCCCGCGTCGCGTAAGCCTCCTGCCACTTCGACCCGATCCGCGCGTCCACCGGATACCGCCGCCCCCCAATCTCTACCGTCTCCCGCTTCCCCTCCTCCACCACCGGCCGGAACATCTTCGCCATCCCCGTCTCCCGCCACGCCTCATACTCCGCCCGGTGGCACGCCCGGCAAGCCGCCGTCCCGGCGTAATGTCCCAAACGCTCCCCCACCGCACCCGCCGCCGGCCCCAGAATCTTCTCCACCACCGCCTCCATCCCGCCCCGCACCCCCTCCCACTCCTTCGGCCGGAACAGCGTCAAATACCGTCGGCTCAGCAACGCATACTCCCGCGCCCCCGCCCGGTCCCCCCGGTTCTGCAGCACCGCCGCCACGCTGCTCGCGAGCAGAGGATTCTCCGGATAAATCGCCAACGCCTGCCGGGCCATGTACAACCCGGTCGCCGTGTCCCCCAACTCAAAACACGCCAGCGCCCCGGCCTCGTAAGCGGCCCCCCGAAACTCCGACTCCGGATACTTCCGCAGGAACTCACTCGCCCGGCTCCGCCGCGTCAACGCATCCGGCGCCTGCTCGATCGCCCGCAGCTCCGCCGCCGCATCCGGCCCGAAAAAGGCCAGGAAAAAGGTCAGCCACGCTTCCATCATGGCCCCACCCTCACCATCCCACCCGGAATCGTTACCTCACCTCTCGCTCGGCAGGATGGTCCCATGCCGCCGAGTATACAAAACCCGCCCACCGGCCGGCGCGCCGGATCACCGAAGCACCATTCGCGTCAATCCCCTTGCAGGGGTGTCGCCGTACTCGTCACCAGCCGAGGCCTCGGCCGGGCAGCGCATCAATACCCGCCGCACGCAACCCGGCGCCAGCAGCCTTCCCGGCCACGCCTACAGCAGCAGCTTCTTCATCTGCGCGGCCAGGTCCCTGTAAGCGCCCTCGGTGAACGGACCGGTGTGCTTCCACGCCACCTTGCCCTGCGGATCGAGCACGAACAGATACGCCGCGGCCTCCGCCTGGTAACCCATGCGCCTCTTCCACTCCCCGGCCCCGCCATAGACCGTGATCACGTGCTCATGGTCCTCCTTCGGCGTCCCCCGCCGCATGCCGCTGTCGATGAACCACTTCCCCATCACCGCCATGCCCCCAATCACCGGCACCTCGAAGAACGTCGCCCGCGGCTCCTTGCCGAAATCGGCGCGGAACCGTTTGGCGAAGTCCTCCACCGCGAAGCGCGATTTGTACGTGAAACCCATCGCCACGAAGGCCACCTTCCCCGCCGCGACCTCCGGCAGTTGCGCGTCGCGCCCGTTCAGAAACTCTCCCTTGAGCGGGGGCAGCTTCTCTCCAATTTCAATCGCGGCGAGGATCATGGGGAATACCAAAAGGAGCAGTGGCAGGCGCACCACTCCAGTCTAGCGGTAGCGTACCGGCAGGAGGATTCTCCTGCCGCCCACTTGGCACGCCGCAACGCTTCCCCGCCCCAAACAGCAGGGACAACAAGCCTGGCTATCCCTCACGCCATCCCCGTCAGTCGCCGCCGTTTGCTCGCGCCCCGTCTCCATCCCAGGCGCCTCCACGATATCCGGTGCCAGCAGCATCAGGTTCCTGTTTTTCAGACTCGAAAAGAATCCGCCTCTGTTCCCGTCCAATCCCCCTGACTCACCGCAAAGTCAGGCCTCCGCAATCACCGCGATCGACACCTTCAGTCCCGGAACTTTCACCGGAAGCTTGGCGCCTTGCCGGGCGGGCGGGTTCTCGGGAAACCACCGTAACCACTCTTCGTTCATTCCGGCAAAGTCATCCTCATCGGCCAATACGACCGTCGCACTGACGATCTTGTCCAGGGAACTGCCGGCCTCCTCAAGAATCGCCGCCACGTTCGTCAGAGACTGTCGGGTCTGCTCCGGAATCGTTTCCCCGCGGATGGCGCCAGTGGCGGGATCATGCGGTGCCGTCCCGGAAACGAAGATCAGCCCGGCGGCCTTCACCGCTTGACTATAGGTTGCCGGCGGCTTTGCCGCCCGTGAGGAAAAAACAATCTGACGGCCCATACGATCTCCTTCTGCCTTCCCGGCTTCGGCGAAGCCCACCAACGCATCCACCTCGATGCATCCCCGCGATGTTCTCACCCTATCCGCGCGGAAGCAACCTTCCCCGAACTTCTCGCCCGCCCGTTGCCCTCCAAAAAAATCCCCCTGCTGCAGCAAGGATGAGCCTTCGGCATCGCGCTATCGTCTAAGGTCGAGAGTCGTCGGGAATTCCGGGTTCGGCTCCTGCACCGGCAACCCCACCTCTCCCGGCGTACCGGAGTAAGCGAAGAACCGAGCCGCCCGGCGGCCCTGCGCTTCGTTCGCGTTCACCGGAAACGTCTCGTAGTTCCGCCCCCCAGGGTGCGCCACGTGATAAAGACAGCCGCCCACCGAAAGGCGCGTTTCGCGGTCAAGCAGGTCAAACCGAAGCGGCGTATGCACCCCAATCGTCGGATGCAGGCACCGGGGCGGCTGCCAGGCCCGGTAGCGGACGCCGGCGACGAACTCGCCGTGCGTGCCGGTGGGCCGCAGCGGAACCGCGCGGCCATTGCACGTCAGCGTGTGGCGTTCCCCCACCATGTTCCGTACCCGCACCTGCACCCGCTCCACCGACGAATCCACATAGCGCGTCGTGCCCCCCGCCCCGGGCTCCTCCCCAAGCACATACCAGGGCTCAATCGCCTGCCGGAGCTCGATTTCGATGCCCTGGTAATTCGCCACGCCGTAAACCGGGAAGCGGAACTCAAAATGGGGCGCAAACCACGCCCCCTCGAAGGGGTAGCCGGACTTGCGCAGAAAACCCAGGACTTCGGCAAAGTCCTGTTCGACAAAGGCGGGCAGCAGAAACTGATCGTGCAAACGGGAGCCCCAGCGGATGGGCTTCTCGCGGTACGGCGTCCGCCAGAAGGCGGCGACCAGCGCGCGGAGCAGCAACTGCTGCGTCAGGCTCATGCGCGCGTGGGGCGGCATCTCAAACGCGCGCATCTCAAGCAGACCCAGCCGCCCCGTCGCCGAGTCCGGCGAGTACAGCTTATCGATGCAGAATTCGGCGCGATGCGTGTTCCCGGTCACATCCACGAACAGATTGCGGAAAACACGATCCACCAGCCACGGCAACTGGTCGGCCGGATACCGCTGCTGGTCAATCACGCCGCAAGCGATTTCGAACTCATAGACCGAGTCAAAGCGGGTTTCGTCGAGCCGGGGCGCCTGCGAGGTGGGCCCAATAAACGTGCCGGAGAATAGGTACGACAGCGACGGATGGTTGAGCCAGAACGTGGCCAGCGACCGCAGCAGGTCCGGGCGGCGGAGGAAGGGGCTATCGGCCGGGTTGGCGGCGCCCATCACAATGTGGTTGCCGCCGCCGGTACCGGTGTGACGGCCATCGAGCATAAACTTCTCCGTGCCCAGGCGGCACAGGCGGGCGGTGGCATAAAGTCGCGTCGTGTCTTCGACGAGCGTCTTCCAGTCCGCCGCGGGGTTGGTATTCACCTCAAGCACGCCCGGGTCTGGCGTGACTTTAATCTGGCGGAGACGGTGGTCAAATGGAGGCGTGTAGCCTTCCATCAGGACGGGGGTGCCGAGGCGGGCGGCCGTGTCCTCGACGGCAAAGAGCAGTTCAACGTATTCGGCGGCCGAGGCAACCGGCGGCAGGAAGATATGGAGCCGGCCCTGGCGCGCTTCAACGGCGAGAGCCGTGCGAACCGTGGCGCCCGGTGCGACGACGCGGTCCTGTTCCTGCACCTGCTGGCGGGCGCGTGTCTCGTCCGCGCCAACGGGCAGAGTCCGCTGCGTGACGGCCAGCGGAAGCGGCCCGCGCGGAGCGAACGGATCGATGCCATACACCCGCCGGATACTGGCGTTCGACTCCCAGGGCAAGCTCTGCAGCGGCAGCCGGAAGCCGACCGGCGAGTCGCCCGGAACCAGAAACAGATGACGCGCGCGCAGCATCCACAGGCCGGACTGCCACTCCGGGCCGTCCTTCCCGTAGCCGCGCTGCAGCGGCAGCACGTAGCCCGAGGGCGTGTTCAGGCCGCGCTCGAAAACCCGGCGCAGACGGTCGCGCTCCTCCGGGTCGTCCAGGCGATTCTCCTGGGGTTCCACGTTGATCGGGAGCTGCCGCTCCTTTTGGATGTACTCAATAGGGTCCTCGTAGGCGGCCACGACGAACTCCGCCGAAACGCGCAGACGGTCAGCGAGGGCCTCGGCAAAGCGGCGAGCCTCTTCGTCGCCGTAGCCGTAGTCCTGTTCGGGGTTGGCGATCCAGCGTTCGTCGCGCCAGAGCGCTTCCCCATCGGTGCGCCAGTAGCAGGTGAAGGCCCAGCGCGGGAGCGATTCGCCCGGGTACCACTTGCCCTGCCCAAAGTGGAGCAGACCCTTCGGGGCGATCTGGTCGCGGAGCCGTCGAATCAGCTGGCCGGCCCGGCGCTCCTTCTCCGGCCCCAGCGCGGCCGTGTTCCACTCCGCCCCGTCCATGTCGTCGATCGAGACAAACGTGGGTTCGCCGCCCATCGTCAGGCGAACATCCCCAGCCCGCAGGTCGGCATCCACCGCGTTGCCGAGCCGGTCGATGGCCGCCCACTGCTCATCCGTGTAGGGCTTGGTCACGCGCGGATCCTCGTGGATGCGGGTGACCGACATGTGGTGTTCAAATTCCACCTGGCAGGGGCTGACCAGACCCGTCACCGGGGCCGCCGACGTGGGGTCCGGCGTCGCGGCCAGCGGAATGTGGCCCTCGCCGGCAAACAAACCCGACGTCGGATCGAGGCCCACCCAGCCTGCGCCCGGAAGAAAAACCTCCGTCCACGCGTGCAGATCGGTGAAGTCAGCCTCCGGGCCCGAAGGGCCGTCCAGCGATCTCTCGTCCGCCTTCAGCTGGATAAGATAGCCGGAGACGAAGCGGGCCGCCAGGCCAAGATGCCGGAGCGCTTCAACGAGCAGCCAGGCCGAGTCGCGGCAGGAGCCGGAGGCTTTGGCCAGCGTCTCCTCCGGCGTTTGGACGCCAGGCTCCATGCGGATGCAGTAGCGGACCAGGTGCTGGAGCTGGGCGTTCAAATCAAACAGAAAGGAGGTGGTTTGTTTGGGCGTCCGCGGGATGCCGGCGAGAAAGTGTTCAAGCAGCGGGGTCAGCGGTTGCGTTTCAAGGAACGGGCGAAGCTCCCGGCCGAGCGTGGCGTCGTAGCAGAAGGGGAAGTGTTCGGCCTCCGGTTCCAGGAAGAAGTCGAACGGATTCAGCACGCTCATATCGGCGGTGAGCGCGACATCGACGGAGAAGTGGTCGGTCGGATCAGGGAAGACGAGGCGGGCAAGCCAATTGCCCTGCGGATCCTGTTGCCAGTTCAGGAAATGCTTGCCGGGCGAGACGCTGAGGGCGTAGGAGTGGATGGGGGTGCGGGAATGGGGAGCGGGGCGAAGGCGGACGACCTGCGGCGAAAGCGTCACCAGCCGGTCGTAATGATAGATGGTCTTGTGGTGGAGCGAAACGCGGATGGCCATGGCGTGCGAAGCCTTGAGGGTAGCAAAGCCAGGCTGGCCGCCGTGCGCCCCCACGCCTACGGCAGCAACTTCTTCATCTGCGCGGCCAGGTCGCGGTAGGCGGCCTCGCTGAACAGACCGGTGTACTTCCAAGCCACCTTCCCCTGCGGATCAAGCACCAGCAGATAGGCGGCGCCCTCCGCCCGGTAACCCATTCGTTTCTTCCATTCGCCGGCGCCGCCGTACACCGGGATCACATGCTCATGGTCCTCCTTCGGCGTGCCGCGCCGCATGCCGCTATGGATGAACCAACCTCGAAGAAGGTCGCGCGGGGCTCCTTGCCGAAATCGGCCCGGAAGCGCTTGGCGAACTCTGCGACGGGAAAACGCGATTTGTAAGTGAAGCCCATGGCCACAAAGGCCACCTGGCCCGCCGCGGCCTCCGGCAGTTGCGCCCGGCGGGAGCGCACAGGCCGCGCAGGCCCGGCACCAACGGGCGAGGAACGCACCCCTCCTGCCGGGCCGAAGCGAGTCCGTTGTGCGCGGTTCCAAAAAGAGCGCACAGGCCGAAGCGAGGCCGTCGTGCGCGGATCCAAAAAAGCGTACAGGCCGAAGCGAGGCCGTCGTGCGCGGATCCAAAAAAGCGTACAGGCCGAAGCGAGGCCGTCGTGCGCGGATCCAAA
>JAPKZB010000081.1:220031-227967 GCA_026393985.1 Acidobacteriota bacterium
AAAAAAGCGCACAGGCCGAAGCGAGGCCGTTGTGCGCGGATCCAAAAAAAGCGCACAGGCCGAAGCGAGGCCGTTGTGCGCGGATCCAAAAAAGCGCACAGGCCGAAGCGAGGCCGTTGTGCGCGGATCCAAAAAAAGCGCACAGGCCGAAGCGAGGCCGTTGTGCGCGGATCCAAAAAAGCGCACAGTCCGAAGCGAGGCCGTTGTGCGCGTCCTTTAAAAGCCCCGGCCTGCCCAAACCTCCTGCCCCCCGAGGTTCGGAGATCGCTCCGCCACCTCCACGCGAACCAGAGCAGCCAGCGGCAACAAACACAGCAGTACCCCGGTTTTCACGCCCCCCATGGTAGCCGACCCCTTCGCCAGCGGAAGTCGTACCCCCCTTGCCCCTGTCTCCTAGTTGAAATATACTACCCTAGTCCGGTAGGTATACTTCACTCCTAAAGATAAGGTTGGTCCAGCAACATGACGAGATTTTGGATAGCAGCGTCCGCCCTCCTCCTCTCCAGCGCTTCCGCGCTCTTCGCGCAAGGCTCCTCCGCCACCATCAACGGCACCCTCCGCGACTCCTCCGGCAGCGTCATCCCCGCCGTCAACCTCATCCTCCGCAACACGGCCACCGCCGTCGAAGCCCGTACCGCCAGCAACGAAATCGGCTACTACGCCTTCCTCAATATCCTCCCCGGACAGTACACCCTCGAAGTCACCAAAGCCGGCTTCCGCACCAACAAACTCAACCCCTTCACCCTCGCCGTCAACCAAACCGCCACCATCGACATCGTCATGGAAGTCGGCTCCGTCGATCAATCCATCAACGTCGAAGCCGTCGGCGCCGAGGTCCAGGCCTCCACCTCCGAAGTCGGCGCCGTCGTCGCCCGCCAGCAGGTCGTCGACCTCCCCCTCAACGGCCGCAACTTCACCCAGCTCCTCTCTCTCACCCCCGGCGTCGCCCCCGTCAGCGTCTCCCAAAACAACGGCTCCGGCTTCGCCCACCCCGGCATCGGCGCCTTCATCTTCCCCGCCATCAACGGGCAAACCAACCGCTCCAACTTCTGGACCCTCGACGGCATCACCAACCAGGGCCTCATGCTCTCCACCCCCGCCGTCAACCCCATCGTCGACGCCATCGCGGAATTCAAAGTCCAAAGCCATAACGACCAGGCCGAATTCGGCGGCGTCCTCGGCGGCGTCATCAACGTCGCCACCATGAGCGGCACCAACCAACTCCACGGCTCCGCCTGGGAATACCTCCGCAACAGCGAATTCGACGCCCGCAACACCTTCCTCCCCGCCGTCACCCCCTTCCGCCAAAATCAATTCGGCTTCGCCGTCGGCGGCCCCGTCCTCATCCCCAAACTCCTCAACGGCCGCAACAATACCTTCTATCACGGCAGCTACCAGGGCTGGCGCTTCCGCCGCGCCAACAACGCCCTCTTCCGCGTGCCCACCGCCGCTAACCTCTCCGGCAACCTCAGCGACGAATCCCGTCAGATCTTCGACCCCTTCTCCACCCGCGCCAACCCCAACGGCCCCGGCTACGTCCGCGACCCCTTCGCCGGCAATATCATCCCCGCCAGCCGCATCAACCCCGGCACCCTCCTCTACGCCCGCACCACCTTCCCTGCCGGCGGCGCCCCCATCACCGCCGACCGCAACGCCCTCGACCCCTCCGCCTTCAGCCAAAATCAGGAAGAATACAGCTTCCGCATCGACCGCGTCATCGGCCCCAAAGACAACGTCTTCTTCCGCTTCAGCCACTCCATGCTCGACCAGACCGCCTCCGGCGGCCGGCCCATCCTCGCCAGCTTCCGCGAGTTCAACGCCTTCAACATCGGCACTAGCTGGGTCCACACCTTCAGCCCCTCTACCGTCCTCCAATCCCAGTTCGGCCGCCTCGAAAACACCGACAACAGCGGCACCCGCTTCCGCAGCCTCCCGGCTGACTTCGCCCGCAACGTCGGCTACAACCCCGTCTTCTGCTGCAGCTTCCTCGACGGCCAAACCCTCATGCCCGCCCTCAACATCGACGGCTGGGTCAGCGGCGCCGAATCCCTCTCCCTCAACCGCCCCTCCGACGTCTGGCAGTACAAGTCCTCCCTCACCAAAATTCAAGGCAGCCACCAGATTAAGGTCGGCGGCGAGTGGAACAACATGGACTTCTTCGGCTCCCCCCGCAACGCCAGCGCCACCTTCCGCCCCCTCCAAACCGCTAACCCCCTCAGCCCCGGCAACACCGGCAGCCAGCTCGCCAGCTTCCTCCTCAACGTCCCCGACGCCGCCGCCTACCGCTCCCGCGCCACCACCGTCCGGCGCGGCGGCCATATGGCCTTCTTCGTCCAGGATCAGTGGAAGGTCAACCAGAACCTCACCATCAACATCGGCCTCCGCTACGACAAAACCTTCATCCCCGCCCTCGGCCAGGAAGGTAACGACAACATCTTCACCGGCGGCTACGACCTCCAGCGCGGCGCCTACATCATCCAGAAACAGCCCGGCTCCTGCGAAGAGCTGAAAAAAGCCCCCTGCGTCCCCGGCGGCAAACTCCCCGCCAACGTCGAAGTCTCCCCCAACGCCAAACTCTACCGCAACACCAACGACAACTGGCAGCCCCGCGTCGGCCTCGCCTACCGCCTCGGCCAGCGCACCGCCATCCGCTCCTCCTTCGGCATGTTCTTCGATAACTACGCCGCCGTCGTCCAAACCGCCCAGAACTACTCCGCCCAGTGGCCCAGCGTCGGCGAACAGCTCCAGGAAAACCTCAATAACCCAACCGCCGCCCAGCCCACCCCCAACTTCAGCGGCCTCAACCCCTTCCCCTCCGGCGCCCTCCCCCAGCTCACCCCCTTTGAGCAGGTGCAGTGGTACATGGACCCCAACTTCAAAAACCCCTACTCCCTCCAGTGGAACTTCGGCGTCCAGCACCAGATCAGCTCCGACACCGTCCTCACCGTCAACTACGTCGGCTCCGGCTCCCGCCGCCTCGACATCGGCGGCTTCTATAACGTAGCCACCACCCCTGGGCCCGGCAACTTCCGCGAACGCGCCCCCTTCCCCTACATCCGCCCCACTTACTACGACCGCAGCTGGGGCCGCGGGAACTACAACTCCCTCCAGGTCCTCCTCGACAAGAAAATCCGCAACGGCTTCGCTTACATGATCAACTACACCTATTCGAAGTCCATCGATATCGGCTGCTCCGGCTGGTACGGCGTCGAAGGCTGCTCCATCCAGAACCCCTATAAGTTCAATAACGATCGCAGCGTCTCCGGCTTCGACCTCACCCACGTCGCCACCATGAACTTCGTCTACGATCTCCCCTTCGGCAAAGGCCGAGCCATCCAAACCGGCAACGCCCTCGACCACGTCCTCGGCGGCTGGCGCGTCAACGGCATCGTCCGCCTCAGCTCCGGCCAGCCCTATAACCTCCAGATCAACGGAGACCTCGCCAACACCGGCAACTCCAACTACCTCCGCCTCAACTTCCTCGGCAACCCGAAACTCTCGAACCCCACCACCGACCGCTGGTTCGATACCTCCCTCGTCGCCGCCCCCGCGCCCTTCACCTTCGGCAACTCCGGTCGCTTCCGCATGCGCTCGGATGGCTGGGAAAACTTCGACCTCTCCATCTTCCGCGAATTCGCGCTTCCCTTCCTCGGCGAAGGCCGGCGTCTCGAATTCCGCGCCGAAGGCTTCAACATGTTGAACCACCCCGTCTACGCCGCGCCCAACGCCAACCTGTCCAACGCCCAGCTGTTCGGTCGCGTCACCGGCACGGCCAACCAGCCGCGCCAGCTCCAGCTCGGCGCCCGCTTCGTCTTCTAGGGTTCGTCTTCTAATGAAGCTGGTAGTCCTCCTACTCGCTTTCTTCCAAAACCCGCTCGAACTACGCGAGCAAGCGCGGCGGCTGATCCTCGAACAGAGGTTCTCAGCCGCCGCTCCGCTTCTCGAAAAAGCCCTCGCCGCCGAACCCAACGAACTCGGCCACCACCTCGCCCTCGCCTTCGTCTACACCGAACTCAACCAACCCGCCAAAGCCCTCCCCCTCCTCGAACGCGCCCGCTCCCTCGCCCCCCGCGCCGAACCCGTCCACTCCTCCCTCGGCCGCGCCTACGCCCTCCTCGCCCGCTACCCCGAAGCCGCCGCCGCCTATCAGGAATCCCTCCGCCTCCAACCCAACCAGCCCGATACCCTCCTCGCCCTCGCCCGCGCCCTCGTCGCCGCCAAACTCTACGAGCGCGCCCTCCCCCTCCTCGCCCAGTACCGCGGCCCCGACCCCTTCGAACCCGCCTACCTCCAAGGCCTCGCCCTCCGCTCCCTCAACCGCTTCCCCCCCGCCGCCGACGCCCTCCGCCGCGCCGTCGCCGCCAACCCCAACCACCCCGACGCCCACTACCAGCTCGGCTTCGTCCTCCTCCGCCTCTCCCAACCCGCCAACGCCCTCCCCCTCCTCGAACGCGCCCGCCAGCTCAACCCCTCCCCCGAAACCCGCTTCCAGCTCGCCCAGGCCTACCGCCAGCTCGGCCAGCCCGAAAAAGCCGCCGCCGAACTCCGCCTCCTCCAGGAATCCCGCCGCCAGTCCACCGAAAACGCCGCCGCCCTCACCCAGCAACAACTCGCCCTCGAGCGCCTCAAACAAGGCGTCCTCCTCGGCCAAGCCAACCGCCTCCCCGAAGCCGAACTCCAGTTCCGCCAAGCCACCGAACTCGACCCCTCCTCCCCCCTCGCCTGGCTCAACCTCGGCCTCATGCGCGCCGCCCAGGGCCGCTTCCGCGACGCCCAGCGCGACCTCGCCGAAGCCAACCGCCTCCAGCCCGCCCAACCCCGCACCCTCACCGCCCTCGCCATGGCCACCGGACGCCTCAACCAGTGGAAGGAAGCCGCCGCCCTCCTCGCCCGCGTCGTCGAACTCCAGCCCGCCTCCCCCGACGCCCACCTCAACCTCGGCATCGCCCGCGCCGACCAGTTCGACCTCGCCGGCGCCCGCGCCTCCTTCGCCCAGGCCGTCGCCCTCGCCCCCGCCAACCCCCAGGCCCGCTACAACCTCGGCCGCGTCCTCTTCGATCTCAAACAGTTCGCCCCCGCCCGCGACGAACTCGCCACCGCCCTCCGCGCCGACCCCAATCTCACCCACGCCGCCTACCTCCTCGCCGCCGCCCACCGCAACCTCGACCAGCCCGCCGCCGGCCTCGCCGTCCTCGAGACCCTCTTGGCCCGCGAGCCTCTTCACCAGGAAGCGCTGTTTCTTGAGGGCCAAATCTGCATCGCCCTCGGCCGCAAGCCCGCCGCCATCGCCGCCTGGGAAAAGCTCCTCTCCGTCCGCCCCGACCACCACGAAGCCCTCTACGCCCTCTCCCGCCAGCTCCAGCCCACGGACCCCGCCCGCGCCGCCGCCTACCGCCAGCGCCTCGCCGCCCTCACCGCCTCCCGCCAGGTCGCCGAGCAAGCCGAGTCCCTCGGCAACTTCGCCCTGAGCGCCGCGGCCGTCAACGACTGGCCCCGCGCCATCGAGCGCCTGACCGAAGCCCTCACCCTTTGCGGCGACTGCCGCTCCCGCGCCGATCTGCAAAAGAACCTCGGCCTCGTCCTCGCCCGCAGCGGCGACTGGCCCGCCGCCGAACAAGCCCTCCGCCAGGCCCGCGAATCCAAACCCGGCGACATCGAAATCGTCCGCGCCCTCGAAATGCTCCGCCTCCGCCAACGCTGACCCCATCCGCGACCGGCGAGTGACGGAGGGAACTCGCCGTTGCGCCGACGTTACCACTGCGGTAACCTCGCGGTGGTGCGAGTCATCAGCAAGGCGGCAACCATGGCATCACCAAACGAGCGACCTGGAGGCACCTTGCGGATGTGCGGGCCGACTTTCCGCATGCCGATTCCGTGGATGCCTTCACGGTGTTCAACATCAGCGGCAACAAGTATCGGCTAATCTCGCTAATCAAGTATCGCTGGCAGATCATCTACATCCGGCAGATCCTGACCCATGCCGAGTACGATAAGGGGAACTGGAGACTATGAGCACGACGCTTCTCGACGAACGGCGATATCGCGAGCTACTCGATGTAACGCTGCCCGTCGCTATCCGAACGCCCGAAGATTACGGCCGCTTACTCGGTGCGGCTGCGATGCTCATGGAAAAGCCGGAGACGGAGATCTCCGAGGGGGAGGGCAGGCTCCTCGAGATGCTCAGCATACTGATCGACGAGTATGAAAACCGGGCGCCCCCCTACCAAAGGCTGAACCGCACCGGATGTTGGCTTATCTACTGGAAGAGAGAGGGATGAAGCCAAGCGAACTCTGGGCTATCCTGCCCAAGAGCCGAGTATCGGAGATCCTGAACGGCAAGCGCAGCATCAGTAAGATGCAGGCGAAACAACTCGCCGCACTGCTCCGCGTACCGGTTGAACTGTTTCTGTAGCCAGCATGGCGTGAACACGCGCGCCTCGCCCCCCTCAACGCCTCCCGCCAAGTCGCCGAGCAAGCCGAGTCCTTTGGCGACCTCGCCCTGAGCGCGGCGGCGATCAACGCCTGGCCCCGCGCCGATCTCCCAAAGCGCACAGGACGCAGCGAGTCCGTTGTGCGCGGTTCCCCAAAGAGCGCACAGGACGCAGCGAGTCCGTTGTGCGCGGTTCCCCAAAGAGCGCACAGGCCGCAGCGAGTCCGTTGTGCGCGGTTCCCCAAAGAGCGCACAGGCCGCAGCGAGTCCGTTGTGCGCGGTTCCCCATCCCCAAAGAGCGCACAGGCCGCAGCGAGTCCGTTGTGCGCGGTTCCCCAAAGAGCGCACAGGCCGCAGCGAGTCCGTTGTGCGCGGTTCCCAAAAGAGCGCACAGGACTGATCGGCGCCAAGTAGACCTCCCGACACGCAGGGAGAAATAGTTGACGCCGGACACGCGCGGTACTGATCGATTTTGCCGGCGCTTCTTGTTGCACCGGTTTCGGCGATCCGGTTGGGTGTCAGACCACGACCAGTCTGGTCGCCGCCGCGCAGGACTGCAGGTACCGATACGGCCAAAGACACGGTAGACTGTGGTTATGCCGCCCTCGGAGCGCATCGTCGTCGACCCCAAGATTCTGGCCGGGAAGCCGGTGATCCGTGGGTCGCGTCTCGCCGTCGAGTTCATCCTCGAACTCTTGGCAGCTGGCCAGTCTGAGAGCGACATCCTTACCAACTACCCTGGCCTGACGCGAGAGGACATCCTCGCCTGTCTGTCGTACGCCAGCTATCTCGCCCACGAATGCAAGGCGTTCCCGATTCCAGCGTAGATGCGCCTCCTCGCCGATGAGAACTTTCCGAAGCCAATCCTAGAGGTGTCCTAGAGGCGCTTCGAGCCGGTGGCCACGACGTTCTGTGGGCCCGCACGGATCTCGCCGGAGCAAGCGACGTCGCCCTGTTGGATCTCGCGGAGTCCGAAGCACGCATCGTGCTGACGTTCGACAAGGACTTCTGGCAGATTGCAGTTCAGCGCCGCAGCCCACTGGCGCAATCCGGTGTCGTTCTGTTCCGAGTTCATCCCGCGACTCCCGAGAGAGTCGCACCGCTTGTGCATGCTTTCGCCGCGGCGGACACCGCGTGGGCCGGCCATATCAGCATCATTACGGTCGACGGAATTCAGATGTTCGCGACGCGCAGAAAGTAAGGCGCCTCTCCGCTGTTGTTTTCTTCAATAAGCACACAGGACAGATTTCTGTGCCGGTCAGATTTGCCCACGTCTCCAGGTTGTTAACCAGACCGGTTTGCTTGCCAAGACCCGCTAACCAGAGGGAGTGCGCGACGGACGATATCATCTTTGTCCGCAGCCACTTGGCGAGAACACCGGACGTTGTTCTCAGCCTCGGGCTCGAACTTGGCCGACATACAGGAATCGGTCGAAGCAGAGATGGCGCTGCGGCGATTTTGAGTAAACCATGCCGGATCAATCACTTTGCCAGTGTCTGCGCACCG
>JAPKZB010000081.1:228035-228993 GCA_026393985.1 Acidobacteriota bacterium
GTGTCTCCGCACCGTCAAACACCCTTTGTTCGTCTCGGGGAGCCAAAGTTTTTAAGCCCCCAAGTCTCCGCCCGGCGGGCTGACTTGGGGGCTTTCCCTTTCGGCGCAAATGTATCCCCATTCCGGGCAATGAGTTGCGGGGAATGGGGCTCTCTGGCAGGTCGTTTTCTCTTGGTGCGGGTTGTCTGCTGCGCGCAAGACGCCGTTAACGGGCGGGTTGTCTCCCCGTCTCCGGTCGCGCGGTAGCGTCCGTTAACAGGCAGAGAGGAATTGGTTAACAGCTCGACGCGCCGGTCAACCCTCAGGACGGACGTGCTGAAACGAGGCGGGTGGCGGCATGGAGAATCTGGTGCTTGGGATGGGGGTGGTTAACGGAGGGGCCAAGCAGTTTCCTGCGTCATCGTCTCTGGGAGGTCAGGTGCACTCTGCCACCTGACCGTATCGCCCACGTCCTGTTACCTGAATTATGCACAGGGCCCCCGCCGGGCGGCTTGGGCTGTCTGGGGTCTTTCGTTGCGGTAGCCTGGTCGAGCCCGCCAATACTGGGTTAAAACGGTGCGAGGCCGTGTCTGACTTCTGGAAGTGCGGCCAAGAAAGCCGCATACGGTGGACTGCTACCCGTCACGGCCATGCTTGAGAAATTGGAGTTCCGCGAACTCGTCGGCACCTCCGTCAACCTCGAGTTGAAACGCATGCCCAGGGCCATGAACCCCAGTGACTTTCTGCTCGCCAGGATCCTGGCGGTGTATGTTGGCTTCTCGCGGCTGAACCATCTGCAGTATCTGGAACGGGAGCCGATGTTGTTGGGAATCCTGCAAGTGGCGCGCTTGCCGGTCCAAAGCACGTTCTGGCGCTTCTTGGCGTCCCTGCATTTGACCGTGGAACGGCAGTTGGGGAGTCTGAATGCACGCTTGCGAGAGCGGGTCTGGGCCGCGGCCAATGTGCGGCTTACGGAAGT
>JAPKZB010000024.1 GCA_026393985.1 Acidobacteriota bacterium
AGCGCGGGCCGAGGGGGAAAAACGGCTTCGTTCCGCGAGCAGAAAGCCGTAAGCGGCAATGCCCTCAAGCCGCAATGCAAAGTGTGGCGTGATGATGGAATCCCCGCCAGCCGCGCCCCTCGTAGTGCCCCAGGCCAAGCTCCTGTTTCAGCTCTTCGTAGTCCCGCTCGATGATCCATCGGCACTTCGCCGTCGCTACCAGGGTCGCCAAGCTCGTGTCCGCCGCAAGGTTTCCCAATCAGTACTTAGTCGGGTGTGCCTCGTCATTTGTGCCATTCGTTTGGGGCCATTCGATCAGCAGCCATTGCTCCGGCAACGGTTCGCTGCGGTCGAAATCCCGGTTCGCTGGCCTTACCCGCACCGCCGCAAAACGGGACTCCAGCTTCTTCTTCGTGCCCTTGCGCCAAAGGATGGTCTGCCAAGCCGTGGGGGAGAGTTCCGCCGCAAGATCCTGGGCGAGAACCGGTTGGTGGTGAGGCGCACGCTGGTGAAGTTTCGGCGTTCGGCCAGACGATTCACCCGGAAAGCAAGGCGGAGGCTGAGATTATCAATCGGGCCGGGTTCCGGCGGGAGGGGGAGTATCTTTTCTGGCCGGAGGTGCTGCGGGCTGAGGTGCTAAGAGGGTTCGATCACGAGTCGGTGCTGGGAGAGCTGCGGGGGCGGGCGCTGCTGGTAAGCGAAACGGATCGGCTGACGCTGTCGGATCGGCTGACGCTGTCGGTTCGGCTGCCGGGGCTGGGGAAGCAGCGGGTCTATGCGGTCAAAACAGAGATCCTCTCGCACGAGGAGGAGGGGGCGGCGGCCTGAGGCTGTCCCCGGCGGCGGGGACCATTCGCAAGCGGGGACAGGAGACGGGGACAGCGTAAGTCATAGATAAAAAATGGTTTATGGCGGCTGTCCCCGGTGTCCCCGGTGTTTTTCAGAGTGAGTGAGAGTGTATGATGCGATGTAAAGGAGAGAGCTGATGGCATTGTTCAAACGCGGTCGAATCTGGTGGTTCGAGGTTCTGTTTCACGGCCAGCGGATCCAGAAGGGCTCGAAGAGCGAGAGCAAGACGGTGGCACGGGCGGCGGAGGCGGATCACCGGCGCCAGTTGGAGCGGACGCTGGCCGGGATGCCGATGGAGGATCGGGGGAAGCGGGTGCAGACGGTGGCGGCGGCGGTGGCGGGATACCTTGAGGACTACGCGCTCACCCATCGGCCCCAAAGCATCCTGTTCGTAACGGGGCGCCTTCAGAGGGTGGTGGAGGCGCTGGGCGGGGTGATGCTGCATGAACGGACGGAGGATCGGATCCAGGCCTACCAGCGGGAGCGGAAGGCGGCGGGTGTCACGGGGCGAACCATTAATGCGGAGCTGGGGGAGTTGAGCCGGGCGCTGGGGGGGACGTGGAAGCAGCTATGGCCGAAGGTGCGGAAGTTCGAGGAGCGGACGGACGTGGGGCGGGTGCTGGGTCCGGAGGAGGAGCTGCGGTTGCTCGAGGCGGTGGACACGCAGACGCATCCGAATCGATCCCGGACGCTGGAGACCTTTGTGCGGCTGGCGCTGCTGACAGGGATGCGAAGCGGTGAGATTCAGTCCCTCCAATGGGGGCGCGTTGATTTCGGGAACCGGACGCTTGAAGTGGGGGAGGCGAAGACGGCGGCGGGGGCCGGGCGGCTGATTCCGATGAATGCTCACGTTCAAGCGGTGATGGAGCAGTACGCGGCCTGGTGCGCGGATGAGTTCGGCCCCCTCCGGCCGGAGTGGCGCTGTTTCCCTTTCGGCAAACCATATCCCACCAATCCCACGCGGCCCATCACCGACATCACGGGTACGTGGAATGCTCTCCGGAAGCGGGCGAAGGTGGAGGGTCGGCTGCATGACCTCCGCCACACTTGCGCGACGAGAGTGGCCGAAGCCGGGGTAGCCGAGATCATCATGCTGGCGCTGCTGGGGCAAATGAGCCGGCGGATGATCGAACGCTAGCCTCACATCCGAATGGCCGCGAAACGAAAAGCGATGGAATCGATCACGCTGCCGAAGGGATACGAAACCGCGAAGCTGCCCCCTGCAAAATCCCCCAAAGTGAAGAGTGCGGGCTGGGTGAGCCGAGGGATAAGTTATCGAAAAGATTGGTGAACGCGGATGGAATCGAACCATCAACCTACTGATTAAGAGTCAGTTGCTCTGCCAATTGAGCTACGCGTCCCCGCAGTGACAACATTCGACAGAATACCATGCAGCGGCTATTGCGGCAAATTCCTGGCCGCAATTTGTGCAATGTCGAGCAGTTGCGGCGGCCGCTCGCTTACTGCGACCAGCCCGTCCCGGAACATCGTGTTGCAGAATGGACACGCCGCGGCGACGATATCGGCTCCCGTATCGGCCAACTCCTGCGCTCGCGCGTGATTCACCCGGCTACCCTGCTCCTCACCCAAAAACGCCAATCCGCCCCCCGCCCCGCAGCAGAAGCCCCTCTCCCGGCTCCGTGGCGCCTCCACCAGCGCTCCCGCCGACGCCGCCACCACGCGCGGCTCCTCGTAGATCTCCTGGTAGCGGCCCAGGTAACACGGGTCATGGTAGACCACCGTCTGCTCCGGCGCCGCGGGCGTGGCGTAACGCGCCAGCAGTGCCGAATGGTGCTCAATCTCCAGGTTCACGCCAAACTCCCGGTAGTCCTGGCCCAGCGTGCGGACGCAATGCGGACAGATCGACAGCATCTTCTTCGCCCCCACGGCCTCGATGGCTTCAATGTTCTGGTTCGCCAGGGTCTGAAACACCAGATCATTACCCAGCCGCCGCGCTGAATCCCCCGAACAGCGCTCTTTTTTCAAAACGCCGAAGGAAATGTTATGGTGCCGCAGTACCTGCACGAGCGAACTGACGATTTCGCGCCCGGCCGGGTCATAGCTGCCCATGCAGCCCATCCACAACAGGTACTCCTGCGTGCCATCGTACAGCGGCAGGCCTTCGGCCTTCACAAAACGGTCGCGCTGCAGGGCAGGGAAGCCCATCGGGTTGCCGTAGCGCTCCAGGTTCAGGAAGAGTTTGGTGCCGTGTTCGTCCTCCCATGCTCCCGTATTCACCGCCCCGCGGCGCAGGCCGATAATCACCGGCAGATGCTCGATGCCGACCGGACACTGGTACTCGCAGGCGCCGCACGTCGTGCACTGAAAAGCGGCTTCCTGCGAAATATGCAGGCCGAGCAGCAGCTCCTCGCTGGCCACGCCAAACTCGTTCAAATAGTCGCGCGCTCCCAGAATGATCTGCTTCGGGTTGAGCAGTTTGCCCGTGTTCGCCGCCGGGCAGTGTTCGGTGCAGCGGCCGCACTCCACGCACGAAAAGGCTTGCAGAACGGTGAGCTTGGTGACGTCCTTGCCCGTGACAAGTCCGAAGTCGTCATCCCCGGCCAGCGGCGGAATCGCCGAAAACGAGCCGCGCGACAGAAACACCGTAGCCGGGCTCAGGACCAGATGCAGGTGCTTGGTGTGCGGAATCAGCGGCAGGAAGATCAGCAGCGCGAGCGTGTGCGCCCACCAGATGCCGTTGTAGAGCGGGCCCGTGGGCGCCCACGCAAAGTCGGCCAGGTAAGTGACCATCAGCACGAAGATCAGCAGCGCGATAAAACCCGACTCCCACGAGACCTCCCCCAACCACTCCGGCCGCCAGACCAGACGCCGAATCGCAAGGCCGGCGATGGAAACCGCCGTCACCACCGCGAACGCCGCCGCCAGCCAACCGATCCCGTTGCCGTGAAGGGAGAACAGCGGCAGGCCCACGCCAATCGAAAAGTGGTTGATCGTAACAATTCCAAACGCGCAGAAACCCCAAAACACAAAGGCATGCAGCACACCCGGCAGCGGCCTCTCCTTGATCACCTTCGCCTGGCAGAGCACCTCCCAGAAGAAATCCCACACCCGGCGGCCGACCGGCGCCAGTTGAAAATCCGCATCGGCCTTCGCCGCGCCGAGCAGTTTCACCACCGTAGAAAAGCGCCGCGCAAAACCAAACAGGGCCAATGCCAGCAGAACCAAAAACAGCGCCGTCTCCACGGCGGACAGGGGAGCCATATGAATACGCTACACTACGCGGCGAGCGATGGGTTTTGCGATTTTTCGTTTCTGGTGCAGCCGGTTTTGTTCCTTCTCACTTGTGTGATCGCATCCTCGCCGATGGACACACCGTGGTGGGCGCCGATAACTTCCTCACCGGACACCGCCGGAACCTCGCCCACTTGGCGGACCATCCCCGGTTTACCTTCCTCGAACTCGATGTCTGCCGGCCACTGCCAGACGCAGGAGCCTTCGACTGCGTGATTCACGCCGCTTCGCCGGCCAGCCCGAAGGACTATGCCGCCCACCCGATTGCGACCCTCGACGTCGGCTCGGCCGGTTCCCGGAACCTGCTCGAACTGGCCCTGGCTTCCCGAGCCCGCTACTTACTCACGTCCACGTCGGAGTGTTACGGCGATCCGCTTGAGCACCCGCAGACGGAAAGCTATTGGGGCAACGTGAATCCGGTGGGGCCGCGGAGCTGTTACGACGAGAGCAAGCGTTTTGCCGAGGCCATGACGATGGCCTACCACCGGCATTATGGCCTGCGGACTAACATCGCGCGCATCTTCAACACCTACGGGCCGCGGATGTAACTGCGCGATGGGCGCGTCGTGCCGGCGTTTCTCGATCAGGCGCTGCGCGGGGAGCCGATTACGGTTTTCGGTGACGGTTCGCAGACGCGGAGCTTTTGTTACGTTAGTGATCTGGTCGAAGGTTTGGGGAACCCTGTGGAGTTAACGATGCTCGAGTTTGCCGAACGGATTCACCGCTTGACCGGTACGGATTCTCCGATTGTGTTGGCGCCGCTGCCGGAGGACGACCCCAAGCGGCGGCGACCGGATATCGCCAAGGCCAAACGCCTGCTCGATTGGGAGCCGCGGGTGACGCTCGAAGAGGGGTTGCGGGAAACGATTGCCTACTTTCGGGCGATGGGTTAGGCAATACGCATCACTCTCCGGAGATCCGATCCGGGGAACTAGACAGCCTTCTCCTGCCGTCGCACCCACACCCGCCCCGCCGCGGTAACCCCTAACGCCCCCTCCCGCGCCCCGTCCACCCGCAGCCGTAGCGCCTCACCGGAGTCCCGAGCCACGATCTCCACCGCCGCCGCCGGCCGTATCCCCAGCCCGTCCAAATGCTCCAGCAGCTTGCGGTCCCGCTCAAACACGCTCACCACCGTCGCCCGGGCGCCCGCCGGCAGCTCGTCCAGCGGCATCAGACCCCGCGCCCGTCGCTGCTCCCGCGTCTCGGCCAACAAACCATGACCGTGGGGGCATTCCGCCTGAGCCCCCAGCTTCTCGGCCAGTTTCTTCTCAAAGTCCGCCGAAACCGCGTGCTCCAACTGCTCGGCCTCGTCGTGGACTTTGTACCACTCCATGCCGAACACCTCCGACAGCATCCGCTCAATCAGATAGTGCCGGTGCAGCAGACGGTTGGCGATGTCGCGGCCCGCGGCCGTCAGGCAGATCCGGCCCTCGGCCTCCACGCTGATACAGCCGTCCCGCTTCAGACGGCGGATGGCCATCGTCACCGCCGGCGCGGAAACCTGCAGCCAGCGCGCCAGCGTCGCGGCGATGACAAATTCCCCATCGGCCTCGGCCTCGGCAATCGCCTTCAAATAGTTCTCTTTGGAGATCGTAATCTGCAATCGCCTTATTGTATCGGCCTGCTATGCTTTGAGAGTTCCCGCCATGCGCCTCCTGCTTGTTTTCCTCAGTTTGAGCCTGTTTTCCGCCTCCGGCGAGCTCCGCCGCGACATCGAGTTCTCCCGTCCCGACGGCTTCCCGCTCACGCTCGACGCCTGGGTCCCCGAAGGCCCGGGCCCCTTTCCCACCGTCATCGTCGTGCACGGCGGCGGCTGGGAGGCCGGCGACAAGAACACCTACGTCCCGCCCCTGTTCCCCCCGCTCATCCGCGGCGGCTTCGCCTGGTTCACCATCAACTACCGCCTCAGCCCGCGCTTTCCGCATCCGGCCGCCCTCGATGATGTCAACGCCGCGATTGTCTGGGTTAAACGCCACGCCTCAACTTATAAAGTCGACCCGGCCCGCATCGCCCTGATGGGCGAAAGCGCCGGCGGCCATCTCGTCGCCCTCGCCGGCGCCCGCCACACCCCGGCCACGCGCGTGGCCGCCGTGGTCTGTTTCTATTGCCCCACCGATCTCGAAGCCCGCTCGAAACTGCTCGGCACACCCGGCAAAAACGTCACGCAACTGCTCGGCGTCAATGGGCTCACGCCCCCCGAACTGGCCAAAATGCGCGAGGCCTCCGGCATCACCTATGTCAAACGCGACATGCCGCCCATCCTGTTCATCCACGGCACCAAGGACGACGCCGTGCCGTTTGCCCAATCGACGGCGATGTGCGCGAAGATGAAAGCTGCGGGCGCTTCCTGTGAGGTGTTCCCCGTCCCGGATGCTCCCCATGGCGTAGGCCCGTGGGAACGCGTCCCGGCCCACCAAAACTACAAGGAGAAAATGGTCGAGTGGTTGAAACTAAAGATGCAGTAGCCGAATTGACAGAGTCGCAGCAGTGGATGGAGTTGGAGCGTCAATATGTGATGCCCACCTACGCCCGTTACCCGCTGGCGCTGCGACGCGGCAAGGGCTGCTACCTCTACGGTCTCGATGACCGCAAGTATCTCGACCTGCTCAGCGGCATCGGCGTCAACGCCCTCGGCCACGCCCACCCGCGCATCACCAAGGTGATTCAAAAGCAGGCCGCCCTGCTCCTCCACACCTCGAATCTCTACTATCACGAGTACACCGGCAAACTGGCCCAGCGCCTGTGCCAGATCTCCGGCCTCGACCGCGTCTTCTTCACCAACTCCGGCGCCGAGTCCATGGAAGGCGCCATCAAGATCCTCCGCGCCCACGCCGGACCCGACCGGCCCGAGATCCTCGCCCTCGATAACTCCTTCCACGGCCGTACCATCGGGGCCATCTCCATCACCGGCCAGCCCAAGTACCGCAAGGACTTTGAACCCCTGCTGCCCGGCCCGCGCTGGATCCCCGCCAACGACATCCCCGCCCTCGAAGCGGCCTTCAGTGAACGCACCAGCGGCATCGTCATCGAAGGCATCCAGGGCGAAGGCGGCATCCACCCCATGCAGCCCGAGTTCCTCCGCACGGCCCGCCGCCTGGCCGACCGCTACAACGCCCTGCTCGTGTTCGACGCCATTCAGTGCGGCGTCGGACGCACCGGCCAGTACTGGTCGCACAGCCTCATCGCGCCCGAAGTGCAGCCCGATGTCATGGTCACCGCTAAACCCCTCTCCTGCGGCCTGCCCATGGGCGTCATCCTCACCAACGAGCGCGCCGCGGCGGCCATCAAGCCCGGCATGCACGGCACCACCTTCGGCGGCAACGTCCTCTCCTCGGCCGTCGCCCTCGAATTCCTCGATATCCTCGATGAACTCCTCCCGCAGATCAACCGCGTCGGCGAGTACTTCCGCGCCGGACTCCGCGATCTCCAGGCCCGCCACAAGTTCATCAAAGAGGTGCGCGGCCACGGCCTCATGATCGGCGTCGAACTCGACCATCCCGGCAAAGACTACGTCATGCAGGGCATCGAACAGGGCGTCCTGTTCAACTGCACGCACGACACCGTCCTGCGCTTCCTGCCGCCCTACATCGTAACGGAGAAGGAAGTCGACCAGGCCCTCAAGGTCCTCGGCCGCCTCTTCCGGGCCTACCGCAAACCCAAAAAACAGAAATAATTGAGATCCGCGCGATCTGGCCCCCACTGTAACAGGACATGGCCAGATCGCGCCGCATCACCCTCCCCTTCTTCCCCCATTACGTCCGCCAGCCGGCCGTCGCCCCCGCCTTTGTCCGCGCCGACGACTACCACGCCTATCTCTACGTCCTCGGCCGCGCCGCCACCCGCCATCACCTCTCCATCCTCGGTTACGCCCTCGCGCCCGACGCCGTCCATCTGCTCGTCCTTCCCATCACCGCCCCGGCCCTGTCCCGCGCCATGGGCCAGGCCAACCGCGAATACGCCCTCTGGCGCCACATCCGCGAACGGCGAAACGAACCCATCTGGCGAGGCCGCTTCCACTCCTGCGCCTTTGACCGGCCCCAGCTCTGGGCCGCCATGCGCTACGTCGACAACCTGCCGGCGCCCATCTCCAGCCGCCAGGCCCATCACGAAGGCGACGACCCCTCCGGCCTCCTCGACCTCGACCTCTGGCGCGAAGTCTACGGCCCCGTCCGCTGGAATCGCTTTGCCGGCATCGCCGACACCGAGTTCGAAGCGGCCCTCACCGCCGGCGCCGCCTCCGGCCTCCCGCTCGTCGAAATGGCCCAGGCCCGCGCCGCCAGCCGATAGGGCCGCCACCCGATAGGAACGATTCTCAGCTGCGAGAAAGCTGCATCCGGCCGCGCACCGGCTGCATCTCTAAACGTGAATGGAAGTCGAGCAACGCATGGAGTGGTTTCGCGATCGCTGCACGGCCGCGGGCCTACCTTGTACCCATCAACGGCAGGTCCTCTACCGCGCTCTGCTCGAAGCGACGGATCATCCCAGCCCGGAGGCTCTTTATGATAGGGTCCGCCGGGAGATTCCCTCGATTTCGCTCGGAACCGTCTATCGCAACATTCGGACCTTTCTCGATCGCGGTCTGATCGGGGAGGTAAGCCTCCACCACGGCTCCCTGCGTTTGGAAGCGAACAACCAGCCGCACCACCACTTCGTCTGCACCGAATGCCGGAGTATGTTCGACCTGCCGGTCGACGCTCTGCCCGTCGATGCTCTCGACCCGATTCCGTTCCGCCGCCCGTTGCCGCCCGGCTTCCGGGTCAACCGATTCATTGTGGAAGCGCAAGGGCTCTGCCCCGCCTGCGCTTTGAAAAAAAACTAGGAGATAAGTCAGCATGCTTGGAGTTGGAGAGAAGTTCCCCGCGTTCCATCTGAACGCCGCCGTCAGCCTCGAACAGGGCAAAGAGTTCGCCAAGATTAATCAGGATTCCTACGCCGGGAAGTGGAAGGTCTACTTCTTCTGGCCCCTCGATTTCACCTTCGTCTGCCCCACCGAGATCGCGGCCTTCGGCAAGGCCAATAAAGAGTTCGCCGACCGCGACGCCCAGGTCCTCGGCGGGTCCACCGACTCCTGGTTCACCCACCTGAACTGGCGCAAACACCACGACGACCTGCGCGACCTGCCCTTCCCCATGCTCTCGGACTTCAAGTCTGAACTGGTCACCGCCCTCGGCATCCGCGATCCCAAAATCGGCGCCGCCCAGCGCGCCACCTTCATCGTCGACCCGGACAACGTCATCCGCTTCGTCAGCGTCAACGACCTCTCGGTCGGCCGCAACCCCAAAGAGGTCCTCCGCGTCCTCGACGCCCTGCAGACCGACGAACTCTGCCCCTGCAACTGGGAAAAAGGCCAGCCCACCCTCAGCTAGTCCAACCCTGGTGGAAAATCACGAGAGCGGGCCCACCCGGCCCGCTCTCGCCTCGTAGGAACCCTTTTTTATGAATCTCGAACATCTCATGGACACCGTCCCGGCCTACGCCAAGGACCTGAAGCTCAACCTCAGCAGCGTCATGCAGCAGCCCGACCTGACGCCACAGCAGGCCTGGGGCTCCGCGCTCTCCTGCGCCATCGCCGCCCGCAATCCCCAACTGCTCTCCGCCATCGCCGCCGAAGCCGCCACCCACCTTTCGCCCGAAGCCGTCGAAGCCGCCAAGGCCGCCGCCGCCATCATGGGCATGAATAACGTCTTCTACCGCTTCCACCACCTCACCACCAACGAAAAATACTACACCATGCCGGCCCGCCTGCGCATGAACGTCCTGCGCAACCACGGCATCTCCCACGTCGATTTCGAACTCTTCTGCCTCGCCGTCTCCGCCATCAACGCCTGCGACAAGTGCGTCGATTCGCACGAAAAAGTGGTCCGCGAAAAGGGCCTGGCCGAAGACAACGTGCTCGCCGCCGTTCGCATCGCCTCGGTCATCCACGCCCTGGCCAGCGTCTTCGACGCCGAAGCTGTGCTGGCCTCGGCCTGATCCGGCGGGAATCTCTGTAGTAGACTGTAGTCGGGTGAGGAGCCTGTATCTCCTCATCACTTCCCCGGTTTTGATAAGAGGTCCCCTGTGTGGATCAAATTCGTACTGCTTAGCGCCCTGGCGGGCGCCGGACTGGCCGCGCCAGTCGCCCTCATCGTCGACGCACCCTCCCCCCTCCCGCCGGGCGTCGCCTCCTCCTTCCGCCAGGAAATCGACCAGGTCTTCCGCGAAACCGGCTATCACTTCACTTGGATCGACCGGGCCCGGATGCGGCCGGAAGACTCCTTTCCCGATCTCGTCGTCCTCCGCCTCCAGTCCGAGTGCCGCATGGACGCCCCCCCCGCGCCGCTCCTCCCCAGCCGCGTGCGCGCCCTCGCCTGGGCCCATCGCACTGGCGACGAAGTGCTCCCGTTTATCGAAGTCGATTGCGCCCGCGTCCGCCACATGCTCCGCGTGCTCGCCCACGGCGAACCCGCTGCGGCTCAGCAGGAGATGATTGGCCGCGCTCTCGGCCGTGTCGTCGCCCACGAACTCTACCACGTGCTCACCGGCAGCCCCGCGCATGCCTCCGTCGGCATCGCCCAAGCCAGCCTCTCCCCCACCCATCTGGTCAGCCCCACCCTCGCCTTCACCCCCCGCGAGATCAACCTCCTCTCGCAGCGCAGCCTCGCCGCCCGCTCGCTAACGCCCGCCGCCCCGGACACCGCCGACGAAGCGGCTACCGAATCCGGCCGCTAGCAAACCCCAGCGCCGCCAGACCGTCCACCATGAACTGCACCGCCAGCGCCATCAGCAGCATGCCCATAATCCGGCTCAGAACGTGGATTCCCGTCTCGCCCAGCACCTTCCGCACCCGGTCCGCCGCCGACAGGATCAGATAAGCCGCCCCGGCCGTAATCCCGAGCGCCAGAATCACCAGCCCGAACTTCACCGGCGTCTCCGCGCTTCCAATCAGCACCATCACCGTCGAAATCGCCCCCGGACCCGCCAGCATCGGCATCCCCAGCGGCACAATCCCGATATCGGCCTTGTGCGCGCCCTCGTCGGCCTCTTTCTCCGTCTCATTGGTCGCCGGCCGCCGCGCCTGCACCATATCGATGCCGATCAGCAGCAGAATAATCCCGCCCGCAATCTTAAACGCCGGCATCGTAATCCCCAGCACGTCGAAAACCAGCGTCCCCGCCAACGCAAATCCCGTCAGCAGGAAAAAGCAGGTAAACGAAGCCCGCCGCGCCATCGCCCGCCGGTGACTCTGCGACGACGCAGCCGTCATCGCCAGAAACGTCGGCACCAGGGCGAACGGATCCACCAGGAAAAAGACAGAAGAGAGCGTCACCAGAAAGAACTGGATCGCTTGCGCAAGCTCGATGGCCACTCTCTTCTATCGTAAGCCTTTAAAGCGACCCCGCCTTGATCTTCCAAACGTTCTGTTCGCGCAGATTCGACAGCCACACGAAACCATTGCCCGCCTGAATCGCATCGCCCCCCGGACCCGACCACTGGCCCACCACCTTGTTCGTCTTCACGTCAATCTTGGTAATCGGGTGCTCAAACGAAGTGACCCACACAAAGCCGCCAAAGTAATCGATCTCCCCGCCGCCGCCCGGCAGCCCGGCCTCAATCGTCGCCACCACTTTGTTGGTCGCAATATCCACCCGCGTAATCGTCCCCTTGCCCTGGTCGTAAGTCCAAACCGAACCCGCCCCCGTGCACAGAAAGCGCGGCTTATCACCCACCGGAATCTCCGCCACCACCTTGTTCGTCTTCGGGTCCACCCGTACCAGCAGACTCTTCTCGGTCGAGGTCACCCACACGCTCCCGTCCGCCGCCACCTCGGCGGCGTTCGAGCCCGGCGGCAGCGGAATCTCGGCCACCACGGCGTTCTTCTTCGGGTCGATCCGCACCAGCGTCCCCTTGTCCGTCGGATACCAGATGGCGTTCTTGCTCGCCGCCAACCCCCCCTCCGAGTTCGCCGGCCCGTAGGGCAGCGTCGTAATCAACTGATTGGTCTTGGCGTCAATCCGCGCCAGCGCCTTATCGCCGCACAGCGGCGCCCAGATCGAACCAAATCCCGCCGTAATCCCGCTGCACGGCTGCTTGCCCACCGGAATCGTCGCCGTCACCTGGTTGGTCTTCCCGTCCATCCGCGAAACCGTCCCCTTCGGTTTGTTCGAAACCCAGACGGCGTCTTTGGTAATTACCAGCCAATCCGGCACCCCGGGAACGTTGAAGACCGCCTCCGGCTTCACTTCGCTCATCGGATGCTTCACCGCCGGGTCGCTCACGCCAGGGCGGGGAACCCGGGGCGGCCGGTTGCCCTTCTTCATCTGGGGCTGCGGCTCCTGCGCCCACGCCGCCGCCGCCACCGCGGCCAGTCCAATCCAAATCTTCATTGCGCTCCCGTACTCCCGTGTTGAAAATTCCTCGGCGGCCGAGGATAAATCGTAAAACTCGCCAACGCCTTCCGCTCCGGCTTGCCGGCCATCAACCGCAACTCCCGCACCAGCTCCGTCAAATGCTCCATGCCCAGCTCCAGCCGGTGTTCGGCCGGCTGATAGGTCGTCCGCACCGGATAGTCCACAAACGGCGTCGCCGACTGCTCAATGTGCGTGCCCAAAACATGGCGAACCGGCCGCGCTCCGGCAAACGCGAGCAGCTGCTGCATACTGGCCAGATACTGCGGAAAGTCTTGAATATACAACCGGCCCGGATACAGCGAATCCCCCGTCAACAAAATGCCGGTCTGCTGGTCATAAAAAGCCACGCTCGTTGCGTCATGGCCCGGAATGGCCAGCGCCTCCACCGTCCGCCCTCCCAACTCCACCTTCTCGGCAAACCCCGGCGCCATCACCGTCACCCCGCTTAGCGCCCGCAGCTCCCCGTCCCCGGCCACGTGGTCTCCGTGCCCGTGGCTGTGCACCACCACTAACGGCAGCCCCCGCCGCAGCTTCTCCACCATCGCCGCCGTACCCGGCCGCCCCGCCCCCGTATCGAGCAGCATCGCCCGTTCCCGGCCAAACAGCAGATACAGAAACGGCTTCTCATAATGCACGCACCCGCTCTGCCGCAGAATCAACAGGTCAGCGTTGTAAGGGTGCACCTGCCACGCCGGCGTCTGCGCGCAGTCCGGCCCGCCCGTCATCCATTTTTCCGGCAACACCCCGGCCTGCAGCGCCAACGCCAGAAGCAGCAGCATCAGCCCTCCACCGCCAACCGGTCTTCCGGCGCCGGATTGTACATCCGGTCGAAGTTGGTCGCCGTCGCCCGCTGCCCGAGCAGCGTCACCCCCACCATCACCGCCAGACTCACCACCGGCGGCAGCAACGTGTCCAGCCCCGCCAGCGCCGGCGGCACCGTGAAATGGCACACCATCCGCACCGCCGTCCCCGCCAGAATCGCCGCCTTGGCCGCCGTCGCCGTGGCCTTCCGCCAGTAGACGCCCAGCACGAGCGGCGCCACGCAGCCCGCAAACACAATGTCAAAAGCAATCACCAGCAGAATCCCCGGCTCCGGCCGGACATACGCCACCCACGCGCCCGCCATCGCCGTCGGAATCGCCAGCACCCGCGACAGCAGCAGCATCAGCGAATCGCTCACCGCCGTCTTCGACCAGCGCTGGTACACGTTCCGCGCCAGCACCACCGAAATCACCAGCATCGCCCCGTTCGCCGTCGACATCGACGCCCCCAGCACCCCCACAAACACCAGCACCCCCAGCCAGTAAGGCAGGTGCTCGGCCGCCAGCGTCGGCAGCACCATCCGCGAGTCCCCCACGCTCGGAACCAGCGAGACCGCCGCCAGGCCCAGCACCGAGGCGCACAGGCCTATCACCATCGTTTGCACCCCGGCATAGTAACAGGCCCGCTGCGCCGTCCGCGGACTATTGGCCGCAAAAACCCGTTCCATGAAGTCCAGCGCCATCGCGTTGCCGAAGGCGAGCGAGATCATCGCCGCCCAGTTCACCAGCGCCCCATGCTCTACCGACGTGATGCCCCGCATATCCAGCCGCTCCACCGGAACCTTCCCGAGCAGTTCCCCCCACCCGTAGCGCCACAGCACAAATCCTGCCGAACCCACAAACCCCACCAGCGCCACGTGAATCTGAAAAAAGTCGGTCCAAATGGCGGCAAACAACCCGCCAGCCATCGTGTAGGCCACAATTATCGTCGTCGTAATCGCCAGCGACGCGCCATAACTCAGCCCGCTCACCACCGAGAAAATCCACGCCACCGCCGACAGATTCCCCGCTATCACCACCGTAAAACACACAATCGTCAGCGCCGACGTCAGCGCCTCCGTCTGCCGGTCATAACGCCGGTAAAAGAACTCGGGCAGCGTCAGCAGGTCCATCCGGTTCAGCGGCGCGGCCAGAAAGCGGCCCACGAAAAACAGGCTCAGCGCCAACCCCACCGGAATCATCACCCCCGCCCAGAACCCGGTCGCCCACGTCATCGACACGTTGCCCAGCGTCGCGTTCCCGTCCACCGCCTGCGCCATCAGCGCCGTCCCGATTACGATAAACGGCATCGCCTTGTTGCAAACCGTGTAGTTTTTGCTCGAACCCCGGACTTGGGTGTACGTATACAGGCCGATCGCCAGCGAAATCGCCATGAAGACGATCACCGGCCAGAACATCAGTGTCATGAAACTCTGCCTCAGAGGAGAAAAGCGCCACGACAAGGGGCCTCAGCTACAACACGGTAGCCCCCATTGTAGGCAATCGCCGCCGCCCCACGGTATCGGTTCTTTTTATGGCCTATATTAGAAACTTGTCACTTCTCGGCGAAATCACCCCGGCCTTTGCCGAAATCACCCCGGCGCAGTGGCGCACCCTGCTGGCGGCGATGCTCGGCTGGATGCTCGATGCGATGGACGTCATGCTGTACTCGTTTGCCCTCGTCTCCATCCAGCAGGAGTTCTCGCTTTCGGGCACGCAGAGCGGCCTGCTGACAACGGCCATGCTCTTTGCCGCCGCCCTCGGCGGCATCCTGGCCGGCTACCTGGCCGACCGCATCGGGCGAACCCGCGTGCTCATGGCCTCCATCCTCATCTATTCGCTCTTCACGGCGGCCATCGCCACGGCCACCAGCTTCGAACAGCTTCTGTTTTGGCGCGTGCTGGTCGGCATTGGCCTTGGCGCCGAGTGGAGCGCCGGCACCGTGCTGGTGGCCGAATCCTGGCCCGCCCGGCACCGGGGCAAGGCGATCGCTATTACGCAGTCCGGCTGGGCCATCGGCTATATTCTGGCCAGTCTGCTGGCCGCGGCCATCCTCCCCGTCTACGGGTGGCGGCCGCTGTTTGCCATCGGCATCCTCCCGGCGCTGCTGACGCTGTGGATCCGCCGCGCGGTCCCGGAGCCCGCCGCCTGGTCGCCCGCCGCGCCCAGGCAGCCCCTGGGGAGTTTGTGGCGTCCTCCGCTGCGGCGCTATGTGCTCGTCTCGGTCAGTATGGCCAGTCTGATTCTGTTCGCCTACTGGGGCCTGTTCACCTGGGTCCCGGCCTATCTGGCTTCGCCCGTCGACAAAGGGGGCGCCGGGTTGAGCGTCGTACGTTCCACCGGTTTCATCATCCCCATGCAGCTCGGGGCCTTGGCCGGCTATCTGTGCTTCGGCTTTCTGGCCGACCGCTTCGGCCGCCGGCCCGTCTTCGCCGGCTTTCTGCTGGGCGCGGCCGTGGTGACGTATCTTTATGGTGGTTTGGCCCAAAGTCCAGGTCTGCTGCTGGCGTTAGGGCCACTGGTCGGTTTCTTCGGACACGGCTACTACAGCGCCTTCGGCGCGATTCTCAGCGAACTGTTCCCAAGCGGCATCCGCGCCACGGCCCAGGGTTTCTGTTACAACGGCGGTCGCGTGGTCAGCGCCCTCGCCCCCGCCGGCATCGGTTTTCTGGCCGACCGCCAGGGCATCGGCGCCGCCCTGGCCATGACCGCCGCCTTCTTCGCCCTCGGTGGGCTGCTCATCTTTGGACTGCCCGAGACCAAGGGCCGCGATCTAACCTAGCCTCCGCCAGCCCTCGCCCCGCTAACTTATGTCTCTCCGCCGACGCGACCTCCTCCCCCTCGCCGCCTTCCCCTTCGCCTCCCCGGCCGCCGTCCCCGCCCTCGACGAACCCCATTTCCCCAGCCGCCTCCATCTGTTCGTCTGGCGCAACTGGGAACTGGCCAACCTCGACCGCCTCGCCAAACTCCTCGGCGCCTCCCCGCGTAAGGTCGAAGCCCTCGGCCGCTCCCTCGGCCTGCCCCGCAAAATCAGCCTCACCGCCGACCAGCTCCGCCGCCTCTACATCACCGTCATCCGCCAAAACTGGCACGTCCTCCCCAACCCCCAAATCATCGAACTGCTCGGGTGGGACGAGGCTCGCTTCGCCTTCACCCTCAAAGAGGACGACTTCCTCGACGTCAAACTCCAGGCCAAACCCGCCCTCCCGCCCCTCTCCTGGCACGCCCCCACCGCCCCCGAACAAGCCCGCGCCGCCGAAATCCGCCGCATCGTCCGCCAGGTCTTCGGCCCCGCCCTCGACCTGCCCGGCCAACCCCCCTTCGCCTTCGTCCGGCAACTTTCCGAACCCAGCGGCCAGCCGCCCGCCCCCCGCCCGGGCCAGGCCGTCTGGTCCCCCCGCTACGTCTACTCCTACTTCGCCCTCTACGGCGACCCCCTCGTCGAACCCGACGCCGACCCCTTCCCCGATGGGCTGCTCGAACGCCTCGCCGCCACCGGCGTCAACGGCGTCTGGATGCAGGCCGTCCTGAACACCCTCGCACCATCCCCCCTGTTCCCCGAATTCGGCCAGGGCTGGCCGACCCGCCTCAAAAACCTCAACGCCATGATCGCCCGCGCCGCCCGCTACGGCGTCAAAATCTATCTCTATATGAATGAGCCTCGCGCCATGCCCGCCGAATTCTTCGCGCGGCACCCGGAGCTGCGCGGCGAAAAGTTCCAATCCTGGTGGTCGCTGTGCACCAGCACCTCCGCCGTCCGCGACTGGTTGCGCTCCTCACTCGAACACCTCTTCCGGCAAGCCCCGGACCTCGGCGGTATCTTTACGATCTCCATGTCGGAGAACCATACCAACTGCTTCTCCCACGGCGGCGCCTGGGGCGTCCCGGCGCCCGTCTCGCGCGACTGCCCCCGCTGTAAGAACCGCTCGAGCGACCAAGTGCTGGCCGAGATGTTCGCCGCCATGCGCCAGGGCGTCCGCGCCGCCAGCGCCACCGCCGAAATCATCCACTGGGATTGGGGCTGGCCCGATGAGATGGCCGCGCGCCTCATCCCCCAACTCGACAAGGATGTGCTGGTTGCAAGCATCAGCGAATGGTCGCACCCCGTCAACCGCGGCGGCGTCCCCTCCCAGGTCGGCGAGTACGCGATGTCGGTTGTCGGCCCCGGCCCGCGCGCCACCCGCAACTGGCAGATCGCCCGCCAGGCCGGCCTCCGCACCATCGCCAAGGTCGCCTTCAATAACACCTGGGAGATCTCGGCCGTCCCCTACGTCCCCGTCCCGCACCTCGTGCTCGAACACTGCGAAAAACTGGAAACCGCCGGCGTCTCCGGCCTGATGCTCTCCTGGACCTGCGGCGGCTACCCTTCACCGAATCTCGAAGCCGCCAGCTTCTTCTTCTACTCCCCCCGCCCCTCCCGCGCCGAAATCCTCACCCGCGTCGCCACCGCCCGCTATGGCAAGCCGGCGGCCGCCGGCGTCGTCGAGGCCTGGCGGCTGTTCAGTGAAGCCTTCGTCGAGTTTCCCTACGGCGTGCAGATCTACGTTATCCCCACCCAGCATGGCCCGGCCAATCTGCTGCGCCTCGAGCCCACGGGCCTGGCGCCCGGCATGATCTTGTTCCCCCATGACGCCATGAAAACCTGGTGCGGCAAATATCCCCCCGAAGTGGTCGTCGCCCAGTTGACCAAGGTCGCCTCCGGCTGGAAACGCGGCCTCGATCTGTTCGAGCGCGTCGCCCCCCACGCCACCCCCGATCTCGACATCGCCCGCACCTGCTATCACCACTTTGCGAGCGTCGCCAACCAGGTGGCCTTCTACGCCAACCGCGACCACCCCGCCCGTCTCCGGGAGCTGGCCGCCGCCGAAATCCTTCTCGCGCGCCAGCAGTATGACGTCGCCCGGCGGACCTCCACCATCGGCTACGAAGCCACCAACCACTACTACTACCGCCCGCTCGACCTCGTCGAAAAGGTCCTCAGCTGCCGCCACCTGCTCGATCGTCTCGAACCGCGCTAAAGCCTCCTCCCACCCGTCGCCGGTCCGTCCAGGGAAACGGTGGACCGGAGCCACTCCCAAGCAGAATACCGGATTCACTCGCCTCTCGCCGTTCGCACACGTCCTGCAATCGGATCTGTTTCCTCGCTTGGAACCCGAACTCCGCCCCCTTGACAACCGTCTCACCCAGTTCCTCGCCAAAAGCATCTTCAACTGCCCACACATCCCCCAACTGATCGCCGAACTGCAAAGCAACGAACCCCTCCGCAGATTCTGCGGCTACCCCTTCCGGAGCCACATTCCGCGCGAGTCCTGCTTCTCGCGAGCCTTCGCCAGGGTCGCTCATTCCGAACTCGCCCAAAACGAGCACGAAGCGCTCGTCCGGCCCACCCAGGCCGCCGCAAAGCGCACAGGCCGCAGCGAGTCCGTTGTGCGCGCGTTTCAAAAAGAGCGCACAGGCCGCAGCGAGGCCGTTGTGCGCGCGTTTCAAAAAGAGCGCACCGGCCGCAGCGAGTCCGTTGTGC
>JAPKZB010000025.1 GCA_026393985.1 Acidobacteriota bacterium
CCACCGCAGACAATTCCGGCAGGGGCGCTTCCGCAGTCGGGGCATCCCCTTTTTATCGGCTTGCTATCGGGTGGTCAACTTTTCGTTGGTAGGGGCGGTCAACTTTTCGTTAGCGCCGAAGCAAAACCGGATCAGGCCGCAGAAAGATGGCCTGCGCGACGAAGTGTCAGTGGCAATGGCTAGCTGGTGACGAGCCTGAACGAGGTGGAAACATGGCCCGACGACACGCCGAAGCCTTCTTTGTCCACTTTGTCACTGCGGAGGCAGTGTCGCTTTGGAGAGATCCGTATTCGGGCGAGCGCCGGGCACTGGCGCCGACGGCGGTCCGCTCAGCAAGGTCGTGGAAGCCTTATGCGGCTTGGCGCCAGGTGTAGCGCCAGGTGTAGCGCCAGGTGTAGCGATGGTGGAGTCCGCCCAGGCGAGGGTGCGAGATCACCATTGCTTCTCGAGATGGCCGTTGTTCTACCGGTCGGTGAAGCGGAGTGTCTTTGGCGAGGCTGTCGGGAATCCGATCCTCGTGAAAGTACGCAACAGAGTCGCCGACCAAGCGCCGCAAATGTTTTTCGTTTCCCTTCGATTCCAGGAGACACGCTCCTCGCCAGGATGACACAGGCGCCCACGCCAGACACGATGCATCCCGTTTCGCTGCTTCAGCGGGGCGGAAGCCTTTTCCAAGGACTGCCGGCGTCCTAACCCTCACGCGAACGGGAAGCGACACACCTTTGTCCGCCGCAGCCAAGGTGCTCCATATCAGGTCCCAGGTGCCTAGGAGTTCTCCGAGGAGGAAGCCGTGCGCGTTGTCGTGGAAAACCCGCGCACAGTCCAATCGACGGCGATGGCCGTCAGGAGAATCAAGCTGCGTGACGAGGCAACACTTCCTTGTCGATCCGGTTGCCAAGCGCATCCTCGGCGGCCGCCAGATCGTACTTCGCCTGTAGGTTCACCCACATCTGGGCCGAGGTGCCGAAGTACCGTGCCAACCGAAGTGCGGTATCCGCAGTGATCCCTCGCTGTCCCTTGATGATGCCGCCGATGCGATTGGCCGGTACGCGCAGCGCCGTGGCAAGGGAATTCGCTGTTAAGCCAGCTTCCGCCAGCAGGTCATGTAATACCTCGCCCGGATGGATGGGCGGCAAGCGCTTCTGTTGTTTGGTTGCCAGACCGGTGCCTCCTTCTAGTGATAGTCGACGATTTCCACGTTGTGGGCGTCTCCGTCCCGCCATTCCAAACAAATCCGGAACTGGTCGTTGCTACGGATGCGGTGCTGGCCTGTCCGGTCACCCTGGAGTGCTTCCAACCGGAGGCCGGGCAGTTCCAGATCCCGGAGAGATGTGGCCGCGTCCAAGAGTTCCAATCGAATCCGAGCCGCCTTTTCGATGCTTTGAGATTTCCGGCTGAACTTCCGATCCAGCAGGAGCTGCAGATCTTTTTGGCTGCACGAGCGGATCATACGATCTCCATATTACGCTATACGTACAACGAGGGCAGCCATGACTGCCGGGAACGGACGGAGAAAATCGCCGGCGGAGATGCAGGTTCCTATCTCACCGGGGGCAAGGCTCGCCGGATCCCGCATCCGACGCCAGCGCAGAGCAATGCGGATCCGGGCAACATCCGTCAGTGCCGAAACAAGCGTGGTTCGTATCCTGGCAGTTGCGGCTACGTGGACTTCGTGGCGTGGGCCGAGAGATGTTTAGACCGAGGCGGGGGCTGGCGGTTCTGGCGCGCGCCGATCGGCCAGTGCGTGGATGGAAAGTACACGCAAGGCAAGCAGGCGTCAATAGAGGAGATGTCCTCGGCGGAGGCTGACAACACGCCCTCGGATACTGGAGAATGTTCGAGCACCGGTGAGTTCGGGGAGCCTTGGTTCCCCAGGCGACTCTGTGACAGGGTCACGGTTCTGGGCGACGGAGAGCGATAGCCGGCGCGGGTGGCAGACCGGGGCTGCGGGCCAGCCTCCGGCGGGAGCGGGGCTACGTGTGGTTGTAGAAGTCAGGAGTAGGGGTTTGATCTTACTGCGCAGCAATAACAAGGAAATTACAGAAGGTACAGAAAAAATGTGCCTTTGGGTTCAGTACAAGCTGCGAATGATTAGTACAAGCTTCTCATAGGCGCCACGATATCGGTACTGCAACCATGGCCGCTCGATCTGATCTTTGCAGGATTACAGGAGTAGTGAACAGTATGAGAAGAGTACTATGGTCTGTGCCAGGACTGCCGCACTGTATGCGGCGGATGGCGATGTTGCTTAGCCCGGCGGTGATGCTGCTGGCGCAGGAGAGTAAGATTGCGCCAGATTTGGCGGGGATAGGTGGTGGTGAGGAGGTGGACGTGATCGTGCAGTACCACGAGCCGGAGTCGTCGCGGCGGGGTGGTGAGCGGCAGCCGTTCTCGTTCAGTTTGCCGGCCGGGGTTTCTTCGCGGCGTCCGGTGCGGGAGTTGGGATTGATTGGCGCGGTGGCGGCGCGGGTGAACGGGGCGGCGGTGGCGGCGCTGGCGAACGATAAGCGGGTGAAGTACATTTCGCCGGACCGGGAGGTGAGCGCGAGCCAGTTTGCGTGGCGGGCCGTGGGGGCGGACGTGGCGCAGCCGGCGCTGACGCCGGGTAATCCGTACGGATCGGGCGCGGGCATCGGGGTGGCGATCATTGACTCGGGCCTCAACCCTCATAATGACTTGCGGGCGTGCCCAAACTTTTTCGCTTTGGGTCCGAGCCGCGTTGTGTACGCGCAGAACTTTGTCACGACGGAGAACACGACGGCGGATTTGTATGGTCACGGCAGCCACGTGGCGGGCATGGCGGCGGGCGATGGGCGGTGTGTGGCGGCCAGTTGGCCGATGACGACGGTTCCCTTTCCGTCGACGGCGACGGCGCAAGTGATGTTTCAGAAGTTTCAACTGTTCGGGGTGGCGCCGGGGGCGAACCTGATCAACCTGCGGGTGCTGGACGCGACGGGGAAGGGGACGGACGCGAGCGTGATTGCGGCGATTGACCGGGCCGTTGCGTTGAAGAGCACCTACAACATTCGGGTGATTAACCTCTCGCTGGGGCGGGTGGTGAAAGAGTCTTACAAGCTGGACCCGCTGTGTCAGGCGGTGGAGCGGGCGTGGAACGCGGGGATTGTGGTGGTGGTGGCGGCGGGGAACAACGGGCGCGTGGAGTCGGTAAAGGACAAGAACGGGAAGGTCTACCCGATCAACGGCTATGGCACGATTGGTTCGCCGGGGAATGATCCGTTTGTGATCACGGTGGGGGTGATGCGGGATATGTTTACGGCGACGCGGAATGATGACCTGGTGGCGTCGTTCAGTTCGAAGGGGCCGACGCCGATTGATCGCATTGTCAAGCCGGACATCATGGCTCCGGGAAACCGTACGCTGTCGCTGCAATCGGTGGCGGCGCGGCTGGCGACCGCGTTTCCGGTTAACATTCCGCAGCCGGAATCTTACGGGATGACGGCCGCGGGTATGTGCGGGACGGACGCGCTGTGTATCCAGCAGTTCAACACGGCGGTTTCGGTTGGCCAGAAGCTGTATCTGGAGTTGAGCGGGACGAGTATGTCGGCGCCGATTGTGGCGGGAGCGGCGGCGCTGATGGTGCAGAAGTTTGGTCCGAGCATTACGCCGGATCTGATCAAGGCGCGGATGATGAAGACGGCGGCGAAGATCTTTTCGACGAATAAGAGCTCCTATCTGGATGCGACGACGGGCAAGACGGTGAACATTCAATACGATATGTTCACAGTAGGGGCCGGGTATCTGGATATTGTCGCCGCGTTGAACAACACGGACGTGATTCCGGCGGGCAAGAGAGCTCTGTCGCCGGGGATCATCCGGTCGTGTGATCCCGGAAAAACGACCGGGTGCGTGAAGTTAGTTCATCCGGCTGGGTCGGCGTTCGTTTCGACGACACTCTGGACTAATCCGTTGGTGTGGGGTGGTTCGGTGTTGTGGGGGGACAGTGTGTTGTGGGGGGATAGCGTGGTTTGGGGGGATACGCGGAATGCGGGCTACAGCCTGCTGTGGGGGGACAGCGTGCTGTGGGGGGACAGTTTGCTGTGGGGTGACTCCGGGAACATGTTTACGCAGTCGGTGCTGGGCAACGGCGACCGGTAGGCTGGGCGGACGGGGGGCGCGGCGGGTGACCGCGGCGCCCCCTTCTCGGTTTTATAGGCATTGAATAGGCGGGTTTGCCGTCGGATTCGAATTGGTTGAATCTTGGGGGGCTTGACGCGGGCCATGGCGTCGAGCACCTTTTGCAGTTTTGGCGGGCGGGGGGGGGGCCGACGGGGGTGGTTTCGGTGGGGTCGGCTTTGCCGCTGGGGTGGGGGTCGAAGTGGGCGAAGGCGCGGTAGGGCGAGGGAGATAAAGAGTTTACAACTGTTGCCGCGTTACTGGTGTTAGAGCGGTGGGTCGGAATGAGTCTTGTGTTTGATATGGAGAGTTTTGCAGGGCGGGCGTCGAGCCGGTCCGACGAACGGGTGGACGTACTGTCTATTTTTGTGCGGGAGATGCCGGTGGCGGTGGCGATGGTTGACCGGGAGATGCGGTACCTGCAGGCCAGCGACGGGTGGTGTGCGTATTACAAGCTTGATCTGTCGGAGCTGATAGGCAGGTCGCACTATGAGGTGTTCGATATTCTGGAGCGGTGGAAGGAGTTTCATCGGCGTGGTTTGCGGGGAGAGACGCTGGCGAGGGAGCGGGATTGCTTTGCGGTAAACGGCGGGGTGATGTGGCTGCAGTGGGAGATACGGCCCTGGGGAGGCCGGGACGGGGCGCCCGAGGGCCTGTTGATGTACTGCGAAGACATCACGGCGCGGGTTGCCGCGGAGGATCTGGCACGGGCGCGGGAGGCGCAACTCCGGGCGGCGATTGAGGCGATGCCCGATGCGGTGTCTATCAGCGACCGGGATGGCAATCTGGAGATTTACAACGAAGCGTTTGCGACGTTTCATGGTTTCTCCTCGCAGGAGGCCTGCCCGCGATCGCTCGAGGATTACGGGGCGGCGGTGGAGGTTTGCGATTTGGATGGTGGCCGGGTGCCGGTGGCCCAGTGGCCGGTATCGAGGGCGCTGCGGGGGGAGACGGCGATTGGCGAAGAGTACGTGTTGCGCGACAGGAAGACGGGGCGAGAGTGGGCGGTCCGCTGCAATGCGGCTCCGATTCGGGATGAGGCCGGGGGGATTGCCGGTGTGGTGGTGGCGCGCCGGGACATGACGCAGCAGAGGAGGGAGCGGGGGGTGCGCGAGGTTCTGCATCGACAGTACATGGACCTGGTGGACAACAGTCCGGACGCGATTGCCCGGCTGGATGCGGAGGGCCGTTACGTCTTTGTGAACCGGCGGGGGGTGGAGCTGGCCGGCGTGGAGCTGGAGGAGTTGCTTGGTCAGCGGCCGGGCGCGGTGGTGTTGGGGGACGTTGGGTATTGGCAGGCGATGGTGAGGCAGGTGGTGGCCACCCGGCAGATGGTGGCGACGGAGGTGCGCTCGAAGACGCGGATAGGGAACCTGCGGGTGCGGATGGCGCCGGAGGTGGATGCGGACGGGGCGGTGGCGTCGGTGTTGCTGACTGCTACCGATCTGTCGGCCTTGGATGCGGCGGAGCAGCAGGCGACGGAGCGGCAGTCGCTGATTCAGGCGGTGTTTGATGCCTCGTCGAAAGCGGTGCTGGCGATCGACGGGGACGGCAGGATTCAACTGGCCAATGCGGTGGTGACGCAGATCTTTGGCTACCCGATGGAGGGGCTACCCGATGGAGGAGTTGATGGGGGAGCGGTTTGCCGTATTGTTACCAGGGTACCGGCCGGATGGACCAGCGGCAGTCTCGCGGCTGACGCCCCGGGCGGTGGAGTTGATGGGGCGGCACAAGAATGGATTGGAGTTTCCGGTTACCTGCCGGATGAATCAGTTTGAGAGCGCCCGCGGGGTGCTGCATGTCGCGGTGGTGACGGATGTTACGGTGCAGAAGCGGCAGGAGCAGCAGCTGCGCGAGGCGGGCGAGGAGATTCGCAAGCTGGGTCTGTGGCTGTTAACGGCGGAGGAGGAGGCGGCGCGGGCGTTAGCGCGGGAGCTGCACGACGATATCACGCAGCGGCTGGCGCTGCTGTCGATGGAGATGAGCAACCGGGCCAAGGACCCGGCGAGTGGGGCGCTGGGCCCGGTGCTGCGGGGATACCAGGCGCAGTTGCTGGAGATCTCGACGGGGGTGCGGAGGATTTCGCACCAGATGCATCCGGCCATTCTCGAGCACTTCGGGCTTTCGGCGGCGATTGAGTCGTTGTGCGAGGAGATGAGCGCGCGGAGCGGGGTACTGATTCGATACCGGGGGGCGAGCTTACCCGACGGGGTGGACCGGAACGTGGCGCTGTGTTTGTACCGGGTTGGTCAGGAGTGTCTGCGCAACATGGAGAAGCATGCCGAGGCGGAGTGCGCCGAGGTTTCGTTGACGGGGACCGAGGACGGCCTGGAGCTTGCGGTGGTGGATAGCGGAAAGGGGTTTGCGGCCGGGAGCCAGGGGCGGGGGCTGGGGGTGTACAGCATGGAGGAGCGGGTGCGTTTGGTGGGGGGGACGCTGCGGATCGACTCTGCCGCGGGAGAGGGCACGCGGGTGGTGGTGCGGATTCCGCTGCAGCGGCAGGCGGGACAGGGGCCGGTGGAGGTACTGGCTGGGGCGCCGGAGGAGAGGGCGGAGGAGACGGCGGCGGCCGCGGCGGAGGAGACGGTGCGGATACTGCTGGCTGATGACCATGCTCTGTTGCTCAAGGGGACCAAGTCGCTGCTGCCGCGGGGGTATGAGGTGGTAGGGACGGCGGGCGATGGGCAGCAGGCTGTGGCGGCGGCGCTGCGGCTGCGGCCCGATGTGGTGGTGTGTGATGTTTCGATGCCGGGGATGAATGGTTTGGAGGCGGTGAAGCGGATCCGGACGGCGTTACCGCTGACGAAGGTGGTGTTCTTGAGTATGCACAACAGTCCGCTGTTTTTGCGCCGGGCGATGGAGGCGGGTGGGGATGCGTAAGTGTTGAAGGTGGCGGCGGGGGAGGAGTTGGTGGCGGCGATTGAGGCGGTGCTGGCGGGGCAGAGTTATGTTTCGAGGGGATTGGAGCGGCATAGGAGGCGGGCGAGGTAGGCTACTTAGTCCGGCCGCCAGCCGTATAGAATAGTTCACACAAAGTATGGCTCTCCGTGCGCTGATTGCCGTTGCCGTGACGCTGCCTCACCTGGCTCTGGCGATCGATATTAGTTTTGAGCGGGATGTGTTGTCGGTCCTGACGACGAAGGGGTGCAACAGTTCGGGGTGCCATGGCTCGCCGGCGGGGCAGAGCGGGTTTAAGCTGTCGCTGTACGGGGCGGATGCGGCGGCGGACTATGCGATGATCACGTCGGCGCATAATGGGCGGCGGGTGGACCGGGCCCATCCGGCGAATTCGCTGCTGCTGCGGAAGCCGAGTTTTGCGGTGGCGCACGGCGGGGGACACTTGTTGACGCCGGAGTCGGATGAGTACCGGACGCTGCTGGGGTGGCTCGAGCAGGGGGCGCGGCGGAGTACGGCGGGGCCGGGGATTGTGAGTATTGTGATGGCGCCGCGGGAGGTGATTGCGCGGAGCGGGGAGAACGTCCGGTTTACCGTGACGGCGAAGTTATCGGACGGGAGTACGGCCGATTTGACGCGGCAGGTGACTTACGCGGTGAACGATGAGGGGGTGGTGAAGGTGGCGGCGACGGGGGAGGCGGTGGCGGGGGGGCGGGGGATTACGACCGTGATGGCGCGGGGCGTGGGGAAGACGGCGACCGCGCAGATTCTGGTGACGACGGCGGCGGCGCGGGCGGAGAGCGGGGCGGGGGAGGGGCACTTCATCGACCGGGAGGTATTTGGGAAGCTGCGGCAGGTGGGGATTGCGCCGTATCCGGTGAGTGGGGACGCGGTGTTTGTGCGGCGGGTGTATCTGGATCTGATCGGGGTGCTGCCGGCGCCGGAGGAGACGGAGCGGTTTGTGGGGGACCGGGATCCGAACAAGCGCGCGGCGCTGATTGACCGGCTGCTGGAGCGGCCGGAGTACACGACGCATTGGCTTGTGAAGTTCGAGGACTGGTTTCGCAACTCGCAGTACTACTCGCAGGGGCGGACGAACGGTTCGTTTAAGCGCTGGCTGGCGGAGGCGATTGAGCGGGACCGGCCGTATGACCGGACGGTGCGGGAGATGCTGACGGCGACGGGCGATACGACGGTGCATCCGGCGGGGAACTTCTGGCATCCGGCGATTGATTTCATGCTGAAGACCTTTGATGTATCGAAGGCGATTCCGACTGTGACGCGGCTGTTTCTTGGGCAGCGGATTGAGTGCGCCGAGTGCCACAACCATCCGCTCGAGAATCTGACGCAGGATGATTTTTACGGGATGGCGGCGTTTCTGGGCCGGATGAAGGTGAAGCACGGGTATGCGCAGTACCGGCGGATCTGGTACAACACGCGGGAGGGCGAGGTGATCCACCCGAACACGAAGCAGGCGGTGCGGCCGAGGTTTCTGGACGGGACGACGCCGGAGGCGGGGGACGGGCGGGACCGGCGGGAGCAGTTGGCGGATTGGATTCTGGGTGCGCAGAAGATGCAGTTTGCGCGGGCGACGATGAACCGGCTGTGGGCGGAGTATTTTGTGACGGGGATGGTGCATCCGGCGGATGATTTCCGGTCGACGAACATGGCGTCGCATCCGGCGCTGCTTGAGGAGCTGGCGCGGCGGTTTGTGGAGTCGGGATACCGGTTCAAGCCGATGCACCGGTTGATTTTGAATTCGCGGGTGTATCAGCTGGCGTCGCGGGAGGCGGGTCGGCCGGGCGGGGTGGATCCGCTGGAGCGGTTGCTGCTGGCGCGGTACGAGCCGCGGAAGCTGCCGGCGGAGGTGCTGCTCGATGCTTTGGGGCAGGTGACGGGGGTGGCGCAGAGTTTCAGCAACTATCCGGAGGGGACATCGGCGAAGGAGCTGGTGGCGTCGATTGGGTCCACCTATTTTCTGACGACGTTCGGGCAGCCGCGGCGGGATACGCTGGAGCCGCGGAGCGGGAATCCGTCGCTGGCGCAGTCGCTGCATTTGATGAACGCGGACGCGGTGCGGGAGAAGATTGAGTCGCCGAAGGGGGTGCTGGCGGGGTTGGTGGAACGGTTGTTGGATGACCGGGCGGTGGTGGACGCGCTGTATTTGCGGGCGCTGGCGCGGCGGGCGACCGAGGCGGAGTGGGGGAAGGTGGCGGGGTATCTGGCGGCGGAGAGGGAGGCGGGGCGGACGCGGCAGCGGGCGCTGGGGAATGTGTTCTGGGCGTTGGTGAACACGAAGGAGTTTCAACTGAACCAATGAGGACGCGGCGAGAGTTTTTGTTTTCGGGGATTTCGCTGCCGGCGCTGCTGGCGGCGGCCGGGGCCGGGGGGCGGGCGAAGAACTGCATCATTTACTTCCAGGAGGGTGGGGCGTGTCAGCATGATTCGTTCGACCCGAAGCCGGAGCAGCCGCTGGAGATCCGGGGGGTGCACAAGACGATTCCGACGGCGATTCCGGGGGTGCATTTCTCGGAGCTGCTGCCGCGGTGTGCGCGGATGGCGGACCGGTTTACGGTGATCCGGTCGCTGTATTCGCGGGAGGCGATTCATGAGAAGGCCAAGCAGTATATCTTTTCGGGTTCGCGGCCGAATAATGCGTTTAAGCATCCGGTGATTGGATCGGTGGTGGCGAAGGAGCTGGGGCCGCGCGGGGGGCTGCCGGCGTTTGTGTGTATTCCGCGGCGGGACATTTCGGCGGATGCGGGATTTTTGGGTTCGGCGTATGATCCGTTCATCACGGGGGATCCGGGGCGAAAGGAGTTCCGGGTGCAGGATTTGGCGCTACCGGCGAACGTGACGCTGGAGGAGGCGGCGGGGCGGGCGAATCTGCTGCGGGCGCTCGATGAAGAGGTCCGGCAGGTGGAGCGGACGAAGCTGGTGGAGGGGATGGATTCGTTTACGCAGAAGGCGTTTGAGCTGGTGTCATCGGCCGAGGCGCGGAAGGCGTTTAACCTGGACGAGGAGCCGGCGGCGCTGCGGGACCGGTACGGCAGGAACTCGACGGGGCAGGGGGCGCTGCTGGCGCGGCGGCTGGTGGAGGCGGGGGTGCGGCTGGCGGCGGTGTTCCAGGGCGGGTATGACGCGCACGGGAACATTGAGAAATCGAGTAACACGATCTTTCCGATTTTTGATCAGGCGTTTTCGGCGCTGCTCGAGGATTTGGGGCAGCGGGGGCTACTGGACAGCACGCTGGTGCTGGCGATCGGGGAGTTTGGGCGGACGCCGCACATTAACCATTCGGCGGGGCGGGACCATTGGCCGGGGGTGTTTTCGATTGCGGTGGCGGGGGCGGGGATTCCGCCGGGGCAGGTGATTGGTTCGAGCGATGCGCAGGGCGGGGCGCCGAAGGAGCGGCCGATTTCGATTGAAGACCTGGGGGCGACGGTGTACCGGAAGCTGGGGATTGCTGTGCACAAGGAGTACCATTCGAACGGGCGGCCGGTGAAGATGAACGACGGCGGCGTGCCGATTCGCGAGTTGTTTTGATGCGGGGGATGGTGTTGGCGGGGTGGTGTTTGCCGGTGTTGTGGGCGGGGGCGCTGCCGCATGTGGTTCGGGTAGCGCCGCTGGGGGGGCAGGCGGGGACGACGGTGGAGGTGGAGTTTCGGGTGACGGGGCTGGGGCCGGTGCGGGCGGTGGAGTTTGATACGCCGGAGCTTGCGTGGCTGGGGGCGACGGCGGCGACGGAGAAGAGCGTGAAGGGGCGGGTGCGGATCGGGGCGGGGGCGGCGCTGGGACCGCACCGGGTGCGGGTGATCACCGAGGCCGGGCCGGCGAATACGCGGCTGTTCAACGTGAACCAGTTTCCGGGGGTGATGGAGGTGGAGCCGGTGACGGCGATTGCGCTGCGGCCGCAGGTGGTTTACGGGGAGATGGAGACGCTGGCGGATCAGGATTTTTTGAAGTTTCGGGGGCGGGCGGGGGAGCGGTGGGTGTTTGATCTGCAGTCGATGGAGCGGGGCGGGTTTTTGGAGTGCGGGCTGGTGCTGCTGGACGGGGCGGGGCGGGAGGTGGCTTACAACGAAGACCAGGACGAGTATCTCGAAAGTCCGCGGTTGGCGGTGACGTTTCCGCGGGATGGGGAGTACACGCTGAAGATTGATCAGTACCGGGGTCCGCAGGGGGCGTCGTGCGCGGGGGATTGCGGCTATCAGCTGCAGATTTCGCGGCTGCCGGTGGTGACGGGGATGTATCCGCTGGGGGCGCGGCCGGGGGGCGAGTACCGGGTGACGGTGTATGGGGAGGGGCTGGAGGCGACAACGGGGGCGTATTTGCGGCGGGTGCGGGGAGCGGAGCATTACCGGCTGACGTTTCCGTACACGATGCCGGTGGACGGGCGGGACGGGGAGGCGGCGGTGGTACGGGCGAAGCGGGTAGGCATGGGGCGGGAGGGAGTGGAGGCGGTGTTTGCGATTCCGGCGGGGGCGCGACCGGGTCTGTGGCGGCTGTGGCTCGAGACGCGGCACGGGGTGGCGGAGGCGATGTCGCTGGAGATTGACCCGGACCCGGCGACGGTGGACGGGGTGCTGCGGCAGGGGGCGAACCGGCACCCGGTGCAGTTGCGGGCGGGGGAGCCATTTCATGCCTGGACGCTGGCGGCGCAGTTGGGGCTGCCGGCGATGGATACGGTGCTGGAGCTATGGAGCGCGGAGGGGAAGCTGCTGGCCGAGCATGATGATCTGATGAGCGGGCAGGGGACGGTGATCGGCAATCCGGACAGCAGCCTGTACTATCTGCCGCGGGTGACGGAGGCGGCGACGCTGGTGGTGCGGGACCGGACGGAGCGGACGGGACCGGGGTTTGCCTACCGGCTGCACGTGGGGAGGGGGGCGCCGGGGTTTCAACTGCTATACCAGCCGGAGGAGTTGGCGGGGGCGGCGGGGGAGACGGTGGAGTTAGAGGCGCTGTTGATCAAGGAGCCGGGGTTTGCGAAGGCGGTGGAGGTGTGGGTGGAGGGGCATCCGGAGGCGCGGGGGCGGTTCCGGGCGGACCAGCATTTCGGGCCGTCGGGGGACGGGGATAACATCAACATTCCGGCGTTGCGGCTGCAGTTGCGGATTCCGGCGGGTACGGCGCGGGGGGCTTATCCGGTGCGGCTGCGGGGGCGAGTGGAGGGTGGGGAGGAGGTGGTGGAGGGGTTGTCGACGCTGTGGATAGGACCGCAGCGGAATGATGCGCGGCGGCCGGTGCCGGGGCCGTCGGTGTGGGTTCGGTGAGCGGCGGAAATGAGAGAGAATGGCGGGATTATGTTTGAGAAAATTTTTGAACTGACAGATCGTGTGGCGGTGATTACGGGCGGAAGCCGGGGACTCGGCAAGGCGATGGCGCGTGCCTACGCGGAGCACGGGGCGGCGGTGCTGATTTGCAGCCGCAACGCGAGCGAGTTGGAGGCGGCGGCCAAGGAGATTGGCGAGGGGCTGAGCGCGCGGGTGGAGTGGATGACGGCGGACCTCGGAAAGAAGGGCGAGGCGCAGCGGGTGGCGGACGAGGCGCTGCGGCGATTTGGGCGGGTGGATGTGTTGATTAACAACGCGGGGGGGAATACGCCGCAGCGGGTGGACCAGATTACGGACGAGGCGTGGGATCAGATTCTGGAGTTGAATCTTTCGGGGATTATGCGGCTGACGCGGGCGCTGCTGCCGCAGATGATGGAGCGGCGGTGGGGCCGGGTGATTCATGTTTCGTCGGTGTTGGGATTGGGGGGGAAGCTGGGGCGGAATGTGTACAGCGCGACGAAGGCGGGGTTGGTGGGGATGGCGCGGTCGAGCGCGCTGGATTTGGGTCCGTACGGGGTGACGGTGAACTGTATTGCGCCGGGGCCGTTTTTGACGGAGCTGCCGCTGGGGTTGTTGAACGAGGAGCAGAAGCAGGAGTTTACGAACCGGACGGCGTTGAAGCGGTGGGGTAAGCCGGAGGAGATTGTGGGGGCGGCGCTGTTACTGGGCAGTGATGCGGGGAGTTACATTACGGGTTCGACGTTGTTGATTGATGGGGGGGTGCTGGCGAATACGTTGTAGGGGGAGGGGGCTCTGGTGCAAAATTGGCGGGATGGGCGAAGATGAGGGAATGTCCCTCTTCGTTCCAGTGGAAGAGCTGCTGTTCGCCGGCCGCCATTTCGATGCGGAGATTGTGGTGTTGTGTGTTCGGTGGTATTCGAGCTTCAAGCTGAGCTACCGAGACTTGGTGAGCACGCTGAGCGAGCGGGGCTTCAACCTGGCGCACACGACGATTCTGCGATGGGTGCCGCATTACACGCCGGGATTCGAGAAGCGGTGGAAACGGTACGCTCGTCCGGCAACCGAGTTCCATCCTCATCAAGCCGGCGACGGTGATCGGTTGGCATCGCAAGGGCTTCCGGCTGTTCTGGACATGGAAAATTCAGCGGGGAAAGCCGGGCCGACCGGCGGTCCCGGTGGACGTCCGATCCTTGATTCGTGCGATGAGCCGGGACAACCCTCTCTGGGGCGCACCGCGGATTCACGGCGAACTGCTCAAGCTTGGTATTGCCGTCGGCGAAACGAGCGTGAGCAAGTATATGGTCCGCCTCCGCAAACCACCATCGCAGACTTGGCGGACCTTCCTCGACAATCACGTCAAGACCATGGTGTCGGTCGACTTCTTTACGG
>JAPKZB010000094.1 GCA_026393985.1 Acidobacteriota bacterium
CGTGGTCCTCAAAAGCGCACAGGCCGAAGCGAGTCCGTTGTGCGCGTGGTCCTCAAAAGCGCACAGGCCGAAGCGAGTCCGTTGTGCGCGTGGTCCTCAAAAGCGCACAGGCCGAAGCGAGTCCATTGTGCGCGTGGTCCTCAAAAGCGCACAGGCCGAAGCGAGTCCATTGTGCGCGTGGTCCTCAAAAGCGCACAGGCCGAAGCGAGTCCGTTGTGCGCGTGGTCCTCAAAAGATCCCACCGTCGACCGTACAGCCCTCGCCACCAACACGCCACCGCCATGAAAACTCTCCCGCAGCGCTACCCCGATAACCTCGACGCCGCCACCCTATACAACGACGCGCTCATGAATCTCCGCCCCTGGCAGCTCTGGACCGCCGCCGGCCAACCCGCCGAAAACACCCTCGAAATCAGCGCCGTCCTCCAAGGCGTCCTCCGCCGCGACCCCAACCATCCCGGCGCCAACCACTACTACATCCACGCCGTCGAAGCCTCTCCCCCCCACCCGGAACGCGCTCTCCCCGGCGCCGACCATCTCGTCCACATGCCCTCCCATATCTACGCCCGCCTCGGCGAGTTCGAACGCTCCGCCCTCGTCAACGAAAACGCCCCCGCCGCCGACCGCCTCTATCTCGCGCGTTCCCGCGCCCAGAGCATGTACCCCCTCGGCTACTACTCCCACAACCTCCACTTCGTCGCCTACTCCCGCATGGTGCAGGGCAGCTACCGCGCCGCCGCCTTCGCCGGCCTCGGCCGCCCCAACGATGCCGCCGCCAAACGGGCCGGAATGGACGCCCTCGCCCGCGACATCCCCGCCGACGCCGTCGCCATGCTCAACCCCGCCAGGCAAATTCTCACCTTGGCCAGTGTCGATCTCGCCGCGCGCATCCCGCAAAGCCGCAACGACAATGCAAGGAAACTCCGCTACCCGCGAAAAGCCGTCGAACTCGAAGACTCCTTGGCATACATGCAACCTCCCGATTGGCACTATCCAACGCGGGAGCCATTAGGGGCAGCGCTATTGCGGGCGGGAAGGGCCGGGGAGGCCGAGAAGGTCTTCCGAAAAGACCTCGAACGGAACCCGCACAACGGGACAAGCCTGCACGGTCTAAAAGGAGCGCTGCGAGTGCAGGGAAGAGGGGAGAGTCTGGCGTTTGTCGACCGGGAGCTCCAAAGCGCCTGGCAATACGCCGATACGAAACTGCCCTAGACTATCGTTCCGGCCGGTTGGCCGGAACGAGTCGCTGGGGATCGAACAAATGCATAGGCTTAAAATTGCGCCGGGACCATTTGCTGCCCGGTTCAAACTGGATTCCAATAAAAAACCCGATCTCCCGGTAAACGCAATACCGGACTTGGCCCACATAGTCGCCCTTCGGGCCGCTGATGGTGATCATTGTGTTCAGAGGAATGTCCACCTCCATCTGCAGGCAAACCCCGGAGGCCGAAATATCTTCGAGGTTGGCAACGCAGGTTTCGGGCCGTCCTGATGGATCTCGCCACCGGACTTCAATCAAGTCCGCGCACATTAATCGAGGCTCGTAGCGCCTGTTCCGCATATATATCCTCCTATCGGCGACACCGGGCCGGGGGTGTATCCGTGGGCCCTCTAAATTAAACCCTAAAGTACCTAAGGTAAATTTCTATCCAACTGGATATCGTGTTCAGTTAAATCCGATTGAACACCGCCACGGCTTTGCTCAGCGCCTTATGCTGACGGATGAACGGCAGCATCTTGGTCTCCCGCTCGTCGATCTCCTGCGCTCGCTTCAGCACCTCGGCCGCCTGCGCCTGCGGCACCCGCACCACCCCGTCCTCATCGGCCACGATGATGTCTCCCGGCTTCACCTCCACGCCCCCGCACTGCACCGGCACGTTCCTCGACACCCCGGCGTACCGGCTCACTGTCGAAGACGGCACCACGCTACGCCCGTAAATCGGAAACCCCAGGCTCCGGACTTCTTTGATATCGCGCACCCCGCCATCCACGATCACCCCGGCCATCCCCCGCACCTTCGCTGCCGTTGCCATCAGCCCGCCAATCCCCGCCACGTCCAAGCCATCCTTGATTACGATAATCCCCACCTCGCCCGGGTTCGCGTTATCGATCATGGCCGTCGACTGCGCCGTTGACAGGGCCGGTGTCGCCTTCTCCGGCGTGGCCGCTTCGAGATAGGCGGTCACCGCCCGGCCCACCACCCGCGCCGTCACCGTCCGCGGCCGCATGTCATGCGACATGAATCCGCGCTGCCCGGTAATCTGATCCACCGCGTCGGCCACCGCGGCCACGGTAGCCACCTCGTAGCCCGCCAGCAGCGGGTCTTTCGCCGGAGCTTTCCGGGCCGCCTGGAAGCCCAGGCCGAGCAGGCCGCAAACACCGGCCGAAACAATCAGGAATTTGTAGCGGGAAACCATACTGGCCCTATTGTATCCGCCTCGCCCCACCCCTCAGAACACATACTTCAATCCCAACTGCATCTCCCGGTTGTTCACCACCGTCCCGTTGATCCGCCCAAAATCCGCCGCTCCCAGCGTCCGCGAAGGCGCCGCGAACTGCGGCGTGTTCGTAAAGTTGAACGCCTCCCAGCGCACTTGAATCCGGTGCCCCTCCCGCGGACGAAACTCTTTGAACAGCGCAAAGTCCCACGTCTTCTGCCCCGGCGCGTCAAACAGCGACACCCCGGCGTTGCCATACCCCTTCGGTCCCAGGTAAATCCCCTCGCCCGCGCAACCGTCGCACTTCGACCGCACAAAAGCCGACGTATCAAACCACCGGTCGATCGTCCGGTTCTCCCACACCCGCCCTACGCTCTTGCCCGTCGCCACGTGCGGCCGCTGAAACGACGACGGTCCCGTGTTCTGCGCATCCCCGTTCTGCGCCACCGTCACCGGCAGCCCCGAGGTCAATTGAACTATGCCGTTCACCGCCCAGCCCCCCAGCACCCAACCCGCCGGACCCTTGGCATTCCGCAGCCACGGGATCTCCCAGATATGCGAAAACACCAACCGGAAGCGCTGATCAATCTGCGACCGCCCGTAATCCGCCAGCCGGTCCCGCGGGTCCTGCGTGAAGCTGTTGCCGTACGGCCCACCCTCGTTCACGCCGTAACCGATGTACATCGCCTTCTGAAAGTTGAAACTCGCGTTGAACGTCAAACCCTTGGCATACCGCTTCTCGGCCCGCATCTGCAGCGCATGTAGTTCGAGTTGGTCCAGGACTCCAATCGCCGCACCGTCCCCAGCGCCAGCAACTGGCCCGGCGTCCGCGAGTCCACGTAGAACGGCACCGGCCGCCGGTTCTGCACGGCACCCAAACCAGGATCCGGATTGTTCCAGTTCTGCACCGGCATATCGAGGTGCGACCCCGCGCTGCCGACGTAGGCAATGCCCGTCACGAAGTTCTGCCCGAAACTGCGCTCAATCTCCGTCGTCCACTGCCAGATCTTGTTGTTCAGATACATCGACCGGTTGTCCCGGTCGGCCTTCGTGAACCCCAGCATCACCAACGCCGCCGGCCCCGCGCCCACGGGCGAACCCAGAAACGGGTTCTGAATCGTCGCCGTCGGCCGCGTCCGGTCGTTCTGGAACACGGTCGAACCGGAGAACGGCGGATTCAACCCCAGAATATTGAAATTGTTGGTCTGCTGCGGCGAATAGAACAACCCGGACCCCATGCGCAGCACCGTGCGTTCCCCAAACCGGTAGACAATCCCGAGGCGTGGCATGATCTGCCGGGCGTTGATGTCATACAGTGCGCCTTTGTCGAGCGGATTCGGCACCAGCATCGGATAGGCCACTCCATTCACGGTCCGCCTGTCGCGCCCCGCGAACGATAGGTTCCGGATCCGCCCGTTGGCGTCCGTCACCGCGCCGTACCAGTCATAGCGCACGCCGTAGTTAATGGTCAGCCGCGCGGTTGCCTTGTAGTCGTCAAGCCAGTACAGGCCAAACTTGTTCTGGTGCATGTCGTTGGTCGGCACACCCTCGGCCGAGTTCGCGTTCAGCGGAATCCCCAACAAAAACGCGGCCATCGCATCCGGCACCCCGTTGATGTCCGGCGAGAAGGTAATCTGCCCCCGCGGCAGGTTCGACGCCTCGTTCACCACCGGACTCCACCGCCACTGCCCGCCGAACTTGAAGTTATGTTTGCCCCGGTTCACCGACATCGAATCGGCCACCTCCGACGTCTCGTTCGTGTTAAACGTCACGTTCCCCGATCCAATCCCCGCAAACGCCGTGATGCTGATGTTCGGCAGCCCCTCCTCGCGCGGCGTTAGCGTGCGATTGCCGTCCCCGCTCACCCGCAGGTCCAGCCCCAGATCCCGGTGCGTAAAATCCGTACCTGTCTGAAACGCCACCTGGTTGGCCCGGATCCGGTTGTAGCCCACCCGGAGGTCGTTGAACACTCGCGGACTGATCATCCAGTTGTACCCCACTCCCAGGTTCTGCGCCCGGAACTCGCTCGTAAACTGACTCACTCGCAGCAGAGGATTGTTCAGCCACCGCGAAGGCACCAGCACATACCGGCCGAAGATCCGGTGATTGTCGCCAAACCGGTGGTCGATCCGCGTCAGCACCTGATTGGAGTCCAACTCCTGATCGTTGGTTCCCGTCAGGTTCAGCACCGACCCCGCCGCCCTCGCCTCGGCATCGAAATTCGGCAGCGGCATGAAGCCGCCCTCCGGCAGCGGCGAACCCTTCTTCGCCGTCAAAATGTTCTGCGAAACCGGGTTCAGCAGGCTCCGGGGAATGAGATTGCCCGGGAACGGCAGGTTATCCCCCGGCAGCCGGATGGCCCGCGTCGCCGCTGGATTGGCGTCCCGCGGATACCATCGGTTGCCCGGAATCAGAATCTCGGAAAGGTCCCCGCTCCGCATCGCCGGCGTTGGAACCGTCGTCCGCGAAGGCGTCCCCCGCCGCTCCCGCCGCCCCTCGTAGTTGAAAAGGAAAAACGTGTAATCCTTGCGGATCGGCCCCGACACCACCCCGCCAAACTGATTCCGGCGCAGCTTGTTCTTCGCCTGATTCGGTGCCAGAAAAAATCCCCGCGCATCGAGCGCATTGTTGCGCAGAAACTCAAACGCCGTGCCGTGCCACAGGTTCGTCCCGCTCTTGATCGACACGTTGGCCTGCGCCCCGCTGTTCATCCCGTACTCGGCCGAATACACCGCACTCTGAATCTTGAACTCCTCAATCGCCTCAATCGAAGGCACAAACAGCATCGCCGACTTGAATCCGTCGGTTGCCGACACTCCGTCCAGCGTGATGTTCTGGTTCGCGTCCCGCTGCCCGTTGGCCGATATGCCCACCATCTGCCCCGGCATCGCCCGCGTGCCGATCGTCTGCTGCCCGTCAATGCCCATACGCGCCGTGCCGTAAACCACCCCCGGCATCAGCGTCGCGGCCTGCGCGAAATTCCGCCCGTTCAGCGGCAGCTCGACGATCTTCCGGTTGTCCACCACCGAGCCGAGCGTCGCGTCTTCGGTTTTGAGCAGCGGCGCGGCCGAGGCTACCTCAATCGTCTCCGCCTGCTGGCCCACCTGCAGCTGAAAGTCGATCCGGCCCTTCTGGTTGAGTTCGAGCGTCACCCCGCGCCGTAACTCCGTCTTGAAGCCCGTCGCCGCGCAGCTCACCTCGTAAGTGCCTGAGTCAACCAGCGGGAAAATGTAGTTACCGGTCGCGTTCGACCGCGTCGTGCGCACATCGCCGGTCTCGACGCGCCGCGCCGTCACCGTGGCATTTGGCACCACGGCACCCGTCGAGTCCGTAATCAGGCCCAGAATCTGGGTGGAAGCGGTTTGCGCCCCGGCAAGCCCGGCGATCGCGCCAAGTAACAGGAGAATACGGAAAGCGGTAGCAATACGCATGGCAGAGTCCTGCGCACCGTATCACCCGCTCTTACTGGTGTCAATCGTCCCCCGCCCCGCTACTTGCCTGCCCCGCGCCGCGGCAGCACCACCATCCGCGGAGCGCCAGGGTCCAAATCCGGCTCCACATCGTCATCATCATCGGGCGGCCCCGGCGGCGGCGCCGGGGTCTCCTCCTCCCGGATAAACACAATCTCCCACTTCGAAACACCCTTCACATACAAACGCGCCTTCTCCCCCACCAGACTGTCCGTCTCTCCCTCTTCCGTCCCCACCACCTGCGGATAGTAACCCGGCGCAAATCCAATCGCCTTGGCGTCCAGAATCTTCACCGGCCGCCGCCAACCCTGCGGATCGCTCAGATCGTCGTTATCGGAAAGATAGATCCCCTCCTGCGGCCAGCCCGACTTACAGCAGGACCGGTTCAGCACCATCACATACGCCTCCAGGTGCTTGTTCCAGTGCACCGACGGGCCCCAAAACGCATCCGTATCGCTCCCCTCCCAGGAGCGTACCGCCGGAAAGATCGGCGGCACCCGCCCGCCTACCCCCGGCTCGTGCCACTCCCCCGCGTGGTACTTATACACCGCACCCACCGGATTCCGCCGGTCTGCAAACGCCATCCGCGCCATCACCACCCCCTGCTCCGCCACCGGACCGCTATAGTTACCAAACAAGAAGTAAAAGTATTGGTGCTCCCGGTCCGCAATCACCGAAAAATCCCCGTGCCCCCCCGCGAAAAATCCGTTCGCCGCCTTACAGTTCATCGCATACCCCGTTGCGAGCACAATGCCGAGATCCCGAAACGTGTGCCCCCCATCCTCGGAAACCACCGCGCCAATCTTCGGCGCCGTCAGCTTTGCACTACTGCAAACGCTCCCCGGTTCGTGGTGATACCAACCGTAAATCGTCCCGTCCTCGTCCCGCCACACCGACTCGATCCAGAGCGGGTAGTGATCCCGCGGCAAAACCTCCGGCGACTCCGTCTGCCACAACTGAAACAGGTTCGGACCCATCATCGCCAGCGGGTCCCCCGTCGACGTGTACACCCGCAGCATCCCGTCCACCCAAACCCCAGGGCTGTTCCCGTCCACGATGGGCGCCGGGTAGGAGACCGGCGCCGCAGCCCGCACCAGAACGCTCTGCGCGTATCCCACCCCGAACGGCAGGCCACAAACAATTACCTTGAGCAACAGACGAGAAAGCAACGGGGACCTCGACTTCCGGCGATCTTCGCCGGCTCTAGAAAGGATGTTCCGTTTCGCCCAAAGGTTACTCCCTCAACCCACTAACTCCCGCCCAAACTCATCCCCCAACTCCTCCACCCGCGCCCGCAACCGGCGCCGGTGGTCGGCCAGCACCCCGGCAAACCGCGCCTCCCCCGCCAGATTCCGCATCTCCCCCGGGTCCCGCTCCAGGTCAATCAGCATCTCCCGCGGCTCCCCGCCCGCAAATACCGAATACTTATACCGCCGGCTCCGGATCGTCCGCGAATCCCCGCACTCAATCGCCACCTCCTCCCGCCAACCCGCCGCCCGGCCCCGCTCCACCAGCGGCCGTACGCTCCGCCCCGGCAGCCCCGCCGGAGGCGTAATCCCCGCGTAGTCGCACAGCGTCGGCATCAGATCCACGCACGACGACACCAAATGCCGCCGGTCCACCCGCGCCGCCGTCCGCCCCTTCCACGACACCACAAACGGCACCCGCGCCGACTCTTCATACGGCAGGCTCTTATGCTCAAACCCGTGCGCCGCGTCCATATCCCCGTGGTCGCTCGCCAACACCACCACCGTCTTCCGGTCCAGCCCCGTCTCCCGCAGCGCCGCCAGCACCTTCCCGATCTCGGCGTCCACCCGCTCCGTCAGCCGGCAGTACGCCCACCGGTGCATCCGCCAGTCCTGCTCCTTCCAGTGCTTCCGGACGTAGCCCCGAAAGCTGCCATACCTGCCCAGCGCCGCCGGCTCCTGGCTCGTCGGTCCGTGGTTGGCCGGCAGCGGCGGACAGTACCGCCCCCAAAACTCCGCCTCCGCTACCCCCGCCGGCCGCTCCAGCGCCTCCGCCACGCGCTGCCGCTCCACCACCGACTTCGGATGCATCGCCGGCAGCTGGTTTGCCTTCGTGTAGGCATCAATCGCCAGATAACAGATATCGTGCGGATTGATGAAGGAAGCCACCAGCAGAAACGGCTGCGTATGCTTCTCGCGCAGGAAATCCGCCGCCCGCCGCGCCAACTCGTCCCGCTCATCCCGGGTAATCGTCTCAAAGCCAATGCTCTCGGCCGTCATAGGGCGCGGCCAGTGCGTCTTCCCCCCGAACGCCGTCCGGTATCCCGCCCGCCGGAACACGTGCCCCAGCATCTGCGGCAGCGCGCTCTCCGGCACCTGCGCCGGCCCGTTGTCCCGCATCGCAAAGTGGCTCGGATACCGGCCCGACATCATCGAAGTCCGCGCCGGCATGCACACGGGGTTGGAAGCGTAAGCCAGTTCGAACCGCACCCCCTCCGCCGCCAGGCTATCCATCGCCGGCGTCTTCACCCACGGGTTGCCCATGCAGCTCATCATGTTCCAGTGCTGCTGGTCCGTCAGGATGTAGAGGATATTCGACCGCTCCTCCACGGCCGGTAACGCCGCCCCGGCGGCTAGCGACGACGCCGCCCGCAGGAATTGCCGCCGTCCTCGCGTTCCCATCTGATTCTTCACCGCGCCATCCTCCCGTTCCAGTCCTTTACCATACCGAATCGCCCGCCGCGCGTTCCGGTAACACCCCTTCCCCCCTGCCGACTCTACCCTGAGAGACCACTGCCCACGCAAGGAGGTGCCCATGTCCCGGCGCGTTCTCCCCTGGCTCCTGATCCTGACGGCGCCGCTCCTGCCCCCCGCCCGCCTCACCGCGCAGGACCTCGACTCCCTCTTCGACGATACCGTTCTCCAGGAACTCCGCATCCGCATCGCGCCCGCCGACTGGGCCGCCATCCACGAAAACTACCTCGACAACACCTACTATCATTGCGACCTCGCCTGGAACGGCGTCTCCGTCCCCAACATCGGAATGCGCTCCCGCGGCAGCCAAAGCCGCTCGCCCGTCAAGCCCAGCATCGGCCTCGATTTCTCCCGCTACGCGACCAACCAGCGCTTTCTCGGCCTCAAATCCCTCGTCCTGCGTAACCTCAACCAGGACGCCTCCATGATGCGCGAACGGCTCGCCGAAGCCCTCTTCCGCCGCGCCGGCCTGCCCTACTCCCGTGAAGCCCACGCCCGCCTCTACGTCAACGACGAATACGTAGGCCTCTACCTGCTCGTCGAACCCATCGACGAACGCTTCCTCGCCACAAGGTTCGGAGAGGACACTGGATTCCTCTACCAACTCGGCTATACCTCGCCCCCCTTCCGATTCGAATTCCGTGGCCCCGATCCCGATGCCTACCTGCCCGTCCCGTTCGAACCCAAAACTCGCACCCGCGACCCCGCCACCGCCGCCGGAATTGTCGACATGGTCCGCACCATCAACGAAGCGCCCGATGCCCGGTTCCTCGCCGAGGCCGGCCAGGTGGTCGACCTTCCCGCCTTCCTCGCCCACGCTGCCGCCGAGGCCGTCCTCGCCGAATGGGACGGCCTGCTCGGCAGCAACGGCATGAATAACTTCTATCTCTACCGCCCCGCGGCGGGCGGCCCCGCCCTGCCCCTCGTCTGGGACCAGGACGGCGCCTTCACCGACGAAAACTGGCCGGTCTTCAAGCAGACCGCGGAGAACACGCTGTTCCGCCGCGCCCTCCAGTTTCCGGCCTCGCGGCGCCGGTTCGCTGACGCCCTCCGCCAAGCCGCCGCCGCGCTCGGCGGCGAAGGCGGTTGGCTGCGGCAGGAAGTCGAAAGAATCTATCAGCAGATCCGCCCGGCGGTCTATGACGATCCCGTCCGGCTCTGCCGCGTCGAGGGTGCCCCGGGGGGCATCGGAGCCTGCACCATCGCCATGTTTGAGGAAAGCGTCGCCAGTCTGCGCGCCTTTGCCCTCCGCCGCCGCGCGATCGTCGAAGCACAAGTCGCCTCCGGCGAGCCCGCCTGGCCCCTCGAGCCAACCAGCATCGTCAATCTGCTAAGTGGACAGGCGGCCCTCGTCCCCGGCGCGCTGGCCCGCGTCGCGGTCCCTCTCCCCCTGGCGGCCACCGTGTTCGCCCTCCGCCGCCCGCTGCCCGCCACGCTCGCCGGCTTCACCCTCGAGACCAGCGCCGGCCCGGCCAGCCTCCTCTCCGTCGGTCCCGATGGCGTTGTCTTCGTCGTGCCCGACGCGCTCCGCCTCGGGCCCACCCCGGTCCGGCTCACCCGCGGCGCAGACTGCTCCAACTGGCTCATGGTCCTCGTCCAACCAGCCGCCGGCGGCGTCGCCGGTCTGCTGCACGCCTACGGAGGCCCGGTCTCCGAGCAGGCCCCCGCCTCCCCGGGCGAGATCCTCGCCGCATTCGGCACCGGCCTCTGGCTCTCCGCCGCCGAACAGCCCGCCACCCGCCTCACCGCCTCGGCCTCCGGCCATCCGGCCACCATCCCGTGGGCCGGCCCCGCGCCCGGCTGGGTCGGCCTCCAACAGGTGAATTTCGTCGTGCCGCCGGATGCCCCCGCCAGGGCCGTCCTCAAACTCCACTTCGACGGCGAGACCGCCGCGTCCATCCCACTCCCCCTTCTCGAGCAGCCATAACCCATGCGCCTCCCCCTCCTCACCCTCTGCCTCGCCCTCCCCCTCCCCGCCCAGCCCTGGCTCGGGCCTTACGTGCAGGACGTCTCGCCGCGCCGCGCCGTCGTCCAATGGGCCACGCTCGGCAGCACCGGCGCCGGCGCCGTCCGGCTCCTGCCCGACGGCGTACCCGTGCCCTCCATCGTCGAAACCATCTCCCCCGCCGCCTCCCAACTGCCCGCCCCGCTCTACCTCCATCGCGCCGAACTCAACCACCTCCCCCCCGGCCAAACCCACCACTACCAGGTCACCCTCGACGGCCTCCCCGTCAACCCCAGCCGCCCCCTCTCGTTTCAAACACCCGGCGAGCAAACGGCAAACTTCGTCGTCTTCGGCGACAGCGGCGACGGCGGCCCGCCCCAACGCCAACTCGCCGCCCTGCTCGGTCGCGAACCCGCCCAGTTCGCCCTTCACGTCGGCGACCTCGCCTACTGGGAAGGCACCTTCCGCCAGTTCGCCGAAGCGTTCTTTTCCATCTACCCGGATCTGCTCACCCGCATGGCCCTCTTCCCCGTCCCCGGCAATCACGACTACGAGTTCCAGGATGCCTTCGCCTACCGCACCCTCTTCCGCGTCCCCACCGGAACCGTCGATGCCGGCGGCGAGGGCCGCTACTACTCCTTCGATTGGGGACCCGTCCACTTCACCGTCCTCGACAGTAACCACTCCCTCCGCGCCGCTCTCGCCGGCAGCGGCGCCATGCTGCAGTGGCTCGAACAGGACCTCGCCGCCACCCGCAAACCCTGGCGCATCGTCGCCGTCCACCACCCCCCCTTCCCCACCTCCGCCGCCAAGCTTCACGATCCGGCTTGCGCCCTCGTCGCCCGCCACATCACCCCCATCCTCGAGCGCCACGGCGTGCAACTCGTACTCGCCGGCCACGAACATATATACCAGCGCACCCAAGCCCGGCGTTCCGGCCAGTTCAGCCCTGGCCCCGCCGGAACGGTTTACGTCACGACGGGCGGCGGCGGCTCCCAGCTCTACCCCCCAGGCGACGCCCCGTTTGTCGTCCACAACGCGGGCGCCAGCCACTTCCTCCGCATCCAGGCCGACCCCCGCCGCCTGACCGTCCAGGCCATCGATGCCCATGGAGAGCAACTCGACCTCACCACCCTCACCGCCACCCCCCTCCTCCTCCCATCCGGCATCGTCAACGCCGCCTCCTTCACACCCGATGTCGCCCCCGGCGGCCTCATCTCGCTGCTCGGGTGGAACCTGTCGGTAGGCGAAGCCGCCGCCAGCGGCGCCGTCCTGCCCTGGGATCTGGCCGACGCCAGCGTCACGCTCGCCGGTAAACCCGTCGGGCTCCTCTACGCCTCGCGTCTCCAGCTCAACGCCCAACTCCCCGCCGATGCCCCGTCCACCGCCCCCCTGGCCATCCGCACCCCCGCCGGCGAACTCTCCGCCACCCTCACCGCCCGGCCCGCGGCCCCCGGCCTGTTCTCCGTCCCCAGGGATTCCCGCCTCCTGGCGGCCGCCGTCCACGCCGACGGCGCCCTGGTCGACGAAACCCACCCAGCCAGCCCCGGCGAGTGGCTCTCCCTCTACGGCACCGGCCTCGGCAAGGTGAGCCAACCGCCCGCCTACGGCCAGCGCGCCACCGCCATCCCCCTGTCCACCCTCGAATCCCCGGTCCTCGTCCGCGTCGGCGGCCTCGCTGCAACGGTCCAATTCGCCGGCCTCGCGCCCGGCCTCTGGGGCGTCAACCAGATCAACTTTCAAGTCCCTCCCGTCCACGGCTGGGTCAAGCTCACCGTCACCGCCGGCGGCAGCGAAAGCAACGCGCTCGAAATTCCGGTTCGCTAACGCAGCGCCTATCCTCCGCACCGGACAAACACTTTGTGTAGAATTACGAAGCCAAGAAGTCCAACCCGGAGAGTTACCATGCGTCTTGTCCTCGCCTGCCTTCTTCTTACTGCCTCCCTTTCGGCACAAACCTTCGGCTCCCTGACTGGAGACGTCAAAGACGCCTCCGGAGCCGTCGTCGCCGGTGCGGCGATTACCGTCCGCAATACCGCCACCAACGGCGTCCGCAACGCCACCACTAACGAAGACGGCGTCTACTCCATCCCCGCCCTCGTCCCCGGCCTCTACGAAGTCAAAGCCGAAAAATCCGGCTTCAAATCCGCCAGCCGCGCCAATGTCGAACTCCAGGTCCAGCAAGCCGCCCGCGTCGATTTCAACCTCGACATCGGCCAGGTCAGCGAAGTCGTCGAAGTATCCAGCCGCCTCCCCCTGCTCTCTACCGAAGACGCCACCGTCGGCTCGGTCATCGAACAAAAACGCATCACGGAACTTCCCCTCAATGGCCGAAACTTCTTTAGCCTCGTCGGACTCTCCCCCAACGTCAATATCGGCTTCAACCAGGCCGCCCAGGCCGCCGGCCGCCAGGGCGGCACCCGCTCGGAACTGACTATCTCCATCGCCGGCGCCCGCTCCGCCTGGAGTAACTACACCCTCGACGGCATCACCAACACCGACATCAACTTCAATCTCTACATCGTCCTCCCCTCCGTCGAAGCCCTCCAGGAGTTCAAGGTCCAAACCGGTATCTACCCCGCCGAATTCGGTCGCGGCGCCGGCCAGATTAACGTCTCCACCAAAGGCGGCTCCAACCAATACCACGGCGCCCTCTTCGAGTTCCTCCGCAACGACAAACTCGACGCCCGACCCTATTTCTTCAAGGATCCCGAAAGCCCCACCCAAACCGCCCCCCTCAAAGCCCCCTACCGCCAGAATCAGTACGGCGGCACCCTCTCCGGCCCCATCGTCATCCCCAAACTCTTCAACGGCAAAGACCGCATCTTCTTCATGGCCAACTACGAAGGCTTCAAATCCCGCCGCTCCGTTCCCAGCTTCTTCACCACCATGACCCCCGAAATGCGCGCCGGCGACTTCTCCGCCTTCACCGGCGCCCTTCAGGACCCCAATACCCGCGTCCGCACCCCCAACGCCTCCGGCTCCGGCTTCACCGTCACCTCCACCCCCTTCGCCGGCAATCGCATCCCCGCCTCCCGCATCAACCCCGGCGCCAAATACCTCATCGATAACTTCGCCCCCCTCCCCAACCTCCCCCAAACCGGTCTCCCCAACCGCAACCACCAGTGGACCGCCAAAACCCCCGTCGACAAAGACCAGTTCACCGGCCGCATCGACTTCAACGAAAACGCCAACTCCCAATGGTTCGGACGCTACTCCTGGACCGACGAACTCACCATCACCCCCGGCGTCCAAAAGAACGGCACCGGCCTCTACACCCGCGCCGGCCAGTGGGTCCTCTCGAATACCCGCGTCCTGTCCTCCTCCAAAGTCAACGAATTCCGCTTCGGCTACAACACTCTGTTCAATAACATCAGCCAGGAACTCGCCGCCGTCGAAAACGTCAACGAACGCCTCAACACCCCCATCAAAGTCACCGACCCCAACTCCTGGGGCGTCCCCAACATCAGCTTGGCCGGCAGCACCCTCAGCAGCTTTGGCAACGATGCCAACGGCCCCTTCACCATCGACAACAAAATCTACCAGGCCGTCAATAACTTCTCCTGGATCATCGGCAAACACTCCCTCCGAATGGGCGGCGAATACCGCTACAACCAGTTCCTTCAAATCGGCAACGAATTCGCCCGCGGCCGCTTCACCCACAACGGCTCCTTCACCGGCAACGGCAACACCCTCGCCGGCGGCTACAACGGCGCCGACCTCCTCCTCGGCGCCCCCAGCGTCATCGAAGCCGCCGTCGCCCTCGCCCGCGGCGACTTCCGCAACAGCGAAATCGCCTTCTACCTCGACGATACCTACAAACTCTCCCGCAAACTCACCCTCAGCCTCGGCCTCCGCTACGAACTCGCCCAACCCCTTCTCGACAAGTTCGGCCTCCAGCCCAACTTCCAACTCCGCCAGCCCCTCCCCTCCGTCGCCAACGTCGCCGACCCCAACCTCCATCCCGTCTTCGTCCGCACCGGCACCGGCGACTTCTACGAAGACCTCGCCTTCCGCTTCACCGGACCCGTCCAACTCGCCCGCGACGGCCGCCTCGGCAACCGCCTCATCACCACGGACCGCAATAACTTCGCCCCCCGCATCGGCATCGCCTATAGCCCCTCCGCCAAATGGTCCATCCGCACCGGCGGCGGCGTCTTCTTCGCCCAGGAAAGCAAAAACTCCATCTTCGACATGAGCCGCGCCGCCGGCGGCCGCGCCAACCCCGTCATCGACCTCCAGGCCGTCCCCACCCTCTCCTACTCCAACTACATCAACACCGCCCAACTCCCCGTCCGCTTCGCCCCCGGCCTCACCTGGGGCGCCGACAACAACCTCCGCACCACGTACTCCCTCCAGTACCTCCTCAACGTCCAGCGCACCCTGTCGGAATCCTCCGTCCTCGAAGTCGGCTACACCGGCAACGTCAGCCGCCGCATCAACTACCTCATCAACGCCAACGCCCCCCTCCCCGGCATCACCCCCTTCGACGCCCGCGAACCCTATCCCGAATGGCACGGCATTCAGTTCCTCAACGGCGACGGCATCGGCAACTACAACGCCTTCTCCGCCAAACTCACCCAGCGTCTCACCAGCCGCATGACCGCCATGTTCAGCTACACCTGGTCCAAAGCCCTCGACGAAAACTCCGCCATTCGCGGCACCGGCTCCGACTTCACGCTAATGAACCCCCGCTGCCGCTCCTGCGACTACTCCTACGCCGGCTTCGACGTGCCCCAGCGCCTCGTCGTCTCCCTGCTCTACAACCTCCCCTTCGGCAAAGGACAGCGCCTGCTCAACAACAGCGCCCTCGCCGACGCCGTCGTCGGCGGCTGGCAGCTCTCCACCATCACCAACATCCAAAGCGGCACCCCCATCAACCCCGAATCCTGGGACTCCGCCGGCATGGGCGCCGGCTTCCCCCACTCGAACCGCCTCAACTGTGTCTCCGGCGTCAACCCCGTTGCGAGCACGCCCCACCCGGATCGCTACTTCGTCCGCGAAGCCTTCACTAACGTCACCGCCGGCCAGTTCGGCAACTGCGCCCGCAACGCCCTCCGCGCCCCGTCCAACTGGAACGTCGACTTCTCCGCCATGAAGGATTTCAAAATCCACGAAGCCCACACCCTGCAGTTCCGCATGGAGATGTTCAACGCCCCGAACCACCCCGCCTGGGGCCGTCCCTCGGCCTCCTGGGGAACGCAGGGCGCGGCGCCCAATGCCGCCTTTGGCCGTATCCGCTCCACCAGCCAGTTGCGCCAGATCCAGTTCGCTTTGAAATACTCCTTCTGACAGTGGCGCCCTTCCGCTGCTGTCGCTGCCCAAGCCGGGAGGCTCGCTTCACGGAACGTAAAAATTTTTTCCCCCAACAGTAACGGGCCTCCCGCGATACCCATGCCCGGATTCTCCCCCCACCTCCTGCCACCCTCAAAGTGTCCAGGAGGACTTTCCCCGATGCCCGCTCAACAGCCCAAGCACAAGCTGCCTCTCGCTCAGCCAACGATATCCATTCGCCCGGTCACACCCCTCGCACGGGGAGCGATATATATAACGCGCGCGGGCGCCACGCGCGCCGGCGAAAGCAAGAACCCAGGAAGTTGCTCAAAAATAAACACTTCCGCGCTCGGTTCTTCCAAATCCCGTACCCAACTGAACCCAACTGAACCCAAGTTGAACCCAAGTTGATCCCAATTCAACCCAAAACAACTGCCCTCCGCCGAATTCGCCCGTCCCGTTGCCATGCCCGCTAGAGAATTCGGATTTGTCCTCGCGGCGCGGCAATTTCGGTACTCGCTTACCGCTTTCTGCCTACGGCAATCAGACTGAGGCCCGGCAGCGGAACGAGCGGATCTAGCAGGCGCCAGAGCCAAATCGTTTTATCGAACAGTTTCAGCGTTAGCCGCGAGATGCGGCGGCTGCGCAGCAGGCGCGAGTTGATCCACCAGGAAACGGTAGCCAGGCGGTTATAAGAGCGGAGCGACTCGACGGCGAGTCCCGCCTCGGTGAACAGGCGCGTGATGTCGGCGCGGCTGAACCGGCGCAGATGGCCGAGTTCCCGGTCGAGAGAGCCAAACAAAGCGGGGCCGTGTGGCACCAGGAGCACTACGTTTCCGCCCGGCGCCAGCCGCTCGGTCAGGCGGCTGAGGATGGCGGCCGGGTCGGCGACCAGTTCGAGGCTGTTGATCACCAGCGCCGTGTCGAATTCCGCCGGCAGTTGCGCAAACGCCGCCGCATCGGCCAGCGGCAGGTCAAGCACATGGACGCTGGGCGTTTTCAGAAACCGGTTAAGCAGGGCGTGGAGATAGACCGGTTCGCTCTCGCAGGCGTAGTAGGCCAGTTTGCGGCCCATCAGACGTCCAGTGAAGTCGCCTATGCCGGCGCCGAGCTCAACGACGCGATCGCCGAGGTGAGGACGCAGCAGCGCCGTGGCCCAGGCAATGTATTGCGGGGTGCCCGTAAGATTGTTCAGGTGCTGGCGGCCGTAGTTTTCTGCGTATAGATCGTCGATCAGCCAGAAGTAGAAAATCACTCCCAGCGCCTTGACGCCGTCCTTCCAGCCGATCTTCTTGCCCTCTTCAAACGTCCGGCCGTGATAGCTGATGGGGACCTCGTAGACGCGCAGTTTGCGCTTGGAGGTCTTCATCGTGATCTCGGGTTCAAAGCCGAAGCGGTCGGAACGGATCGGGATGCTCTTGAGCAGGTCGGTCCGGAAGACCTTATAGCAGGTTTCGATATCGGTGCAGTGAAGGTCCGAGAACATGTTGCAGATCAGGGTGATCGTCTTATTGATCATCGAATGCCAGAATCGCAACACCCGGCGCTGCTCGCCGGCCATGTAACGGGAGCCAAACACGGCATCGGCGCGCCCTTCGAGCAGCGGTTTGAGCAGGGTGGGGTACTCGGCCGGATCGTACTCCAGGTCGGCGTCCTGCACCAGCACGAAATCACCGTTGGCCATGCTTAACGCCGTACGGATCGCCGCGCCTTTGCCCTCATTCTTGCGCTTGCGGAAAAGCCGGATGTCCGGATGCGCCCGCACAAACTCTTCAAGAATCTCCCCGGTGCCATCAGTCGAACAATCATCAACAAGAATGACTTCGCGCTCGACTCCGTCGGGGAGCGGCGCTTCGAGAACCTTGCTCAAACTGGCCCGCACCACGGTTCGCTCGTTATAGACGGGCACTAACACCGAAAGCAACATAGATCCGACTAGAGATGACTCCTGCAACGCCAACTCGCGCTCCGCCGAGTCGAGCACACCTCAGTGTAGATTGCGCCCCGGTGGCTTGTCTATGGTGACTTGCCCCCTGCCGCGACCTCCCCTGCGGACGCCGCCCGCCGGCTATACCCTTCCGTACACTTTGCGGATCGCTCTGACGATGTCCCCTACGTCTTTCCCGCTGAACTTGGGATCCATCAGCACCCCGGCATAGCGCTGCAGAATGTCGATCGTGCGAGGGCAGGTGTCCGGAGCGTAGCGGATCGCCTTGCCCCGCGGGGACTGAAAACTCGGCCAAAGGGGATGCAGCGACCGCTTTTCCATAATGTGCGGTAACGTCGGAAGAATTACCGATCCGCCCGGTTTGCTCGCCAGAACGTTTTCCGCCTTCATCGCAGTAAGGAAGCGGTCGGCGCGTTCTTTGGTCTTCCAGTCGAGAAACACGCCGGCGCCAAGTTCGCCGTCGGGGTCGGGAAGTTCGCGGAACTTTACGCCAGGCAGATCGCTCAGCCCGGCGTAGACCTGGCGGGCGTTCTGGCGGACAGCGTTGCAGATGCGGTCCAACTTGCGGAGTTGAGCCAGAAGGACGCCTCCCGTGAACTCGTTCATGCGATAGTTGGCCCCAAAGGTCCAGCCCAGACGCGCACCGCCGGCGGCTTCGGCGTGCGGAGCGCGGAAGCCCCCCAGGTCCTGAAATCGGGCCGCGCGCTCAAACAATACGGGGTCGTTGGTGACGAGCGCGCCGCCCTCGCCGGCGGTGATGGACTTGTTCATCTGCAGAGAGTAGATGCCGAGGTCGCCCCAGGAGCCGAGGGGCCGTCCGCCGTAGGAGGCGCCGACGGACTGGGCGCAGTCTTCAAGGAGGCGGATGCCGTGCTTCTTGGCCAATGCCAGCAGGCGATCCAGATGGCAGGGATTGCCCTGGAGGTGGACCGCCATGATGAGCTTGGTCTGGGGCGTGATGAGGCGCTCGACGGCGGCGGGGTCGATGTTGAAGGTCTCGTCGATTTCGGCGCAGACCGGCAGGGCGCCGGCGAGGACGACTGCGTTAAAGCAGGAGTGCCAGGTCCAGGCGGGGAGGATCACTTCGTCGCCGGGGCCGATTTCGCAAGCGGCCATGGCGCATTGGAGGGCGGCGGTGCCGGAGGTGACGGCGAGGGCGTAACGCGAGCCCATGCGGGCGGCGAACTCCTTTTCAAAGCGGAGGACTTTGGCGGGTGTCTGCGGTCCATACCAGCGGAACGGGGACCGGGCGGCCAGCACGTCGAGGAGTTCGTTGCGCTCCTGTTCGTCGTAGAACTGCGGGCCCCAGTAGCCAGCTTTGAGCGGGGTACCGCGAACCGGGCTTTCTTCCATGGCCGCTGCCGGGGCGGCGGCGAGCGAGGCGGCGGCGACAAACTTACGGCGTTGCATGGCGGTCTCCTGGGAAATCTTGCCCGTTATCGTATCGCGGAACGGTGGAGACCGGGGCTGGGCGAGGGAAGCGTTCGTCGGGATCGGCACAGCGGGCCGGATGCTAGGCAGGAGGCTTCTTATCTGCCGGGTCATAGGCGAGTTAGCCTGTTTTTTGGTGTGGGAAAGTGGCCTCGTTCGTAGAAATTGCAGGAACAGAAAAATGAGCGGAAACGGCTGTATCCTATCGACTTCACGGGATAGGCATGGGCGAGGCCAGGCTCAAAAGTGGCTGCGTGCGTAGGTTGTGGCTGGCGCGGGCGCACGCCCCAGCGGCGAACCCGATGGCCGGCCGCAGAACGGTACCCGGATCGATGATGCACGGCGGGAGCGGGGAAGCGAGCGGCAGACCGGATTATCGTCATTGATGGCAGCGGGGAATATCGCGATGCGACGGAAGTTACTTGCAAGACTCGGTGCAGAGCCTCTGGACTGTGGCGTCAGCCAATATGATCAGCCAATATGAAACGACCACCCCCTGACCTGAGACGCGGGTCACGCTGCCGTTTAGGAAAACCGGAAGCGGCGCAGAGCCGTAAAGCAATCTGTACCTGGAGGAGAGTTACCTGGTGTGGTGGAAGAGAGAACTGACGGTAGCGCCGGCAAGTCCAGACGATGCGTATCTACTGCTGGAGGCGGGGCACAATTTGGCTGGTGCATGGAGCCACGCGGAGACGTGACAGGTTCGCAATGACGATACGTTCTGGTTCGACCGAGTGCTGTACCGGGTCAAACGCGAATCGATTGCAAGCGGGTTGCGCGGTGCCACGGCTCGAGTGGAGAGGCAGCTGGATGGCTCGGTGGCGATACGCGATCAAGAGAGGTATCTGCCGTTTGACGTGTGTCAGCCCGATGCTGCGCTCCCGTTTCCGGCAGAGCCTAGGCCGGTCAGACCGGCTCGGAAGTCAGCCGCGCCGCAACTGGAACGAGAATTTCGATTTGAAGAAAGCGCCGCCAATCTGTAAGGCGGCACAAGGCTCGGGGCGCAGAGCCGGGGAGGGCGACTGATGCGTCGAGGCTGGGAAAGTGACGGGTTCGTTAAGGCGGCCCGCTACCGGGAAACCCTCCGCACGAACCAGCTGGTAAGCCGGGGGGCTTTTTCATCTTTGGAAAAGCATTTGCGACGATCATTTTCCCGCCACTTGGTGGCCGACTACGATCTGTTTTTTTCGCCAATGCAGGATCTATCGGCACGATGTGGCTCCAATCCTGGGCCGGGACACCGCCTCAGGTTGGTCGGGCCTGGGTCGTTCCCGATGATGTCCGATCGGCAGTTCCTTGATCGGGGTGCTCGCCAGGGCTGCCCGTCTCCGCTTCACCGGCGGGAACAGACTACCATCCACTTTTCACCAGCCCGGGCAAAACGAGACACTACTACTTTTCCTTGATAGGAGCTCAACAGTGAGTTGAAAACAATCTCTGATCCATGTACTCTGGGGGGGTTGCGCTTGAGCCGCCTCGCGCAGGGTTGGAGCGTTTTGCACACCGAAGTCATTAAAAACAAGGGACTCGCCGACGGGGCCCGATTTTGCTCTCCGGCGAAACGGAAATCCGCCTCGGGCCTTCGAGGACAGGATTTGCGATCAAAAAGAACCGGTAGGCGCTACGGCAGGAGTTCTTGATCGTGGAGGGGCTGGTCGTTTTCACGATTATTGCCAGAAACTACCTGGCGCACGCCCGTGTCCTGATGAGCTCGGTTGCGCGTCAGGCCCCGGATGCGTTGCGACTCGTTATCCTCGTGGATAGTTCCGACGGGCATTTTGATCCCGAGGAAGAACCATTTGAGACGATTTCCAGCGCCACTTTGCCAATTCCCCAGTCGCGGTGGTTCCATTTCAAGTATTCCGTCCTCGAGTTGTCCACGGCGGTTAAGCCATATGCCTTTGAATGGATCGCGAAACATTATGGGATCAAACAGATTGTTTACCTCGATCCGGACATTCGATTGTTTAGTTCCCTCGCGCCGCTGCAGGCGAAATTGCGGAGTTCCAATCTCGTCCTGACGCCGCATCTGACCGGCGCCCTCCCGTTGGACGGCCGGCCGAATGAGATCTCCATTTTGCAGGCGGGGGCCTTCAACCTAGGATTCCTAGCTGTATCGATTGACGAGGAGTCTACCCGATTTCTGCATTGGTGGCAGCACCGTCTTTACGATCATTGCGTGGTAGATGCGGGGAACGGGCTTTTTGTGGATCAAAAGTGGATCGATCTTGTACCGGGCATGTATGACGGTGTCTCAATTGAGCGCCACCCAGGTTACAACGCAGCGTATTGGAATCTGCCGCATCGTTCGATCGCCCGAGAAGGGGAGCAGTATCTCGTCAATGGGCAGCCGTTAGTCTTTTTCCATTTCAGTGGATTCGATCCCATCCGCCCGCAGCTCATCTCGAAACATCAGGATAGGCTTCGGATGAGTGATCTCGGCGCAGATGGGGAACGCCTGTTTCAGGAGTATGCCGAAAGCCTGCTAAACGCCGGATATTCCAAATGCATCCGCTGGAGCTACGGCAACAGCCGCTTCGCCAATGGATTACCGGTACTCGATATCGGACGCTCTTTGCATAAAGAAATTCCGAACTTTGCAGAACGAATTGAGGACCCGTTCTCTGACGCCGGGTATGGCGAATTCTTGAAGCTTTGGAATAAGTCGGTGCCGATGTTTTCCGGGCAGGCGTCTGGCTTAACCCGTCTCGGCCTCCACATCTATAAGACGCGGCAGGATGTTCAGGCGGTGATGCCGGACCTGCTCGGCGGGGATCGTCTTCGGTATCTGGAATGGCTTGTTTCGAGCGGACGTAGGGAGCATAATCTATCCGATGAACTCTTGGCGCCGGCCGTCGAAGCACTGGTGCTGGCTACGGAGCCGCCGCCTAGCCCCAGTCCCTTCGGCCAGGAAGGGCAGTCCGCTCGTATCTCTTCGCTCTACGGTTTCATTGAGCGTCTTCTTTTAATCCGGCCTGATCTTCGAAGCAGATTCCCCGATCCGTTCGGCGAGGATTCGGCTGCTTTCTTGGTCTGGTTGTCTACATATGGAGCAGTCGAACATCCGGTGGTGGGGGAGATCCGGGAACTGCTTGCCCAACAACGCGACGAGGTGCTGCGGAAAGAAAGGCTATGGCGCCGTTTGCGCTTGCGTGCTTGGATGGGGCGGCTCCGGCTTTCCGCCGCTATTTTCCGACAGATCCGCATCATCGGGGGGCATCAAGCCCCAGTCCCGATGGTTGGAATGGAATTCCACCGCGATGCCTCACTGCTCGCAACTAGCACAGATAAGCGGGGCAATGGGGGTATTGCTGGCCAGTTGGGAGTCAATCTCATTGGTTACTTGCGAACACAGAATGGTGTCGGGCAGTCGGCGCGGAATGCGGTTGCTGCTTTGCAAGCGGCCGCTATTCCATTCAGCCTGCACAACCTGCGCTCCCTCGGCCTGCGGGAAGGTGATGACTCCCTGACCATTGACACGGGCGACAGTACGGATTACGGGATCAATCTGTACGTCGTGAATGCAGATCAAACCATTGTTGTGGCGGCCGAGGCGGCCGAGCTTCGGAAGTCGAGGCGATATAACGTCGCGACGTGGGTTTGGGAGCTTTCATCCCTCCCTCGTGTTTGGAGCTCGGCTTTCAGCGCTTACGACGAAATCTGGGCGCCCAGCTCCTACTGCCAGGCCGCGATCGCCGCCCGCTCTCCGATTCCGGTAGTTCATATGCCGTATGTGGTTACGCTACCGGAACCCAGCCTGTTGAGTCGCTCGGATTTTGGTATTAGCGCTGACCGATTCGTTTTTCTTTCGATTTTCGATATGCGGAGTGTTTTCGAGAGGAAGAATCCGCTAGCGGTCATCTCTGCATTCAGCCGCGCTTTCAGGCCGGAAGATAATTGCGAATTGGTGATTAAGATCAATCATGCCGAAGCTGCGCCCGCCAAGATGGACCTGCTGCGATCGGCGGCCGCGGGCAAGCCGATCCGATTGCTCTGTGATACTTTCCCTTACCCTGATGTTGTGGCGCTAATGGAGTCCAGCGATTGTGTTGTTTCTCTTCATCGGGCGGAGGGGTTCGGATTCGTGATGGCGGAGGCCATGCTCCTCGGCAAACCGGTCATCGCCACTGGGTACTCCGGGAACGTCGATTTCACGTTGTCTTCCAACTCTTTCCTGGTGGGTTACACGCTTTGCCCGGTCGGCCCAGGCTGTCAGCCGTATGATCCGGAAGCATTATGGGCCAATCCATCGGAGGAGGATGCGGCGGCACAGATGCGGCTTGTCTATAGCAACGAAGCCCTGCGGCGCGAACGGGCGGCGGCGGGTCGACGATTTATACAACAGCATTACAGTGCCGAGGCGATTGGTGCCCGTTATCGGGAACGGTGTAATTGGATTGCTGACCTTACTGGGCTGGTGCGAGTATCCAACCCGGAACTGGAGGTTGCCCTATGACTTCGTTGAGCGAGCGTGTTCTGCCGCCGGATACTTTAATGGATCGGGTGGCGGGTACGCCGAATCCCGACTGGTTTGTTCATTCGGGAGCTTTGTCGATTCAGGATATTCGTGCGGCGGTCGAAAAAGTAGGGCGCCGATTAGAGGAGTTTGAGCATATCCTCGACTTTGGCTGCGGCTGTGGTCGTATTTTGGTCCCCATGCGGGCTGAGTTGCCTGGTGCACGGCTCAGCGGCGTCGATATTGACGACGAGGCGCTGGCGTGGTTACGGCTGCAACTCCCGGAGACGTGCTTGCGTACGGTGGATCCGCTACCCCCTCTCCCGTTTGCGGATAGCCTATTTGACCTTGTCTATTGCCATAGTGTGTTCACGCACATGGACGTCGACTATCAGGACAGGTGGTTGAGCGAATTGCGCCGGGTCGCTAAGCCAGGCGCCATCCTGGTGATCAGCTTTTCGGGGGCGGAGGCTTTCCAGAAACTTCGGGAACAGTGGATCTCGGCCGGGGCTGACCCGGCGCCCGTCTCGGTGCAGTTGGAGCGAGAGGGAACGCTTTTCATCTCCGATGATAGCTGGAAGGACGGACCGTTTCCGGATTTTTACCACTCGATGTTCCACACGGCAGAATATGTGATCCGCCATTGGGGAAAGTTGTTTCTCGTGCGGGCCCATTTGCCCAAAGGGTCGCTGGCGTTTCAAGACTTTGTCGTGCTGGAGAATCCCGCCAAGGAATCGTCGGCGGACCCGTCCTTGCCGATTCCTTATCCGCCATTCGAGTTCCGGAAATACAGTGGCCAAGTCGATTTACAGCATTTCGACAATCCTTCCGGGGAACTTGTCTTTGCTGGTGTCGGCGAAGAGAATTACCGGGAAGTATTTGACTTCGGGTGTGGGTGCGGGCGGACAGCCCGCCAATTACTCCAGCAGCGTGTTCGGCCGGAACGATATGTGGGGATTGATATCCATCGCGGGATGATCGAGTGGAACCGCCAGAACCTCTCGGCGGTCGATCCCCGCTTTCAGTTTCTCGTCCATGACGTGTTTAACCTCGGATTGGCTCCGGAGAACCGTCGCCGAGACTTTGCGCCGTTTCCCGTGGGCGCGGGGGAGTTCACGCTCGTGAACGCCCACTCGGTGTTTACCCAGATTCTTCAGGCCGCGGCGGTTCCGTATTTGCGCGAGGTATACCGGATTCTGGCGCCAGGTGGCGTGGCCCGCACCACTTGGTTCTTCTTTGATAAACGGGGTTTTCCGTGGCTGGAGCCGGAGCAGGTATCCCTATTCGTAAATGACATCGACCCCACCCGTGCCGTGATTTATGACCGGAATTGGTTTGTGAAGACGGTAACCGACTTGGGATTTGTTATCGATCAGGTTGATCGCCCTGCGCTCGCTGGCGATCAGTGGACCGTGTGTTTGCGGAAGGACGGCGCAGGGGGGCGTGAGAGCGAGTTGTTGTCTGCTGAAGCCAGTGAGTGGTTGTGTGGCGGCTTAGTATTCGGAAAAGAAAAGATGCAGAAAGAGCATCAGGAAAGATTGTGGGAGATGCGTAGACAGTTGGAGGAGCTTGTTGGTGAGAACAACATGTTGCGCGAATCATGGAGTTGGCGGCTCACCGGACCGCTTCGGCACGTCGTGGATTTAATCCGCAGTCTCAAACAGTAGCCGAGATCTGCAGCAGGGCGGCGATGCACCAGGTCGCGGCAGAGACGACCGCAAATGATTGTACAGAAAGACTGGCGATCGGAAGGTTGTCCTTTATGATGATGCAGGCTGATGGGAGCTTTAGGCAGGCGATATCCGTAGCTGTTATGCCGGAAAATGCAACCTGGCAGAGTTATTCATGGACTGAATGGCGGGCGACGCCGGCGGTCGGCATGGGTCTTGGGACTGGGCTGCTTTGCCCCCGTGAGTTCAGGGCGGTCAATGGATACTATAGCGGCTATGATCCGACGCGGAATGTCTTCGCCCTGCTGAACGAGGACGCGCCAAGGTGGTCCGGTTGGTTGGGCGGATTGCCGAAGAGGCTTCTGAAGCGTAACAGTACAATTCCTGGGGTGCGGAGCGGGTCGACGAAGGTTGGAGCGGATCTGGCGTTCGCCATCGACAAAAGCTTGCCGAGGTTCTTCGAGAAGATGGGGACAGTTGACTTCCGCGCGACGGGCCGTGCGGGTGCGGCGAGTGGTTGGCAGCAGGTTGTAAGCAATCGGGAGACGGTGCACCCGCAAGTAGTGGACGTGATGACACTGAACCGGGGCGACGGAAGGCGGGGATTTGTGGCGTTGACTTCGGCGGTGAGCAACCGCGATGGGGCTGCGACGATTCCGTCGACGCCATTGGTGATGAATATGGGCGTGCATCCCGCCAATGCTCGTTTCCTCCCGTATGCGCGCGCCTTTCATGGCTGTTTCTTGTCGACGGAGGACGTTTCCGGCTGGTTTGGCCATCGGGGCGACTCGGCGGGGCAGAAGGCGGACCGCCAGCACCTGCCGAGACTGGCAGTGAACTTCAATCTGCAGTTGAGAAGGGGTTTCGCGGGTAGCCGGCAGAACCATCTCGCCCCGGGGGGTATTCCGTCGTGCATAGAGATGGGTGCTGGGACGGAGAGCGCGCTGATGAGATCGCGTTCCGGAGCAGTGCAAGGGCCCGATGAACCGGGTGGGTCGGCATTCGAGTTTCCGAGACGGTATCGGGTCGCTCAGCTGGGAGATGGATTCCTGGTGGGCGTTGCGGGGGAACATGTCGCGTCTCCCGGTGTGACGCAGCAGTTGAGGCCAGATCGTGAGGTGACGCGATGAGGGCGGCAGAGGGATGGATGGGCCGTGGATTGTCGCAATCAGCAATCCTCAGGGTGTCGCTGTTGTTTCTAGCGAGCGGGTCGTTGTGTTGCGCCTCGGATGGTAGCGGGATGCGACGTTTGGTCAGCAGTTCAATTCTGCGGCAGACCACAGCCTTCCAGGAAAGCGACTGGAAACAGATCGAAGGGTTGAGTCTGGGGCGAACGGGTAAGGCGTTTAGCGTTTCGGGCACTGTTGAGATTCCCCAGAAAGACGTGAGCCGTAAGAAATGGCGGCGCAATGGAATTACGGAGTGGCTGGTCAACGGGAAAGAGGGGATGGAGTATGGGCTGACGGTTGTCGAGAAGCCGGCCGGCGCGAACGGTGAGTTGAGCCTAGAACTGCGGCAGCGAGGGGAAGTGGTTGCGAATCACGATGCCGGGGCGGGGGTGATTTCGAATCACCCGGCGCAGGGTGACCCTGCACTACGGCACCGAAATCTGGTGGCGGTGGACGCACGCGGGCGGAGGCTGCCAGCACGAATGCCAGAGGCGGGAGATACCGTTCGCAGGCTGGTCGACGACCAGATGGCAGGGTATCCGATTGTGGCGTATCCGATGGCGCAGCAAACGTTCCTGAAGATGTCGAACATGGGGGGCGATGATGAATTTGGGGCGGGGGCGCAGAGTGACAAGAGTTTGGAGGGAGCGCGCGCGTCAGAGGCGTTTGTGGATGGCCCCCAAGTGACCATCATTAGCCCATCCTCAGGATCGCTGGCGGGCGGGCAATCGGTCACGAGCGACGGAGCTGCGGCTACCAGTTTCACTCTAGTTAACGCGACGACGATCACGGCGACGACCCCGGAGGGTATCGCGGGGACAGCGAGCGCACAGGCAAGGATGCCGGACGGGACGAACGCCGCGAATACTCTATATACCGATGTTGCCGGAAGCGTTGCTATCTCGCCGCTGTCGGACACCGCCACTGCGGCTGGCCAAACGGGAAAGTCGATTACGGTAACGGCAAGTGCATCCCGGGCTGGATGGACGGCGACTAGCAACTCGTCCTGGTTGACCGTCACGGCAGGTTCCTCTGCGACGGGCAGTGGCACCGTCGCGTACCATGTTGCCGCCAATACAAGTGCCAACAGTCGGACGGGCGAGCTGACGACCGGCGGGCAGACGCTTTCAGTGACGCAGAGCGGTGCGATGCCAACCTTCGGCTTTGCCAGTGCGACAGCCACGGTGCCAGCCGCTGCGGGAAGGGGCAGCATCGGCGTGACCGTCACCCCAGGTGATGCGACGTGGACGGCAGCCAGCGATGCGGCTTGGCTTACCGTGTCCCCTAGTCCGGTAACGGGAGCGGCCTCGTTGGGTTATAGCTTCACGGCAAACGGAACCGCAGCGACGCGAACGGGTACGATCACCGTTGGTGGGCAGTCCTTCACCGTAATCCAGGTGAAAGAACAACAGGCGATCCTCGGGGTAAATCCCCGCTCGGGAGCGAACACGGTGAATCTGTTTGACCTCCTTAGTGAATCGACAACCTCCACTGTCTCAGTCGGCTGGGCGCCCATGGCGGTCGCCGTCAATCCGCAAGGCACGAATGCGTATGTTGTCAATTGTGGCAGCCTCTGCACGGCAAGCCGGGGTGCGGACGACAACTCCGTGTCGGTCGTCGACTTGGGCAGTATGCAGGTGAAGACGACAATCCCTGTTGGAGTGAATCCCATTGCGATTGCCTTGAATCCTGCCGGAACGCGGGCCTATGTCCACAACGCCCAATCCGCAACCCTATCGGTGATTGATACCAACAACAATACAGTTATCGCTACTGTGCCGTCCTGCGGTCGTGGCTTGGTGATTCATCCTACGCTGCCCAGATTGTACCTGAGCTGCGGCCGAGTCATCGACACTACCACGAATACTGAAATCACCACAATTGCCGGTGTTGCCGGGCCCGATATTGCAATTCACCCGAATGGAAGCTTTGTTTACATCGCGACAGATGGTGCCACTGAGAATACGCCAGGGCGGGTTTCCGTGATCAGTACCGATGCGAATGCTGTCGCCACTACAATTCCCGTTGGCAACTCTCCATTTAGCATTGCCGTTCATCCGGGGGGGACGCGCGCTTACGTTGCGAATTCTAACAGCGGAAGCATTTCGTCCGTTGATTTGGTCACGAATAGTTTATTCGCCACCATTGCCGTGGGCGGGAATCCCAGAGCAGTGGCTGTTAGCCCCGACGGCCAACGAATCTATGTCGCGAAAGGCTTTGAGGCCAACGTAGTTGTAATAGACGCGGCCGACCATGCCAACCTGGGAGAATTGCCGTTTTCTGCCGATGAGTTCACCCTACTCCAAACTGGCATCCAGCCGCCGGGAGCGCCGCGAGGCGTGAGTGCCGTTGCCGAGGAGCGCCACGCCAACGTCTCGTTTCAACCGCCCGTTTCGACCGGCGGAGCTGGGGTTACCGGATATTCCGTGATGGCATCTCCCGGGAGTATCACGGCGACGGGGAGCCGTTCTCCGGTGACGGTTTCCTGGCTTACGCCGGGGGTAGCCTATCAGTTTGGTGTGCGAGCGGTCAATCTAGTTGGTGCCGGGCCTAGTTCGGCTCTTTCGAACAGTGTCATGCCGGGGGGGGTTGCTTTTCCGTTCAGAACCGCGACCGTGCCCGCAACGGCGGGTGCGGGAAGCGTGGCGGTAACGACGACGCCCAGCAACATTGTGTGGACTCCGACCAGTAGTGCCCCGTGGCTTACGGTCGCCAGTACGGCGATCACGGGTTCGGCAACGTTGAAGTATAGCTACTCGGCCAACGGGAACGTGGCACCGCGGGCGGCTACGATCATGATCGGCGGGCAGACCTTCACGGTGATACAGAGTGGAATCACCGGAAGTTTGACGCTGCCGCCGACGACGGACACGGCGACGGCGACCGGAGCAACGGGCAAGACGGTGGCAGCAACGTCGAACGCTGCCTGGCTTACGGTCACAGCGGGTGCATCTCCGACGGGAAGCGCTACGGTGACTTACACGGTAGCGGCGAACACGAGCGTGAACAGCCGAACGGGGACATTGACGATTGGCGGGCAGACATTCACGGTCACGCAGAGCGGCATGACACCGACCTACGCTTTTGGTAGCGCGACGGCGACGATACCGGCGACGGCCGGAAGTGGGAACGTGTCGGTCACCGTAACGCCGAGTGATGCGACTTGGACGCCGACGAGTAGTGCAGCCTGGTTGACGCTTTCCTCCGCCTCGGTAACGGGCTCAGCAACGCTGAGCTACAACTACACGGCGAACGGGAACGCGGCAACGCGAACGGGGACGATCACGGTGGGCGGGCAGACGTTCACGGTGACACAGAGTGGAGTGACCGGAAGCGTAACCCTGTCGACGACGACGGATACGGCACCCGCGGCGGGTATTTCCGGCAGGCGAATTACCGTAGGGGTGACTTCATCAGCTTCGTTTTGGACGGCTGAATCCCAAACCCCGTGGATTACCGTTACGGCCGGGTTCAGCGGAACCGGCAACGGCGAGGTGGTCTACAGCGTGTCGCCAAACAGCAGCGCCACTAGCCGGACCGGGACGCTGATTATTGGCGGGATGAGCGTGACGGTGACGCAGGCGGGAACGGCCGGCGCGCAACCGGTTAGTGTGACGCCAGCCGCGGGAAGCAGCGGCCGCCAACTCTTTTCGTACACGGTGCGGCATTCGGCGTCGGCCAACAACGTACTTTATGCGCAGTTTTTGTTCAGTCGGTCTGGTCTTGTTGCGCAAAATGGCTGCTATGTGAGCTACGACCCGCTGGGCAATGTGTTCTATTTGCTGAACGACAATGCCACGGAATGGTTTGGCTTGTATGGGGGATCGTCGGGCACCGTGGGGAACTCGCAGTGCACCGTCCACGGCGCAACCAGCGGATCGAGCAGAGCGGGTAGCGATTTGACGATCTCACTGGACGCAAGTTTCCGTACTGGGTTTGCTGGAGCAAAACGAGTGTATCTCCTATCTGGCGACAATACAGGGCTTATTAGTGACTGGCAGGAGGTCGGGGCTTGGTCTGATACGGGAGATCGGCGCGCAGTGGAACTCATTTCCTTGACGCCAGACAACGGTTCCGGGGGGGCGGTAACGCTGACTTCAATCGTGAGGGACAGCGACGGTGCGAATACGATTCCGTTTACGCAGCTCGTGATGAACGCGGGGTTGAACGGGTTTAATGCCTGTTTTATCCACTATGACCGTGCCTCGAATGTGTTCTTCCTGCTGAAGGATGACGGTTCGGATTGGTTTGGGCTGCGGGCAGGGCCCGGGACCGCAGGACAAGTCGCAAACAGCCAGTGCGTTCTGCGTGCCGCAGGTTCCGGTGGGACGGCTTCCGGCGATACGCTGACGGTGACGTACAACTTGCAGTTCAAGGGCGGGTTTACTGGAAGCCGGCAGATCTATCTGCAGGTGTTGGACGACACCGGGGTGATTCAGACGTGGCGGCAGATGGGCAGTTGGACCGTGAGCGGGGCAACTCTCTCGAGTGCGGGTGGATCGTCGGTGTCATCGCGCGGAGGAAGCGGACAAGGGTTTAAGGAGCCGCCGGGTGGGTTGGTATTCGAGACGCCGCGACGCTATCGGGTGATGCAGAGAGGGAATGTATGGCTGGTGGGCGCCGAGGAGGGTGATGCCGCCTCTCCTGGCGTGACACAGCAGCAGCGGCGAAATCGTGTGGTGCCTTGATCGCACGTGGCGCTTGTGGATCGGGAGAGCCTTTGGACGCATGGTCTAAAAACGGCTGGAGCTGGACCACTGTCTCGTCGTAGCGGCGGTCGTCGAGGAGGCCGACGGGGACTCCGGAGGTGTCGGGCTTCAAGAGCTCTTCTCCACGGCAGATGATGGGAGGGGTGCCGCCGGCGTTCGCCATGGTCAGGCGCTGCGTGCGGGCGTCCCAGCTGCGTGCGGGCGTCCCAGAGCAGAGCCAGGAGCGTCGCGTACTGCGCCTGGGCCTTGCGCTCGGCCAGGCTCTGGTTGAGCTGGCGGAGCAGGTCGGCCGGGCCTCGCTTGCGGCGGGCCAGAGAACGGAGGAGTCGCCGAAGACGATGGCGACCTGGCCGCTGTCGTAGTCGAAGAAGTCAAAGAGATCGCCGGAGATTTCGCGGGCGGGCTTGAGGCCGACGGCGATTTCGAGCCCCTCCACCTCGGGCGGGTCGCTGGGGAGGAGGATGGCCTGGAGCTTGCGGGCGGCCGGGAGGTCTTCGTCGAGACGGACGTTTTCGATGGCGCTGGCGAGATTGAGGACGCCGCGGAAGCGGCTTCGTTCGTTTGGCCGGAACGTGTTGATATCGTTGGCTTTCGGCGAAAGGACGCCGAGGAAGTGGCTTCGTTCGTGCGGCGGGGCTAGCTTTTGGATCTGCTTGATAAAATGGGACTTCCGTTGATTTTTGGGGCGAGAAATGGCTTCGTTCGTCAAATATTTACTCGACGGCGGCCGCGAAAATCGTAAGTGATTGATTTAAAAGAGCCGGTTTTGCCCCGAGGGGTAAAAAATTGGCTTCGTTCGTCGATTTTGGCCCGAACGGCATGGCGGCGGCGCCGTTTGACTGTTCGGCGGTGGGTTCCGGACAGAACCACTATGGCGGCGGAGCGGGCCGGACGAGGGTGTGGGCGGCGGCATCCTGTTGCAATGGCGAGAGATGTTTTTTTGGATGGCTTGGAACCGGGGGAAATCGGGGCCCGGCGGGTTGGTGGGGCTGCTTGGGGGCCGCGGCGTGGATGGGACCGGGGCGGGGGGCGCGGTGGCCGGGGTGTTCGCCGGGGGCACGGGGTTGGTTGGCTTGCGGGGTGGATGGCGGAGAAGGGGCGGCGGCATGCTCCGGAGGATTGGGAGGTTCGCGGGGGTGTTTCGAGTTGGGGGGGCTGCGGTGAAGGGTGCTTGGCTGGCGGTGAGGATGGGGGAGCAGGGACCAACGACTTGCAAAACCGTGCGCGGAACGCTTGACGGGCGTGGTGGCGACGCACGGAAACTCCATTTTTTGCGAAGCGATGGCAATGTGATCGGCTGCCGAGATCGCCCGACGGGGGTGCGTCACCCGGACGCGATTGACGCCGCTGAGGGACCGGATGCTTCTGGCGCCGGATCTGCAAGAGCACGGGCGCAAGGAAACTGCGGCGGCTGGCGACGATCGCGGACTGGGGGCAACCGTAGATCGTGGCGCAATCCTGATTCTCGACGAGGAGTGCGGGAAGCATGATCTCGAAAAGATGCAGGCCAAGACGCCCTAATTGGCGGGCATTTATGAAGCTCGCCGCTTGCCAAGCCCCTCGGCGATCATTGCAGTCACAAGAGTGTTGAGACTGACGCCTTCCTGCCTCGCCCTCGCGACCAAACGCGCGTGCAGGCTTCGTGGAACACGCTGTCGCCACTGGCCGCTCGCTTCGCTCGGCTTTGGAATCGGATCACCATGGCGGGCGCAACTGAGCAGATACGATTTGACGGCATCGTACCCATTCTTGATTGCGGAGCAGCAAGTCCTTGAACAACTTGATCGAGCAAGATCACCGAGGGATCAAGCAACGGCTGCGGCCGATGCTGGGACTGAAGAGTTTCGAGACAGCCGACATTGTGATCAGCGGTATAGAACTGGCAGAGAAGATCAAGAAAGGACAATGCAAAATAGGCAAGTTGGGTGGGCGCAGAGCGATGCCTCAGGAGATCTGGCAAGCCGCGTTGGCGGCCTGATCAGTACCTGGATCAACACAACGACCGCGGCCGAAATCGTCGCAACTCCCAATTGGCACCAGAGCCCGTTTTGCCGCTTCCCTCTCGTGGCGGTCCTCGTAATCGAGGCCGAAGACCAATTGTCCGACCCTGTTTTCGGCCGAGTGGTGGAGATCGTGCCGATCGCGGCGATCCACGGTGCGGGCGGGCCGGCGACGGGTGAGGTTGAACCGGGAGGGAGGAGGTTTGGCAGGTCAGCAAGGCGCCGCCATCCGGGGAGGGCTCAGGGCCGGTGAAGTCGACTACCATCGAACGGGACGGACAGAACGGGACGGACAGGTCCCAAACGCAGCGCGGGATTGGATACAATCATCAAGGGCAACAGCCGTTGCTCTTAGGTCTAAACCCGTTGCATCGAAGCACCGTCATCCCACGGGACGGTTTTGCTCGGGATTTGTGAGAAATCCGGTCCAGGCGCGACCGACATCCGACCCTACTACCCCTTCGTCCGGGGCCTTGAACCTGTCGTTCAAAGAACAACACCAAAATCATTCAGGGGTAGTATTTCATGAACAGAGTCGTCATTAGTCTGCTGCTTGCCAGCAGCGCCGTTCTTTTGGCGCAATCCAGTTCGCTGCAGGGCACGGTATCTGACCAACAAGGTGCCGCTGTACCAGATGCAGTTGTTTCGATCACCAACCAGGAAACGGCAGTTTCCCGCCGTGGCCTCTCCAGCGCCACCGGCACCTACAGCTTCCCCCAGATTCCCCCCGGCAACTATCGGCTGGAGGTGCAGAAGCCCGGCTTCAAGGCGAGTGCCCAACAGGTCCGCCTCCAGATCAACACCCCGGCCACCATCGACCTCAAACTCGAAATTGGCCAGGTCTCTGAGTCCATCAACGTTCTCGCCGAAACGCCGGCAGTGAACACGCAGAACGCCTCGGTCGGCAACCCTTTTACCGAGCTTCAGATCCGCCAGTTGCCGCTGCTCACCCGCAACGTCGTCGATCTGCTCAGTCTGCAGCCGGGCGTCACCCCAACCGGGGAGGTCGCCGGCGCCAAGCGCGACCAGAACAACGTCACCCTGGACGGCGTCGATGTCAACGATCCCCAGGGCGCCAGCTCAGGCTTCAGTTCCGTTCTCCCCGTGCCCCTCGATTCCGTGCAGGAGTTCCGCACGACCGTTGCCGGGGTAGGCGCGGACCAGGGCCGCTCCTCCGGTGGGCAGGTCTCCCTGGTCACCAAGTCCGGTTCCAACGCCTTCCATGGCTCGCTCTATGAGTTTCACCGCAACGTCAAGACGGCGGCCAACAACTGGTTCTCCAACCGTGCCGGCATCGCCCGGGAGAATCTGATCCGCAACCAGTACGGCGCCTCTCTCGGCGGGCGCATCATCAAAGACCGAGTCTTCTTTTTCGCGAACTGGGAAGACCGCAAAGACGCGACCGCGGTCGGCGTCAACCGCATCGTCCCGTCGGAAACCTACAAGCAGGGTATTGTCCAATTCCGCATGAGCAACGGCGCCATTGGCCAGCTGACTCCAGCCCAGATCCGCCAGGTTGATCCTCTTGGCGTCGGCATCAACCAAACCGTTCTTGACATCTTCAAGAAGTACCCCGCCGGCAACGACCCCAGCTCCAGCGCCGACCGCGGCCTGAACTTCTCCATCTTCCGCTTCAACGCACCGAAGAAGCTGAACTATCGCACCTACGTACTCAAGAACGATTTCAATATCGACAAAGCCGGCCGGCACACCCTCAGCCTCCGCGGCACCATGGCTGACAACGCGGAAGACGATGTCCTGGCGCAGTTCCCGGGCCTCGCCTCCCAAGCGCAGCGTGTCGACCAATCAAAGGGCTTTTCGGCCCGCTACACAACGGTGGTCACACCGGCCCTCGTTAACACCTTCAACTATGGCTACACCCGTCTGAAGAACACCGTGACGGGCGCCGGCGGCCCGGCGCTCTCCTTCTACTTTGACAACCCCACCACCAGCTTCCCGCGTGCCCTGAACCGCATCGCACCTGTCCACAATTTCGTTGACGACGCGACGTGGACCAAAGGCAGACACACTGTCCAGTTCGGAGTGAACTTCCGTCTCAATACGAACGACCGGGCGTCGTTCGCCACGGCTTATCCCAGCTACAGCTTCAGCCGCAACACGCTGGCGGGTCTGGGCGCGGACATGACCGATGCGATCAACGCCTTCATCAAACCTCTCTACGGCGACAACAATCTCCGCCTCACCGAGAATACCCCCGTCCAGAACGCCATGGGGGCTCTGTTCGGCATCGTCAACAACTACTCAGGCACCTACAACTTCGGCCGCGACGGCAAAGCCATCCCCTTTGGCCAGCCCATTCCCCGTGTCTTCGGTTCCAACGAGTACGAGTTCTACGCGCAGGATACCTTCAAGCTCAAGCGCAGCCTCACTCTCACGCTGGGGCTTCGCTACGGGATCTACACGAACCCTTATGAGAAGAATGGTGTTCAGGTCAACCCCACGCAGCCGCTCGATCAGTACTTTGCCAACCGCGCCGGCGGCCAAGCCCTGGGCATCCCGAGCTTCGCCAACCCGCTGGCGTCGCTCACCTACGACCTTTCCGGACCGGTGAATGGCAAGAGCGGTTACTACGGGCGTGATACCAACAATTTCGCACCCCGTCTCTCCGTTGCCTGGGCACCGGAAGGCGACAATCTCATGACTACCATTTTTGGCAAGGGCAGCGTAGTTCGGGCCGGCGCCGGTGTTCTCTTTGATCGCTACGGCAATCAGATGGCAGTGACCTTCGCGCAGTCCGGTTCACCCGGTCTCGCCACGCAGGTCACCCAGCCAGTCAACACCAACTTCACCACCTCCACTCGCTACAACGGGAGCAACCTCCCGGCGCTGCCTGCCGCCCCATCCGGCGGCATGCCGTTCACTCCACCCACCATCGTTGGTGGCTTCACCAGTTTCAGCGGTGTGAACCCCAGCCTGGTAGCGCCCTACTCGATTCCGCTCAATCTGTCCTACACTCGCCCCCTGCCCAAGAACCTCGTGGTCGAAATCGGCTACGTCGGTCGTCTCTCGCGCAAGGGCCTGCTCCGTCAGGACTACTCTCAGCCGCTGACCAATTTTCGAGATCCCAAGTCGGGCCAGACCTGGACGCAAGCCAGCGGCGTGCTTTACGACCTGTTTCTGAAGGGCGTAACACCGGCTCAGGTCCGCGCGAACCCCAGCCTCGTGGGGCAGGTTCCCTTCTTTGAGAACATGTTTCCCGGTGCCGCCAACCTTGGCTTCGCCGGCAGCGCGACGGCGAACTACTTCAACACCGTATACGGGACGTACGCCGGCAGCGATCTGGACGCGCTGAACGACATGGACCGCCTCCGCCGCTCGAACGGCCGGTGCATTTCGGTATTCGGCTGCAACACGTTCTTCGCCAATCAGAGCGCCGGCATGACGGTCTGGACCAACGCCTCCAACGCCAGCTACCACGCCGGCAACTTAGTGGTCCGGCGCCCGCTTGAAAAAGGTTGGGGCTTTGACTTCAATTACACCCTGTCACACGCCTTCGACATCGCCTCCGGCAATGAATCCGGCATCGGCAACGCCACCAGCGGGGCCGGCGGCAGCGTCATTCAGGACGCCTTTAATCCCAAGGGCGCCTACGGTGTGGCCAGCTTCGACATCCGCCATAACGCCACCATGAACACCGTTGTGGAACTACCGTTCGGAAAAGGGAAGAAGTTCCTGCATTCCGCCAACCCGTGGGTGGATCAGGCCATCGGTGGGTGGCAGGTCTCGATGCTTGGCCGCTTCCGCTCGGGACTTCCGCAGGACATCACCAACGGCGGTGTCTATCCGACCAACTACCTGAACTCCGCTCTTGCCGTCCGCAAGCCCGGCGCTCCGGCTCCCGTTCAGGGCGTCACGTTCAATCAGAACGGCAACCCCTCGATCTTCCAGAACACTAGCGTGATCAGCTCCTATCAGGGCCAATACCCCGGCACCACCGGCGAACGCGGGATCGTCCGCGCCGCCGGGTCCACCAACTTCGACATCTCGGTTGGCAAGCGTTTCAAAATGCCATTTGAAGGACACACGCTGCAATTCAGGGCCGAAGCCTTCAATGCATTCAACACCGTAAACTTCACCACTTTGTCACTCAACCTGACGCAGCCCGCCAACTTCGGCCAGTTCACCGCGGCAGCCGACGCTCGCGTCATGCAGTTCGCACTGCGGTACGAGTTTTGACGAGCGGTAGATGACCTCCTGCCCGCAGCCGGTGACCCACGTTCCTCTTGTCATCGGCTGCGGGTGGATGGCAGGACGATTCCAAGCTCCTCCGGATCGGTCCCAAGTCGATACTGTTCGTCGGCGAGGCTGTTCGTTTCACGCCGGAGCATTCCGTCCGTGCCGCTTTCGGCAGAGGAAGCCCGGATCCTCCTCGACTCCACCGAACCGCGATTGATCCGCGTTCAATCGATGCTTCCGATCGCTCGATTGGCGTCCAGTTTCCCTCTCTGGGCCGGAAACCGGGTCCGGAACCCAGGCATGGACACATCGAGACCGTCGGCAGCAAGGGCTACCGGTATCGCAATCCGGGCAGGGGGTGACGGCGCTCGCCGTCACCTTGCTGCTTGTTGCGGCGCTGGCGATTGATTGGTTCAGCAAGCAGACGAGCGCGGGGCTTGCTTTCCTTCTCTCCTTGACGACCCGGGAGAGGGTGCAAGAGCGTGACCGGGCCGTGGAGGAGGACGTAGGCGCACTGCGGCCGGCCGCGCGGGACGCGCGCTTCGAGGAACATCGGCGAAGCCCGCGAGGAGGTGGGGAGAGGGCAACTTTCGGGGTGCCGTAGTCGAGGGTGAGAGCGGAGGCGGCGTCGAGAAGGGCGGCCTGCCAATTCTCGGTTCTGGTCCGGGCGTTGGGTAATCTGATTCGTAACGCTCTGGCCTATGCCGGCTCCCATGGACCCATTCGTATCCGGGGCGGCCCGCAGCTGGACCTCTTCCGGCTGATTGTGCAGGATACAGGCCCAGGGCTAGCGGGAACCGACCTCGAATCTGTGTTCGCTCCGTTCTACTGAGGAAGCGCGCACAACGGACTCGCTTCGGCCTGTGCGCTCTTATGGAACACGCGCACAACGGACTCGCTTCGGCCTGTGCGCTCTTATGGAAGCGCGCACAACGGACTCGCTTCGGCCTGTGCGCTCTTATGGAACACGCGCACAACAGACTCGCTTCGGCCTGTGCGCTCTTATGGA
>JAPKZB010000036.1 GCA_026393985.1 Acidobacteriota bacterium
CCCGCGGCGTCCCCACCAGATAATGCACAGGCTGGTCCGCCTCGCGCATCTCCCGCAACACCGCTTCGGTGGGGATGCCCCGGTCCATCACCCACACCCCCTGCGCCTTGCCGGACATCGATTCGATCTTAGTGAGAAAGCCTTTGAACGTTGTCTTGTTCGAGGTATGTCCATCCATCACCTCATAGGCCAACGGGAAGCCGTCGGTGGTCACCACCAAGGCAATCACCAGTTGCACACAATCGAGCCGTCCATCGCGGCTATAGCCCCGTTTTGCACTCGGGATCTGTTCGGCTTCGCCTTCCAGATACGGACTGGTCAGGTCGTAGAGCAGCACGTCGAAGCTCCACGGCACGGCCTCGCGGTCTTGGCCCAACCGTTCGCTCCAGAATTCGTCGAGCCGCAACTGCCGCCATAAGTCGCAGCCCAGCCAGCGGTCGCCGAAGGCACGAGCGTTGTGCAATTCCATCTCGCTGAGTTTGACTTGGACACTTTCGAGCGCTTGCACAGGGACGTTGCGGTCTTCAGGAAACAGGCTCATCGAGCGGAACAGTTGCGCCGATTCGTCGAAGACTTCGAGCGTTTTGCGCCAAGCTTCTTGCTGAGCCGTTGATCTCGCTTAAGTAGAGGACGCGGCGCTGCGCGGTCTTGCCCGAAGACAACCGGCGTGTTTCCACGACTGTGAAGTAGCGGTGCTGCTTGCCGTCTTTGTTTCTCTGGTGGCTGCGCAGATACATGGTCGATGGCAGCAGAATGCCAGAAAAAAACGCCCTGGATAGAGGGTAGGTCTGCACTGCACGCACCCAACATTTCCACTGTTGCAGGCAAATGGGTTATGCCCGTTCCCGGGGCCGACTTTCGCTGTTTCTACGCTTTAACTGCGAAAGTCAGGCTAGTTTTCAGGACAGAAAGTCGGGCAAGCCTCGGCTAACTGTATGAGACATCGAAGGAGCTTCACTGGGTAAGAATCTAAGCTTCCCAACTGGAGGTTGATGGTTCGCATCCCATCTCCAAGGGTTCAGGCGCGTCGCGAGCGCCGCCCGCTACCGGCGAACCCAAGTGCTAATGGTGTGGAAGTAGCCACCGCCATCCGACGGACATCCGCTGACGGCGACCGGATGCAGCGTAATCTCGCCGTCCGGCGAGGACTTACGGCCCAGCGCTTCCTTTAAAATTGCCTCCACCGCCGGCTGGCGGCCTTCGAACAGAAACACTTGGGCCCCAGATCGCGAGTGCTGGATGCGTTCGGCCAACCCCATCGCTTCGTGCCGCAACGCCGGCACGCGCGACGCATCGCCCACGGCGCCCTCGTAGCCCGGGTGGCTGTCGATCTCAACGGGGAAGGTCTGCTCGTCCCAGCGCCGATCCGGACGCGCCCGATCGAGGTAGTAGCGGGCTGCGGGACGACTCAAGCCGGAGTAGATGACAAAGTCTCCCGGCCGGGCGTGTTTGAGCAGATGGGCGGCCGCCCAGCGGCCCGTGCACGGCGGAGCAGAGAGATGAAGGCCTAGCGTCACCAACATGGCCACCACGGCCAGCACTGCGGCCGCCTGCACTCCCGCCGCGCGCCATAGCATCCAGCCCACCAGCAACGCGACGAAGGGAAGCACCACGATCGTGAAGCGCGAATAGAAAAAAGGCTTGAAGAAGGAGACCGCGAGCGGCGGCACCACGCTGCCGACCAGCAGCCAGACAGACCACGCGGCGGCTTCAGCGCCACTTTCCCGCACCCCGGCGACCAGCCGCCGCCACTGCCAGGCCACCCAGGGCAGCAACAGAAAAGTCATCCCCAGCCACAGAAAGGCGATGTGTAGCAGCATCTCCAGATCTGGCGGCGGCAGCCACGCCGCGGCCTCGTGCGAACGGTCCAACTGCCGCAGCAGAACAGGCAGCCATAGCAAAGCATACGGCGCCACGCCGGCGGCCGCCGCGCCCGACACGCGGCCGACCTGCCGCGGAGCGCGCATCAGGACGGCCAGCCCCTGGCCCGCCAGTAGGCAGAAGTACCATAAGTGGGTAAACGTTCCGCAGATGGTGAGGCCGGCGAAAACAGCCATCCGGCGCCAAGAAGGTTGCCGCACGAAATCGATGAGCGCCGTGGTGGATAAGATTGCCAGCAGCGCCAACAGGGAATACATGCGCACCAGCTCGGCCGATAGGGAGGCCAGCGGAGCGGTGAGGAACACAGCCGCAGCGATCAGCGCCCCCTCCGGAGGCAGAAACCGGCGCGCCATCCGATACATGGCCACGCCGGACAGCCAGTACAGCAGTATCGAAAGAGACCGCAGCCCAAACTCAGCGTCACCGAGGAGGGCGACAACCGGTTTCAGCAGGAGAAAGTACAGCGGCGGATGGACGTCCTCATTCAAGGTCCGAAACAGCTCCGGCCAGGGCACCAGAACAACGCTAAGGCTTCCGACATCATCCGCTTTGAGCGAGGCTCCGGCATTCGCCACACCCAGCACAAGGCCGGCAGCTATGACAAGCCACCCACTGGCGCACGGGACAGCAGCGGGGGGCGCAGAACGTTGTGGGGCGGGGCTTGGTAGCAAGAAATTCCTGTGGGGACTGGCCGCGACCGACGACTGGACGGGGGCAGGGCGACGTCTGGCTAATCTTGATTATAGGCAGGCATGGCCCGCCTTTCCACTCGTTCCCGCTTGGGAGCATGTCCTAATGCTGACTGGGCTCAGACGAGACCGCAGATGTGGGTTCTTTTCGGCATGTCGGTATTTTTCAGTATTCGCCTAAGGCATTTTGCGGATGTCTGCCTTACTCCGCAGGTGATAGGTTCAATCTAGCAGCTAGAAAGCATTTAAAAGTTGCACCAAGAGGAGAACTCTATGATGAACCGCATCCATAACTTCGTGCTGAAATCTAGGTTATTGAAAGATACCAAAGGCCAGGACCTGATCGAATACGCATTGATGGCAGGCTTCGTGGCCGTTGCCGCCGGCGCCATAATGCCCGGTATCGGTACTTCGGTCAGCACTATTTTTTCAAGGGTTGCCTCCCTGATGACCAGTGCCGCCGCCCAAGGCAGCTAAGGCCAAGGGCCGACTACCCGTTACGCCGCCGTTGGCGGGGTAACCAAAGATCAGAAAGCCACCGGAATTAGGCTCGGCGTCCTTTTCCGGTGGCTTGTTTCTTTTCCCCGCAGTCAAGTCGGAGGTTACCGCTTCGCGTTGCGATTACCGCTTGGCGTTGACGTCGGGATGGACAGTGGGGATAAAGCCGTCGCGGTTGGGCATTTTCACCAGCGGGAGCGATTTTTCATCGAGCTCCTGGGTGGCCGGCACGATGCCGTTCAGGTGCAGGACGAAGGCCGTAATGGCGTAGACCTCATCGGGCTTCAGCGTTCCCGGATTGTTGTAGGGCATCGACCGCGCAATCGTATCCCAGACGGTGGTGGCGTAAGGCCAGTAGCTGCCGACGGTCTTCTTGGCCGCCTTGGTGGCCAGTGTCCCCGTGCCGCCGACGAGCGCCGGCCATTGTTTATCGCGGCCTTCGCCGGCTTCGTTGTGGCATTCAGCGCAATTGGTTTTGTACAGGGCGCGACCGGTTTCCACGTTACCTTTGCCGGCGGGCAGGCCGCGTCCATCGGCCATGACGGTCTTATCGGCGGCCTTGACCCGGTCGGCCGCGACGGGCTTGCCCACCCCGGGGTATTTTGTCTGCGCGAAGGCGGTGGCGGCGCAGAGCAGCAGCACAATTTTTAACACTGGCTTAAACACTGGCTTAAACACTGGCTTACACATTGGTGACACTCCCGTCGGCCTTGACGGCCCACTGTTTAACGCCGTGGTAGTGATACTGGCTATTCGTGCCCCGCGCCTCGACAATCTCGTCGCGGGTCGGCTGCAGGTAGCCGGTCTCGTCAGTAGCCCGCGATTGGATCACCGCATCTTTGCCGTCCCAGACCCACGGCGCGCGGAAGCGGACGAGGCTGCGGGAGAGCACCGGCTCTTCGAGCGCGGCATCCACCCACGTTTTGCCGCCATCGATGGAGACTTCAACGCGCTTGATCTTGCCGTTGCCGGTCCAGGCGATGCCGCTGATTTCGACAAACCCGGCGCCCCCGGTGATCTTCTGCCCGCCGGAGGGGCGGGTGATCACGGAGTTGGTGTCCATGACGAACGAGAACTGGCGGGCCTTTCCGTTGGGCAGCAGGTCGGTATAGTGGGCGGTCTCCTGGTTCGATTGCGCGGGTTCTTGGGTGACGTGGAGGCGGTCGAGCCACTTCACGCTCGAATTGCCTTCAAAGCCGGGCAGCAGCAGGCGCAAGGGATAACCCTGGCCGGGCCGCAGCGCTTCGCCGTTCTGCCCGTAGACGACGAGGGCGTCCTCCATGCACTTGGCCATCGGGATACTGCGGGCCATGCGGCAGGCGTCGGCTCCTTCGGCGATCACCCACTTGGCTTCCGGCTTGACGCCCGCCTGTTCGAGCAGGACTTTGAGCGGCACGCCGGTCCACTCGGAGCAGCTCAGCAGACCGTGGCTCTTCTCGACGGTGGCGCCCGCGACGCCGCGCAGTTCGCCGCCACCGTTGCCCGAGCACTCGATGAAGTGGGTGCGGGTCACGGCCGGCAGACGCTTAAGATCGTCGAGCGAAAACTCCATGGGCTGCGCCACGAGGCCGTGCACGAGCAGGGTATGCTTGGCCGGGTCAATTTTGGGAATGCCCGCGTGGTGCCGCTCAAAGTGCAGGGCGGAGGGCGTGATGACGCCGTGCAACTCCTGCAGGGGCGTGGTGCTCGACCCCACGCCAACGCTCGCGGTGCGCTCGGTGGCGGTGCGGAGAATACTCGCTTCCGCTGCGGCGCGTTCGCCGTAGGGAGCCATGCTCTGCTCCACCACGCTCGGCGCCTTCGACGACTTCGTGCAAGCCGTCAGCACCGCAGCCAAACCTAAAAATGATCGCCGGTCTGCCATCTGTTTCTCCTACTGGTTCTTCAGCCAATTTTCGTACGAATGCTTCCTGGGACCCGTGTATTGAATCGTATCGAAAAACGCGGCGTTGCCGTTCAGGCGGGGGTCGCCTTCCTCTTTCAACACCTTCTCCATCCGGTCCCGCAGGTTGCGCTTCACCATCGTCATGGACGGTTCGGCGTAGAGGTTTTTGAGGCAGCCGGGGTCGGCTTCGACATCGTACAGCTCTTCGGCGGAACGCTTGCTGAACGACAGTTTGTAGTAGCGGTCGAAGTTGGCGATGAGCAGCGTTTTGGTGGGGCTGTCATCGACATCGCGGTAGCCGGTTTCGGGCATGCCGGCGGGCCAGACATCGGGGGTGTAGTTGCGGATGTAGAGATACTGGCGGGTGCGGATGGCACGGACGGGATAGCCGGCGTCGTTGGGGCGGCCGATGTCGTGGCGCTCCTTGGCGACGAGAACGAACTCGCGGGAGGGGTCGACGACGCCCTGCTTGCCGCTGCGGAGGATATCGACGAAGCTCTTGCCGGTGAAGGTCGGCCCGGCTTTGACGCCGGCGGCTTCGAGGATGGTGGGCGCAAGGTCGCGCGTGGTGATGAAGTCGTTGATGGTGCGGCCGCCCTTCATGGCGCTGCCCCAGCGGACGGCGAGCGGGATGTGGAAGCCATCCTCATAGATCTGGCCCTTGACGCGGGGGAAGGGCATGCCGTGGTCGGAAGTGACGAGGATGAGCGTGTTGTCGAGTTCGCCGAGGGCTTCCAGTTTGCGCAGGGCGCGTGCGATGTGAGCGTCGGCGTACTCGACTTCGACGGCGTAGTCGAGCATGTCGCTGCGGACGAGTTTGGTGTCGGGAAAGTAGCCGGGGACGGTGACGTCTTCGAGCTTCTTGCCGCTGCGGAGTCCGGAGCCGTCCTCATAGACGCGATGGGGTTCGCCGAAGCCCATCCAGAAACAGAACGGCGTGTCTTTGGGCCGTTGGCTGAGAAAGTCTTCGAAGTTGGCCGCGTAGTCGTTGAGGCCGATGCCGGAGTAGGGCGGCTGAGCCTTTTTGTCGCTGTAGGCGCGGCCGGCCGGGTTGTGCTTCCAGCCGGTGGAGGTAAAGTCGCCCGGCCCCCAACCCTTGCCGGTCAATCCGACAAAGTAGCCGGCTTTTTCGAGTTCGGCGGGGTAAACGGCGAACTCGTTGGGGAAGAGGCTGTAATGGCTGACGGCCTCTTTGGTTTGCCAGGAGTTGCGGCCGGTGAGAATGCTGGCGCGGCAGGGGCTGCATTTCGGGTTGGAGGTGAAGGCGTGGGTGAACAGGGCGCCTTCCCGGGCAACGCGGTCGAAGCCGGGGGTGTTGACCCATTTGGCGCCGTAGGCGCTGGCATGGCCGTAGCCCCAGTCATCGAAGATGATGAAGAGAACGTTGGGCCGCCGGGCCGTCTGCGCGTTTGCCGTGAGAGAGGCCGCGGCCGCGCTTAAGAATCCCCGTCGAGTCATCATGAAAACTCAAGATATCGCAAAAGCCGGACATGGACACGACCCCGGGGTTCGGCGGGGTATCCCGGTTCGTCGACGGTGACCGTCTCGCCGGTGTCGAGGGCCACGGTATAGCGCGTACCGCGGGCCCAGCGGACGACGTCGCGAAGCGTGCCGGGGAGGCCGTCGTCCGGGTACAGGGCGGCCTCTTCGGGCCGGAAGGCGCGACCGTCGCGCAGGAGCTGCCAGCCGAAAAAACGGGCGGCGGCGGCGGTGGCCGGCTGGCCGTAGAGTTCGGCAGCGGTGCCGGCCTGTTCCACCTTGCCATCGAGCAGCAGAACAATCTGGTCCGCGACGAGCGAGGCCTCTTCCTGGTCGTGGGTGACGAAGAGCGTGGTGGTGCGCAGCTTGCGCTGAAGGCCGCGGACAAGGGTCCGCATCTGGGCGCGGAGGGCTTCATCGAGGGCGGAAAACGGCTCGTCGAGCAGGAGCACGCGGGGGCGCGTGACGAGAGCGCGGGCGAGGGCAACGCGCTGCTCCTGGCCGCCGGATAACTCGCCCACTTTGCGGCGGGCAAGGGCTTCGACGCCCGTGAGAGCCAGCATCGGAGTGACGTCTTCGGCGCGGCCGCGCATTTTGAGGCCGAACTCGACGTTGCCCTGGACATCGAGGTGGGGGAAGAGCAGCGGCTTCTGAAACACCATGGCTACCTGGCGCTTTTCGGCCACCACGCCGCCCATCTCTTCGCCGTCAAAGCTCACGCTGCCGGCCGCGGGCAGCAGGCCGGCCAGCACTTTGAGCAGCGTGGTTTTGCCGCAACCGGAGGGCCCGAGCAGCGCGGTCAACTGGCCGGCGCCGAAGGCGGCGGTGACCCCGCGGAGCACCTCGGCTCCATAGCCGGCGCGAATGTCGGCGAGTTCGACGAGGGTCATGGCACCAACAACACTCGCTGGCGCCAGGCGTGTTCGAAGCGGACGAGCTCATCGGCGTCCGGCTCGGGCAGGAACTTCTCGCGCAGGGGCGCGGGCGGCAGGGTGGCGATGCCGCGCGGGAGGCCGGGGTCGGAGCCGGCGTGGGGAAACGTATGGCCGAGTTGGCGGGCCATGTCGAGGAGGCGTTCGCGCGAGGTGAGGTCGCCGATGAGGGTGAGCGCCGCCTGGCGGTCGGCGGCGTTGAAGGGGATGGCCAGGTAGTTGAAGTTGCCGATGGTGCCGGAGTCGAAGACGAAGGTCCGGACGGTATCGGGAAAAGTTCCGCGGGCGATGCGTTCGCTCGCGAAGCTGGGTCCGTAGCTCATGGCGAAGTCGATCTCGTGGTTGGCGAAGAGGCGGTCGAGTTCGGCGATGGTGGCCGGATAGGTTTCGCCCCGCTTCCACAGGTAGGGCTTCATTTCGCGCAGAGCGGCGAGGCCGGCGTCGAAGCCCTTGGCCAGCAGGAAGTGCCGCGTGAAGACGCTGCCGGAGAAATCGGGCGGCGCGGGGTAGGTGAAGCGGCCCGGGTGGGCCTTGACCCAGGCGAGCAGGTCGTCGAGGGTCCGGGGCGGTTCGGCGAAGCGGGCCGTATCCCAGGCCATGACGAACTGGGCGCTCTGCCAGGGGGTTTCGAGGCCCTCGATGGGTGTGCCGAAGTCCTTCTCGTAGGCTTCGGGGGGATAGAGGCGGGGCATGGCGATGGGCCCCCAAAGGACGCCGGCCTGCTTCGCCGCGCGGAAGTTCTCGCCGTTGATCCAGACGACGTCGACGCTGCCGCCGGTGGTTTTGCCCGCGCCTTTTTCGGTGATCAGTTTGCTGACCACCTCACTCGTGTGGCCGTAGGGGACGAGGCGCAGGGTGAGGCCGTGGTGGGTTTGGAGTTGCTCGCGGACGGTGGTTTCAAAGTAGCGGTTGCGCGCCTCATCGCCGGCCCACATCGCGAAGGTGACTTCGCGGGGCCGGGCGGTGCAGCCCGCCAGCAGCGCTAGGATTGCCAGCCACGTTCGACCCATACAGAAAGCATAACCGGAGCCCCCAGAAACACGAGACTGAGGGCGGCCGCGACGGCCTCGTCGCCGCTCTGCTGGTAGCCGACGAGGGCCATGGGCAGCGTGACGAGGCGGCCGCCTCCGATGAGCGCCGTCGAGGCGTACTGGCTCCAGGAGATGACAAAGGCGAAGACGGCGCCCGTGGCGAGGCCGGGGGCGAGCGCCGGAGCTTTGACATGGCGCCAGACGGCCCAGGGGCCGGCGCCGAGGGTGCGCGCCTGGGCGACGAGGTCCTCATCGAAGCGCGACAGGCTGCCGGCCACGGCCATAACGGCATAGGGTGTGGCCGGAATCAGATGGACGAGTGCGACGCCCCACCAGGAGTCGGTGAGGCCGAGGCGGAGGAACAGCCCGTGCAGGCCCACGCTGGCCGCCAGCGGCGGCAGCAGGGCCAGGGTCATCACGGCCCACCGCACGGCGGCGCGGCGCAGGTAGGGGCCAGCGAGGGGCAGTGCGACGAAGACGGCGGTAACGGTGACCGCGGCCGCCAGGGTGAACGAGTTTTCGAGCGGCTCGGCGCGGACGGCGCTCCAGGCGCGTCCGCTCCACTCGCCGGGCCAAAGGGCAGGCCAGAACCAGCGGGTGGCGAGGCTGCGGACAGCGAGGAAGAGAACGGGCAGCCAGACGAGCCATCTCATAGGGGCCTCCGGCGTCTGGGCACGCAGCGCCGCGCGAGGGCGGCGACGGGCCTCGCAAGGAGACCGCTCATGTGGGCCTCCGCCATCGCACATACAGCG
>JAPKZB010000042.1 GCA_026393985.1 Acidobacteriota bacterium
GAGTTCGCCGAAGCTGCCTGCAAGCAGTTCTACGCCAAAAAAATGGGCCGGCCCAGCCTCACCCCGGGCATCTACTTCCGCGCCCTCCTCGTCGGCTATTTCGAGGGCATCGATTCTGAACGCGGTATCGCCTAGCGGTCCTCCGATTCGCTCGGCATCCGCCACTTTCTGGGAATCGGACTCGACGAGCGCAGCCCCGATCATTCGACCCTTTCGCGCACCCGCCGGCTGATTGCTGTCGAAACGCATGAGCAGGTCTTCGGCTTCGTGCTGCGCGTCATTGCGGCCCGGGGACTGCTGAAGGGCAAGACCATCGGCGTGGACGCCACCACCCTCGAAGCCAACGCGGCGATGCGGAGCATTGTTCGCCGGGACACCGGCGACAACTACCAGGAGTTCCTGACCGAATTGGCCAAGGAGTCAGGCATCGAAACGCCGACGCGCGAGCAGCTATCCCAGTTGGACCGGAAGCGGCAGAAGCGCACGTCGAATGAGGATTGGGAGCACCCGCACGACCCGGATGCGCGGATTGCCAAGAGGAAGGACGGCTCCACGCACATGGCGCACCAAGCCGAGCACGCCGTGGATTTGGAGACGGGCGCGATTGTAGCGGTGACGCTGCAGGGGGCCGACCAGGGCGACACGACAACCATGATGGAGACGGTGGCCGAGGCAGGCGACTGGATTGCCGAGACGGCGGCGACCGTCAACAACGAAGCGGATGGCGAGCGGGTGAGCGCGGAGGGTCCGCAAGAGGTGGTGGCGGACAAGGGGTATCACAGCAATGCGGTGCTGCGGAAGCTGAGCGAGAATGGTGTGCGCAGTTACATTCCGGAGCCGGAGCGGGGACGGCGGAACTGGCAGGGGAAGGCGGCGGGGAAGGCGGCGGGGAAGGCGGCGGAGAAGAAGGCGGTTTATGGGAACCGGCGTCGGGTGCGGGGCGCGCACGGCAAGCGGCTGATGCGGAGGCGGGGGGAGTACATTGAGCGATCGTTTGCGGACCTGTATGAGACGGGAGCGATGCGGCGGACGCACCTCCGAGGGCGGGATAACATCCGGAAGCGGATTCTGATTCACGCCAGTGCGTTCAATCTGAGTCTGGTATTGCGGGGCCTGTTTGAGGTGGGCACGCCCAGGGGGTTCCAGGGGCGGAAGAGCCTTGTTATCAGCGTTTTCTGCGGGTGGATCGACGCTTTGATGGCATGTTTTACACAGAGATGGCCTGACTTTGGCCTGCGGGAGCTACTTGGTGCGGAAAAGCACTTTGCGAAGCATCGGTCACTGCTGCTGGCAGCTTGGGGTGGGATTCCAGAAAATGGGCACTTTTGCCACGGGCTGTTAACGCCGGCGCGTTTGCGTAGGTTCGTCCATGCGGTTTTCAAGGTGGTGACCGGGCGCTACCTCTCCCGATGGGCAACCTCAAATTCAAAACGCGGAAATCAACACCGCAAGTCCCTTGCTTTCAATTCAACCCCAACCGGTTTCCAGCTAATTTGGACACCAGTGGCATCGCACCCAACTTCCACGGCTTGCCACCCCGTACTGCCTCTCGTTCCCCACCACCAACTCATCTAAACTCCGTACCGACGCCGCATCGTCCTCCACGCGCCACCACAACTTACATCAACTCTCCCCCAACCGGCCGCTTCACCAGCGTCGGCACATTCGTCACCCAGGCCCGCTCCACGGGCCGGTCCCGCACGTACAAACTCTCCCATGCCGCCTCAGCCCCTGCGGCCAACCCCAGCGAACCGGGAACCAAATGCCATGCCTAGCCGCAACAGCCCCATCACCAGACCGTGGATTGACAATCCTCCGGGAATCGGCAAACACTTGGGGGGTAATGGGAACCTCTGAACGCCGCGCCCGCGAAAAAGACGCCCTCCGTCAAAAAATTTTGCAGGTAGCCACCGAACTCTTCCTCCAAGACGGCTTCGACAGCGTCACCATGCGCGCCATCGCCGACCGCATCGAATACGCCCCCTCCACCATCTACCTCTACTTCAAGAACAAAATCGAAATCGTCGATGCCATCTGCGGCGAAACCTTTGAAGTCCTTATCGATCGCCTCCGCCAGATCGAACAACAAGCCCCCCCCCCCTCGAATCCCTTGCCGCCGGCATCCGCTGCTACATCGAGTTCGGCATCGAGCACCCCCACCAGTACCGCCTCGTCTTCGGCAATGTCCCCTTCGATTCCTTCACCGAATCCGCAGAATCCAACCTCCTCGGCCGCCAGGCCCTCGAACACCTCGTCCGCATCATCGCCGTCGGCCAGCAGGCCGGACACTTCCCCGCCACCACCGACCCCACCGCCGATGCCCTCATCGTCTGGTCCCACATGCATGGCATTACCTCCATCCTCATCAACGACCATGGAAGATACAACTTCCCCTGGCCCTCCAAAGAATCCATGATCCAACGCAGTATTGATCTCATCACCAAGGCTCTGCAGTCCCCCGCCACCGCCTGATCCCCCTCCCCTCAGTCCCATCCATAAGACTTTTTCTGAACATCGTTCAGAAAAAACTTGACACCGCCAAGCCACGGCCCAATAATGGACATTGTTCAGTGATTATTATCTGGTCAACAAGTGATGAGTATTCTAGCCTGGAAAAACCTCCTCCACGATCGCGTCCGCCTCATCGTCACCCTCACCGGTATCGTCTTCGCCCTCGTCCTCATCACCATCCAATTCGGCATGTTCCTCGGCTTCCTCGAAACCGCCGCGAACATCGTCGATAACAACTCCGCTGACCTTTGGATCTCCGCCCCCGGCATCCCCCATGTCAACGGCGGCTCCCCCATCCAGGAATCGAAACGCTGGAAGGCCCTCCAAGTCCCCGGCGTCACCCGCACCGCCAACTTCGCCATTTTCTTCGTCAACTGGAAACTCCCCAACGGCGCCTTTGAAACCTGCCAAATCGCCGGCTTCGACCTCGACTCCGGCATGGGCGGCCCCTGGAACCTCGTCGCCGGCCGCGTCGAAGACCTCCGCGGCGAAGACACCGTCATCATCGACGACCTGTACAAAACGAAACTCGGCGTCCACAACATCGGGGAAACCCTGGAAATCAATGGCAAACGCGCCCGCATCGTCGGCTTCACGCACGGCATCCGCTCCTTCACCACCGCCCCCTACGTCTTCACCAGCTTCAAAAACGCCCAAAACTACATCCCCATGCGGGAGCACGAAACCATCTTCATCCTCCTCCGCACCGCCCCCGGCGCCAACCTGCCCGCCATCAAAACCCGTCTCCTCGCCACTATCCCGGGCATCGAAATCTTCACCCACGACGAAATCCTCCTCCGCACCCGCAACTACTGGGTCTTCGGCACCGGTGCCGGCACCACCACCCTCATGGGAGCCATCCTCGGTCTCCTCGTCGGCATCGTCGTCGTCGCCCAAACCATCTACGCCGCCACCATCGACCACCTCAAAGAGTTCGGCACCCTCAAAGCCATGGGCGCCACCAACGGACAGATCTATCAGGTCATCATTCTCCAGTCCGCCCTCGCCGCCGTGATGGGATATGTCCTCGGCATCTCCGTCGCCCTCGCCATCGTCCGCTCCACCGCCGACACCGACCTGCTCATCAAACTCCCCTGGCCCATCGCCCTCGGCATCTTCGGCCTCACCCTCTTCATGTGTATGAGCGCCAGCCTCCTCTCCATCCGCAAAGCCACCACCATCGACCCCGCCATGGTCTTCCGCGGCTAGGACACTCCCATGCAGCCACTCGTCTCCGTTTCCCACCTCGTCAAAGAATACGGCTCCGGCGCCAATCGCTTCCGCGCCCTCAACGACGTCTCCCTGGACATCCACGCCGGTCAGATCCTCGTCCTTATGGGACCCTCCGGCTCCGGCAAAACCACCCTCATCTCCGTCCTTGGCGGCATCCTCAGCGCCACCTCCGGCAGCGTCCGCGTCGACGGCCGCGAAATCGTCGGCATGCCCGAAAGCCAGCGGCCCGCCCTCCGCCGCGATCTATTCGGCTTCATCTTCCAGGGCTTCAACCTCTTCCCAGCTCTCACCGCCGAAGAAAACGTTGCCATCATGTGCAAACTCAAGCACGTGCCCCAACCCGACCGCGCCGCCGCCAACCTGCTCGAATCGGTCGGCCTCGCCGACAAGCGCAACGCCTACCCCGCCGACCTCTCCGGCGGCCAAAAACAGCGCGTCGCCATCGCCCGCGCCCTTGCCGGCCAGCCCCGCATCCTCCTCGCCGACGAACCCACCGCCGCCCTCGATTCCGTCAGCGGGCGCAAGGTCCTCGAAATCCTCAGCGGACTCGCCCGCCAAGACAACCGCGCCGTTATCATCGTCACCCATGACCCCCGCGTCCTCGAATACTGCGACCGCATCGTCGAAATCGAAGACGGCCGCATCAGCTCCGACGAGTTGCGTCGTCCCATACCACCCTCCCCAGGAGATATCGCATGAAAAGGTACATCGGGCTCTTTAGCCTCCTCTTACTCGCCGCCCTCGGCTTCTTCCTCTTCCGCCGCACCGCCGGGCCCACTCAACCAGCCCCGGCCACACCCCCTCCCTCAACCGCCCGCTTCGCCATCGTCGCCCCCGGACGCGTCGAACCCGTCTCCGAAGAAGTAGCCATCGGCACCGAACTCGACGGCCGCCTCTCCGCCGTCCTCGTCGAAGAAGGCCAACCCGTCCGGCGCGGCCAAGTCCTCGCCACCCTCGTCAATGCCGACTTCTCCGCCCGCGTCCAACTCGCCGCCGCCGCCCTCGCCGAACGCCGCGCCGAACTCGACCGCCTCCGCAACGGCGCCCGCCCCCAGGAACGACAGGAATCCGCCGCCTTCGCCGGCGAAGCCCGCGCCGTTCTCGAACAAACCCGCGCCGAACGCGATCGCCGCCGCTTCCTCCTCGACCGCGGCGCCATCTCCCGCAGCGAATTCGAAGTCGCCGAACGCGACTTCGCCGTCGCCCAGGCCCGCCTCGAAGCCACCACCCAGCGCGCCAACCTCATCAGCGCCCCCACCCGCGAAGAAGAAATCCGCCGCGCCGAAGCCGAACTCGCCGCCGCCGAAGCACGACTCGCCGAAGCCCGCGCCCAACTCGCCCGCACCGTCATCCTCTCGCCCCTCAACGGCTTCGTCCTTCGCAAACGCAAACGCACCGGCGAAAGCGTCTCCACCCAAATGGCCTCTCCCATCCTCGTCCTCGGCGATACCTCCCAGCTCCGCGTCCGCGCCGACGTCGACGAAACCGACGTCGCCCGCATCGCCATCGGCCAAAAGGTCACACTCCGCGCCACCGCCTATGGCGACAAAGCCTTCACCGGCGTCGTCAGCAGCATCGGAAGCATCCTCGGCCGTAAAAACATCCGCTCCGACGAACCCTCGGAGCGCGTCGACACCAAAATCCTCGAAACCCTCATCGACCTCGCACCAGGCACCAAACTCCCCATCGGCCTCCGCGTCGACGCCACCATCGGAGGCTAATATGCGCTCACTCTCTCTCTTGATCCTCACCGCCGTCGGCCTCGCCGCCCAAACCCTCTCCCTCGAGTCCGCCCTCGAACTCGCCGCCAAACAAAACCCCGGCGTCCAACTCTCCCGCCTCCGCCTCCTCGAGCGCCGCGCCCAAACCGACGCCCTCCGCGCCGGATACCTCCCTCAAGCCGACCTCCTCGTCTCCGCCACCCGACAGACCAGCAACCTGCAGGGCATCGGCCTCGTCTTCCCCGGCTTTCCCTCCCGCATCGGCCCCTTCCGCACCTTCAACGCTCGCCCCGTCCTCTCACAAAAGGTGGTCGACCTCTCCCTGCTCGCCTCCGTCCGCGCCTCCCGCCACTCCGAATCGGCCGCCGCCCGCGACGTCGAAGCCGTCCGCGAACAGACCCAGGCCGCCGTCATCTCCCTCTTCCTCGAAACCTTCCAGGCCCAAAGCCGCCTCCGCGCCGCCCGCGCCCGCCTCCAAACCGCCGAATCCCTCCTCGCCCAAACCACCGATCGCGAAAAAGCCGGCGCCGCCTCCCAGCTCGACCTCGCCCGCCATCGCCAGCGGCGCGAAATCGAACAAACCGAACAGATCGCCGCCGAACAGGACCTCGCCCTCCTCCGTCCCGCTCTCGAAGAACTCCTCGCCACCCCCCTGCCCGGCGACCTCGCCGAACCCAAACTCCGCCTCACCTCGCTCGACTCCCCCGCCCAACGCCCCGATCTCCAAGCCGCCCGCGACCGGGTAAAAGCCGCCGAACACGACCTCCTCCGCGCCCGCCGCGCCCGCTGGCCCCAACTCACCGCCCTCGCCGACTACGGACTCCTCGGGGCCGGACCCGACTCGGCCATCGCCACCTACAACCTCGGTGCCACCCTCCAAATCCCCCTCTGGACCAGCGGCCGCCTCGACGCCGAAATCCGCGCCGCCTCTCTCCGACTCGAACAGGCCAAACAGGAGGTGCAGCGTCTCCAACTCGCCGCCTCCCGCCAAGCCGCCCAAGCCCAGACCTCCTTCGCTGCCCAAACCCGCGCCGAAGCCGCCGCCGCAGCCGCCGCCCGCTCCGCCCGCCAGGTCCTCGAACTCACCACCCTGCGCTACCAGTCCGGCCTCGCCACGACGCTCGACACCGTCACCGCCCAGGAAGCCCTCGCCACCGCCGAAGACCTCGAAATCCGCAGCCGCTACCAGGCCCAACTCGCCCTCGCCCAGCTCGCCTTCGCCTACGGCGACGTCCGCACCGCCCTCCCCTAACCACGACGGATCCCTGCCCCCCCAGCGTCTCGGTCGGCGAAAGCAACGAGCTGCCTGCAACGCCCCCCACCGAGTGTTCTCCCCAAAACGGAGAACACTCGTCTCCGAACTCCCCGGCCGGTATCGCCCAGTAACTCACAACCTCGGATCCCGCCCGGAAAAACTTCCGCGGTCATACTGGACTCTTTTGGTCCCCTATCCTATACTTGCAAATAAATGGCAACTACGATTCAGGTCCGCAAGCACTGCTGCGAAACCTATCTCTCCCGCGGCACCCGCTGTTCCATCTGCCCCTGCCTGCCCCAAAACATGGCCGCCGCCGAAGCCTGCCGCCTCGAATGCGCCTCGACGCAGGGCTCCTGCGGCCGCCGTTTCACTCGCAATATCCCCTCCCCCTTCGCCGTCCTGCAAGCCGCCGTCAAATAGAAATCAACCCTTCAACCGCGCATAGTAATCCCGCGTCAACTCAAAAATGCTCCGGCCCTGCGGCCGCTCCAGCCCCCGCAGCACCCCCGCCCGGTCCCCCGCCGTCCGCTCCTGCCCCAGCTTAAACTTCCCCTCCACCTGCTCCACCACCATCTCGTAGGCCACAATCTGCTGCCGCATCCCCTTCAAATACTCCGGATGCATCGAACCGAGCTCCCACGGCTTCCCCGTCCCGTACTTCTTCTCGTTCCGCGCCACCAACAGATCCAGACTCCGCGCAAACGCCGCATCATCGTCCACCCGCCGCGGCTTGCCATGGCAATGCACCACGGCAAAGTTCCACGTCGGCACCGTCGGCCGCGCCGCGTACCAGCTCGGCGAAACGTAGGCGTGCGGCCCATGAAACACCGCCAGCGCCTCCGCCTCACCGTTCAACGCCCCGTTCTGGGCATTATTCTTCGCCAGGTGCCACCACACCTTGCCCCAACTCTCCCCCCCGGCCGGCCGCTCAAACAGCGTCGGCACATTCGTTACCCGAATCCCCCCGCTCGCCGAAATCACCATGGCAAACGAGTACTCCTCGAGAAACCCCATCAACAGCTCCCGGTCGCGCTCCAAGTGTCGATCCGGAATGTACAAGCTATCCGTAGCCGCTTCCGTAGCAAGGCTCAGGCCCGAAAGGCCCAGTAAGAAATCCCTTCTCTCTGCCATGACCTAGCGTACTACGCGCCCTCGCCACGGCAACTCCCCCCCGTACAACCCCGGCCCCTCCCATCCCAGTAACTCCCCCACCTCCGGGCAACTCACCCCATACCCATGCTGCCGCCGGTACGGATTCCGCGCCTCCCGCTTCGCCCGGTACTCCGCCCCCGCCGAATACGGATCCACCCGGTAGCCCGCCGCCGTCCGCGCCTCCGCCGCCTGCGCCTGCGCCAAATCCGGCGGATTATTCGGACCCACAAACTCCCACCAGCTCGCCGGCCACCCAATCGCCTCCCGGTGTAACTCAAACCGGTCCCGCTTAAACTCCCAACTCACAAACGCCACGCGCCCCGGCCACCGCCCCGTATACTCCCGCGCCCGGCAGATCCCAAACAGCAGATTCTCGTACGAATCCCGCGAAAACTCCTCCGTCACCGCCCGCTCCGCCACCTCCCCGTGCCCCCACCATCCATACTGCTCCGCAACCCAGTAATACCCCGCCCCCTCGCTCCGCGGCCCCGCCCCCGCCCGCGAGTACCCCCCGGCAAACACCAACAAGCTCTCCGGTTCCCGCGCCGCCAGTTCTACCCCCGTCCGGATATGTTCCAGGTACTTGCCCACCTCCCCCCGCTGAAAATCCAATAAAATCCAACTTTCTTCCCGCTCCGCCGCCTCCGGCCGCTTGCAGATCGCGTGCCCAGCTACAATAATCGTAGTCATCCCCATTCAGCATACGTCCCCATGCTCAAACTAGGCGCCATCAGTTTCGCTGGTAAATGCCCGAAGCACCCCCGCTTCGATCCCGAAGAAGACGGCGCCGGCGCCATCCGCGGCGGCTGCCCCCGCTGCCAAACCCTCTTTGAGATCTATCAGGCCCACGCCCACCTCACCTCCCTCATCCGCCAAGCCAAAAACGAAGCCCGTATCCACACCCGCGCCGCCGTTCCCACCGTCGACCACCGCCAAACCGCGCTATTCTAAGCCCCCATGGGCCTCCTCCTCCTCCTCGCCGCCGTCTTCTCCCTCAACGTCCCCCCCGGTCACCCCGTCGCCCTCGAAACACCCCTCGACTCCCCCGCCGCCCAAGTGCTCTATAGCGGCCGCCCCCTCCCCGCTAAAATCGACTTCCGCGGCGCCCAATCCCGCCTCTTCTTCCTCTCCCAGGGCCCCGGCAACTACACCGTCCAACCCGGCCCCCCCACCCCCGAACCCGCCCTCATCGGCGCCGGCGACCGCCTCACCTACGGCCGCCCCCACGTCCGCGCCCGCCTCGGCGTCGGACTCTACGCCCACCCCGGAGCCCTCGACATGGACGCCGACGGCGACCTCGACCTCATCCTCACCTGCCCCGACCGACCCTTCAACGGCATCTTCCTCGCCACCAACCTCGGCTCCAACGCCCAACCCCTCTTCGCCCGCCCCCTCTGGCTCGGACCCGCCGTCAAAGATCCCGTCGTCGCCGACGCCAACGGCGACGGCCATCTCGACCTCGTCTACTCCGGCGGCTACTTCTCCAACCTCGCCCAAAACCGCCTCTCCCAACCCGTCCCCCTCTCCCTACCCCGCACCTACCACGTCGGACGCGACGACCTCTGGTACCCCATCGACTGGGACCGCGATGGCAAAATCGACATCCTCAACGGCGTCTCCGACTGGCGCGACTACGGCTGGGACGACGCCTTCAACGAAAAAGGCCAATGGACCCGCGGCCCCCTCCACGGCTACGTCTACTTCTGGCGCAACGAAGGCACCAACCAATCCCCCCGCTTCCTCACCCCCGTCCAACTCCCCATCGACCAATACGGCACCCCCGCCCCCAACCCCATCGACTGGGACAACGACGGCCAACTCGACCTCGTCCTCGCCAACTTCCTCGACCAGGTCTTCCTCCTCAAACACGGCGAATCAAAACCCGTCCCCTTCCCCTTCAAAATGGAGCTGCAGATGATCCAGCCCCGCGCCCTCCGCTGGCTCCCCGCCGGTCCCCCCTCGCTGCTCATCGGCGAGGAAGGCGGCTACGTCGCCCTCGCCCACCACGGCCAAAACCCCCAATACCTCGAACAAATCGACCCCTTTCTCAAGTCCGGCTCCCTCGCCCGCCCCGTCGCCGCCGACTGGAACCAGGACGGCAAACTCGACCTGTTAATCGGAAACTCCGCCGGCGAAGTCCAGTACTTTGAAAACACCGGAACCCGGCAGGAACCCGCCTTCACCGCCCGCGGCAATCTCATCCCCCCGCGCCGCGCCGGACCCAACGGCTCCATCCAGGGCCCCGCCGAAGCCAAATGGGGCTACGCCAACCCCTCCGTCGCCGACTGGGACCTCGACGGCCTCCCAGACCTCCTCGTCAACGACATCTGGGGCGACGTCGTCTGGTACCGCAACCTCGGCCAAGGCAAACTCGCCCCCCGCCAATCTGTCGATGTCGAATGGCCCCAGTGGCGCACCACCCCCAAAGTCGTCGACTGGAACCGCGACGGCCTCCCCGACCTCGTCATGCTCGACCACCGCGGCTACCTCTGCCTCTACCCCCGGCAAAAGCGAAACGGCAAACTCACCCTCGAGCCCCCCCAGCGCATCTTCGTCGAACCCAACGGCCGCTTCCTCCAACTCGCCCGCAACAACTACGGCGCCTCCGGCCGCCGCAAAGTCGAACTCGCCGACTGGGACTCCGACGGCGACCTCGACCTCATCACCGACTCCGACGACGGCCCCATCTGGTATGAAAACGAAGGCTCCCAGGCCAAACCCGTCATGCGCCTTCGCGGCCTGCTCATCAAGGCCAAACTCAACGGCCACAACCCCACCCCCAACGCCGCCGACTGGAACGGCGACGGACTTCTCGATATCCTGGTTGGCGCCGAAGACGGCCATCTCTACTACTTCGACCGCCGCTTCATCAATTCACGCTAACAGGGAGCAAGCCATGGCCAAGTACGAAATCACCAAATCCATCGATGTCGACGAACTCAACAAACGCAGCGGTCTGCCCACCGGCAAGAAGCGCACTCTCGCCTTCGGCGCCATCATCGCCGACCGCGTCGAAGTCCGCGACATGGACCGCTTCACCTACCTCGGCGAACCCTACCGCACCAAAACCGCCGAATTGAACGACGCCTGCCGCCTCATCGCCGAAGACCTGCCCTCGGCCTCCAACCCCGCCCTCACCTCCACCCCCGCCCTCACCATCGCCCCCGACCCCGTCATCGCCCCCGCCCCCACCCCCGTCAAGCCCGCCGCCCGGCTCCAGTGGGAACCCCTCTCCTCCTCCATCCCCGCCTCCCGCGCCAAAGTCCCCGGCGGCTGGCTCATCTCCATCACCAACGGAGGAATGACCTTCTACCCCGACCCCAACCACTCCTGGGACGGCGCCTCGCTCTAACTCACCGCCCCTCTCCCCGCAACACCCCCGCCACCGCGCCGAACCCGTTCGCCTCGGCCTCTGCAAACGCCGTGCGCCCCCGGCCGTTCTTCACCGTCCGGTCCGCCCCCAACTCGAGCAGCGCCCGCGCCGCCTCCACCCTCCCCCACGACGCCGCCGCATGCAGCGCCGTGTCCCCCGTCCCCGGATTCACCGCATTCACCGGCACGCCACCCCGAACTATCGCCCGCACCGCCGCCGCGCTCCCTCCCACCGCCGCATCGTGCAGCGGCCACCCCTCGCTCACCCTCGCCCCCTTCCTGAGCAACAACTCCACCACCGCCCCGTGCCCCTTCAACGCCGCCGCCTGCAGCGCCGTCGCCCCGTCCGCTCCCTTCCCGTTCGGGTCCGCCCCCAACTGCAACAGCATCGCCACATAGTCCGCGTCCCCCCGCCGCGCCGCCTCCTGCAGCGGCTCTCGCACGAACGGACTCCCCATCTCCCGCCCCGCCGGCAGCGCCAACAGCACAGCTTGCAGCCTCACCGCCATCGCCCGGTCCGCCAGGCCCGCGGCCAGCTGCCACGCCGTCTTCCCCTCCCCGTTCCGCAACTCCGCGTTGGCCCCTCGGCCGCGCAACACCACCACGCACTCCATCTGACCCGCCTGCACCGCCACATGCAGCGGCGTATTCCCCGCCGCCAGCGCGCGCTCTAACTCCGCCCGCCCGCACCGCCGCGCCGCTTCATGAATCTCCCCGCCCCAAGCCACCATCGGCCCCAGCCAAAGCCACTTCAACCCGAGGCACCTCACCCGTGGTACTCCACCACCAGCACCGTCAAATCATCCCCCTGCGCCTCACCCCCCGCAAACTCCTCCACCGCCCGCCGCAACCCCTCCGCCACCGCCTGCGCCCCCTGCGCCGCAAACCGCCGCAACGCCTCCCCCACCCGCCCCACCCCAAACATCTCCCCCGCCCCGTTCCGCGCCTCGCTGCACCCGTCCGAGTACAGCACCATCACGTCCCCCGGCTCCACCTGCTGCCGGTAGGTCTCCCACGTCGCCTCTTCAAGCATCCCCACCGGCAGCCCTGCCGCCCGTAACTCAAACACCTCACCCGTCCGCCGCCACAGCAGCGGCCGGCAGTGCCCCGCGTTCACCCACACCAACTTCCCCTCCCGGTCCAACGTCACCAGCACCAGCGTCGCGTACTTCTCCCCGTTCGTTCGCCGCAACAAAAACCGGTTCACCCGCTCGAGTACCGCCGCCGCCGACGTCGACTCCCCCGTCGCCGCCAAAAACACCCCCTGCAAAAACGCCGCCAGCAGCGCCGAACTCACCCCTTTGCCCGAAACGTCCGCCAACACCGCCGCCCAGCGGCCCTCCCCCAACTCCATCAGGTCAAAGTAATCGCCCCCCACCTGCGCCGACGACACGCTCACCCCGCACGCCCGAAACCACCCCGTCAACGGAAACTGATCCGGCAGCAAATCCCGCTGAATCGTCCGCGCCAAATCCAACTCCCGCTCCATCCGGTCTTTCAAACGCTCCTGCACAATCAGCCGGGCGTTCTCCAAAATCATCGACGCTTCCACCGCCAGCGACTGCAGCAACTCCCCACCCAACCCCGCCAACTCCGCCCGCCCCGGCCCCGACTCCAAACACAACAACCCCGCCGCCTCCCGCGCCGAACCCAGCAACGCCGTCTCCTCGCCCCCCGCCATCGCCACCCGCAGCAGCGGCACGCACACCACGTGCCCATACCCCTCCACCGTCATCGACAGCAGATCCCGCCGGCTCTCCAGCGCCGCACACAGCACCTCCGGCGGCGCCGTCAAATCTCCCTCCCCCAGCACCATCCCCGCGCTGTCCCGGCCAATTCGCAGCACCAGCCCCCGCCCCTCCCGCAACAACACAAACCCCCGATCACAACCCGTCACGCTGATCGCCGCTTCCAGCAAACTCGCCAGCACATGATCGGTCGAAAGCGAACCCGTCAGCGTCCGCGCCACTTCAAGAATGCTGCGCAGCCGCCGCAGCCCCGCCGTCGGCCCTGCCCCGGCCCCCTCCGCGCCGCTCCGCGCCCGGAACACGAGCGTGTAGCTGTCCTCCACCCCAAACCCCACCACCGCCCCATCCACCAGCGCCGCCCGCGCCACCTTCTCCCCGTTCACCGTAATCCCGTTCCGGCTGTTCAGGTCCTCCACCCAGTACTGCCCCGCCTCGCACACAATCCGCGCGTGGTGCCGCGATGCCCGGTTGTCCCGCAGCACCAGATGGTTGTCCTCCTGACGCCCCATCCGGTACGGTAGCGGCTCCAGCGGAACCGTCTTCCTTCCCCCGGTCGGCGCCAGAATCTCCAGTTCCGGAACCCCGGGACCACCCATCGCCCTAGGCTTCCACCTCGGCCTCGTCCAACTCCTGCGCCCGTTGCATCTGACAGTTTGCGCAGTACCCCCCAATCTCGGTCCGCGTCAACAGAATCTGAAAGCCCAGCGACTCCTGCACCTGATGCCGAATTTGCAGCAGCGGCTCCCCAAAATACTCCTCCACCTTCCCGCACCGCAGACAGATCACGTGCGCATGCTCCCGCTTCATCCGCGTCTCGTAGTAGTGCTGGTCACCGGAGTGATGCATCAGGTCGAGCTCATCCACCAACCCCGCCGCCTTCAGCATGTTCAGCGTCCGGTACACCGTCACGCGGTTCAACTTCGGATCTTGCAGCCGCGCCATCTGGTACAGGCTCTCGGCATCCAGATGCTTGCCGGACTTGTCAATCAGGTCCAGCAGAATCTTGCGCTGCCGGGTCAGGCGAACACCCTGATTCTTGAGGGAACTCTTGGTTGTTTCGACCGCCATTACGTCAAGGGTATCAAACGATTGCTACAATTGCCCTTCATGTTTCGAAAGGTCCTCGTCGCCAATCGGGGCGAAATCGCCGTCCGCATCCTCCGCGCCCTCCGCGAACGCCGCATCCCCGGCGTCGCCGTCTACTCCGACGCCGACCGCGCCTCGCTCGCTGTCCAACTCGCCGACGAAGCCGCCTACCTCGGCCCCTCCCCCTCCGCCGAAAGCTACCTCCGCGTCGACAAGCTCATCGCCGCCGCCCGCGCCCACGGCGCCGACGCCATCCACCCCGGCTACGGCTTCCTCAGCGAAAACGCCGATTTCGCCGCCGCCTGCGCCGAAGCCGGCATCACCTTCATCGGCCCTTCGGCCGCCGCCATCCGCGCCCTCGGCTCAAAAACCGCCGCCCGCCAGCTCGCCCTCGCCGCCGGCGCCCCCGTCGTCCCCGGCACCGATGCCGCCGTCGCCACCTTCGCCGAAGCCAAACGCATCGCCAGCCAGATCGGCTACCCCGTCATGATCAAAGCCGCCGCTGGCGGAGGCGGCAAAGGTATGCGCGTCGTCGATAGCGAAGCCTCCCTCGAAGCCGCCCTCCGCGACGCCTCGAGCGAAGCCGAACGCAGCTTCAAATCCGCCGAAGTCTATCTCGAAAAGGCGCTCATCCACCCCCGCCACATTGAAATCCAGCTCCTCGGCGACAACCACGGCAACCTCATCCACCTCGGCGAACGCGAGTGCTCCCTCCAACGCCGCCATCAGAAGGTGATCGAAGAGTCCCCCTCCCCCCTCTCCGCCCTCGACCCCGATCTCCGCCACCGCATGGGCGAAGCCGCCCTCAAAATCGCCCGCGCCGCCGGCTACTCCAACGCCGGCACCGCCGAGTTCCTCGTCGACCACGACCGCAACTTCTACTTCCTCGAGATGAACACCCGCCTCCAGGTCGAACATCCCGTCACCGAACTCGTCACCAGCCTCGACCTCGTCCATCTCCAGCTCGACCTCGCCGCCGGCGCCCCCCTCCCCCTCCGCCAGCAGGACATCCGCTGGACCGGCCACGCCATCGAATGCCGCCTCTACGCCGAGGACCCCGCCAACAACTTCTTCCCCTCCCCCGGCGTCATCGAAAAGCTCGAACTCCCCTCCGGCCCCGGCGTCCGGCTCGACAGCGGCGTCTACGAAGGCTGGCCCGTCCCCCTCGAATACGACCCCCTCCTGGCCAAACTCGCCGTCTGGGCCCCGGACCGCCCCGCCGCCATCGCGCGCCTCGAACGGGCGCTCTCAGAAACCGTCATCCTCGGCATCCGCAACAACATCCACTTCTTCCGGCAGCTCCTCGCCCACCCCGCCGTACTCTCCGGCGACCTCCACACAACGTTCCTCAATACCTTCCAGTACCACGCCCCGGCCCCCCCCTCCGGCGACGCCCTCGCCGCCGCCCTCGCCGCCCACCAGCCCCGCACCCCCTCCCTCCCGCCCTCCCGCCGCTCCACCTGGAGAAACTCATGAAACCTGACACTGTCAAGATCCGCCCCGGCGTCTACTCCGTTCTCCTGAACGGTCGCAGCTACACCATCCACGAATCGGCCTCTTCCGATTGGATCGCCCTCAACGCCATCGAATGGGAGCGCGTCGTCGTCGACCCCCGCCGCCGTGCCGCCGGCTCCGCCGCCGCCGCCTCCGCCGTCCGCGACATCAAGGCCGCCATGCCCGGCAAGGTCGTCCGCCTTCTCACCGCCCCCGGCGATGCCGTCGAAGCCGGCCAGGGCCTCCTGATCCTCGAAGCCATGAAGATGCAGAACGAACTCCGCAGCCCCCGCGCCGGGGTCGTCGCCGCCCTCCGCGTCGCCGAAGGCGATACCGTCTCCACCGGCCAGGTCCTCGTTACACTGGAGTAAGTCATGCCCAACTCCGACTGCCCGCAATGCCACGGATCCGGCTGGATCATCGCCGAACGCAGCGGCATCACCGGCGCCAAACGCTGCGCTTGCATCCTCGCCGAACAGCAGCAGGAGAACTGGGACAACGCCGGCATCCCCCCGCTTTATGAGAACGCCTCGCTCGATAACTTCGTGCTGCCGACCGACAATCAGGTAGCCGCCCGGAACCTGCAAAACGTCATGTTGATCGTCCGGGGCTACGCCAAAGAGTTCCCGGCCGTAGACAAGCCCGGACTGCTGCTGATCGGCGAACCCGGTACCGGCAAAACCCACCTCGCCGTCGCCGCCCTGCGCACACTCATCGGCCGCGGCTTCTCCGGCGTCTTCTACGACTACCAGCACCTGCTGCAAAGCATCCGTTCCAGCTACGATCCCACCAGCGGCAGCACCGACCGCGAAGCCTACGCCACCGCGCTCGACGCCGAACTGCTCCTGCTCGACGACTTAGGCGCGCACCGCATCACCGACTGGGTCGAAGACACCGTCACCAGCCTCATCACCTACCGCTGCAACAACCGCAAGCCCATCATCGCCACCACCAATCTGTCCGACCCCGACATCGGCGGCGCCGGCCGCGCTGCGGCCACCGCCAGCGGCCGCGAGTACGGCCGGACGTTGGCGGACCAGATCGGCATGCGGGCCCGGAGCCGCCTCTTTGAGATGTGCCGGGTCATCCGCATGCCGCAGGTGGAAGACTACCGCTTCCGCAAAGCCCGCATCAGCTAGCCGAGTCGCCGCTCGGGCCGTAGATGGACGGCACTTTGGCCCCCATCGGCCGCAGGTAGCTCGACAGCTGCCCGCGATGATGGATCGAATGGGCCGAAGCCAGCCGCAGGAAGTTCACCGCCGGCATCGTCACCATCCCGCCCCAGACCGAAAGCACCTTCGCCAACTGCTCGCCCTCCATCGCGTCCACTTTGGCCAGCGCCGCCGCCACCTCCTGCTCGTACCAGGCCACCAACGCCGCCGGGCTCGTCAACTCCTTCGCCCCGGTCGGAGGCGGCACGTCGCCGCCGGCAACCGCGATCTCAATCAACATCACCTCGCCTTCGGCGATGTGCTTGGCCAGGTCGAGGGCCTTCATGGACTTCTCATCGGGACGGTAGTCGAACCCGCCGTCCGGAATCGCGCCGAGCACCTTCTTGGTGGCGTCCATCTCCATGCGGAGCACGCCGGCCAGGTAGGCGCCAATTACTTTTGCTTCGTGTGCAGTCATACCGCCACTCTAGCGTAAGCGCGCCCCCAGGTACGCTACACTACGATGGTTTTGCGGATCAACTCGCTCGATCAGTTTCGCGGCTACACCGTCGCCGGAATGTTCCTGGTCAACTTCCTCAGCTCCTACAAACAGCTGCCGGCGCTGCTGCGGCACCACAACACGTACAACAGCTATGCGGATACGATCATGCCGCATTTCTTCTTCGCCGTCGGCTTCGCGCTGCAGTTAGGAGCGCACAAGCCGATCCCGCGGCTGGTCAAGCGGGCGCTGCTGTTGATGCTGGTCGCCGCGCTGGTCTACTGGCCCGTGGGCGGCTGGCGGATCTGGTTCCAGACCCTCACGCACATCGCCTTCACGACGCTCTGGATCCTGCCCGTACTGCGGGCTTCGGTACGAACGCAGGTGGCTTACCTGATCGGTTCCTCGCTGCTGCACGTGGGGCTCTCAGCGTGGTTCTGGCACGACTGGCTGCGGGCGCACAAGGTGATCGACGGCGGCCAACTCGGTTTCCTCACCTGGACCGTGCCCGCGCTCGTCGGGGCCATCGCCTGCCGCTGGATCCGCAGCGGGAACCTGAAGCCGATGGCGATCTGGGCCATGGTGCTAATGGCGGTGGGCTACGGGATCTCGTGCCTGACCGCGGGCGGGGTATGGGCCGCACCGCCGTTTGTGCCGCCCTGGCATCCGCGCGACATGTGGACGATGTCGCAGCAGGCGGGCAGCGCGAGCTATTTGTACTTCTCGGCCGGCTTCAGCCTACTGGTCTACCGGTTGTTTGTCTGGTGGGATCCGCAGATCCCGCTGTTCCGGACGCTGGGCACCAACGCCCTGGCGGCCTATATCCTGGCGGGCTTCACCGAAGATCTGACCAAGGCGGTGGTGCCCGGGCCGTGGTGGGTGAGCTTTCCCCTGTTTTTTGGCCTGACTTGGGCCATACTGCGCGTGTTCGAAAGAAAGGGTTGGTACTTGCGCCTATAATAAAGAAATTGCATGAAGAGAACGAGTGACCTGAGCGAGTTGCAATCGATGGCCCGGACAGTGCGCCGGGACATTATCGAGATGATCGGAGCCGCCAAGAGCGGCCATCCCGGCGGATCGCTTTCCGCCGTAGAGATCTTGGTGACGCTGTACTTCGATGTCTTGAAGCACGACCCGGCCAACCCGGCGTGGCCGCAGCGGGACCGGTTCATCCTTTCGAAGGGTCACGCCGCGCCGGTGTTATATAGCGTTTTAGCAGAGGCGGGTTATACGCCGAAGGATCAGCTGAACACGCTGCGGCGGATCGGGTCGATCTATCAGGGTCACCCGGACCGGCGGTTTATCCCGGCGCTTGAAACTTCAACCGGATCGCTCGGCGTGGGCTTGTCGGTGGGTTTGGGGATGGCCGAGGCCGCGCGCCTCGACAGGAGCCCGTCGCGGACCTACGTCGTGCTCGGAGATGGCGAGATTCAGGAAGGCCAGATCTGGGAGGCGGCGATGTACGCCGGCTTCCACAAGGTCGACAACATCTGCGCGATTCTCGACAACAACCGGATTCAGCTCGATGGCTGGGTGAAAGACATCATGGGTCTCGATCCGCTGCCGGAGAAGTGGGCCTCGTTTGGCTGGCATGTGATCGAAGTGGATGGCCACGACATTGTGGCGCTGCAGGCGGCCTTTGCCGAAGCCGAGGCGACCAAGGGCAAGCCCTCGATTCTGATTGCGCATACCGTCAAGGGCAAGGGCGTCAGCTTCATGGAGAACAACCCGAAGTATCACGGCGTGGCTCCGACGAAAGAAGAAGTGGAATTGGCGCTGAAGGAGATCGGCTAAATGGCAGCCCGGTACGAATTGAAGATGGGCGCGGCGACGCGCGAGGCTTTTGGCAAGGCGCTGGTGGAGTTAGGCCGGGCCGATGAGAACGTAGTGGTGTGCGACGCCGACCTGTCGAAGTCGACCTTCACGCACCTGTTCGGCAAGGAGTTTCCGAACCGGTTCTTCTCGTGCGGCATTGCCGAGGCCAACATGGTTTCGATTGGCGCGGGGCTGGCCGCATCGGGCAAGATCGCCTTTGTCGCCTCGTTTTCGGCCTTCGTGCTGAACAAAGGCTTCGAGCAGCTGCGGGTGAACGTGGCCTATAGCGGGGTGCCTCTGAAGGTGGTCGGGACGCACTCGGGCATCTCGATCGGCGAAGACGGTCCGTCGCAGATGTCGGTCGAGGATCTGTCGCTGGCGTGTTCGCTGGCGGGCTTTACCGTGTTCAGCCCGGCGGATGAGGTGGCGATGTTCGCGCTCGTGAAAGCGGCGGCGTATCATCCGGGGCCGGTGTTTATCCGCGCGGGCCGGGTGAAGGCGCCGGTGATTTATGGCCCGGAGCAGGAGTTTGTCATTGGCAAGGGTATCCAGCTGACCGAGGGCAACGATTTGACCTTTATCAGCACGGGGCTGCTGGTGGCGGAGTGTTTGCGGGCGGCCGAGACGCTGGCGGCCGAAGGCATCGCGGCGCGGGTGATCGACCTGCACACGATCAAGCCGCTTGACCGGGAGCTGATCGCCAAGGCGGCGGCGGAGACCGGCTGCATCGTGGTGGCCGAGGAGCATCTGGTGGACTCCGGTTTGGGGGTGCGGGTGGCCCAGGTAGTGGGCGAGACCCATCCTTGCGCTATGGAGTTCCATGGCGTGAATAACACCTATGCCGAGAGCGGCTTGCCGGAGGAGGTCATGGCGAAATACAAAATGACAGCGGCGGATATCGTAGTCACGGCGCGCAAGGCGCTGGCTCGGAAGAAGGGTTAGTGCTCGCGGCAGCGTGATGGATTCGCCGGTCGTTGACAGGTTGCTTGCTCTGCTGTCGGAACACGAAGCAGAGCAAGTGAAAGTGGCGCGGATGCTCCACGACGATGCCGGGCAGGTGCTGAGCGCGATTGGGCTGCACCTGGAGGTTTTGCGCGGAGACCTGACGGTGGAGCAGAACGAACAGGTGGTTGAGATCCAGAATCTGCTCGAGACGGTGATTACGCGGATCCGGGCGGCGAGTCAGGCGCTGCACGTAAACCTGGTGGAGCGGGCGGGGCTGGGCTTTGCCCTCGAGCAGTTGGCGTGCAAGGCGCGGGAGAAGGCTCCGGAGCTGACGGTGCAACTGAAGGTGACGCCGGGCGAGCGGTGGCCGAACGAGCCGGCGCATGCGGCCTACCGGATTGTTGATGAGCTGGTCGAGAACGTGATCCGGCACTCCGGGTCGCAGCGGGTGGAGATCCGGATGCAGGGCGGGGTGGTCGAAGTCCGGGACGAGGGCCGCGGCTTTGACGTGGAGAAGAGAACGCCGGGCTTGGGGTTACTGCTGTGCCGGCATCTGGCGCGCCGGGCGAAGTTGGGGCTGGCCATACAAACCAAGTCCGGTCAAGGTACTATAGTAAAGTTGACGCTTCATGGTGCATAGTGTCCTCTTAGTTGATGACCATAAAATCATGCGGGATGGGATCAAAGCCATTCTGCGGCAGAGCGGGGATTTCTCTGTGGTTGGGGAGACCGATAATGGTTCGGACGCCGTGCAGATGGCGCGGAAGCTGCGACCCCTGATCGTGCTGATGGACATAGGGTTGCAGGGGCTGAACGGGATCGAGTCGACGACCGAGATTTTGCGGTATCACCCGGAGATCCGGGTGATGATTCTGTCAATGCACGACGATGAACATTCGGTGGTGAGCGCAATCCGCAGCGGGGCGCGCGCGTTTGTCCTGAAGCGGGCTTCCGATAGCGATCTGCTCGAAGCGTTGCGTACCGTGGCCAAGGGCGGATCGTATTTGAGTCCGCAGGTTTCTGACCGGCTGCTGAGCCGGATTCAGCGGGGGGAGCTCGAAACGAAGCCTTTGCCGACGGTGCTCGAAGGGTTGTCGCCGCGGGAGCTGCAGGTTTTGCGGATGGTGGCCGAGGGGAAGACGAGCAAGGACATTGCGGTGATGCTCGATCTCGGTCTGCAGACGGTGCGGAGCTACCGGAAGACGATGATGAAGAAGCTGAACGTGAACAACGTGGCTAGCTTGACGCAGGTGGCGTTGTCGGCGGGCATTACGCGTTTGAGTCCGCTCGAGCGGCAGGCGGTTGATGATTGAGACGGCGTGGGGTCCGCTCGCGGTGCGGGATGCCCATGTGCACTTCTTCTCCTATCGATTTTTTTCCCTGCTGACGGGCTCGGAGCCGGCGGCGGCGACGGCGAAGCTGGGATGGGAGACACCGCCGGAGGCGCCGGAGGCGCTGGCGGAGCGCTGGGCGGGCGAGTTGGACCGTCACGGGGTAGCGTCGGCGGTCTTGATGGCGAGCCTTCCGGGCGATGAAGAGTCGGTGGTGCGAGCGGTGGCCTGGGCCCCGGACCGTTTTTACGGGTGGTTTTTCGTGAATCCGCTGGCGCCGGGGGCGCTCGAACGGACGGAACGGGCGCTGGCGATGGGCATGCGGACGGTTTGTCTGCTGCCGGCGATGCATGGCTATTCGCTGGCCGATGAGCGGCTGCAAGGGATGTGGGAGCGGCTGGCCGGGCGTCCGGGCACGAACGTATTTACCCATTGCGGTGTTTTGAGCGTAGGGGTGCGCAAGAAGCTCGGGCTGCCGAGTTTGTTTGATCTGCGATATTCCAACCCGCTCGATGTGCAGGGTATTGCGACGCGGTATCCGGGGCTGCGGTTTGTGATTCCGCACTTTGGGGCGGGATTTTTCCGCGAGGCGCTGATGGTGGCGGATCAGTGTCCGAACGTGTACCTGGACACCTCGAGTTCGAACGGCTGGATGCGGTACGCCGAGGGCGCGCTGGACCTGGAACAGGTCTTTCGTCGCGCCCTTGACGTGGCGGGAGCCAAGCGATTGCTATTCGGAAGCGACTCCTCGTTCTTTCCTCGCGGTTGGGTGGCCGGTGTTTTCCGGGACCAGCGGGCTATTTTGGAGCGAATCGGCGTGAGCCGTGACGACGCGGCGGCTATTTTCGGGGACAACCTGGCAGAGCTGCACCGGTCGCAGCCGGGCGGGTCGTAACGTTTCCGGCTGCACGGGAGGCGACGAAACGAAGCCATTGCGACGGCGTTCGGCCTGTATTTTCAACAGTTGGGTCTGCAAACGGAGATAGAATCTTTCGGCGGCGCCGACGTAGCGGAACATTTTCCGGAACGGTTCGGCGTGTTCGTCGGCGATGACGACGCCGAGGCCGATGTCGTTGACGAGGCCATCGCGGGCGGCGGCATCGTCGGGAAAGATTTCGTGTTTCAGGGTATCGAGATAGTGGTCGAAGGCCGAGGTTTCGATGCGCTGGGCTCGTTTGAGGCGCCAGAGGGCGTCGGCCAACTGCTCGGTGAGCAGTTGCTCGACCCCTGGTGCGGGAGCAAACGACTGAATGACATGGGAGCGGAAGGCCTGATATTCGGCGGGGTCCTCGACGTCGAGGACGACCGTTTTGGCGGTGAGTCCATGGCGAAGTGCATTTATCCGGGAGGCGGTTTTGCCCTCCTCGGTCCGGGGTCCGGTACTTTTTTGGGCGTTAGCGCGATTGGCGGCCAAACGCCGGCTGGAAGCGGATGCGGTCACGAGTATTCTCCTGCTTTGAAGTTAGAGGCGGCGGAGGGTAGAAGCGGGGCAGGGGTAAGGCGGGAGGTGCGTAGATATTGGGGGAAAAAATTTTTATGGTTTGTGAAGTCGATTTCGCGGGGCTCGAAAACGGTGCGCCGGAGGAGGCGGAAGGGTTGGCGTGGGAGTCGATCTACGGAGGTCGCTGGGGGATGTCGCTGGGGGATGCCGCTGGGGGATGCCGCTGGGGGATGCGCTGGGGGATGCAGTAGTGAGGTGACGGTGGTTGGCCGCCGGGGTGAAGTCTGCGTGGGACGGGAAGGGGCGGGCTAGCAGCCGGGGATGACGCCGGGTTCGAGGCGGTTGCGGCCTTTGTGTTTGGCGCGGTAGAGGGCTTCATCGGCGGCGCGGAGCAGCAAGTCGGCACTGGCGCCGGGGTAGAGCGGGGCGTAGCCGAGGCTGGCGGTAACCGGAAGGACAACCTCGCCGGCGACGACCGGTTCAGCCGCCACGGCACTGCGGATGGCTTCGGCGAGTTCGGCGAGGCCGGCCGTGGAGCGGGAGGAGACAACCAGGAACTCCTCGCCCCCGTCGCGGCCGACCTCGTCGGCTTCGGTCAGGGCGCTCTGAATCCGGCGGGCCGCGGCGATCAGCACCGCGTCGCCAACGGCGTGGCCGTAGGTGTCGTTCACCACCTTAAACCGGTCCAGGTCGAGGGCAATGATGCCGAAGCCATCGCCAACCTCGGTGGCCTGGGCCATGCGCTCAGCGAGCACCTGCCGGATACAAGCGCGGTTCTTGAGGCCGGTGAGGGCGTCGTGGGTGGCCCGCTGATGGAGCTCCTCGCGGGCATTGAGGAGTTCGTCCTGGAGTTCGACGATGCGGCGGCCGGCGCGGAGGCGGACGCGGAGCTCCTGCTGATCGAAGGGTTTGACGACATAGTCGTCGGCACCGGCGGTCATGCCCTCAATGACATCCTCTTTTTGGGTACGACCGGTGAGCAGGAGGATGTAGGTGTAGGATTCTCTGTTTTTGGCGCGAACCTTTTCACAAACCTGCGGGCCAGTAAGTCCTGGCATCATCCAATCGAGGATGGCGAGGCGGGGGGCGTCAGGCCGATCCAGTACTTCCCACGCCTGCGCACCATCCGAAACGGAGACGATATCGTACCCCCACTTCTTGACCATGCTGCCAAGGAGATGACGGGAGACGCTGCTATCATCGGCGATCAGAATCTTCATGTACGGGATCCGAGCAAGAGTACGCGGTGCCCCTGAGGAGGATATCGACGAATAGGGAGATCGGACGAGGATAAATTCTACGGGGCCGATGGTAGCACCAATGAGCTACCATCAATCTCAACATCATACCCAAGAACGGCTGAGGAGGGGGGATCCCGATGTTAATTCCCGAGCAGTCCGGAGAAATCCTAGGGCGGGCGTGGGAGACGGGGAGGGCATGGTATGGTGAAGAGATGGCGGCCAGTTTTGCCCTGGCCGCGTGTATCAGGAGAGTTTGAAAAGCCCCATGCAGAACTTTGGCTATGTGCCCTATGTGGTCGAGCAGACCTCACGGGGGGAGCGCACTTACGATATTTATTCCCGTTTGTTAAAAGAGAACATCATCTTTCTGGGGACGCCGATTGATGATCAGGTGGCGAACGTCATTATCGCCCAGATTCTCTTTTTGGCGGCCGAGGATCCGGAGCGGGATATTTCGATCTACATTAACTCTCCGGGAGGTTCGATTACGGCCGGATTGGCGATTTTGGACACGATGAATCTGGTGCAGCCGGACATTGTGACTTATTGCGTGGGCCAGGCGGCGTCGATGGCGGCGGTGCTACTGGCGTGCGGGACGAAGGGCAAGCGGTACTCGCTGCCGAATTCGCGGATTCTGATCCATCAGCCGTCGATGCAGGGCTTGGCGGGTCAGGCGACCGAGATTGACATCTTCGCGAAGGAAATTTTGAAGATGCGGGATTCGCTGAACAAGATTCTGGCGGATGCGACCGGGCAGTCGGTGGAGAAGATTGCGCGGGACGTGGAGCGGGACTACATTATCCGGGCCGATGAGGCGATTGCGTACGGCATGATCGACCGGGTGATTACCAACAGCAAAGACGTCGTGAAATAATCATCGGTGCGAGGTAGTCCGCGCCGGAGTAGGATCCGGCGCGGGCGCGCACGATGAAGATAACGCGAATTTTAACCAAAGTTGTTCATGCGCGGATGCGCAACTGGATTTTTGTCAAGGTCGAGACGGACCAGGCGGGTCTTTACGGATGGGGTGAAGCGACCCTTGAGTGGAAGACCAAGAGTGTGGTGGGTGCAGTGGAGGACTTGGCGGTTCTGCTGATTGGGCAGGACCCCCGGCGGATTGAGCATTTGTGGCAGGTGATGCACCGGCAGTATTTCTGGCGGGGCGGGATCATCAACTACACGGCGATCAGCGGGATTGACCAGGCGCTGTGGGATATAAAGGGCAAGGAGCTGGGCAAGCCGGTGCATGAGCTGCTCGGGGGGCCGGTGCGGGATACGCTGCGCTTTTACGACCATCTGGGCGGGGGCAAGATGGAGGATATTTACGGGGCATCGGATCCGGGATATTTCGGGGAGCGGATCCTGATGTCGATGGAGGAGGGCTTCACGGCGGTGAAGTCGATGCCGATTCCGATAGCGGATCCGGTGGAGCGGGCGGGTACGTTGAAGAAGGCGGCCAAGTGCGTCGAGGCGATGCGGTTGGCGGCGGGCGACGAGGTGGACATCATGCTCGACCTGCACGCGCGAACGACGCCGGCGGCAGCGATTCAGTTTGGCAAGATGCTCGTCGATTACAACCTGTACTGGTATGAGGAGCCGTGCTGGCCGGAGTCGATTGACGGGTTGGCGGAGGTGGCGCGGGCGCTTCCCTTCCCGATTGCGACGGGGGAGCGGCTGACGGGACGGTGGGAGTTCCGGGAGTTGTTTGAGAAGCGGGCGTGCGCGGTGGTGCAGCCGGATTGTTCGCACTGCGGGGGGATCAGTGAAGTCCGGCGGATTGCGGCGATGGCGGAGACGTACCTGATGTCGGTGGCGTGCCACAACCCGCAGGGGCCGATTTCGACGGCGGCGTGCACGCATGTGGCGTTTGCGACGCCGAACTATCTGATTCAGGAAGTGGTGCGGAAGGATGTGCCGTGGCGGGCCGAGGTGGTGAACGGGCAGATTCCGATTGTGGGGGGCCAAGCGGTGCCGCCGACGGCGCCGGGGCTAGGGATTGACATCAACGAGGCGGCGGCGGACCGGCATCCGTGGCAACCGGAGGTAACGATGGACTTTTTCCGGCGGGATGGGAGCGTGGCGGACTGGTAGGAGCGGGCAGGTCCCGGACGGCGGCGGGGGAGGTCGGCCGGGACTTTTGGGGCGAGGGAGGTGGGGCTGCTGGGGCGGGGGTATGGGCGGGGCGGGCGGGGGCGCGGGGGGCGGGGGAGGGGTTGGGGATGGGATCGGGGCGGTTGGGCAGAAGGAAAAAATCCCGTCCGGCGGGCGGCGGGAGACGCCGAGAGCCGGACGGGACCTTTGTTTTCGTTCTGGTCTTTGCCCTAGGGAAGGGAGAGTTACCAGCGGCTGCCGCCGCCGCCGCGGCCACCGCCGCCACCCTTGCCACCACGGCCGCCGCCGAAGCCGCCACCGCCGCCCTTGCCACGGCCACCGCCACCGCCGCCAAAGCCGCCGCCACCACCGCCGCCGCCACGGTAGCCACCGCCACCGCCGCCGCCGAAGCCGCCGCGCTCCTCGCGGGGACGAGCCTCTTCCACCTTCATCGGCCGACCACCGAGCTCATAGCCGTTGAGGGCCTGCACGGCGTTGTCGCCTTCCTCATCATTCGGCATTTCCACAAAGCCGATGCCGCGCATCTGGCCCGTGTCGCGATCCCGCAACAGGTGGACACGATCCACTGCTCCGTAATTTCCGAACAGTTGCAGCAACTCGTCGTCACGGACGTCGTAGGGCAGATTGCCCACAAAAATATTTTTCATCGATCCAGGTCTCCTAACAAAGCATATCCAATACCCGCGCAAGAAAGACCCACGACCAATGAAGAATCCAAGACTGACTCGGCGCGAACCGGCTGCCCTTTAAGCATAACCCGAACTGAACTAGAAAAGAAGCTTAATTCCAAAAAGAAGCTTAATTCCAAACTGCAAATGACGCGGCGGCTGGGCCGAGAGGATACGCCCATAGGTACCGGAGCCAAGGACGGCGTCCGGTAAGTCGAAATTGGCGCGATTGGCGGCGTTAAAGGCTTCGGCGCGGAGTTGGAGGGTCAGGCGTTCGGACAAAATTGTACTCTTTGTAACGGAAACGTCCAGATTGGCGAGTCCGGGACCGGAGAGTATGTTGCGGCCACTATTGCCAAACGAACCAAAGGGCTGGAGGGCGAAGGCGGAGGTATCGAACCAGCGTTCCGGGGCGGGATTGGCTAAGTGGCCGGAGGCGAGGCGGAGCGGACGATCGTTGGCGCCGAAGCCGAAGCTGGTGCGGCCGGTGTTGGAGCGGTCGAGGTCAGAGAGGAGAGAGACGGTGAAGGGCCGACCGGACTGGAAGCTCCAGACGCCGTTAGTTTGCCAGCCGCCGAGCCACTTATGGCCGCGGCCGAAGGGGAGATCGTAAACGTAAGCCAGGGAGAGGCGCTGGCGGACGTCGAAGCTCGAACGGGCGCGTTCGAGGCGCCAGTTGTTGGAGTCCATGGGGAAGTTGGGGTCGGCGGCGGTGGAGAAGAAGTTGGAGGCGTCGTCGATGGACTTAGCGAGGGCGTAACTGGCCAGAAGGCTGAGGCCGCGGGAGACGCGTTGTTCGAAGCGGGCCTGGAGGGAGTGGTAGCTCGAGTTACTGCGGGATTCGATGGTGGTGATATCGCCGTAGAAGGGGTTGGGGCGGAGGTTCTGGGGGTTGGTGCTGGGGCCGGGTTGGTTGCTGTCGCGGCCGGAGTGGAGCTTGGTGCCTTTGTTGCCGGCGTAACCGATTTCGAGAACACGACCGGCGCCGAGCTGGCGCTGGAGATTGAAGCTGAAGTTTTGGACATAGGCCGTGCGGAGGTTGCGCTGGAAGGTGACGGCCGAGGGGGGCAGGGCGAGGGGGAAGTTGGCGGGGAAGGGATCGTGGAGGAGTAAGTTGTATTGCTGGAAGGTGAAGAAAGTACCGACGTTGAAGTAGGGCGCGTTGAAATAGATGCCTTCGCCGGGGGCGAGGGGGGCCTGGTCGTAGTAGAGACCGTAGCCCGTGCGGAGGACGGTTTTTTCGTTGAGGGACCAGGCGAGGCCGAGGCGGGGGGCGAAGTTATTCCTGTCGGCGAGGAAGGCGCCGCGGGGAACGCCGTTGGTGCCGAGTTGGTTGAGCTGGCCGTTGGCAAAGTTGAAGATAGCGGCGCGGTCTTTGGCGTCGACGGGGGGCGTTGAGAACTCGTAGCGGAGGCCGTAGGAGAGCGTCAGTTGGCGGGAGAGCTTCCAGGCGTCCTGGACGAAGAAGGACGACGAGCGGGCGCGGAGGCGCTGGTCGTTGATGCCGGTGGCGCGGCTGGAGACGGAGACGAGGCCCTGCATCATCTCCGCGAGGGCGTTGCCGGTGAAGCCGACGAAGGAGAGGAGGCCGCGGGAGAGGACGTTGCGGAAGGCGTTTTGCTGCTGGACGCGGTAGTCGAAGCCGGCCTGGAGGGTGTGGCGGTGGCGGGTCCAGGTGAGCTGGTCGAGGAGCTGGTAGGTGTTGGTGATGCCGCGCTGGGGGTTGTTGTACTCGTCGCCGAGGGAGCCGAAGCCGGCGATGGAGATGTAGCTGAGGCCGGCGTTGACGGGGTTGGCGGGGGTGGGGAGGCCGATGCGGGAGTTGAGATTGGCGGCCTGCTGTTCGGGGGTGACGCCGAGGGCGACGCGGTTGAAGCCGAGGCGGAGTTCGTTGAGGAGGTTGGGGCGGAAGGCGTGGATTTCCGAGAGCATGAGGTTTTGGGCGCGGCGGGCGTTGGCGGAGCCGAAGCCGGGGACGGGGGAGAACGATGCGCCGGCGAAGGGTTCGAGGAGATCGCGATCAGAGAACGAGTAGCGGGCGGAGAGGTCGGAGTGGCGGGCGAGGCGGTGGTCGAATTTGAGATCGAAGGAGTGGTTGTTGTCGCGGGCGACGGGGGCGGAGGTGAGGTTTTGGGCGGGGTCGGGGCGGTTGGGGAGGGGGTAGAGGCTGGCGATGCCGAGGGCGATGGGGTGGAGGCGCTGGGCGGGGATGATGCTGCCGGGGAACGGCATTTGGGTGAAGAGGTCGATGGGGGGGGTGCGGGGGTCGGAGCGGGAGAAGTCGCCGCGGCGTTCGAGGGCGGTGGGGACGCGGGTGGTGCGGGAGATGCCTTCGCGGGAGAGGCGGGATTCGAAGTCGGCGAACAGGAAGGTGCGGTCCTTGACGAGGGCGTTGCCGAGGGCGGCGCCGAACTGATTGCGGAGGTAGCGGGGGTCGGGGCCGGCGGGGGCGAAGAAGTTACGGGCGTCCATGGCCTGGTTGCGGAAGAAGTGATAGAGGGAGCCGTGGGGGGTATTGGCGCCGGACTTGAGGACGACGTTGACCTGGCCGCCGGCGTTGCGGGCGAAGGAGGCGTCGTAGTTGCCGGTGAGGACTTCGAATTCGCGGATGGCGTCGACGGAGGGGGTGACGCCGACGCCGTTGAGCTTGGGGTCGCCGTTGTAGACGCCGTCGAGGGTGTAGGCGTTGGCGGAGTCGCGGGCGCCGTTGGCATTGAAGGTAAAGTCGCCGCGGACGGTGCCGGAGGAGCCCTGGGCGGGGAGGGTGACGCCGGGGACGAGGAGGGCGAGGGAGGAGAAGTTGCGGCCGTTCAAGGGGAGATCGAGGATCTGGCGGTTTTGGAGGGTGGCGCCGAGGGAGGGGGTGGTGGTTTTGAGGTCTTCGTCGGGGGCGAAGACTTCGATGGTTTCGGTGCGGTCGCCGGGCTGGAGGAGGAGGTCGACGGTTTGTTCCTGGTTGAGGTGGAGGGTGAGGTTGGTGGTGGAGCGGCGGAAGCCGGGGGAGTCGATGGTGATTTTGTAGTCGCCGGGGGGGAGGAGGGCGAAGGAGAAGGCGCCGGCGGCGTCGGTTTGGGCGTTCCAGGCGCGGCCGGTGGGGGTGTGGGTGAGGAGGAGATTGGCGTTGCGGACGATGGCTTTCGAGCCGTCGCGGACGGTGACGCTGAGGAGGCCGCGGAGAGTTTGGGCGGGGAGGAGGGGGAGCAAGAAAAAGAGCAGGATCGCGAGGCGAATCATCGTTATAGGATACTGGATCGCCATGCTTCGTCTCGTCTCTTTCTTCATTTTGGGGTGTTTGTGGGGTGCGGACTGGCCGCAGCATTTGGGACCTAATCGGAACGGGGTGTCGGCGGAGGGGGATTTTTCGCCGGCGGGAAAGGTGGTTTGGAGCCGGGAGGTGGGGTCGGGATTTGCGGCGCCGGTGGTGAGCGAGGGGAAGGTGTATCTGTATCATCGGGTGGGGGATGAGGAGATCTGCGAGGCGATGGACGCCGAGACGGGGAAGACGCGTTGGCGGACGGCGGTGCCGACGAACTACCGGGACGATTTTGGATTTGACGAGGGGCCGCGGGCGGCGCCGGTGGTGAGCGGAGGGCGGGTTTTTGTGCACGGGGCGCACGGGGTGTTGACGGCGCTGGACGCGGGGACGGGGAAGGCATTGTGGCAGGTGTCGACGATGAAGGTTTTCGGGGTGGAGAAGCAGTTTTTCGGGCAGGCGTCGGCGCCGCTGGTGATGGGGGAGCGGGTGATGTTGCAGGTGGGGGGGACGGCGGGGATAGCGGCGTTTGCGGTGGGAACGGGGAAGGTGTTGTGGACGGCGACGGGGGACGAGGCGGGGTATGCGAGTCCGGTGGCGTACAAGGGGGAGGAGGCGGTGTTTTTCACGCGGACGGGGCTGGTGGTGTTGAACGTGAGCACGGGGAAGGTGCGGGGGCAGATGCGGTGGCGGGCGCGGTCGAACACGACGGTGAATGCGGCGACGCCGGTGGTGGTGGGGGATCAGGTGTTTTTGACCTCGAGTTACGAGGTGGGGGCGGCGGTGGTGGATTTGACGAAGACGCCGCTTAAGCCGGTGTGGAGCGGGGATGAGTCGTTGAGCGCGCATTATGCGACTCCGGTGTATCGGGATGGTTTTTTGTATGGGTACCACGGGCGGCAGGAGATGGGTCCGGAGCTGCGGTGCATTGAGATGAAGACGGGGAATGTGAAGTGGGCGACGGGGCGGTTTGGGGCGGGGAGTATTTTGCTGGTGGGGGGGAAGTTGGTGGTGATGCGGGAGAAGGGGGAGTTACTGCTGGCGGAGGCGACGCCGAAGGGATTTAAGAAGCTGGGGGAGTATCGGGTGTTGGATGGGGTGGTGCGGGCGTATCCGGCGCTGGCGAACGGGACGTTGTTTGTGCGGAGTGAAAAGCGGCTCGTCGCGGTGAGATAAGATTGGGTCGGTATGCGACTCTGGCTTGGATTGGTGTGTGCGCTTGCTTTGCGAGCGGAGGCTTTGCCTGTGATTGGGACCGTGGAGCGGCAACCGCTGGCGGCCCAGGTGGAACGGGTGGTGCAAGCACTGGAGCTGACCGGGGAGCCGTTTGCCGAGCGGGCCGCTTTAGCGGGGGCGTCGGTGGAGAAGATCCAGGAGATTTTGGATAAGCACTGTTTGGTGGGGCTGGAGATTAATCCGGAGGCGCGGGTGAAGGTGCAGCAGGGGCCGGCGAAGGCGGAGCTGATGGAGCAGGGCTGGCGGAGTTTCCTCGTCAAGGTGCATAACCAGGCGGGGTTGACGGCGGCGGTGGGCGTGGATTCGCCGAACGCGGGGCCGATGCAGAATCAGAACGCCAACACGGGGAACCGGCGGTGGATGGAGATTCAGAGTTATACGCGGCAGCCGTTGAAGGTGCATTTGTCGGGGTTGGCGGTGGAGTACCGGGTGATTCAGATTTATGCGCGGGAGGCGGGGCAGCGGGAGGCGAAGCTGGTTTTTGATGTGGGCCAGGGGACGCAGGATCTGGGATTTCGGAGCGAGGTGGATGTGCTGTTCCGGATTACGCCGGCGGCGAAGTTGACGCTGCGGGTGAAGGATGCCGACGGGCGGCCGACGACGGCTTCGTTCTTAGTCAAGGACGATAGGGGGCGGGTGTATCCGTCGCAGGCCAAGCGGAAGGCGCCGGATTTCTTTTTCCATCCGCAGGTGTACCGGGCGGACGGGGAGAGTTTAGCGCTGCCGCCGGGGAGTTACACGGTGGAGGTGAGCCGGGGGCCGGAGTATCAGAAGATTACGCGGAAGGTGACGATGGACCGGGTGGACCGGACGGAGGCGTTTGCTTTGGAGCGGTGGGTGGATCCGGCGAAGTTGGGTTGGATTTCCGGGGACCATCATATTCACGCGGCGGGGTGTTCGCATTATGAGCGGCCGACCGAGGGGGTGTATCCGCAGGACATGATGCGGCATGTGCTCGGGGAGGATTTGAAGATTGGGAGTGTGTTGACGTGGGGGCCGGGGTGGTATTTCCAGAAGACGTTTTTTGAGGGGAAAGATCATGCTTTGTCGACGGAGGAGAACCGGATCCGGTATGACGTGGAGATTTCGGGGCATCCGTCGAGCCATACGGGGCATTTGGTGTTGTTGGGGGTGAAGGAGCAGGACTATCCGGGGACGGCGCGTTTGGAGGATTGGCCGACGTGGGGGCTGCCGATTTTGCAGTGGGCGAAGAAGCAGGGGGCGGTGACGGGGTTTGCGCATTCGGGTTGGGGATTGGAGATGCCAAAGGATGAGCTGCTGTCGTATGACCATCCGCGGTTTGACGGGATTGGGGCCAATGAGTATATCGTCAGCGTGACGCACGGGGCGGTGGATTTTCTGTCGACGGTAGATACGCCTTGGCCGTGGGAGTTGAATATCTGGTACCACACGTTGAACGCGGGATACCGGACGCGGATTAGTGGGGAGACGGATTTTCCGTGTATCTATGACAGTAAGGTGGGTTTGGGGCGGAGCTATGTGCGGCAGGCGAAGCCGGATTATGGGGACTGGATTCAGGGGGTGAAAGAGGGCCGGAATTATGTGTCGGATGGGCGGAGCCATTTGATTGATTTCCGGGTGAGTAACGTGGAGATGGGGAAAGGGGATGTGAAGCTGAGCGCGCCGGCGCGGGTGACGGCGACGGTGCAGGTGGCGGCGCTGCTGAACGAGACGCCGGCGCCGAAGCGGAAGGCGAATGTGAAGCCGTACTGGGATGTGGAGCAGGCGCGGGTGGGGACGAGCCGGAAGGTGCCGGTGGAGCTGGTGGTGAACGGGGTGGCGGTGGAGAAGACAGAGGTGGAGGCGGATGGGGCGATGCGGGAGGTGAAGTTTACGACGCGGATTGAGCGGAGTTCGTGGGTGGCGGTACGGGTGCTGCCGAGTTCGCATACGAATCCGATTTGGGTGACGGTGGGGGAGAGTCCGGTGCGGGAGAAGAAGAGTATTGAGTGGTGTTTGAAGGCGGTGGATTTGTGTGAGCAGCAGAAGACGGGGAGGGTGAAGTTGAGTGAGCGGGGGGAGATGGCGCGGGCGTATGAGTATGCTCGGCAGGAGTATCGGAAGCGGTTGCAGTAGAAGAGGTGGCCTAGACGCCGGACGAGGCGGAACGCCGATAGCAGATGGCCCAAGCGATCCAACAGCCGAGTCCACAAGCGGCGAAGAACGCGGCTTGTATCGGGGAGTCGCGGAGCATCATCCAGCGGAGACCATGTTCACTACTGGCCCAGAAAGAGAACGGGGCGAGGGAATAGGCGATCGCGAAACCGAGCCAAGTGTTCCGAGTGCGCAGCAAGCTGCGGGTGCGGCTCAGCGCGGCGGTTTCGCGGGAGGGAGACGGCGCGAGTTTCCGGGACAAGGCGGCAAAGGCGGGGTCCTTGGCGAACCAGGACTCGACCAGACGGCGAGAGTCTTCGCTGACCTCATTGGCGAGGTAGCCGGGCAGTAAGTCGGTGATGATGTCTTTCGTGATTTCCATTATGATTTCCTCAGTAAGTTGAGTTTCTTTCGAGCGCGGTAGATCCGCTGTTTGGCAGCGGCGGAAGAGCAGCCGAGGCGCGAGGCGATTTCGTCAATGGAGAGCTCATCGCGGGCGAACCAGAGCAGCGCCTGACGGTCCGAGGGGTCCCACTTTCGCATCGCCTGCATGACGCCCGCGAGCTCTTCGGCTTGCGTGATGCGTTGCAGTGCGGGTAAATCCGAGGCCGCGACGGTGGGGAGTTCCTCCGTTCTCCTGTGGCGCCGGAGATGGTCCCGGAAGAGATTGCGGGTGATGGTTAGCAGATAGGCTTTGACAGTCCGCTGATGGATTTCTCCGCGCGCGGTCCAGGCGCGGACGAAGGTTTCCTGACAGAGATCTTCGGCGAGCGCGCGGTCTCCACAGAGGAAATGCGCGAAGGCAGTTACCTCTCCGGAGTATTTCGCGAATAGCTCGTGAAAGCTCATACGGCTACGATACGCAAAGCGACCGCCGAGGTAACAGAAAATCTCTTCGGCGCGGCGTTAAAGGAGGGTGAGGATTTCGGAGAGGGGTTTCTTGGTGAGTTCGGGGACTTGGGCTTCGGGGGCGGGGTAGCCGACGGGGATCAGTAGGAAGGGGCGTTCGTTGGCGGGGCGGTTCAGGATTTTTGTTAGGAAGCCCATCGGGCTGGGGGTGTGGGTGAGGGTGGCCAGGCCGGCCATGTGGAGGGCCGTGAGGAGGAAGCCGGTCGCTATGCCTACCGACTCCTGAACGTAGTAGTGTTTGATCTTTTCGCCTGCGGGGGTTAGGCCGTGGTTGCAGGCGAAGACGACGATTAAGTAGGGCGCGGTTTCGAGGAAGGGTTTGTTCGCGTCCGTTCCGAAGGGGGCCAGGGCTTCGAGCCATTCGGGCGGGAAGCGGTGTTCGTAGTTCTCCTTCTCCTCGGCTTCGGCGGCTTCGCGGATCTGCTTTTTGATGCTGGGGTCGGCGACGACGACGAAGTGCCAGGGTTGCTGGTTCGCTCCGCTGGGGGCCGTGGCGGCGGTGCGGATGGCTTGCTCGATTAGTCCGTAAGGGACGGGTTCGGGGGAGAAGTCGCGGACCGTGCGGCGGGTGGCCATGCGGTCGTGGAACTCTCCGTCCGGAGGGCGGCGCTCGAAGTTCAGGGGCTTACAGCTGGGCAAAGCAGTAGAGGCTCGAACGGGTGCGGAGGTAGATGCGGCCGTTGCCGAGGGCGGGCGTGGCGAAGACCTCGTCTTCGAGTTCGTTGGTGGTGAGGATCTCCCATTGGGCGTCGCCTTTGAGGACGACGACTTTGCCGGCGGCGCTGATCAGGTAGACCTTGCCGTCGCCGGCGACCGGGGAGGCCCAATACTGTTCGAGGGCTCCGGTGAGGCGGCCTTGCTTGATGACTTCGCCGGTTTTGGGGTTGAGCGTCGTGAGCACGCCGCCGTCTTTGACGATCCAGAGGGCTCCGGCGTAGTAGAGGGGGGCGGCGGCATTGGGGAGCGACTTTGTGTAGCGCCAGAGGACGTGGGAGTTTGACACGTCGCCGCGGCCACCGGGACGGGCGGCGACGAGGGCGTTGCGGGTTTGTTTCAACATGCGGTAGAAGCCCCACTCGCGGGAGTCGAGGAAGCCGTCGTGGTCGAGGTCGGCGGCGGTGAAGCCGCCGGCTTTGATGCCGTAGGCGAGGGCTTCGGGGGCGTCGAGTTTACCGTTGTTGTCTTTGTCGTGGGCGGCCTGGACTTCGTCGAACTGGGGGACTTCGGGCATAGGGCCGTCGCCGCCTGTTTCCCAGGAGCTTTGGTACAGGATGCCATCGATGAGGATGGGGGGGCTTTTCGATTGCCAGGACATGCCGCCGAACCACCAGAGTTTTTCGCCGGTGGCGAAGTTGTAGGCGACGGTGAGATAGGCGCCGGGGACGATCATTTCGACGGGGCCGGACTGGGGTTTATAGATGGCCGGGAGGCCGTAGCCGCGGGTGACTTCGGGGCGTTCGATTTTGTATTTGACTTTGCCGGTTTTGGCGTCGGCGGCGAGGAGGTAGGAGTTGGTGTCCTGGTCGCAGAGGAGGACAACGGTGCCGTCGGCGACGATGGGGGAGGAGCCGTGGCCGTTGGGGTTGTTGAAGGGCCCGAGGGGCATCTGCCAGAGGGGCTTGCCTTCGACGGTGTAGGCGAGGAGGCCGAAGTCGCCGAAGAAGGTGAAGACGCGCTGGCCGTCGGAGGCGGGCGAGGGGGAGGCGGGGCCGTTGGTCTTTTGGAAGTGCTCTTTGCGGGGGCGGGGCGCTTGCTGGCGCCAGAGCTCCTTGCCGGTTTCGGTGGACAGGGCGATGGTGAAGAGGTTTTCGCCTTCAAAGGCGGTGACGAAGAGGCGCTTGCCGACGACGATGGGGGAGGAGTGGCCGGGGGGCAGGGGCACCTGCCAGACGAGGTTCTTTTTGGCGTTGAACTCGGTGGGAAGTTGGTGGCCTTCGCTGACGCCGAGGGCGGCGGGTCCACGGAACTGGGGCCAATCGAGGAAAGCGAGGAGGAGGAGCGAGGCGATCATGGGGTGACCTTGGCAAAGCAGTAGAGATTTTCGTGGGTGCGGAGGAAGATGCGTCCGTCGAGGAAGGCGGGGGTGGAGTTGACGGCTTCGTTCATGGTGTTGACCTGGAGGATCTGCCAGTCGGCGCCGGTTTGGACGACGACGACTTTGCCTTCCTGGGAGACGGCGTAGAGTGTGTCGCCGGCGACGACGGGGGAGGCGTAGTAGTCGCCGGGGGCGCCGGTGAGGCGGCCTTGTTTGAGCACTTCGCCGGTTTTGGCGTTGAGGGCGGTGAGGATGCCGCTTTCTTTGACGAGATAGACGATGCCGTTGTGGAGGACGGGGGAGGGGGTATTGGGGAGGGATTTGTGATAGCGCCAGAGGAGGTTGGTGGCGGTCATGTCGCCGCGGCCTCCGAGCTTGATGGCGGAGACGGAGTTTACGGCCTGGCGGCGGGTTTGGTACATGCGCCAGTCGCGGTCTTCCATGGCGCCGGTGCGGTCGAGGTCCATGGCGGCCCATTCTTTGGTGAGGCGGGGATCGAGGATTTCGGCTTTGTCGAGTTTGCCGTCTTTGTTCGCGTCCCATTTGGCGAGGGCATCGGCGAAGGGTGGTACGTCTTCCTGCTGTCCGGTGTCGGAGTTGCCTGCCCAGCCGAGGACGTAGACGACGCCGTCGCCGAGGACGGGGGTGGGTTTGAGCTGCCAGGTGAGGCCGTTGACCCACCAGAGGGGTTCGCCGGTCGAGACGGAGTAGGAGACGAGTTGGTAGCTGCCGGCGACGAGGACTTCGTCTGGGCCATGGAGGACGGGGGTGGCGAAACCGCGGGCGACGTCGGGGCGTTCGCGACGCCATTTTTGCTGGCCGGAGTCTTTGTGGACGGCGAGGAAGAAGGAGCCGGATTCCGAGTCGCAGAGCATGAGGAGGGTGTTGCCGGAGAGGACGGGGGAGGAGCCCATGCCGAAGGGGTTATTGAAGGGGCCGAGGGGGAGGCGCCAGCGTTCGCGGCCAGCGGGGTCGTAGGAGATGAGGCCGAATTCGGTGAAGAAGGCGTAGACGTTTTGGCCGTCGGTGACGGGGCTGGGGCTGGCGGGGGAGTTTTGTTTGTGGAACTCGTCGTGGCGGGCGCGGGGGAGGGCGCGGCGCCAGCGTTCAGCGCCGGATTGGCGGTCGAGGGCAATGATATAGAGCGCTTTGTCGTCGTAGCCGGTGAGGAAGATGTGGGATTTGGAGAAGACGGGGGAGCTGTGTCCGGGGGGTAGGGGGGTCTTCCAGACGACGTTTTGGGTGGGGCTGAAGGCGAGGGGGAGGTTGGATGCGGGGGAGAGGCCGGTGGAGTTGGGGCCTCGGAATTGGGGCCAGTCGTTGGCGTTCGCTGCCGGTAAAAAGGTGAGGAGGAGAAACGCTAGAGGCCGCATGATTTCGTCATGGGGGGGGGGGGGGGGGGGCGTTGGAGGAGGCCGCTCTAAAGCGGAGAGCCGATACGTCCGTTACATGGTGATGTTACCGGGTTTGAAGGGACTTCGCTTTCTGTTGGCTGCGTTGGTCGTTTTGTTCCACTACACGAAGGGACGGCCGATGGCGGGGCCGGGGCCATGGCTGCGGTTGGTGGAGTTGGGGGATGCGGCGGTAACGGGATTTTTTGTGTTGTCCGGGTTCGTGTTGGCCAAGACGTATCTTTTGCCGGACGGGAGCATGAAAGGCACTTGGCGGGGGTTTTGGTCCGCGCGATTTGCGCGGATTTACCCGATCTATGTTTTGTCTCTCATCCTGATCTTTCAGGCGTATTTGACGACGGCGCCGCGGACTCTTGATGAGGTGTTGTGAGCGACGGGGACGGCCGTGACGCTGACGCAAGCGTGGTGGCCGGAGACGGCGCTGGCGATCAACTCGGCGGCTTGGTCGTTGTCGGTGGAGGCGTTTCTCCACCTGGTTTTTCCGGCGCTGGCGCCGATGGTGCGGGGGCGGGAGAAAGTGGTGTTGGCGGTGGCGGCGATCGCTTCGTTCGGGATGACGCCGTGGGAGTCCTACAATCCGTTATGCCATTTGCCAGCGTTTGCAGCCGGGGTGGCAGGGTATCGGTAGCAGCGGGATTGGCCATGGCTGGGGATGGTTTCGGGGGCGGTGATCGTGGGGGTGTTGGGTTGGGCGGGGAGTTGGGAACGGGTGCTGCTGGTGCCGTTTGTGGGATTAGTGATGGGGTTGGGAGCGCGGGCGGGCGCGATGGGTTCCAGGCCGATGGTCCGATTGGGGGAGGCGAGCTACTCGTTATACCTCCTGCATCTGCCGTTGTGGCCGTGGGGGATGGCGTTGAATGCGGCGACCGTGCAATGGCCGATGGATTCCTGGGGGTTTGTGGTGTTGTGTTTTGGGGTAAGTTTAGGGGGAGCGTGGGCGGCTTATCACTACGTGGAGGAGCCTTACCGGAGGGCGTTACGGGGGGCGCCGCGGGGAGTCCGAAGTGGCACGACCGGGGCGGAGGGAGCGGGCTGAGGGGAGGGCGGGGGGCAATCTGAGCCATAATCAAGGCATGCCAGAGGCCATCACGCGCGACCCCGAAGTGATGCATGGAATTCCCGTGTTCCGGGGAACCCGAGTTCCGGTGCAGACGCTATTTGACTACATCGAAAATGGCGATTCGTTGGACGAGTTCCTGGAGGGATTTCCGACGGTAAGCCGTGAGCTTGCGGTGCAGGTTTTGGAGGAGTGCAAGGTGCTTCGCCTAGCTCGAGTTTGAGAGGGATGTGCGACAGGGGTTCGTTGCGCATGATTGCCAGACGGCGGCTTACGCGAGGTTGGCGCCGCGGGCGCTGGGCCGATTGCGTTCGATCGAACCGGGTGCGGTGGTCAGGCTGTATTGAAGACTTTGGGGTCCTGTTGTCGAGTCTTCTGTCCCTGGGTCAGGTGTTTGCGTAGCGGTGTTCGCGGATTCGGCTCGACATCGCAGGCGACGGCGGCGAGTTACACTGCGAGTGTGATGGAGTCAGACATCCAGATCGTATCGAACGAAGCCGGCGAGGCAACGGCGGTGATCGTTCCGATCGCTCTTTGGAGGGAGATTGCCTCAGAGCGGGAAACTGCGTATCTGCTGCAGTCTGACCGGATGCGGCAGCCTCTTCTGACGGCGCTCAAGCGGGAGAGTGGGGCGCCGATTGAGGACTCGGTGGCGAAGCTGGGGCTGTGAGGAAGATTGAGTTTGACCCCGCTGCCTGCGAGGATAGAGCCACTTCTGAGGAACCGCGCACAACGGACTCGCTTCGGCCCGGCAGTATGGGCGCGTTCCTCGCCCTTTGGTGCCGGGCCTGCGCGGCCTGTGCGCTTCTGAGGAACGCGCACAACGGACTCGCTTCGGCCCGGCAGGAGGA
>JAPKZB010000076.1 GCA_026393985.1 Acidobacteriota bacterium
CACCACCTCGGGGAGGGTGCGAAAGTGGTCAAATTGTCCCGACGACTCGTTCAAATCGTTCCCGAGGAAGTTTGGCCGCAATCCATTGATTCCGCTATATTTACGGCCCGCTCGAGAAATGTTTACCGGACACTAGTGAGGTAGTATAACGAACTGCGGGGGGAATAGCCCGCAGGGTTTAGTTCCGGAGGTAGGGGATGCAGAGAAGAACGATGCTGATGGCGCTGGCAGGTAGGCGGACCGCTCCGCAGATCCTGCTGCGCAGTTCGTGGCAGAGCGTCAACATCGGAGATATCGGGCATACGCCGGGGGCGTTGAGCCTGCTCGAAAAGTATCTGCCGGAGGCCGAGGTTACGCTGTGGCCGGGCAGGCTCGAACATGGATCGCGCGGCCTGCTCGAACGGGGATTCCCGAAGTTGAAGATCGTCGAGGGAGCCGTGGGGGAGGACGGGAAGCCCACCACGCCGGAGTTAGCCCGGGCCTGGGCCGAGACGGATCTGTATGTGAGCGGTTCGGGATCCGGCTTCCCGGCGAGCGCGAATGCGCTGGCGTTTCTACAGGCGACGGGTAAGCCGGTGGGGGTGTTTGGGGTAAGCCTCGATCCGGTCTCCGGCCTGACGCCGGGCCGCGATGCCGGGGGCGGGACGCTCCAGAGTCTGCGGGCGCGGGCGATGGCTCTGCCGGCGGGGCATCTGGAGGCCGATCTACGCACGGTGATTGATCGCGTCGCGTTCTTCTACTGCCGGGATACGATTACGCGGGACTATCTCCGGCAGCAGCGGGTGAAGTCGCCGGTGGTGGAGTTCGGGCCGGACGCGCAGCTGGGCATGAAGCTGCGGGATGACGAGAAGGGATGGGCTTGGCTGCGGAGCCGGGGCCTGCAGGAGGGGCGGTTCATCAGCGTGATTCCCCGCCTGCGCTACACGCCCTACTACAAGATTCGCAATGTACCGCGGGTGCCGGCTGACGACGTGCGGGATGCCATCAACAACCGCACGACAGAGGCGGACCACGCCAAGCTCCGCGAAATGATGGTGCGCTATGTCCGCGCAACCGGTCACAAGGTGATGGTGTGCGCGGAGATGACCTACGAGGTCGAGTTGGGCAAGCAGGTTTTGGTGGATCCGCTACCGGAGGACGTCAAAAAGAACGTCGTTTGGCGCGAGAGCTACTGGCTGCCGGATGAAGCGGCGTCCATTTACGCCAAGGCCGCTGCAGTGGTGAGCGTGGAGTGCCACTCGCCGTTGATCGCCTACAAAGTGGGCACCCCGGCGTTCTACGTGCGGCAGCCGACCGACACCTGCAAGGGACAGATGTACCGGGACATGGGGGCCGATGATTGGTTTTTTGAGGTGGACGAGACGAGCGGGGCCGAACTGTGGCAGAGGCTCGAGCGCGTTGTACGGCGCCCGGCCGAGGCGCGGGCGCAGGTGAAGCGGATCATGGCCGGAGTCGAGACGCGGCAGAAAGCGATGGTCGAGCAGGTGCGGCGAGCGGCTAGCGGACTACGCCGTTAACCACGTTCCGCAGCGGGAGGCCAAGCAGGGCGCGGCGGCAGGTTTCGGCTCCTTTACGGTGCATTTCGAGTAGCCCCTCTTCGCTGTAAAAGGCGGTGTGGGCGTTGAGGATGACGCGCTCGTAGGCCGGATGGCTCGGGTCGCGCCAGGCGACCAGGAGCGGGTCGTCATCGGGGGGCGGCTCCTGCGCGAGGACATCGAGCGCGGCGCCGGCCAAGTGGCCCGAAGCGATGGCGGCGGCAACGGCGCCGGTATCAACGAGGCCGCCGCGTGCCGTGTTGACCAGATAGGCGCCAGCGGGCAGGCGCGCCAGCGTCTTGTCCTGGATCAGGCGCTCGGTCTCATGGGTTAGCGGACAGTGGAGGGTCAGAACCGCGGAGGTGTCGAGCAACTCTTCGAGCGTTTCGACGCGATGGAGGCTTAGCGCCTTGTCGTAGCCGTCGGGTTTGTACGGATCGAAGAAGGCGACCTGCATGCCAAGCGCGCGGGCCCGCAGGGCCACGGCGGTACCGATGCGTCCCAGGCCCACAATCGACAACTGGCGGCCGCGCAGCCGGTGCAGCGGCGCGGCGGCAGTAAAGGCCCACGGCGGTGTCGCGTCGCGTAGCCGGGTGTTCAGCCGGTTGATGCCGCGGGTCATCGCGAGCATCAGGCCGATGGCGGTGTCGGCCACCTCGTCGGTGCCGTAGTCGGGCACGTTGGCCACCGGGATGCCGTACTCGCGGGCGCAGGCGTGGTCCACGTTGTCGTAGCCCACGCCGCACCGGACGAGGACGCGGCACTTTTTGAGCTTGCTGATGGTTTTCTCCGTAATCCGCATCGTGTGGTAGACGAGCACGGCATCGGCCTCGGCGAGTCCTTCGTGTTGCAGCAACTGGTCTTCGCTTTCGGCTTCACAGGCATCGACGTGCGCCAGGCCATCGAATAGGTTCAGTTGGTGGCTGGGGGTGATGGGACGGCCATCCGTGACGAAGACGCGATAGGGCAGCATAGCTTTACTTTATCGCCTGATTCCGTCCGGCGCGGCGACACGGTGCGGCCATTAGCCGGGCTGACTGGTCTTACCAATGGCCGACCCCGGTGGTTGCACAAGCGCGGCGGTGTAGCGCAGGTGGGCTTCCATCTCGACGCGGGCGCGGTCGGCGTCCTGCGAGCGGATGGCTTCGACAATCGAAAAGTGGGCGCGCTTGGCGCGGTCCCAGGCGATGGGAACTCCGGTGCCCCAGCTTTCCGCCTGCACGGAGATGACGTGGCGCGAGATCACGTTGAGCAGAGTCGTGATGAGAGGGTTCTGCGTCGATTGCGCGACCTGGAGGTGAAACTCGAGATCGGTACGGGGGTAATGTCCGGCGACGAAATCCTGGCGGGCGTACTCGTTGGCGAGCTCTTCCAGGCGATCGAGGTTGGCGCTGGTCCGGCGCAGGGCGGCCAAGCCCGCGGCGGGAACTTCGAGGGCCAGGCGAACTTCGAACACTTGGCCGTAGCTCGAAGCGGGCTCGAGGGCGCAGACGAGGGGAAGAATGCGCTCGAGGAGGTCGGTGCCCACCTGGCGGACGATGCTTTTCCGCCCGTGTCCGGTATCAAGCACGCCAAGCGACCGGAGCATGAACAGCGCCTCGCGCAAGGCGATGCGGCTGACACCCATCTCCTGGATCAGTTTGCGTTCGCTCGGAATGGCCTGGCCGACGGGCCACGCCCCGGTCTGAATGCGCAGGAGCATCTCTTCAAACAGCGTCTGGCTGGTAGTGAGGCGCATCGGGTAGCTACCAACATCGCGCAAATGCACAAGCCAGTCCAGAGGGCGGTTTTGCCGGTTCCGCAGTGTCGATCACCGTTTTTGATCTGGTAAGATCAGATCGTCACATCGAGTGAGGATCCACTCGAAGGAGCAGCAAGGTGAAGATAGCCGGCCGGGCACTAAGTGTCCTTGTGTTTGCGTATAACCTGACCGCCGCGGCGCAGAGCCTGCGGCTGTATCCGGGAACCGTTTCCTTAGCCGGACCCGGGTCCACGCAGCGCTATGTGGTGATGGCGACCGGCGCGGACGGTATCGACCGGGATGTAACGGCCGAGGCGGCGCTCCGTTCCTCCAACGCGCAGGCGGTGGCGGTCGATGCGACGGCCGGGACGCTGCGGGGCGGGCGGGAAGGCACGGCCCGGATCGAAGCCCTCTACCGCGGCCAGCGGGCCTCGGCCGATGTGCTGGTCGGCAGCAGCCGCGCCGATTTGACGGTCAGCTTCAACCCGGACATCCTCTCGATCCTCACCACGAAAGGCTGCAACACTGCGGCCTGCCACGGCTCGATCGCGGGCAAGAGCGGATTCAAGCTATCTCTCTTCGGTTATGACAGCGAAGCCGACCACGACATGATCGTGAACAAACACGGCGGCCGGCGCGTGCAACTGACGAAACCGGAAGAGAGCCTACTGCTCAGAAAGCCCTCTTTTCAAACACCGCACGGTGGCGGCAAGGTGTTGCCCGTGGGTTCGCATGACTACGAGACCATGCTCAAGTGGCTGCGCCAGGGCGCCCCGATCCGCGCCACCGGCCCCCGCCTGCTACGGCTCGAGGTCTATCCGCCGGAGCAGACGCTGGTTGGCCGGGCGGGTGGGTCGCGGATCATTGTAATGGCACGCTTAAGCGATGGCACCACCCGGGATATGACGGGCGAAGTGCGCTTTGAATCGGCAGACGAGGGTGTCGCCAAGCTGGACGGGGCCGGGTTGTTTCAACCGGGCCGCAGCGGTATGACCACCATCCGCGCGCGCGGCCTCGGCAAGGCCGTGACGGCGCAGGTGGCGGTCATCACGGCCCCGGCCGGGACGGAGTTCCCAACCGCCCGCACCGCGAACTTTATCGATGAGCTGGTCTATCGCAACCAGCGCCGGCTGAACGTGCCGCCCGCCGCGCGCAGCACCGACGAGGAGTTCCTGCGGCGCGTCTACGTCGATGTGGTGGGCCGCGTGCCCAAGCCCGCCGAACGGCGCGCGTTTCTAGCCGCGCCGGACCGGTCGCGGTTGATTGACCAACTCCTCGCCGACCCGGAGCACCTCTCCTACCGCACCCTGAAGTTTGAAGACTGGTTCCGCAATACGCAGCTCTACAGCCAGGGCCGCGCCATGGGCACCTTCAAAAGCTGGATCCGCGACCAGGTGGAGATCGACCGGCCCTATGACGAGTTTGTGCGCGAACTGCTCACCGCTAGCGGCGACACCAATCGCAACCCCGCGGCGGGCTTCTGGTTTCCGGCCGTCGACTTCATGAACAACAAGTTCGAGGTCAAGCAGATCACGCCCACGGTGACGCGCCTGTTTCTGGGTCTGCGTCTCGAGTGCGCCGAGTGCCACAACCATCCGCTTGAAAATTTTACGCAGAACGACTTCTACGGCACCGCTGCCTTCTTCGGCCAGATGCGCATGAAGGTGGGCAACAGCGTATTCCGCCGTATCTGGTATCAGGACGACTCCGCGCAGGTGGAACACCCGGCTACGCACCAGCCCGTGGCGCCGAAGTATCTCGGCGGCGAGGAGCCGGCTATCCCCGCAGGCGCCGACCGCCGCGTCTACTTTGCCCGCTGGCTGACGTCGCCCCAGAACCCCTACTTCGCCCGGGCGATCGTCAACCGGATCTGGCATGAGTACATGGGCACCGGCATCGTCGAACCGTTCGATGACATGCGGTCGACTAACCGCCCGACCAATCCCGAGCTACTGGCCCGGCTGGCGGCTTACTTTGTCGACCAAGGCTTCCGCTTGCGCGAACTCGAACGCCTGATCCTGAACTCGGAGACCTATCAGGCCTCGTCCACCCCGCCCGCAGCCAACGGCGCGCCCGAAGAGTTGGCCCGGCTCTTGTTTGCCCGCTACTTCCCCCGCAAACTGCCCGCCGAAGCCCTACTCGATTCCATTAGTCAGGTGACCGAGGCGCCGCAGAAGTACGGCGGCCATCCGCTGGGTACCACGGCCAAGGATTACGAGATTCCCGATGCTCCCTCCTACTTCCTGGCGACCTTCGGCTTCCCGCGCCGCGACGTGTTGGCTCACCGCAACGAAGAGCCGACGCTGGCGCAGGCGCTGCATCTGTTCAGCCGCACCACGCTCGAGTCGAAGTTAACCGCCAAAGAGGGTTTGATCAGCCGCCTGCTCGCCCGCGGGGCCGGCGACGACGAGGCGGTCAACGAGTTTTACGAGCGGGCTTATGCCCGTCTGCCGCGTGAGAGCGAGCGGGCTGCCGTGCGGACCTATCTCGACTCCGAGCGCGCCGCCGGACGCTCCCCCCGGCGTGTTTACGAGAACCTGCTCCTGGTGTTGCTCAACACCAAGGAATTCCAACTGAACCACTGAGGCGCCAATCGCATGAACCTGAACATTACAACCGGGCAAGGCCTTTCGCGGCGAAATCTGCTGCGGGTGGGTGGGCTGGGAGCGGCCGGATTAACGCTGCCGGCCGCGTTGCGCGCGGCCGGCGGGAAAGCCACCTCCTGCATCGCCATCTTCCAGTTGGGCGGCTGCTGCCAGCTCAGCTCCTGGGATCCGAAGCCGGAAGCGCCGCCCGAGATGCGGGGTAGCTTCGGCCACATGCCTACATCGCTCCCGGGCGTCCATGTCTCGACGCTGCTGCCGCAGTGCGCCAAGCGCATGCACAAGATGGCACTCATCCGGTCCATGACCTCCGAGGTGGCGATTCACGACGTCGCGCAGCGCTACATGTTCAGCGGCACCCGCCCCCGCACCGAACTGCAGCACCCGAGCTTTGGCGCCGTGTTGAGCCGGGAAATGGGTTCGCGCGACGGCTTGCCGCCGTTTGTCGTCGTCCCGGACCGCCAGGCGGCGGCCGAGGCGGGCTTTCTCGGATCAGGCTATGACCAGTTCGTCGCCGGAGATCCGAAAGACAAGAACTATCGCGTGCGCGACGTGGCGCTGCCGGACGGCATGAGTTTTGATGAGGCGGTGGCCAACAAGAACCTGCTGCGGCAGTTGGACAGCGAATTTGTCCGCGCCGAGAAATCGCCGCTCCTGGACAGCATGGACCTGTTCTACCAGAAGGCCTTTGAACTGGTCTCTTCCTCGAGCACCCGCCAGGCTTTTCAGATCGAACAGGAACCAGCCAAGCTGCGCGATGCCTACGGACGCAACACCACGGGGCAGGGAGCGCTGCTGGGCCGTCGCCTGGTCGAGGCGGGCGTGCGCCTGGTGAGCGTCTTTCAGGGTGGATACGACACCCATACCGGGCACGAAGCAGCCTACAAGCGAATTCTGCCCGAGTTCGATGCCGCCTTCAGCACGTTGGTCGACGACCTGGAGCAGCGGGGACTGCTCGAGACCACGCTCGTACTCGGCGTCGGAGAGTTCGGAAGAACGCCGCAGATCAATCCCGCCGCTGGACGCGACCACTGGCCGGGCGCTTGGTCGATGGTGATGGCCGGGGCGGGGATCGAGAAGGGGGCGGTGATCGGCAAAACCGACGCGCGCGGAGCTTATCCCACTGAACGGCCCGTCTCGATCGAAGATATCGGCGCAACCATCTACAAGGTGTTTGGCATCGACTACCACAAAGCCTACGAGGGTCCGAACCGTCCGGTGCCGATCAGTACCGGGGTGCCGGTGAAGGAGATCCTGGCGTGAGCATCGGACAGCGGTGGCTGATGGGGATGTTGCTTCCTGCCGTGTTCTGGGGCGCGCCGGCGATCACTAAGATGAAGCCGCTGGGCGGGCTGCGCGGCGCCGCCGTGCGTATGGAGCTATCGGGCTCCGAGTTGGCTAACGTTGTGGGCGCCGACTTCGATACCCCGGAGATTCGCTGGCAGCGCACCCTGTCGGCGTCGAGTCGGCAGGTGGAAGGCGAGATCGTCATCGGCGCCGGGGCGGGGCTTGGGCCGCACCTGATGACCCTGCGCACCCTCGATGGCCATGCGGAAACCATGCTCTTCTACGTGGGCCAATTCCCGGCCGTGCCCGACACCGAGCCTAACGACACGCCGAGCAAAGCGCAGCCGATTCCGGCCCTTCCGGCTGAAATCTACGGCGAGATCGGCGCCGTCGAGGACTCGGACTACTTCGCCTTCGACGTGCAGGCCGGCGAAAGGCTCAACTTCGAACTGCGCGCCTATGAGTACGGTTCGCAACTGGAAGCCAAGCTCCACCTCTACGATGCCGGCGGACACCGCGTGGCGTTCAACGATGACTCCTCAGACTTTGATGACAACCCGGCCCTAACCCATCGCTTCGCCGCCGCGGGCCGCTACTTCGCCCACGTTGACCTGTACCGCGGTCCGCGCGCTTACGGCGCCCGCGTCAATAACTCCTATGTGCTGCGGATCTCGCGGCTGCCCGCGCTGCACCACCTCTCGCGCCTCGGCGCGGCGCCCGGCGCCACCGTCCGGTTCACCGTGGGCGGGGAAGGCCTCGACGGCGCTTCCGGTGGAATGCTCACGCAGGCTCGGCGCGCCGAGTACTTCCGCATGACCTATCCCACGACGATCCCGATCGCGGCCGAAGCGACGCGCCCGCAGCTTCTGCGGGGTGAGATCGTGCGGCGGCAGGCGGATCAGATTGAGATGGAGTTCCGTCTACCCGCCGGGATGCCGCCCGGCTTGTGGCGGCTCTCGGTCGCCGGTAAGGCGGGCGTGGCTGAAGGCGGCCTGTTCGAAATCGCGCCGGCGGCCGAGTTCGGCGAAGGGATGGAGCTCGACGCCCGCGGCGCCGGGGAGATTGCCGTCAATGGGATTCTCGCCGCGCCCCGCGAAAAAGATGCCTACCGGCTTCGCGTCAAGGCGGGCCAGCCGCTGCACATCTGGACCCTCTCGGCGCAACTGGGCCAGCCGGAATTGGATACGGTTATCGAACTCCGTTCGCTCGACGGCAAACTGCTGCAGGAGAGCGACGATGCCGTCACCGGAATCGCCTCGCTGGGCAACGCCGATAGCAGCCTGTTCTATACGCCCGCGGCTGACGAGGTGCTGCTGCTGACCCTCCGCGACCGGCAAAATCGCGGCGGTCCCGCCTATGCCTACCGTCTACGGCTGCGGCCGGAAAGCCCGCGCTTTCAACTCTGGACCCTGCCCGAAAATCTGACGATCTCGCGCGGCGGCAGCGCCGAACTGACGGTGCAGATGGCGCGGGAGCCAGGATTTGAAAAGGAGGAGGTGAGCGTGTGGGTGGAAGGGATACCCGGCATGGCGGAGCCTCCCCGCGCCCGGTTTCGCGCGGACCAGGCCTGGGAACCCGGCGCCGATCTCCTCCAACAGATTACGCCGGAGGTCCAGATCCCGCTCCGGATTCCAGCCGGCGTCGCCCCCGGGCAGTACACCATCCGCGTGTTGGGGGTTGCCGCGAAAGAAGAGCAGCAGCCCGGTCGCCGGATTATTGAAGCGCATGCGAACCTGAAACGCGGTCCGTTAAATGGCCTGTTCAACTATACGCGGCGGCCCCTCGCGGCGGTGACGTTGAGCGTGGTGGAGCCCATGACGGCCGAACTCAAAACCGAGATGACCGCCCTCGAGGTACCGGCCGGTGGAGCGGCGCGCCTCCGGCTGGGCTTGACGAACGTGCCCGGCGGGTCGCCGGTGGTGCTGCGCGGGCTGCCGGAGACGGTAGCGTGGCGGCAGGTGGCCAGTTCGCCGCAGAGCGTCGAGTTTGAACTCGTGGCGTCGCCCGCGCTGGCCGGTAAGAGCTTCTCCTTCACGGCGGAGGCCAGCATCCGCGGACGCTGGACGGCCTCGCGCGAGGTGCAGTTGAAAGTCGATGTAGCACCGGCCTCCGCCCCCACCGAATCACGCGGCGTGCGCTAGAACAGCGCTACCGGGTGAGCGGATCCGTCATGCCGGCGCGCCACCGCCCGTACTCGCCCTCAAGATTGCTTACGATCTCTGGCCGTTCGGCGGCCATATCGTGCTGCTCGCCGGGGTCGGCGTCGAGATCGAACAACTGCCAATCGGTATCCTCGGCCAGCCGGATCAGCTTCCAACGGCCCTGGCGGATCGCGCGGTTATACTTGCCCGGCACCGGGCGCTGCTTGCCGCGCGGACCCAGCCACGGGCGGTTCTCCCAGCAAAGCACCGGGTGGGGGACGGCCGGGTTCGCTCCCGTGAGATAAGGCAGCAGGTCGACGCCGTCGAACGGGCGCTCCGCGGGTGGAGAGCCGCCCGCGGCGGCCAGCAGCGTTGGTGCAATGTCCATACTCGAGACGACCCGCGAATAACGGCGACCCGCGGGCACATGGCCGGGCCACGCCACGATCATCGGCACGCGGATGCCGCCTTCCCAGAGGTCGAATTTGTAGCCGCGAAGCGGGGCGTTGCGCGCGGTGTTCCGGGTGTGCGGCGGCGTATGATTGCCGCCGCCACCGTTGTCGTTGACGTAGACAATCAGGGTGTTGCGTTCGAGCCCGAGTTCCCGGACCGCCTCGAGCACCCGGCCAATGTTACGATCCATGGCGCGCACCATGCCGGCGTACGTGCGCCGGTCCGGGCTGGTAGACTCGCCGCCCGTGCGGTCCCCCTCCGGCGCCTCGAGCGGGGCGTGTGGCGCGTTGAAGCCGAGATAGAGAAAGAACGGCCGGGCGCAACTCTTCCGGATAAACCCCACCGCCTCCTTGCCGAAGAAATCGGTCAGATACTCCGGCGTTGAAAATGGCTGGTTGTTTCGGTAGAGCCGGGCGGGAGGAAAGTAGGCGGACATGCCCCCTTCGATACCGACCCACTCATCGAAGCCCCGTTGATCGGGCGTGGGTCCGTTGGGAGGGAAACGGTTTCCGCTCAGGTGCCATTTACCCACCAGTCCGGTGGCGTAGCCCAGCTTTTTGAGGTGCATCGCCAGCGTGGTCTCTTCAAAAAAGAGACGCACCTCGTGGGGCTCGTACAGGTTGTCGTAGATGCCGAACCGCTCGTGGTAGCGGCCCGTGTTGATGCCCATGCGCGAGGGGACGCAGATCGGCGCCGTCGAGTAGGCCTGCGTGAACAGCGTGCCCGCTCTGGCCAGACGGTCCAGGTTCGGAGTGGCAATCTCAGAGGCGCCAAATAGCGGCAGGTCCCCGTAGCCAAGGTCGTCCGAGAGGATCAGGATCAGATTGGGCCGCGCCGGCCGCGCGGCCAGAGATGCCAGGAAGGATCTTCGCGTCATGACAGAGCAGGCTCCAGAATAAGAAACCCGCTCCCGCCTGCGGTTCGCAAACCACGGACGGGAGCGGGCGGAAGCAACCAGACCGAGAGCGGCCTAGTGGACCATGTTGTGCGGGTCGATCACGAACTTCTTGGCCGCGCCCTTGTCGAAGTCGAGATAGCCCTGCGGAGACTGATCGAGGCCAATCATCGTGACGCCCACCGCCTTGGCCGGATGCACCTTGCCGTAGAGAATCGCGTTCATCAGGTTCCGGTGGTAGCGCATCACCGGGCACTGTCCGGTGCAGAAGGTGTGGGACTTGGCCCAGCCGAGACCGATGCGGATGCCCAGCATGCCGATCTTGGCGTTGGCGTCCACGCCGCCCGGGTCGCCCGTAACGTACAGCCCGGGGATGCCGATGCCGCCGCCGGCCGCCGTAACCTCCATCAGCGAATTCAGCACCGTCGCCGGCCGCTCGACGCTCGATTCCGCCCCATGGCCGCGCGCTTCAAAGCCCACGCAGTCCACCGAACAATCCACTTCCGGCACGCCAACAATCTGCGCGATCTGTTCGGCGACGCTCGCGCTCTTCTTGAGGTCGATGACTTCGCAGCCGAAGCTCTTGGCCTGGGCCAGCCGCTCGTCGATCAGGTCGCCGACAATCACGCACGCCGCGCCCAACAGCTGGCAGCTGACCGCGCAAGCCAGACCCACCGGCCCGGCGCCGGCCACATAGACGATGCTGCCCGGGCCCACGCCCGCCGTGACGGCGCCGTGGAAGCCGGTCGGGAAGATATCGCTCAGCAGCGTCAGGTCGCCAATCTTGGCCAGCGCCTGGTCCCGGTCCGGGAACTTCAGGAGATTGAAGTCGGCGTAGGGCACCATGACGTACTCGGCCTGTCCGCCGATCCAGCCACCCATATCGACGTAGCCGTAAGCGGCGCCGGGGCGGGCAGGGTTCACGTTCAGGCAGATGCCCGTTTTGCCGGACTTGCAGTTCTTGCAACGCCCACAGGCGATGTTGAACGGGACGCTCACAATATCGCCCTTCTGGAGGTACTCGACGTCACGGCCGCACTCGATCACTTCACCGGTGATCTCGTGGCCCAGGACCAGACCGGTGGGCGCTGTCGTCCTTCCGCGCACCATGTGCTGGTCGCTGCCGCAGATATTCGTAGTCACGATACGCAGGATGACCCCGTGCTGGCAGGGCCGGGGCAGGGCTCCCGGGATATCCAGCTCCAGCTTCGGGAAATCAATTGACTGGACCTCGACCTTGCCGGGTCCCATATAAACAACGCCACGATTAGTTGCCATTTCGCCCTGATCTCATCACAATCCGGGGCTCAGGTCAAGCGGCCTTCTCACAGCGGCCTTCTCCCCCGGGTCCTGTACGGCCCTCCCAAATCATTCTCTTGACATACCCTTGGTGGTACTGATATAGCTGTTCGCACCCATTCCATGCTTCGCCTAACTCTCGTAACCCTTCTTAGTGCGTTAGCCCTTCAAGCTCAAAACGCGCAACTACGTGGCTTCGTCTCTGATCCCTCCGGCTCTTCCATCCCCGGTGCGGCGCTGACAATCACCAACATGGCCACGGGAGTTGCCCGCGCCACCGCTTCCAACGAACAAGGCCTCTACACCCTGCCCACCCTCCCCCCCGGCAAGTACATGATTGCCGTCACCCGGGAAGGCTTCAAATCGGTCCAGCAGAAAAATCTCGTCCTCCAGATCGGCGACCTCATCACCCTCGACATCCGCCTCGAAGTGGGCGCCTCCTCCCAATCCATCGATGTCGTCGCCGAGATGCCCCTGCTTCGCAAAGATGACGCTCAAACCGGCCTCGTCATCGACAACAAGCGCATCCAGGAACTGCCCCAGTACAACCGCAACGCCCTCGCCTTCGCCCAACTCGCGCCTAACGTCAACGGCACCGCGGACCAGCAGGGCTACTCGACCGACTTCCGGATCAACGGCGGGCGCACCGCCAAGGCCGAATACATCATCGACGGCGTCGCGGTCACCACCGGCTTCCGCCACGACGTTCCTCCGTCGGTACCTTCCATGGAGGCGGTGGGCGAGTTCAAGGTCATCACCAACGGACTGTCCGCCGAGTACGGACGCCTCTCCGGTGGCGCCGTCACGCTGGTCACCCGCAGCGGCACCAACGAATTCCACGGTTCGGCCTATGAGTTCTTCCGCAATGACAAACTCAACGCCAACGACTGGAACTCCAACCGCTTCGGCCGTGCCAAGGGCGTCTTCCACGACAACGTCTTCGGCGGTGCCCTCGGCGGACCCGTCTGGATCCCCAAAATCTACAAGGGCAAAGACCGCACGTTCTTCTTCGTCAACTACGAAGGCACCCGCCGCCGCACCGGCTCAAACGCCCAATTGGCCGGTGTGCCCTCCGACCTCGAACGCGCCGGCGACTTCTCCCAGTCGCTGATCGACAATGGCGCCCGCGTGCAAATCTCCGATCCCCTCACCGCCCGCGCCGAAGGAGGCCGCGTGGTCCGCTCCGCCTTCCCGGGTAACCGCATCCCGGCCTCACGCATCGATCCCCTTTCGAAGATCTTCCTCGACTTCTACCCGCGTCCCAACACCCCGCCCCGCCCCAACTCCTCGCACGACCAGAACTTCATCGGCTCGGCCTCCACGCCCCTCGACAACGACCGCTGGACCGGCCGCCTCGACCAGAACTGGTCCTCCAAACACAACTCCCACTTCACCATCACCCAGTTCTCCGAATTCTCCGCCGGCGTCCGCTGGCTCTCGGCCCTGCAGCCCGTAACCACCAACGATACGCGCGCCTTCACCATGGCCTTTGACCATAACTACCTGCTCAACTCCTCCACCATCCTGAACTTCCGCCTCGGGGCCGTACGCTCGGTGGCCTTCTCCGGCGCGCAGGTGGATGCCGACGGGTCCGCCTGGGGCCTTTCTCCCGAGGTCATCAACCTGTTGGGCGGCACGAAGAATCGGGTGCCTTCGCTGGGCACCGCCGATACGATCAACGCCCTCGGCGGTGGTTCCGTCGCCGATAACCGCGACACCACCTACTCCGGCCAGTTCTCCGTGCAGAAACTCACCGGCCGCCACACCCTCAAGTTCGGCTACGAGCACCGGCGCTACTACTCCAACATCTACTCGGGCGGTTCTTTCTCTTCGTCCTCCATTCGCAGCGCTACCAGCCAGTTCTTCGATGCGCCCAACAACGGCCAGGGCTCGGGGTTTGCCTCCTGGATGCTGGGCGTGGTCGGTGGCGGCTCCGGAACCCAACTCGCCGGCCCCGCCTCGCTGCAGAACTACCACGGTCTCTTCATCCAGGATGACTTCAAAGTAACTAAGAATCTCACCATCAACGCCGGCCTCCGCTGGGATTATGAACCGCCGCGCACGGAGCGCTTTGACCGCCAGACGTTCTGGGACCGCAGCTATAAGTGGCCGGTCAATCCCGCGGCCGGCTGGAACTGGAATGCCGCGCTGGCCCAGGCCGGCGCCACCGGCGCTAACGCACCGACACCCGAATGGACGCAGCAGGGCATCCTCGGCCGCGTTGCGCTGATGGGCACCAAAGAGTACCCCGGCCGCACCATGCAGCAACAGCAGTGGGACCGCCTGGGACCGCGGCTCGGCGTAGCCTGGTCGGTCAATCCCAAGACTGTCATCCGCGGCGGCTACGGCCTCATCTGGATGACCCTCACCGGCAGCTTCCACCTGAACGGCTCCCCCTGGAACATCGGCTACGGAGACGCCGCCCGCCTGATTCAGGGCGGCACGCCCGATGGCGGTTTGACCTTCCCGCTGCGCTTCTCAAACCCCATGCCGGGTGGCGCGGGCCTCGTCCGGCTGACCCGCGATATTGATGCCCTCAACCGCTCCGTCATGGGCAACTGGTTCGTCTCCTCGGCCACCAACCTGAGCCCGGGCTACGAGCACGCCTTCCACTTCGGCCTCCAGCGCGAAGTCGGCTCCGGCGCCAACGCCTGGCTGCTCGAGGCGAACTACACGGGCAACCTCGGCCGCACCCTCCCCTACTACCTCGGTACCGGCGAGCACATTCTGCCCGACGCTTACAGCAAGATCGGCCCCCTCGGCCTGCGGCTGAACAATCAAGTCGCCAATCCCTACGTTGGCTTCGTTCCGCAATTTACCGGTATGGGCTCGGCGACGATTCCCTTCGGACGGCTCTTCCAGCGCAATCCGCTCTGGACCGAAATCTGGACTCTCGGCGAACCGCTCGGTACCTCGAACTACCACGCCGGCTACGTCCAGGCCGAACATCGCTTCTCGCGCGGCTTCGGCTTCCTGATCAACTACACCTTCTCGAAGCTGCTCAATGACGTCGGCTCCTACGACGGCGGCTTCGGCATGCCCTATCCGCAGGCGGGCCTCCCGGTCTCGAATACCTACGGTGTGGCCACCACCGACATCACGCCCAAGCTGCTGTTCAACTACTCCGTCGAACTCCCGTTTGGCCGCGGCCGCAACTTCCTCAACTCCCCGAATGGTTTCGGCGCCAACGTCCTTGATCACGTCGTCGGCGGCTGGACGCTGGCCGGGACCACCACCATCCGCTCCGGCGTGCCGATTACGGCCCGTACCCCCTCCAATACCGTGGGCGGCCTCGGTTCGAACTGGTACAACATTGGCCACGGGCGCGATTCGCAGCCCGTGTTCGTGCCCGGCGTCGACTATCGCAACAACGTGAGCGGCCATACGGCGCTCGAAGGCGCCCCCGGCTTCCGGCCGTTCTTCAACCCGGACGCCTTCCGCGTGGTCCGCGATTTCGAGATCGGCGATGTGCCCTCGACGATGCCGAACTACCGGGCGCCGGGCTTCTCGCAGTGGGATCTGTCACTGCTCAAGAGCTTCCGCCTCTTCTCGGAGAAGCGGTCGCTACAGCTGCGCATGGAGGCGCAGAACCTGTTTAACGAGATGAATCCCGCCAGTCCCGGAAATGCAATTCTTTCGCGGACTTTCGGCGTGATCACCGGCCAGCAGGGCACGCCGCGCCGTATCATGGTGGCCGCTAAGTTCTACTTTTAGTCCGGCTGGTCCAGCCAGCGCTCGCTCGGCTCCCGGCGTGGGTTTGCCGTATCCCGGTGGATGCACCCGCATCCACCGAACCCCCCGGGCGCCCGAGCGGCGCAAGTTCGAGTTTCGGCACGCGCCAGAATCACCCGAGCCGTAGCTAGGCATCAAAAAGTTGGGGGACGGCTTTTTGCGCCCCCAGATAGATACGGAATCTGGCAGAAGTTTTCTGAGTTCTGCACCGCGTCCTAACTTGAATTGCCGCCAAAGCCCGGTGGCCTTTTGACGTTGGGCCGGCTCTTGACCGTTGTCTTGACCTTGCTCCCTTCAGCCCGCGCGCTTCCGGCCCGGCAGATCCCAGAAAAGCCACAGCGCCACGGCCGACACGAGGATCGGAATCGGCCCGGCGAGGAACGCCAGATCGTACGACCCCGTACGGTCAATGTACGCCCCCAGCGGCTTCTGCAGGCTCGAACCGCTGATCCAGGCAATAAAGCTCAACAATCCTGTAACCAGCCCGATGTGGCGTTGCGAAAGCTCCTGCGTAAAGGCGTAATAGCACGGGAACACCCCCAGGCTGCCCGCTGCCGTCATCATCAGTACGGTCAGCGCGGCCGCCACCGGGGGCACTCCCGGAATCGTCCACTCCCCCCGCGACAGCGCCGGCAACTGCGTCGCCGAAAGCACCAGTACCGCGCAAACCGAAAAAACCCACCGGCGGGAGTTCAGCACCGAAAAGCCCTTCCGATGCAGCCATAGCGTGGCCGCCCCGGCGCCCAGGCAGCCAATGTCGGTCAGGATGTAATAGGCCGGTAGAATCTGCCCCAGCGTCTGCTGCTCCGTAAACGCGAGACCGGCCTTGTCCTGCAGCGCCAGCGGCAGCCAGACCCGGTAGATCGACCACGTCGTGTTGATCGAGCAAACCACCACCACCAGGAGCCAGAAACGGTGGTCGCCGACCAGCTGCTTCAAGCCGGCCAGCCAGTGGGGACGCTCCTGCTGCTGCTCGGCGGCAGGCAGTGCAAAGCTCGCGCCCCGCATCGTCCACACCCACGCCGCCACCCAGAAGACGCCCATCGCGCCAATCGCGATGAAGGGCAGACGCCAGCTTCCCGGTGCCGGGGTGAGCATCGTGTTGATGATCAGCGGCGTCACAATCGCGCCAATCGAAACGCCCGACTGCAGGATCGAGTTCCCCAGCGCGCGCGCCTCGGGCGGCAACAGCCGCTGTGTCGTCTGCAGCGCGCAGGGCCAATGGCCAGACTCAAACAGCCCCAGCAGCGTCCGGCAGAGCAGCAGACTCGAAACCGTGTTCAGCCCCCCGAACTCGCCGGCGTATGCCGTCAGCACGCCCATCGCCGACCACAGCGTCAGCACGATCGGGTACACCCACCTCGGGCTGAACCGGTCCACCAGCGGGCCAAAAAACAGCGCGCCAAACGCAAAGGCGTAGCCAAAGAACTGCTCCACCATGCCGTAGTCGGCGTTGGTCAGCCGGAGCTCGTCAATCACCCGCCGCGAAACGCTCGCCAGCGTCATGCGGTCCATGTAGTTGATCGTGCTCGCCAGCAGCAACAGGCCGCACACCCACCACTTCCAACTCTTCGCGCTCCGGTCTACAGCCAACTGTGGCCATCCCAAGCCGCCATGCGGCGCACGAAGTCAACCACTCCCTGCGAGAACTGGCCCAGCAGCGCTTCGCCCTTCTCCGGGCTCGCAAAGCGGGGGGAGCCGATGTGGCCGGTCGGCGTGCGCTCTTTGGTAATCCAGCCGCGGTAGGCCGGATCGAACGCGTAGCCGTTCGGGACGTCGGCCAGCTGCGTCACGTCGCCCTGCACGAGGCCAGGCGCAATCACCATCATCATCGACGTCTCCCATTCGCAGGCATGGCCCATGTAGTTCTGCTCGTAGCCGGCTGGCGCGGCCAGGTCCCAATACGAAGAGAAGAGCAGCAGCAGGTCCTGCCGCTGCCGGTACTGCTGGCGCAGTTCAAACACCACCTGCTTGGCCGGGACGATGTTGCCGCCGTGGCCGTTGAGGAAGTAAATGCGCTGAAACCCATGCTGCAGGTAGTTTTCCGCCAGCGCCGCCAGCAAATCGAGATAGAGCCGCGGCGGCGCGGAGACCGTGCCGGGGTAGTCCGTATGGTGGTGCGAATTGCCGAGCCACTGTAGCGGCGCGAACAGGGCTTCCGCGCCCAGCACGCCCTCGGCGCGCCGGACCACTTCGCCCAGCAGGAAGCTGTCCGTGTAGACGGGCAGATGGTGCCCGTGTTGTTCCACGGCGGCGATCGGCAGGATGACGGGAGTCGACTTCGGGATAGCCTGCACCTGCTGCCAGGTCAGATTCGCGGCGTACATAGGGTTATCGTTTCCTCGTGGGGATAACGGGCAGCACAACGTAGGATGGTGTTGCTTTGCTGTGCTGGATCGTCTGGGTGGCAATGCGGGTTTTCGTCGACGTGCCGAAGGCTTCGCCGGTGTTGGGGTTGCGGTCGAACTGCGGGAAGTGGGAGCTCGTGATGTCGATGCGAATCCGGTGGCCGGGCTGGAACTCGACGGCCGTTCCCACCAGGTCGATCGTGAACTCATACGTCTTGCCCGGCTGCAGCAGTTGCGGCTTGTCCGCCCCGGCGCGGTAGCGGGCGCGGATGATGCCTTCGGCCATGTTCAGCGCGCGGCCATCGGGATACACATCGATGAGCTTGGCGACGAAGTCGGTATCGGGCCCGTCCGAGGCGGCATGCAGCACCACCTTGACGGGCCCCGCGATCTCGACCGGTTCGCGGAGGTACTCCGAGGTGTAGCGCAGGATGTCGCCACGCGAGTCAAACGGGCGCTGATCCTTGGGCCCGGCGGGCGTCGGCGTGCCGCAGCAGTTGTTCCCGCCCAGCGAGGGCACCGGGTTCTGCGGGTCGTAACGATAGCTGGCCGCCGGCGCGGCGGCGGCCGGTTCGGCCCAGTCGAGTTTGCCGCCGGCGTGCAGATACATGTTCTTATACTGCGTGCGGGCAATGGGATATTCGTTCTCGCCGACCCACTCGTTGCGGCCCATCACGAACAGCTTCACGGGCGGCTCTTTATCGAGGCCATTGGCCAGGCCTTTGAGGTGATAGTCGAAGTACTGCAGCTCGAGCGAGTGCTGGTCGACGTGCGCGTGGGCGCCGAAGTCGAGGTCGCCAAATTTCTGCGACGAGCCGTGGCCCCAGGGGCCGATCACCAGCCGGGATTGCTTCCGGGCCTGTTCCGTCGCGCCCTTCTTCGACAGCAGCGCATAGCCGCGCAGCGTGCCCTGGCTGAAGATATCGAACCAGCCGCCAAACGTATGTGCCGGGGCCGTGATCTGGTCCATCACCTCTTCGGCGTTGAGCTTCTTCCAGTAGTCATCGTAGTCGGGATGCGCAATCCAGTCTTTGTAGAACTGCGCGTTACGGCCGGCCAGCTGCTGCATGGTGTTGAGCGGCAGGTGGCGCTGCATCTGATCAAAGTGGATCGCGTCGACGCCGCCAATCGTGTGGGGTCCCGTGTTCTGCATAATACGGGACTCCTGCCGCACCGGGCCCCAGCCGAAGTTGAAGCTCAGCCGCCAGCCGCCGTTCAGCGTAATCCAGTCGTGGTAGAGGCTCGTGGCGGCCACGGCCGGGAACATGGCCACCAGATGCGGCGGCTTGGCCATCGCCGCGCGCCACTGTACGTGGCCGAGGTAGGAGCCGCCTTGCATGCCCACCTTGCCGTTGGACCAGGGCTGCGCCGCGGCCCATTCCACTGTGTCGTAGCCGTCGTTGATATCGTCGCGGAAGGGCTCCCAGCGGCCTTCGGATTCGTGGCGGCCGCGGACGTCCTGGAAGACGAACACGTAGCCGCGCTGTGCAAAGAATACCGCGGCGTCGTAGGCCGCAGGCGCGCGCTCGGTGGAGTAGGGCGTCCGGCAGACGATCACCGGATACTTGCCCGGCTTCACCGGCCGGAACACATCGGCGTACAGCTTCACCCCGTCGCGCATCGGAATGCCGACGAGGTTGTCCATCACAATATCGTTGGTGGGCGCGTAAGCCTTCGGGAAGGTGGCCTGCGCCAGCAGGTGGAACGAAAGGGCGGCGAGCAGAAGTAAGAGGCGCATGATCAAGGGAAAGTATATATCGCCCCGAACCAACGCCCCAACCGAACGCTACTCTCCCAGATAGCGGCTCAATACATTGGCGGTGATCCGCGAAACCTGCGGGTCGACGAGCAGCGACGCGGGCCAGGTAATCGAGCTGGCCGCAAACACCGCACCGCCCGAAGGCGTCTCATAACACGCCATCTCCGCCCCTCCGTTCTCCGGGTTCAGCCCCTTGGCCAGCAGCTCCGTTCCCGGCGGGGCATAGCGGCTGATCCGGTCCATCTCGTGGCCGGAGGCGCCGCCCGGACAGCGCTCCTGCAAGCTCGCCGCACCGAACAGATCGCCCTCCCGCAGACCCGTTCCGGCGAAGACCCAGTGGTCCGGCTTCACCACCCGGTATGGTGCGCCGGTCATCAACCCCAATGCCGAACAGGTCACGCCCAGCAGCGAGCCATCCGGCTCGTGAACCATGTGCATGCGGCTTTCATAGCAGGCGGGGTCGGTCGGATCGACGAGATAGCCGGTTTCGTCCTCCTTCATCATCTGCGTCTTGCAGCGCATGGTGCCCTCGTCAAGAAACTCAACTTCGCACGAATAGCCGTTGGCCCCGAGGTACAGGAACCGCCCGCCCCGCTCATGCACCCAGGACTTGATCCGGTCAAACATCGGCACCGTGACGTACTCCGGATGCACGCTCGCAATCAGCACGCGGTAGCGGTCCAGATCAAGCTGGCCAAAGTGCAGGTGCGACTCGGCATAGAGGTCGTACTCGTAGCCCTCGCGTTCAAGCCAGCCCAGCGTGCGCCATTCAGCCGGCGCCAGATGGCTCGCCTGCCGGCCCGCGATCGGATCCGTCACCTGCGTCTGTTCCGGTACGTGGCAGCCGATCTCCGGCCGCTCAAACGAGATCGGCGGATAGTGGTCGTTCGGGTAGCGGAAGCCCGAAAAGCCGGTTTTCTGGTAGCGTTCGAGATCGAGCCGCGCGTTCAGCGGAGGCGCCGCCGGCAGGCCTTCGGGATGGATGTAGTTGCTGCGTCCCCCGAAATTGTTGTACGCGTTCCAGTTGATGTTCGAGCAGAGCACGGCGATCTTCGCTTTCGGCGCCGCCGGGGCGACAATCCACGGGAACGAGAAGAACGCCCCGGACTCGCCCTTGGCGTGCAGATAGTACAAGCCGCTTCGCTCGGGGCCGGTGACAAACTGCGTATGGTGCGGATTGTCGTAGCCGCGTTTGTTCCATTCGACGCCGGTCTGCGCGTAGTCGCCGTCCGGCGTCACCTGCATCGTCGCCCGCGGACCGTGCTCATCAAACCAGCCGATATCGCGGATATGCTCCTTGCGATAGCCGTACCGCCAGACGCTCAAATGATACGGCTCCACCGCGTGCACCCGGAACTCGCTCCGCTCCCCGCTCCGTACCCACTTCGGCCACACATAGCCCAGCAGACTGTCCGACAGCAGTCGGAACTGATATGGCCTCGCCGCATCGGCCACCATCTCCACGCTCTTTGCGCCATAGCCGCGGCAGCACAGCGACACGCGATACGGCCCCGGTTCGAGGTCCGCATAGACCGCCCCTCGCGGCGTCGACCGTACCACCGCCACCGATTCGCCCTCCCGCTCGAACTCCACCAGCACCTCGCCGATCGCAAGGTACCGCTCATCGCTCACGTAGCCAACCAGCATCTACTCTCCTTTCCGCCCCGCCCGGCTGCCGGCCACACCCAGCGTCAGCGCGCAAAGCATTCCGAACAGCGACAGGGCGCTGAAAACGAACAACGTACCATAGGCCGGCCGCAGCGCACCGACCAACAGCGGCGCCAGCGTCCCGCCCAGCGCCGAGATCATGTTCACCGATCCCACGGCGAGTCCACGGCAATCCTCGGGCACCACCTCGAAGGCGAATGCAATGTAGTTGGCCGAGTAGAAGCCCTTGAAGATGGCGTAGAGCGCCGTGGCGGCCTGCACCTGCGCCAGGCTCTCCCCGGCGCCGATCCCGTAGAAACACCCGCACGCCAGCAGCAGCCCGCCCACCATCACCGCCAGCCGCCCTCGCCGGTACCGCATCGCCACCCAGTCGCCGAGACAGGCGCCCAGAAACATCCCCGTGATCATCGGCACCTCAATCGCCGTCGTCGCCGCCACGGCCGCCTGCGTCATCGGCAGTTGAAACCGCGCGTGCAGAATATCGGGCAGCCACGTGTAGAGCGTCCACACGTTCGACCCCACGGCCACCGCGCACAGGCAGATCAGCGCATAGGACGGAATCGCCAGCATGCGAAAAAAACCGGTGCGCGGCGCGGGTGGGCCGCTTGCTGCCGGGGCCGCTGCCGCCGGCCCCGCCTCGCGCAGCACCAGACGCAACACCAGCGCGTAGGCCGCCGTTACCCCGGCCAGCCCCCATAGCATCGCCCGCCACCCCAGGCTCTCCGCCCCCGCCGCGCCGTAGTATCCGCCCGCCATCACCCCCACGCTCTGCCCCGTCGAATGCAGCGCAATCGCCCGGGCCCGCGTCTCCGGTCCGTGCATCGTGCCAATCAACGCCAGCGCCGCCGGCACGTAGAACGACTGCGCCAGGCCCATCAGCGACCGCCCCGCCAGCAGCCACTCCGGCGTCGACGCCAACCCCGTCAGCGCCAGTGCCGCGCCGGAGCACAGCAGACTCGCGGCGATCAACCGCTGTTTCGACACGCGGTCCGCCACCCCGCCGCCGAATGCGTTCGCCACCCCGTAGACCCAGCCGAAAACCGTCGTCGTCAGCGCTAGCTGCATCTCCGTGAATCCCAGCTCCGAACGCAACACCGGGAAGATGGAGTACAGCGACTGCCGGGCCATGTACGCCAAGGCAAAGGCCACCCACAGGAAGACGATCAGACCCCAGCGGCCGCCCCACCGCGCTACCTTGCTGCCGTCTTCACTCATGGAACCTGCCCATCATAACTCCATCCCGGGCCTCCCCCACCCGGGCGGGTTATTCCGCTACCACGTCAGCCGCAGCGTTAGCTGCAGATTGCGCGGCGTGTTGTTCGAAAAGCGGGTCAACAGAATGCCGCTCGTGCTGTCGGGCAGCGGCAGTCCCGGATTGTTCAACACGCCGAAGAAGTCCACGTTCAGGCGGGCCACCAGGCTCTCGTTGATCCGTACCGATTTAAATAGCGACGAGTTCAGCGCAAACACCCACGGCGCGGGCAGAAACTGGTTCCGCCACGGGTGCAGGTTCGTGTTCACCGAGGTCTGCTGCAGCGCGCCGTTGGCGAGCCGCACAAAAACAGTGTTCGTCTCGTAGAAGCGGGCGTTGGGGTCGTTCGGATTCGGCGTCGCCGGCGTCGGCCAGACCGGCTGGCTCGAAGGCTGGTAGCTCGAAGGAACGCCCATCACCCCGTTCGGCTGGCCGTTGGCCGCCGTCGAGTTGATCCGGTTGGCCGGAATGTAGCCGTTGTAGTAGAGCCAGCCGTCAAAGCACACGCCGCTGCGGCAGTCCTTCACCGGCACGTTCCGGTCGTTCAGCTGCACCGTGCCCAGGCTCCCCCAGTTGCCGGCGCCGAGTGTGAAGTACCGGCTGAACCACTCGCCGTTGCCGCCCACCTGCCAGCCGCCAATCAGGGCGTCCACGGCGCGATTGGCGTTCCGGCCCCAGTGCTTGCCTTTCCCGAAGGGCAGATCCGCCACCCAGTTCCAGTTCAGGCGGTGCTTCGGTATCGAAGGGTCGCGCCGGTAGTTCAGGAACCGGTTCAACTGGTTGTAATCCTCGGGTACCGCGCCGCGCAGATAGAGATTCGGCGTCAGCATGTTGTCATCCCGCCAACCGTCGCCGGCCACCCGCATTGCATTCGAAAGCGTGTAGAAGAACTGGAAGCCCAGGCCTTGCGCATAGCGCCGCTGCACTTCGAGGGTGATGTTGTTGCTGTTCGACCAGCCCGTCTTCCGGTACTGCTGAATGGTGCCAAGCGTCTGCCGGTCATGGTTGCGGCGGATCACCCCGGCAAACTCGCCCGAAGGCAGCGGCTGCCCCGTATTGGAGAACCAGACGTAGTCGTTCGGGGCGTTGTTGTAGCTGTACCACTGGCTCAGTCGCATGCCGTGCGTGCCGACGTAGGCCACCCGCAGGCTCGTGTTCGCGAACAGCTCCCGCTCCACTGCCAGGTTCCACTCGTGGGCCCGCGCCGTCGGCTGGTTCGGGTCGAAGTGGTACATCACGCCCGCCCCGCGGGCAATCGTCAGCCGGCGATTGATGTCAATCACGTTCGCGCTGTTCTGCCCCGCCACCACCGTGGGAACCGAACGCAGCAGGAAATTAGGCAGGCCGTCCGGACTCGTCTGCGCGTTGGTCGGGTTGAATTCCAGCACCGCCTGTCCCGGCGCATTCTGCGCCATCGTGGCGTTGTACAGCCGCAGCGACTCCGGAAAAGCAAACAGCGCGTAGCCGCCCCGGATCACCATCGGTCGGCTCCCATCCCGCAGCCGGTAGGCAAATCCGGCCCGGGGGCCGAAGTCCAACCGGTTCGGGTTGACAAACCGGGAAGGCAACCCGGACTGCTCCACCTGCTGGTAACGGATATTGATGGCATCGTAAGCCTGCACGATGGACGGCAGGGTCAGGCCCAACTGCGCCAGGTTTTCAAGCGGCCGCCCCAGCACCACCGTGCGGGCGTCCATGTTGTATCCGATCAGGCCGTTGTTGGCCTCCACCGGGGGCACGTTGTACTCATAGCGCAGACCCAGATTCAACGTCAGCCGCGGACGCACCTTCCAGTTGTCTTGAAAATAGAGGGCCCGTTCGCCGGACCGCATCCGGAACCAGCCGCGGTTGAACCGCGCGTTGTAGTTGGCCAGCCCCATGTGGAAGTTGGCGCTGTTATGGCCGGTCAGCGGCAGCGAGCTAAACGCTGAACCCGTCGAAGGATCAAACAACCCGCTCGCATTGGTCGCAAAGTTGTGATTGCCAGCGGCCTCCGTCTGGTCCACCAGCGTATCGAGCCGCTCATAGCGGAACCGCCCGCCGAACTGAAATTCGTGCCGGCCGCTCACCTTCGTCAGGTTCTCGTCAATCATCACCACATTCGCGTAGTTCAGCGTGTAATTGATCCCCGTGTCCCAGTTCATGCGGAAACCGGCGTTCTGAATGCGCGGATGTCCGCCCCCGTTGAAGGGGTTCGGCAGCCCATACTCCCGGGCGATGTTCGACAGGCCTCCCAGCGGAATCTGCCCGCGATAATCCCGCGCCACGCTCACCACCGTCTCGCTGAAGAACGTCGGAGAGAAAGTGTGCGTCCACGAAGCTACCCCGTTGTCGTTCTGCCCTTCGTCAATCGCGCCATTGGCTCGGCCGTCGAGCGAGGTGGGTGTCCCCGCATCAATGCCGCTCGACGTACGCCACGCGTAGGAGCGGTTCGAGGAGTAACGGAAAAAAATCTGATCCTTGTCCGAAAGCCGGTGGTCGACGCGCGCCGTCACCGTCCAGTCGTTCCGGTTGCTGAAGCCGGTTCCGAACCAGTTATCGGTCACCAGCGGATTCACATCTGGCTGCGTGGGCAGCGGCGTGATGTTATAGAGCGCGGTGGCCAGCGGACTGCGCCGGTTGGCCGGAATCCGGTTACCCACAAACGGTACCCGGCTCCAGTTCTGCTCCCGGCCCGCCGTGCTCCACGGGTCATACAGCGTAAACCGGCGCCCCGCGCCATCGATCAATCCGCTAAAGTCGCCCTCTCGCATCGCGGCCGTCGGCATCGTAATCGCCCGCGTCGCCGCCGAACGCAGCCGCAGCCCCTCGTAGGCTGCGAAGAAGAACGTCCGGTCCTTGCCCTTGTACAGCTTCGGCAGCGTGATCGGCCCTCCGGCCGAGGCCCCAAACTCGTTCCGAATCAGCTGCGGCGGCTTGGTGAAGAAATCCTGTCGCGCCCGCGCCACCCCCAGCCCACTGTTCCGGTGCGTTTCAAACAGCGCTCCGTGAAATTGATTCGTCCCCGCCTTCGTCGTGATCACAATCGAACCCGGCCGCGGCATCTTCGCCGACGAGTTACTCGTCTCCACCAAAAACTCGCCAACCGTATCAATCCCCGGAGGACGGTTCGGCAGCGACGCCCAGTCGCGGTTCGACAACAGCGCCCCGTCCTGCACATACTCCATGGCATAACGAAGGCCGAACAACCGAGGCACCGATCCGGACTCCAGCCCCGGCGTCGTCATCAGCACCAGGTTCTGCAAAAAACGCCCGTTGATCGGCAGCTGCTCTATGCGCTCCCGCTCCAGCACATTCGACAGCGTCGGTCCCGTGGTTGTCACGAGCGGCGTCACATCGCCCGCTACCGTAATCGCCGTCCCCGTCTGCCCTACCTTCAGAGTCGCGTCAATCTGTGCCGCCTGCCCCACCACCAAGGTCAAACTCGCCTTCCACGTCTCCATGCCCGCCGATTCCACCGTAAGTTCGTACGGGCCCCGCTGCACGGCCGGAAACACATAGAAGCCGGCGCTGTTAGTCTGGCCGCTGAAAGTAACCGCGGTCTGGCTCTGGACGAGCACTACCTTGGCCCCGGGAATGACCGCTCCGGTCGTGTCCCTTACCGTTCCCTGAATACTGCCCGTACCGGTCTGCGCGCGCACTAAAACCGACGCCAGCACCCAACTGATCAAAGCACCGCGAGATACCCACTGAAACAAACCCATGGCCGTTAGGATAGCGCGTCCGCCCATCATCTCGAAGACACTCCTCCCCGTCTTTCGTGCCCGAAGCGATTAAACTTACAGGATGCGTCCCCTCCTCGTCGCGCTCGCCCTTGCCCTTCCCGCCCTCCCCCAAACCTTCACTTCCCGCCTCACCGGCACCGTCACCGACCCCTCCAACGCCCTCGTCGCCCGCGCCACCATCACCGCCACCAATACCGGCACCGGCGTCAAAAAAACCGCCGTCACCGATGCCTCCGGCGTCTACAGCATCCCCCTCCTCCTGCCCGGTGTCTACGATGTCCGCATCGAAGCCGCTGGCCTCCAATCCCAGCTCCGCGCCGCCGTCACCCTCGAAACCAATCAGACCGCCACCCTCAACTTCGCCCTCGCCCTCGCCACCACCACCGCCGAAGTCACCATCACCGCCGACGCCCCCCTCCTCCAGTCGGAAACCTCCGGCGTCGGCGCCACCCTTGAAACCAAACTCATCGAACGCTTCCCCCTCCCCCAGCGCGACGTCATGGGCCTCGTCCGCTCCCTGCCCGGCATCATCGCCGGTTCCCAGGTCGGCGACGCCCGCGGCGGCCGCAACGTCTTCAACTCCAACTTCTCCGTCGGCGGCGGCCGCACCTCCACCAACGAAGTCCTCCTCGACGGCGCCCCCAACACCGTCGGCGACTTCAACGGCGTCGCCATCGTCCCCCCGCAGGACTCTGTTCAGGAGCTGCGCATCGAAACCTCTTCCTATTCCGCCGAGTTCGGCCGCACCGGCGGCGGCACCGTCAACATGGTCACCAAAGCCGGCACCAACCAGTTCCGCGGCAACGCCTTCTACTACGTCCAGAACGACGCCTTCAACGCCAACAGCTTCGTCAACAACCGCAACTCCGTCTTCACCGTCGATGGCCGCGCCGTCGCCAAGCCCGTCGTCCGCCGCCACCAGTACGGCTACACCTTCGGCGGCCCCGTCCTCATCCCCCGCCTCTACAACGGCCGCAACAAAACCTTCTTCTTCACCGCCTACGAAGGCCGCCGCGACACCGACCCCACCCAGGGCTTCAACTCCATCCCCACCGCCCGCGAACGCTCCGGCGACTTCTCCCAAACCGTCTTCGTCCGCCCCGGTGCCGCCACCGGCGACCTCATCCGCCTCTTCGACCCCCTCACCAGCCGCACCGTCAACGGCGCACGCACCCGCGAAGCCTTCCCCGGCAATCTCATCCCCGCCAGCCGCATCAACCCCATCGCCCGCAACGTCCTCGCCCTCCTCCCCGCGCCCAACCAGCCGGGCGACCCCATCACCCAGCGCCGCAACTTCTTCTTCAACGGCAAAAACTCCTACACCCGCGACGTCTTCTCCGCCCGCGTCGACCAGTTCTTCAACGAAAAACACCGCCTCTTCGTCCGCGTCAACTGGCAGGAAAACCTCTCGGAAGTCCCCAACTCCGCCATCCGCCTCCCCGACTCCGGCACCGTCTACGACGCCTTCCGCAACGTCGGTCTCGACGACACCTGGCAGCTCTCCCCCCGCTGGACCAACGTCTTCCGCGCCAGCTTCGCCCGCTTCCTCGCCAACCAGCTCCCCCGCGGCCCCTTCCCCTTCGACCCCACCTCGCTCGGCCTGCCCACCTACTACCGCGACAACGCCAATATCCCCATCCTCCCCAACTTCTCCTTCGGCTTCGTCGACGTCGGCGGCCGCGCCTACAACTACCAGCCCCGCGACACCCCCTCGTTCCAGAACCAGCTCGTCCGCAGCTCCGGCAAGCACAACACCCGCCTCGGCTTCGAACACCGCATCTACAAGTTCTACCCCTTCCAGGTCTTCAACCCCACCGGCTCCTTCTCCTTCGGCTCCAACTTCACCCAGCAGGACCACCTCGCCGCCGCCCAGCCCGGCCAGGGCCTCGGCCTCGCCTCCATGATGCTCGGAGCCGGCTCGTTCGGCTTTGAAAAGGTCGAACCCCTCACCGCCCTCAACAAATACTGGGGCGGCTACCTCCAGGACGACTACCGCCTCTCCTCCCGCCTCACCCTCAATCTCGGCCTCCGCTGGGACACCGAAAGCGGCGCCATGGAATCCCACAACCGCCTCAGCTACTTCGATCCCACCGCCAGCCTCAACCTCCCGGGCGGCTACAAAGGCGCCATGTACTTCACCGGCAACGGCCGCCCCCGCTCCATCCGCCAAGCCAACTACGGCAACTTCCAGCCCCGCATCGGCTTTGCCCTCCGGCTGACCAACAAAATCGTCACCCGCGCCGGCTACGGCATCTTCTTCCTCCCCGTCGCCACCGAAACCGGCATCGTCACCACCCCCTTCAACTACTCCCTCGCCGCCGACGTCCTCAACCCCGACTACACCCCCCGCAACACCCTTTCGAATCCCTTCCCCGCCGGCCTCCGCCCGCCGGAATCCGCCAACCGCATCGAAGACGGCACGTACCTGCTCGGCAGCTTCCCCGGCGCCGGCACCGTCCTCCGCGATCAGAAGCCCGGCTACATCCAGCAGTGGAACTACGCCCTCTCCCGCCAGGTCGGCCGCTCCAGCGTCATCGACGTCACCTACTTCGGCTCCCGCGGCGTCCACCTTCCCATTCCCTCCATGCAGCTGAACCAGATCGACTCCCGCTATCTCGCCCAGGGCAAGGCGTGGCTCGAAACCCCGGTCGATAACCCCTTCTTCGGCCGCTTCAGCTCCGGCATGCTCTCCACGCGCCAGGTCCCCCGCCTCCATCTGTTGAAGCCCTTCCCGCAGTACGGCGCTGCCGGCACCGGCCTCGCCGCCGCCTTCGCCGGCGCCCTGCTCTACAACCGTCCGCCCGTCGGCGACTCCATCTATCACGCCGTCACCGTCAAGTTCGAACGCCGCTTCGCCGCCGGCCTCTCCGTCAACGCCCACTACACCTTTTCAAAGCTCATCGATATCGGCGGCGTCGGCAACGGCAACGCCTTCAACGATCCGTCCGCTCTGCGCGATATCTACAACATCCGCCTCGAACGCGCCGTCTCCACCTGGGACGTCCCCCAGCGCTTGATTCTCACTTACAGCTACGCCCTCCCCTTCGCCAAGGGCAATCGCTTCCTCGGCGGCTGGGAGCTTTTCGGCTTCCATACTTATGAATCCGGCCGCCCCGTCGTCGTCGGCGGCCCGGACCTGTCCCGCCTCGCCGGCGCCGGGCCCTCCCGCGCCTTCCTGACCGGCGCCGAACCCCGCCTCGCCTACCAGACCGCCATGGCCAACGCCCGCGACTTCGACCCCCGCTGCGCCTGCTCCAAGCCCTGGTTCAACACCGCGGCCTTCGTCACCAACGCCGCCCAGATTCCCGAATACGTTATCCCCAACGGTCCCCGCACCATGCCCAACCTCCGTCAGGATTGGACCCGCAACGTCGACGCCGTCCTCACCAAACGCTTCCGCGTCACCGAAACCATCAACGCCCTGCTTGATATCCGCGCCTTCAACCTCTTCAATGCGGTCTGGTTCGCCGGCCCCAACGCCACCGTCACGTCCAACACCTTCGGCTCCGTCACCGCGGTCAACTCCGCCCCGCGCCGCCTCGAAATGGGCCTGAAGCTGAACTTCTAGCTTCGCTCCGCCGCGCCGGCAGTAGTATGCTGTGGACCTAAGGCATGAAAGCTCCCCGCCGCAAATTCCTCGCCCTCTCGGCCGCCCTCACCGCCTCCTGCAAAAAGGCCGAAGTCCCCTCCGAGTCCGGCGCCCACATGCGCCCCTACGGCGAACGCGCCCCCCAGGAGCAATCCGTCCGCATCATCCGCGAACTCTCCAAAAGCCCCGGCACCGGCTCCTCCCGCACCCCGCTCCACGAAATCTACGGCATCATCACCCCCTCCGCCCTTCACTTCGAACGCCACCACGCCGGCGTCCCCGCCATCGACCCCGCCACCCACCGCCTCCTCATCCACGGCCTCGTCGACCGCCCGCTCTCCTTCTCCCTCGCCGATCTCAAATCCTTCCCCTCCCTGTCCCGCATCTGCTTCCTCGAATGCGGCGGCAACAGCGTCGGCGACTACAGCGGCAACCACCAGCCTACCGTCCAGGGCAGCCACGGCCTCCTCAGCTGCTCGGAATGGACCGGCGTCAAACTCTCCCGCGTCCTCGCCGAAGTCGGCGTCCAGCCCGATGCTCAATGGATGATCGCCGAAGGCGCCGACGCCTCCATGATGACCCGCAGCATCCCCATGGAAAAGGTCCTGCACGACGCCATGCTCGTCTACGGCCAAAACGGCGAAGCCCTCCGCCCGGAACAGGGCTACCCCCTCCGCCTCATCCTCCCCGGCTGGGAAGGCAATACCAACGTCAAATGGCTCCGCCGCCTTGAGTTCACCCGCGAACCCGCCCAATCGGCCAAGGAAACCGCCAACTACACCGAACTCCTGCCCAACGGCCAGGCCCGCCAGTTCAGCTTCGTCATGGACGCGCGCAGCGTCATCACCAGCCCCTCCGGCGGCATGAAACTCGCCCGCAAAGGCTTCCACGAAATCACCGGCTTCGCCTGGACCGGCCACGGCAAAATCGCCCAGGTCGAAGTTTCGGTCGACAACGGCCAAACCTGGGCCCTCGCCGAACTCCAGGAACCGGTCCTCTCCCTTGCCCTCGTCCGCTTCCGCTTCCCCTGGCGCTGGGACGGCGCGGAAACCAGAATCATGTCCCGCTGCACCGACGAGACCGGCTACGTCCAACCCACGCACGACGAGCTCCTCTCCGTCTACGGCCCCAACGCCGGCTATCATTACCACGCCATCCGCCCCTGGCGCGTCCTGCCCTCCGGCGAGGTCGTGTCCCATGTCTAAGGCCGCCCTCCTCCTCCTGCTGGTCCTCGCCGTCCGTGCTCAGGACAAGCCCCTGGGTCTCGGCCGCCCCGCCACCGCCGCCGAAATCGCCGAGGCCGCCCTCACCGTCTTCCCCGATGGCCGCGGCCTGCCCTCCGGTTCCGGCACCGCCGCCCGGGGCCGCGCCGTCTACCAGGCCCAGTGCGCCTCGTGCCACAACGACAATGGCGAAGGCCGCGACGCCCAGTATCCCGCGCTTAAGGGCGGCATCGGCTCCCTTGCCACCCGCTCACCCAGGAAAACCGTCGGCAGCTACTGGCCCTACGCGACCACCGTCTTTGACTACATCCGGCGCTCCATGCCCTTTGACCATCCGCGCTCCCTCACGGCCGACGAAGTCTACTCCGTCACCGCTTTCGTGCTCTTCCTCAACGGCATCGTCGCCGAGACTGCCGAGATGAACGCCAAAACGCTCCCCGCCGTCAAAATGCCCAATCGCCACGGGTTCATCCGCCACGACGAATCGCCCGTCTCCCGCGCCCGCCGCGGCACGAAGTAACCGGGCGTTACTCGCAGGCAAACACCCGGTTCACCGCCGCCACGCTCCGCCGCTCCGAGTAATGGTGCACCCGCGTTATCTCCTTCCCACCCTCCGTAATCCCCGTCGGCGCCTCCAGAATGAAGTCCGCGCTCCCCGGCCCGTTAAACGCCACAAACGCCAACCGCAGCGCCTCCCCCGTCTGCGCATAGCGCCGCGACAGATCCACAAACGCCACCGGCCCCGTATCCACCTGATATAAGTCCCGCCCATCGTGAATGTTCATCGTCTTCACCGGAAACTCGTAAATCGCCCGCAGCCCCGTCCCCGCGTCCATAACCTCCGTCTGCGCCACCAGCGGCGTCCCCGCGTCCGTCGCCGCCCGCATCTCCCGCGTCGTCTTCAGCAGCCGCACCTTCCGCGGCCGCACGATCTTGTAATCCTGGCCGCCCCATAACTCCCCCGCCTTCCGCACCTGCCGGTAGTTCCCGTTCAGCCACGCCTTCCGCCGGAAGATCACCCCGTCCTCCGGCCCGAAAATCGGTAGAAAGTCATAGTTATCCGCGTGGAACAGCTCTTTCGGGGCAAACGTATTTTCGCTCTTGCACGAACCACACTGGTAGTAGTCGATCGGCGCCGTCCGCTGCGGGTCAATCACCCGCGTCCGCGACTCCACCCAGAACCGCACCCGGTTCTCCACCCACCTCCCCTGCAAAAACGACCGCCCGTAGTCAATCGGCGCCATCCCCGCCTCCGCGCCGGCCAACGCCCCCGCTGCCCATGCGCCCACTCCCAACCGCCAGAAATCACTCCGTGTCATCGCCTGCTCTCTCCTTCCGCTGCCGGGCCTCGCCCCTGCGTCAACTGCGCCAGCGTATCAGAATCGAGTATCAGAACCGATTGTCGCTGCCCGGCAATTCCGATAAGCTTGACTCATTCCGTATGCCTACATCCCGCCGCCGCTTCCTCCATTCCAGCCTCGGTTCGCTCGCCCTGCCCACCCTCGAAGCCTTCGCCGCGCCCGCCCCCCCGCCCGTCCGTACCTTCGTCGCTGTCGGCGCCTACCTCGGCTGGCACGCCCCCGCCTTCTATCCCAAGCAATCCGGCGCGCACTACGACATCCCGCCCCTCCTCGAACCCCTCGCCCCTCACCGCGACCACTTCACCATCTTCTCCGGCCTCGACCATCGCGCCCCCAACGGCCACGACGCCTGGAATAACTTCCTCTGCGGCAAAGTCCCCGGCTCCTACTCTCTCGATCAGATCATCGCCGACCGCATCGGCCAGCAGTCCCGCATCCCCTCCCTCCACCTCATCGCCGGCGCCAGCGAACACACCAACGGCCGCCAGATCAGCTACACCCGCCAGGGCGTCCCCCTGCCCGAAATCGAACGCCCCAGCCTTCTCTACAAGCGCCTCTTCATGTCCCGGGCCGACCGCGCCCGCGTCGCCTACCTCCTCTCGAGCGGCCGCAGCGCCCTCGACGAAGTCCTCGCCGACTCCAAACGCCTCCACGCCACCCTCCCCGCCTCCGACCAGGCCAAACTCTCCGAATACTTCGACTCCGTCCGCACCGTCGAACGCCGCATGGCCCGCCAGATCCAAACCATCGACGAACCCGTCCCCCAGCCCAACTACCAACTCCCCGAAACCGACCCCATCACCCCCAATCTCATGATGGAGGCCGAACAGGTCCTCTACGACCTCATGGCTCTCGCCATCGAAACCGAATCCACCCGCGTCATCACCTTCGGTCTCTATGGCCTCGGCCAGGTCTTCTCCATCGACGGCCAGCCCCTCTCGGCCGGCTACCACGCCCTCTCTCACCACGGCAACGACCCCGGCATGGTGCGCGACCTCGTCAAGCTCGAACGCTCCCACATGGCCCGCCTCGCCGGCTTCCTCGAGCAGCTCCGCACCAAAAAAGACGCTCAGAATCGCCCCCTGCTCGATTCCACCATCGTCCTCGTCGGCACCGGCATGGGCGACGCCAGCCGCCACAGCAACCAGAACCTGCCCACCCTTGTCGCCGGCGGCGGCTTCACCCACGGGCGCCATCTTGCCATCGACCGCAACGCCCCCAACGCCCCGCTGCTCGGCGACCTCTACATCACCCTCATGCAGCGCCTCGGCATGGAAGCCGGCGCCTTCTCGAACGCCTCCCGCAACCTGAACGAGCTCTTCTCCTAACCGGTCATGACCCGCCTCTCTCCGGCTCTCCTCCTGACCTGCCTCGGGCTCGCCGCCGAACCCCTGCCCCCCGGCCCCGCCCAAACCCTCCGCGCCAACTGCCTCGGCTGCCACTCCGCCGCCGCCCGCAAAGGCGGCGTCAATCTGCAACACACCAACCTCGACTGGTCCGCCCCCGCCGTGCGCGCCCTCTGGCAGCGCGCCCTCCGCGCCGTCGACGAAGGCCGCATGCCGCCCCAGCCCTTGCCCCGCCTCGCCGCCCCCGCCCGCCAGGCCCCGCCCGCCCACCCCTCCAGCCAACCGACCCGCCATACCCCCCTGACCCGCCATACCCCCTTCGGCGGCGAACTCCCCCGCCGCCTCAACGGCGCCGAATACCAGGCCACCATCCGCGAACTCTTCGATCTCCCCAAGTTCCGTCTCCCCCTGGGCTTCCCCCCCGATGTCTCTCTCCATGGCTTCGACAATCTCGCCGCCGGACTCACCCTCTCCGCCCCCCTCCTCGAAGCCTACGCCGCCACCGCTTCCGAAATCGCCGACACCATCTTCCCCCCGCCCGGCCGCCCGCCCCAACCCCGCCGCTGGCAGGTCCCCCCGGATGACATGGTCATCAGCTTCTCCGCCTCCACCGTCCGCAACGGCATCCTCCGCATGGCCTCCCGCGCCGAAGATGTCATGCGCAGCTGCACCTGGCCCGCCCGCGTCGAAATCGTCGACTCCGGCGTCTACCGCCTCACCATCACCGCCTCCCGCTTTGCGCCCCGCCCCGGCCAAGCCATGACCCTCGAACTCTGGGCCCGCGAGGTCGACGCCACCGACCGCTCCAAAATCCACGCCTTCCGCCGCCTCCACGCCGTCCCGGTCACCGCCGATTCCCCCCAAACCTTCACCTTCGAAGCCGAACTCTACGCCGGCCAAACCCCCCTCATCCGCTGGGCCGACGCCGAACTCGACCACACCAGCGAACAACTCCCCGCCCTCTTCCGCGAACGCTTCGCCCGCAACCCCCGCCTCCTCGCCGCCTACCTCCACGCCCTCTACCCCCCCGACGGCACCCCCCAATCCCCCGCCCGCCTCCGCGGCCGCAACGGCTACGACCTCATCAACCGCCTCATGCTCGACCCCAACCTCGACATGACCCACGCCACCCTCGACTCCGACCGCACCCGCCGCATGCTCCAGATGATCGGCACCATCGGCGGCCTCAACAACCTCCACGACACCCTCGCCCACGAGTACTTCGACCACGGCCCCTCGCTCCAGATCCACGGCCTCACCGTCGAAGGCCCCCTCCGCCCCGTTCCCGGCCCTAAAGACAAGCAGCGCCAGCGCATCCAGCTCTCGCTCGCCAACCTCCCCCCGGGCTCCTCGCCCCACTCCCTCCCGCCCGCCGAATACGCCCGCCGCCTCGTCGATCACCTCCTCCCCCTCGCCTTCCGCCGCCCTGTCGACGAAGCCACCCGCGACACCTTCCGCAACATCGCCACCCGCCACTGGCAGCAGGGCCACTCCTTCGAGGAAGGCATGCATCTCCTCCTCCGCTCCATTCTCATCTCCCCCCGCTTCCTCTACCGCGACATGCAGCCCGGCGCCCTCGACGCCTACGATCTCGCCTCCCGCCTCTCCTACCTCCTCCGCCTCGCCCCGCCCGATGCCCCCCTCCTCGCCGCCGCCCGCTCCGGCCGTCTGCTCACCCCCGCCGGTCTCCGCGCCGAAGCCGAACGCCTGCTCCCCGCCAAGCCCGATTCGCCCTTCGTCCGCAGCTTCACCAGCCAGTGGCTCGATACCCGCAAACTCGCCTCTCTCATGCCCGACCCCTCCTTCAACTTCCCGGAAGCCGACCTCGCGCTTGCCCGCCAGGAAGTCGAATGGTTCTTCACCGAAATCCTCTCGCGCAATCTCCCGCTGTCCACCTTCATCGATCCCTCCTTCACCTTCACCACCCCCCAGTTCGCCGCCCGTAACTACGGTCTCCCCGCCGCCGGCCCCGACCAGCCCCGCGCGATCACCCGCCTGCCGCTTCCCCCGGGGGGCCGCCACGGCGGTCTCCTCGGCATGGCCGCCACCATGCTCGCCACCGCCAATGGCGTCGATACCCAGCCCGTCCTCCGCGGCGTCTGGGTTCTCGACAAAATCCTCGGCATGCCGCCCCCCGCCCCACCGGCCGATGTCCCCGCCCTCACCCCCGATGTCGCCGGCGCCACCACCCCGCGCGACCTCCTCGCCGCCCACACCAAAGATGCCCGCTGCGCCTCCTGCCACACCCGCATCGATCCCTTCGGCCTCGTCCTTGAAAACTACGACCCCGTCGGCCGCTGGCGCGACCGCTGGCCCAAATCGAACCGCCCCATCGCCTCCGCCGTGGTCCTCCCGGATGGCGCCTCGATCCGGGACGCCGTCGAACTCAAGCGCTGGCTCGTCGCCAACATCGACCTGTTCGCCGCCAGCTACGGCGAAAAACTCCTCACTTACGCCACTGGCCGCGTCCCCAATTTCGCCGAACGCCAGGAGATCCGCGCCCTCGTCGCCGCCCTCCGCCGCCGCGGCGGCGGAGCCCGCGACTTCACCCTCGCCCTGCTCAACTCCCAAAACTTCCGCACCCGCTAGCCCCCTCCCCTCCACCCGCGTTATCGTGTTACTGCACCCATGCTTCGCCTAACCCTCTTCGCCCTCCTCGCGCTCCCCCTCCTCGCCCAGGACCGCATCGCCACCCTCCAACTCCGCGTCTCCACCGACCACGCCGATTGGCGCTACGCCCCCGGCCAACCCGTCCGCTTCCGCATCCTCGCCGTCGAAGACGGGCACCCCGTCGCCGGGCTTAAAATCACCTACCGCATCGGCCCCGAAATGCTCCCCCCACTCATCGACCAGACCGTCGCCCTCCCCGCCGAGGGCCTCACCGTCGAAGGCGGCACCCTCTCCCAACCCGGCTTCCTCCGCTGCATCGCTACCGTAGAAAAGAACGGCAAAACCTACCGCGCCCTCGCCACCGCCGCTTTTCAACCCGACAGCATCCAACCCACCCAAACCGACCCCTCCGACTTCGACCAGTTCTGGGCCGCCAACAAAGCCGCCCTCGCCAAACTCCCCATCGACGCCAAACTCACTCTCCTGCCCGAATACGGCAACGCCGACGCCAACTGCTATCACGTCAATCTCCAGAACGTCGGCGCCGGCCCCGCCCCCTCCCGCTTCTACGGCGTCCTCTGCGAACCCAAAGCCCCCGGCAAATACCCCGCGCTCCTCAGCGTCCCTGGCGCCGGCGTCCGCCCCTACCGCGGCCTCGCCGACCTCGCCGCCCGCGGCATCATCACCCTCCAGGTCGGCATCCACGGCATCCCCGTCACCATGGACCAGTCCGTCTACGACTCCCTCGGCGCCGGTGCCCTCTCCGGCTACAACACCTTCGGTCTTGATAATCGCGACCGCTACTACTACCGCCGCGTCTACCTCGGCTGCGTCCGCGCCAACGACTTCCTCACCACCCGCCCCCACTGGGACGGCCGCAACCTCGCCGTCACCGGTGGCAGCCAGGGCGGCGCCCTCTCCCTCGTTACCGCCGCGCTCGACCCCCGCGTCCGCGGCCTCGCCGCCTACTATCCCGCCCTCGCCGACGTCACCGGCTACCTCCACAACCGCGCCGGCGGCTGGCCCCACATGTTCCGCGCCGCCGAAGGCCCCGCCTCCCACCGCTCCCCCGACAAAATCGCCACCTCGGCCTACTACGACGTCGTCAACTTCGCCCGCCGCGTCAAAGTCCCCGGCCTCTACTCCTGGGGCTTCAACGACGAAACCTGCCCGCCCACCTCTATGTACGCGGCCTATAACGTCATACCCGGCGAAAAGAAGCTCCTCCTCGCCCTCGAAACCGGCCACAATAACATCCCCGAACAGGTCGCCGCCGTGCAGTCCTGGCTCCAGAACTTCCTTTCGGTCGCCCAATAACCCTATGCCCCACCACCGTCACTTCGCCGCTCTTCTCCTCCTCGCCCAACTCTTGCCGGCCCAACCCCCGGCTGCCCCGCACTTCGAGTTCACCGCCAACCAGCGCCTCGCCTTTCCCGGTAACTACCGCGAATGGATATTCCTCTCCGCCGGCCGCGGCATGACCTACGGCCCCACCGCCGATCCCCACGGTCCGCCCCAGTTCGATAACGTCTTCGTCAACCCCTCTGCCTACCGCCACTTCGTAAAAACCGGCAGGTGGCCGGAGCAGGCCATCTTTGTCCTCGAAATCCGCGAGGCCAAATCCGAAGGCTCCATCAACAAAGGTGGCGAGTTCCAGGGAGCCGTCACCGCCATCGAAGTGCTCGTCAAGGACCCCAAACGCTTTGCCGCCACCAGTGGCTGGGGCTTCTTCGAATTCGACAAGAAGCAACAGCCCGCCGCCCAACTGCCCAAGACGGCCACCTGCTACGCCTGCCATGCGCAGAACGGAGCCGTCGAGCACACCTTCGTCCAGTTCTACCCCACCCTCCTCCCAATCGCCTCCGCCAAAAACACCCTCAAGTCGGCGGCCCCAGGTCACTAAGCCGCCCCGCTTCTCCGCGGGGACGAAGGGTGGTAGACTCGGCTCCAGCAAACGCCGGAGGAACCGATGAACAGCACAAACGCTGCCCGGCCCCGCACCCCGTGGCACCTCTGGGCCGTCGGTGGCGTGGGGCTCTTGTGGAACGCCTATGGCGCCGTGGACTACTTTCTTTCGAAGACCCAGGGCGACGTCTATCTCCGGAGCGCCGGGATGAGTCAGGCCCAGATCGACCACTTCCACGCCATGCCGGCCTGGATGACCGCCGTCTGGGCGGTGGGCGTCTGGGGCGCTGTGTTAGGATCCGTCCTGCTGCTGCTCCGCCGCCGCTTCGCCGCACCGGTCTTTGTCGCTTCTCTGCTCGGCTTCGTCCTGAGCCTCGTCTACGCCTACGGCATCGCCCCGCTGCCCGAGAGTAACAACCAAATGATGATGACCATGCAATCCGTCATTCTCACCGGCTGCCTGCTCTTCGTCTGGTATGCGCAGGCGCAGTCCAAGGCCGGCGTCCTACGTTAAGCCGTTTCCGCGGCCCTACCCAACCTCACCCCGCAAAGCCTATCCCGGCAGTGCGCTCCGTACATCCGTCTGCGCGAAGTCCCTGCCAACGTCTAGCAGGCAGCATCGCCGCTCCATCGTCAGGGAACACGCAGAATAATCGCCGAAGTTCAGGCCCGCCCGATGCATTCTCCTCCCCCACCGCTCAGAAGCAAAAGCAACTCCCCGGGCGGAGGCCGCCGTCACGCTGACCACCGCAAGGCCAATCCCCACAAACAGGCGGTCCACTTCATCACCGGCAGTCCCACGTGTCGCGACTACCAAGACCTCGGCCAACGTCGCGCTTGAGATGACTGCATTAGATTCTTTTGCCAGCGCCACAATACAATCCGCCGCTCACGGCTCACTGAGTAAGATCGCCATCAGTGTGGAAGCGTCTACCATCATCAGATCCGCGTGCCGTCATCGCCTTAGAGAAAGTCCTGGCTGCGCATGGTACTCGGGCCGCTGGTTATCCTCGCGGCGGCCGTGGCGTGTCAAGAATCTCTCCTCTCCTTGCTCGGCCCGCCTTACCTGATCAGTTAACTGTGCCTATGCATCCGTCACCGATACCTGCATGCCCTTCTCCGTTACGGAGTCCTAACTCCCTTCACTATGTAACAAAGTTAGACCATCCAGCGGTCTACATCCTTGTCCGCCTGGTTTTACCCGACGATTCCCACCCGCCTCCCACCCGCCTGATAGCATAGTTCCCACTGTGATGCGTCTCCTACCCCTGCTCCTCGCCCTCCTCCTCACCTCCTGCCGGACCATGGTCCTCGAACCCGTCCCCGCCTGGGCCTACCCCACCAACCCTCCGCCCCCCCCCCGCCCCCCCCCCCCCCCCCCCCCAGGGCCCCCCCCTCCAAATCCCCACCAGTAAACTCTCCTTCACTCGCAAAGAGCTCAGCAACCTGTTTGCCGCCCCCGACTGGCAACCCGATTCCCATCCCCCTATGCCCTCCGTCGTCTCCTACGGCCGCGCTCCCGAAGTCCGCGCCTGCGGCTACTGCCACCTCCCCACCGGCAACGGCCGCCCGGAGAACGCCCGCCTCGCCGGCCTGCCCGTCGAATACTTCATCGCTCAGGTCAAAGCCTTTCGCGAAGGCACCCGCAAATCCTTCGTCGACGGCCGCGCCCCCACTATCAATATGACCAAAACCGCCGTCGCCATGCAGGACCAGGAAATCGCCGCCGCCGCCACCTACTACGCCTCCCTCCGTCCGCAGTCCTTCGTCCGCGTCGTCGAAGCTGCCGAGGTCCCCCAAGCAGAAATCGCCGGCTGGCTCTACAAATTCAATACCGTAGCCCCGCGCCAACCCCTCGCTGACCGCATCCTCGAAGGCCCCGAAGACTTCACCCAGTTCGAGCTCCGCGACCCGGACTCCCGCTACATCGCCTATGTCCCCCCCGGCAGTCTCGCCCTCGGCAAACGTCTCGCCCAAACCTGGGGTGACCACCAGGAACTCGAGTGCTCCAGTTGCCACGGCCCTGGCTACAAGGGCAAGGATCAGGTGCCCGGTATCGCCGGCCGCTCTCCCACCTCCCTCGTGCGCCAGCTTTACGATTTCAAGTCCGGCGCCCGCCGAGGCGGCCAGAGCTCCGAAATGGACAAGGTCGTCAAGTACATGAAGAACAGCGACATGCTCGCCCTTGCGGCCTATCTCGGCTCCCTGGCCCCATAAGGTAGGGTTAACCTTGGCGCCTGCGCCGGAACACCACCCCGGCTGCACCCGCCAATATCCCCGTCAGCAGCATACCGCTCGTCCGCGGCTCCGGAATCGGCAGCAATGACATTCCAAAGGCAACATTGTTCCCGCCCAAACCGTTGAGCGAGATCCCCAACGTCGAACTGGCCGTCAAATTCCCCACCCCGGTAAAGTTCGGGTTCAACCCAAAAGGATTAGGGTTGCTGGTCCCGTAGATGGATTTGATAGCGTTGAGATCGAAAAACATCTGGTAGCTGTCGCTCTGCGCAAAAGCCCGGAACGGAAAGTCGTAGCTCACGCCCGACCCGATGCCCCCCACAATCCACTGCGGATTGTTGGACGTCGGCCCGCCGTAACTCGTCCCGTTACCCGCCTGCATCGTAATCGTGCCGCCGCGCCACCCGTTGCCGCCCTCGAACTGCACCGTAAAATCCCGAAACTCCGACCACTCGGAGAAAGCCGTCCGTCCATTGGTGCCGCCCACCGTCGTGGCCGCCTGATAGCTATCATTATCCAGGTCAAACCGCACCGTCGGGACAAAACCACTCACCGCGGCCCCGCTGATCCGCCGCACCCCGATGCCCGCAATCTGGTTTCCATTGGCGAAAGCACCCGCCGAAAACGAACCCGTGCCGAATCCGGTCGCCCCACCGGTCGGTCCTCCGCCGGTCGGGGCCGGCAAGCCGCTAACGGCGTTGTTGTTGAAGGCGAAAACCGTCGTAAACACCTCATACACATCCGTCGTAGTCCCGGAGCCGTATACCCCGAGTTGGTTAGAGTTTCCTTTGCTCGTCCATCCGTTCCAGCTCAGCCCACCATCAATGCTGATAGGGATACAAAAGGCACACGGGGTTAGTAGAAAGGTACTCAGTGAAAACAGCAGGCTTCTTGTCATCGGAATCTCCTTGGGATTCCGAGCTTAGCGGATCAAGACCAAAAAAACGAATCCCTCAAAGGTCCCGATTTAATTTGGTACCCCGGTCCTGCGCCAGGGGTAGGCCACTGGGCCTGCCTTCCTAGTCCAGGCTGGCTATAATTGCCTTCCAGTCCACCAAAATGAAGTTATGGCGGCTATTATTCATCGCCACCAGAACTCCGAACGGCGCAATCTCAATCCCGTCCGTCGAATCCGCTCCTACCCGAAATATCCCCAACTCTCGTAACGTATCCCGCGAAAACACGTGGAACTCGGAGTTCCCCCGCAACTGGTCCGTCGCCACAACGTAGTTTTGGTAGACCGCAATCCCTTCCCGGTCGCCCTTCCATCCGCTCTGCGCAAACACCGTCAGCTCCTCGCCCGTCGCCGCCTGCGCCGGGTCCGCCGCATACTTCCGGATCCCCGCCCCTTCGTCAGCGTAATAAACATGCTCCCGTTCAGCGTCCACGGCCACCGCCTCAATCTCTCCCGTCCCGCTGAACCGGCCAAACTCCCGCACCTTCTCCGCCCGGATCCGGCCCCCGGCCTCTCCCGTCAGCCGGTATTGCCAAAGGTAACTGCCCGATGGCCCGCTCTTCCGGCTCACAATCGCAAACAATACCCCGTCCCGCCTCCGCCGGTAGAGCGCAATGCCCATCGGCTGCGCCCGCGCCCCCGCCTCACCCACAAACACCGGCGCCGCTCCCATCTCCCGCAAGCCCACCTCGGGAACCACCTCAAAAAAACGCAGTTGACCCTTGTTCCGTTCCGTCACTACCGCGATATCCACCGTCCGGCCTCCCACCCGGAACCCGTACGCCACGTCCACATTATTCGGCCGGTCCAGGTTGCGCACCGTCATCAGCCGCGAACCATCCATCCGGTAGACGGCGACACCGCCCTCCGGCGCCGCCATCTTGATCGTTCCCAGAATCAGACTCCGGCGCCGGTCCCGCGGATGCACCCACACCGCCGGATCGTCCGTCTGGTGCGCCTCGCTCGCCGTCTCCCCCAACGCGGCTATATCCACCTGCGCAAGCAAACTCAGCGAAAAGAACAACGGCAGCATTAGAAATTCAGCCGCAGCATGAATTGAATCTGCCGTGACGTCCCCGACCCCGTCGAACCATCGTTGGCAGTGGACAGAATCTGCCCGAACGTCGCGTTCTGCCGCCCGTTCACCGGGTTGCCGTACTGCGCCCGGTTAAACAGATTGAACATCTCCGCCCGGAAGTCCAGGTTCACCCGCTCCGTCACCCGGAACCGCTTCGCCAAGCCCACATCCGCCTGCCACAGGCCCGGCCCCCGGAATCGGTTCCGGCCCGAATTCCCATAAGTACCCGCCGCCGGCAACACAAACGCCGCCGGGTTCAACCACTGCGCCGCCGACCGGTTCGTCGCATACGGATTCCCGCCCACGTACTCCGCCCGCTGGCTCTGCGTCTGCCCCGAAGGCACCGTCCCCGCCGCCCGCGCAATCGTCACCGTCAACGGCAGCCCCGTCCGCGCGGTATAAATCCCGCTCAGGTCCCACCCGCCAAACCACCGCTTCCGCGCAAAGGGCAGCTGGTAAACCCCGTTCAGCGTCGCCGTCTGCCGCACATCGTAGTCCGCATCGCCCCGGTCGCACGCCCGGCACGTCACATCCTGAATCTGCCCACCCTCTCCCGATCCCGCGTTGTCGCTGATCGCATGGCCCCACATATACTGAGCCTGGAACAGCAACCCCTTCGAAAACGACCGCGTCAACGAACTCTGCAGCCCATTGAAGTTCGTATTCCCGTCAAACCGCTTCTCATCAATCTGCCCAAACGCCCCCAGCGGTCGCTGCCGCGTCACCGGGTTCAGCGTGTTCACGTACGTCCGCGTCAACTGGTTCCGCCCCACGTTGCCCACGTACGCCACCTGCGCCACGAATCCCTGCGGCAGCTCCCGCTGCACCGATAGCGTCCACATGTGGCTCTCCGGCTCCTTCCGGTCCCGCTGCACGCTCCGCGGCGTCTGCCCCTGCCCCCGTAACTGCGCCAAAAACGGCGCCGGCGGATAGCTCAACGTCGGTGCGTCCGCCGCCGTCAGCGAAAAATTCTGCGGCAAACTATCAATCGCTGCCGTGACGTCGTCATTCTGCCCCGGGCCTATGTAGCGGCCATAGCCCGTGCGGATCACCGTCTTGCCGCCCAGCGCCCGCGGCGTCCACGCCATCGAAATCCGGGGCGCGATGTTGTCGTTATCCGGGAAGAACCACGGCGTCCCCGCCGCGCAAAAACCCTGGCACCGCACAAGATCAAACACCCGCCCCCGCCCGTACACATCCTTCGACACCGTGTACTGCTCATACCGCAGCCCCAGGTTCAACGTAAACTCCGGGCTGAACCGGATCTCATCCTGGAAGTAGATCGAATGGAACGTCCGCCGCACCCCCACCGTATCCAGCTGGCTCCCCACCGTGACGCTGTTCAACGAGTTCCGCAAAAAAGCGTCCAGGTTCGCAAAAGCCACGCTCGTCGCCGGCCCGTTACCCACGTTCAGATGAATCCGCCGGATCTCCCCGCCCATCTTAATCGTGTGCCGCCCCCGGATCCACGAAAAGTTATCCACCACCGAGTAAGTGCTCGGCTTCTCGATGATATAACTCGTCGGCTGCGTCGAAGTAAACCCCGGAATCGCCACCCCCTCCGGAATCCGTCCCACGTCGTTCCGCGTCAGCGCCGACCGGTTAAAGCCCAGCTTCACCTCGTTCACCATCGCCGGGCTCCAGATCTGCTGCCACTGCGTTGTCACATTCGTCGGCCGGATCGACGAGTCACGCGTCTCAAGCAAACCGTTCCGGATCTGACTGATCAACCCGTCCGTCATCGCAAACCGGAAAAACAGGCTGTGCTTGTCGTTGATCCGATGATCCACCCGCGCCATCCCGCTGTGTTCATCCCGCCGCTCCGGCGTCTCGGCCACCAGCCGGTCCACGTTCGCATTCGGCCCCGGCCCCGTACCCGCCGGGAACAGGTTGATCAATCCCTGCAGCGCCGCCGGCGTCCGCGCCCGAAACGCCGCCGAGGGCACCAGCCCATCCGCCCGCGCAATCGTCAACCGCTGCGCCAACCCCTCATAGTTCGCAAAGAAGAAGGTGCGATCTTTCACAATCCGCCCACCCAGGTTCCCCCCAAACTGGTTTAGCCGGAACGGCGGCGGATTCGCCCCGTCAAACGGCCGCCGCGCGTCCAGCGCGCTGTTGCGGAAAAACTCATACCCCGACCCGTGAAACTCGTTGGTCCCCGTCTTCGACACCAGATTCACCTGCGCCCCGCCGCCCACTCCCCCCTCGGCCGTAAACGGCAGCGAGTTCACCCGGAACTCCGCAATCGAGTCCGTCGAAATCACCAGCCGCAGGTTCCCCTCCTGCCGCGGGTCTTTAATCCCGGTCGCGTCCACCCCGTCAAACGTCCAGTTGTTGTCATCCCGCGGCCGCCCGAAAAACCGGATCGAGTTCTGGTTGCCCTCTCCCACATTCACCGCCCCCGGCGCCAGCGCCATCAGCGACGCCCAGTGCCGCCCGTTCAGCGGAATGTTCCGGATCTGCTGCTCCCCAATCACCGTCCCGATCTCGGCGCTCTTCTGCTCAAGCGGCGTCACCTCGGCCACCACCTCCACCGCCGCGCTCACCGTCCCCACCACCAACTGCACGTCCACCGTCCGCGACTGCCCCACACCCAAAACCACCTGCTCAATTTTGACCGTGTTAAATCCCTGCTTGGCCACACTCACCGTGTACTGCCCCACCGGCAACCCCGGCAGTTGATACGCCCCGCCCGCCCCGGTCAACCCCGTCCGGCGAAATCCCGTCGCCCCCGCAACCACCGTTACCTCGGCGCCCGCCACCGTCGCCCCCGTCGCATCGGATACCGTTCCGCTCAACGTCGCCCGGTCCACCTGCGCCGAACAAACCGATCCCACCGCCACCGCGGATAAAACAATCCAGCCAAACATTCGCATACGTACCTCCAGCCTACGAATCACCCAAAACGAATCCGTGACAAAACTGTTTCAAGTCCGTGAATTCTGGCGCCCGGATCGCCGCCTCCATGCCGCACGACGGACACAACGGATCCGCCGCCGGCCAAGCCACCATCGAAAGTGGGGAGGCTTCGTCATCGCCTACCCCATCCCCCCTGCTAGAATTACAGGCCTGGAGCAAACTGGCATGGTGGAATGGACCCGGAAGATCGCACAGAAGGCTCTGGCGAACCGGTTTGGCACGCCCCTCTACATTCTCAATCCGGATCAGCTAACCCGCAATGCCCGGGATTTCATCGCCCTCACGGGCGACCCCGCCTCTGTGGCCTATCCCGTTAAGTCCAACCCCTCCCTCGCCGTCCTGCGCGTTCTCGCCTGCCTCGGTTGTGCCGCCGATTGCGCCGCCGAACAGGAAGTCCGCCTCGCCCTGATGGCCGGAATCCCCTACTCCTCCATCGTCTACAACTCACCCGTCCCCGACCGTGCCCTCCTCGCCAGCCTCTATCTCGCCGGCGCCACCGTCGTCGCTGACTCCGAACCCATCCTCCGCGATCTCGCTCTCCGCGTCGCCGCCGCCCCCCACCATGGCAAACTCCTCCTCCGCGTCAACCCCTGCGAACCGGTCGAGTATCTCCATCACGAAGACTGGCAATCCCTCACCTCCCACTCCTCCTCCGCCGCCAAGTTCGGCATCCCCTCCGAGGAACTCCCCGGCATCGCCGCCACCTGCCCCTTACCCATCGACGGCCTGCACATCCACGTCGGCACCCAGATGGATCATCTCGCGCCCTTCGAACAGGCCCTCGCGCTGCTCCACCACCTCGCCGATGAGATCGCCGCCCGCACCGGACGCCCGCTTTCGCTGTTTGACCTCGGCGGCGGCCTCGGAATCGGCTTCCAACCCGGCCAGCAGTTTCCCTCCCCCGCCGCCTATGTCGAAGCCTTGCGGCCCGCGCTCCGTCCCGGCTGCCGCTATCTCGTCGAACCCGGCCACGCCCTCGTCGGCAATGCCGTGGCCCTGCTCGCGCAGGTTCGGGAGATCAAGCAGATTCGCGGACGCCGTTGGGCGCTTCTCAACGTCGGCACCGATCAATTGGCCAAAGTAACCCTCCTCCACTGGCCCCATCAGATCCTCGGACCCAACGGGCAACCCCTCCCCTCCTCCGGCCCGGACGCCATCGGCGGGCCGCACTGCTTTGCCGGCGATGTCCTCCTGCCCCAAACCCGCCTCGACAGCCTCGCCATCGACGATACCGTGCTCATTCAAAACGTCGGTGCCTATTGCTTCGCCCTCGCCAACCATTTCAATGGCCTCCTCGGGCCCGCCCACGTCGCCGTCGATGACTCCGGCGAATGCCCCACCCTCCACCAACGCGCCGAGGACTGGTTCTTCGAACCCGGCTCGGTCGGATACACCTGGCCCCACTCCCTTGCCGGCCCGGGCCGCTCACTCGATCCGGCGCTCGTGCAAACCTCGGCAGCCCCTACCTCCGCCTCCACTCCGCCCAGGACGAGTACTCGTTTCTCTCCGTCGAAGAACTGGCCCCGCACCACTTTCGCTTCCTCGTGCAGGCAGCGAGCCCGCTCGGCCTCGTCACGATGCCGTTCGCCATTCGCATCGCCGGCGACGCCTCCATCATCGCCGCCCTGCACAGCCTTGGCAAAAGCGCCAAGGATCTCTCCGTCTGGGGCACCCGCCTCGCCATGACCGCCGAAGCCACGCTGCCCACCGATTCTCCCCTCGAACTTCGACTCACTACCACCCCGCCCATCCACCGGAACGCCCGGCCCCGCGCGACCGCCCATTGGGAGTTCAACGGCGGCGTGTTTCATGGCTCCTTCCGCATGACCTGGTAGCCGGCAACCGTCCGCCCCAGCCGCGGATTACTCCCCGGCGCGATCCCGGCAACCCGGACGCCCCGCTTCCACTATCCTATTCCCATGCGCCCTCTCTCCCGCCGCGCCTTCCTCGCCGTCGCCGCCACCCTCCGCGCCCAGCCCCCCCGCCCCACCCTCCCCAACTTCGTCTTCCTCATGGCCGACGACCTCGGCGTCTTCGACCTCGGCTGCTACGGCCAAAAACTCATCCGCACCCCCCACATCGACCGCCTCGCCGCCGAAGGCATGCGCTTCACCAACTGCTACGCCGGTGCCAATGTCTGCGCCCCCTCCCGCAGCGTCCTCATGACCGGCCAGCACTCCGGCCACACCACCGTCCGCTCCAACGCCTCCGTCCGCACCGGCGCCCGCGTCGCCCTCCAAAGCACCGACGTCACCATCGCCGAAATCCTCAAAGGACCCGAATGGCGCGACGCCTTCGACGACACCCGCGCCTACTCCACCGCCCTCTTCGGCAAATGGGGCCTCGGCGAACCCGGCACCACCGGCCTGCCCAATGACCACGGCTTCGATGAATGGTTCGGCTTCCTCAACCAGCAGCACGCCCATAGCCACTACCCCCAATACCTCTGGCGCAATAAAACTAAAGAGGTCATCCACGGCAACCGAAACGAACTACGCCGCGAATACGCCTCCGACCTCTTCTGCCGCGAAGCCCTCCACTTCATCGACCGCCATCGCTACCAGCCCTTCTTCCTCTTCTTCTCCCCCACCGTCCCCCACGCCCGCTTCGAATCCCCCGACCTCGGCCCCTACGCCGCTGAACCCTGGCCCGATGACGCCAAAAACTACGCCGCCATGGTCACCCGCATGGACGACTACGTCGGTCGCATCCTCGCCAAACTCAAAGAATGCGGACTCGATAGCAACACCCTCGTCTTCTTCACCTCCGACAACGGCGGCATCTTCAACTTCGCCCCCTTCCAAACCATGGGACCCCTCCGCGACCGCAAAGGCTCCCCCTACGACGGCGGCACCCGCGTCCCCATGATCGCCCGCTGGACCGGCCGCATCCGCCCCGGCGCCGTCAGCGATTACCCCTGGACGTTTTACGACGTCCTCCCCACCCTCGCCGACCTCGCCGGCGTCCGCGGCATCCCCCACAACGTCGATGGCGTCTCCGTCGCCCCCACCCTCTTCGGCAAAGCCCAGGACCCCAACCGTCCCCTCTATTGGGAGTCCTTCGGCGGCCCCGAAGGCTTCCATCAGGCCGTCCGCATGGGCCGCTGGAAGGCCGTCCGCCACGGCCTGGACGGCCCCCTCGAACTCTACGACCTCACCGCCGACCCCGGCGAAAAAAACAACGTCGCCTCCGCCCACGCCCCCGTCGTCCGGAAAATCGAAGCCTTCCTCGCCCACGCCCGCACCGACGCCCCGGACTACCCCGTCCCCCGCCGCTAACCCCTGCAGAAACGCCGCCTTCCCCGCTCCGTTCGTCCCCGTCTACACCAGCGTCCTCCCCAACGTGCCCGTCACCGTCGGCCTCACCAGCGGCGGATCTTTGTCCGCCCGCAAACCCACCGGCCAGCCCACCGCAAGCCCCGCTCCGTTCGTCGCCGCGCAGGGGAGCGTCACCCCCGGCGGGTTCTCCACCCCGTCCACCCTGCCGCACGCGTTGCTGCTCGCCATGCCCGTCTCCGGATCACTCTGGTTCCCACTCAGCAACACCGTGCTCCTCCAACACCCGTTCGCGCCCGCCACCCCGCCCCCCTGGTAATCCAGGCTCAGGCGGTAGTGGGCCGTTCCCCGCCCGTCCAAACGCAGCAGAAAAATCTTCTCCACCCGGCCCCAGGACCTCGTGCCCCGGCAGGTCTCCGGATAATCCCCGTCGCTCTTCTGGAAGGAAAACGCCAGCGCATGCGTCGCCGGGTAGGAAGCAGACCGCGCAGAGGAATGGTCGTTGAGCTGCGCTTCTCCCGGCGTCAGATTGAACGGGAGTGTCGTCGTCCTCCCCCGCCGTCAGCGGATCGAGCGACCCCATCCGGCGCCCGTTGCATTCATCCAGCCACAGCAGCGGAAGCATCGCGCTGCACGGATAAGGCTGCCCGGGGAACGCCTCCGTCTGCCGGAACTCCAGCGTGTAAGTTACCGTATTCTCAGCCGGGCTCGCCGGCGTCTTCACCCCTCGGCCAACATACTCATCGTGCCGGTTGATCCCCACTTCCGCCGCCGAATGCGCCACATCGTCCGGCGACTTCGGAATGTAAGTCCCCGGCACCGTGTAAGTGGAAAGATCAGACCTCCGCCAGTTATATCCCGCCAACGGAAACGGACATGGGTGTGGATGCAGAAACTACGCAATTACCCCGTTCAGCTTATCCGGATACAGGAAGAAATCGTGCCGGTCGATCAGCGAATCTCTGTTGCCATCGCTGGCTGGAAACAACGGCGTCTCCGGCACACACCCCTCGCCGCCCCGCCTTACCCCTTCACCACCTCCAGAAACACCACGTTCCCCTCCGTCTCATGAAACGTCCGCACCGACGCCACGTCCCGCTTCCCCTCCAGCCCCGCCTCCGCCAGCGCCATCATCGCTGGCGCATCCCGGTACAGCAGCCACCACTCCAGGATCGCCTCCATGAAGCCCACATCCGGAATATCCGGCACAAAGTTCGCCGTCCAAACCCGCCCGCCCGGCTTCAGCATCCCGTACAGGGCCGACAGCAGCTTCGCCGCCACCCGGTCCGAGAGATAGTCGTACAGCCCCGCCGTGTAGATGAAGTCAAACCGGCCCCACTCCCGCAAACCCCGCGCCAGCAACGACTTCACCGAACCAACCCCCGCCTCTACCCCCAACGCCCCGTAATCCCGCCGTACCGACTCCACGCTCTCCTCGTCCTGATCGAGCGCCACGAACCGCCCGAAGCCCCCCTCCGCCAGCGCCGCGCTGTGCTCCGCCTCCCGCAGATGGCCGCAAGCCAGCGACAAAATCTCCGCCCGCGGGTGCCGGCAGCAGACCGCGTCAATCTCCTCGGCCAGCCGCCGGCACCGATTCCGCACCGCCCGCGGCGCCGGCGACGTCAACCCCGCCTCCATCAACTGGCGCCCTCGCGTCGTCGCCTGACTCGCCAGCGGCTGTATCGCCGGGTGCCGGTAGATAAGATCCAGCAGCACCGCATCTCCGGCGTAGCCTCTCGGCTTGACATAACACCGGTGCACCAGCGGACTCTCGTGCGAGTAAGTCAGCACCGGGTGCGGCCGAACCTGCCGGTCAATCTCGGCTCGCCAGGAGTCCGTCGATTCCGCCGCCCGCCGCGCCTGCCGCAAGCCCCCGCGCGGCTGGTCTACCGAGGCGGCCAGTTGGCCCCGCTCGGCCAGAGTAATCGAAGTATTCACAGTATCTGCAATTGGCAACACCCTGTCATCTCCTTCCACTTACCCAAGCGCAAACCCGCGCCTCGAAGCGACACGCCCAACAAATAAATTTCTCCCCGCGTCATCCCCCCCACCCCCCGCATACCCGCGCTGGCCCGCCCCGCCCGCGCAGCGGTACCTGCCTGCACCGCCATCACCATCCCTCCATACCGCGATCTCCCCTCACCGCCCCCCTGTATACTGTCCGCATGGAATGGACCCGCCGCTCGCTCCTCCTCTCCCCCCTCCTCACCCGTCTCGACGCCCAGGTCACCCCCGAACTCGTCGCCCTCGCCCCCGAACTCGAACCCCTCGCCCGCCTCTTTGAATCCACCCCCCGCGACCGCTGCCCCGGCCTCCTCGCCGCCGAACTCCGCAAAGGCACCCCCTACCGCCAGCTCATGGCCGCCCTCTTCCTCGCCGGTGCCCGCAACGTCAACCCCCGTCCCCCAGGCTTCGCCCTCCACTGCGTCTTCGTCATGCACGCCGCCCACCAGCTCTCCCTCGAAGCCCCCGCCCACCTCCGCCACGTCCCCCTCTTCTTCGCTCTCGATCTCTTCAAAGCCTCCCAGGACCGCGACAAAGACTACTCCATGGGCTCCCTCGCCGGCGCCCTCCCCTCCGCCGCCCACGCCCGTGCCGAATTCGCCGCCGCCTGCGACGCCTGGAACGGTGATCGCGCCGAACGCGCCGCCGCCTCCCTCGCCCGTCACGCCGGCATGACCGAAGCCTTCGATCTCCTCTGGCACTACGGCGCCCGCGACTTCCGCAACATCGGCCACAAAGCCATCTTCGTCGCCAACGCCTACCGCACCCTCCAGGTCATCGGCTGGCACTACGCCGAACCCGTTCTCCGCTCCCTCGCCCTCGGCCTCAACGACTACGGCCCCACCCTCAAAATGAACGCCTTCGCCATGGACGATCAGACCTGGGCCGCCAACCTCCGCCAACCCCCCGGCCCCCTCCTCCCCGGCCCCTCCTCGGAAGCCGCCGTCCGCGCCCTCCTCGCCGCCATCCGCACCGCCGCGCCCGCCGCCGCCTGCGCCGAAGCCGCCGCCCGCCTCCGCCGCGGGGAATCCGTCGCCAGCGTCTGGGATGCCGTCCACCTCGCCGCCGCCGAACTCACCGTCCGCCTCCGCTCCGGCGGCGTCATCACCGGCATCCACGCCGTCAGCGCCGCCAACGCCCTGCGCTTCGCCTACCAATCCGCCGCCACTCCCGCCACCCGCTGGCTCCTTCTCCTGCAGGCCGTTGGCTGGATGACCCAGTTCCGCATCGACGCCGAACAGCGCCCCGACATCGGGCGTCACGACCTCCTCGCCGCCCCCGCCGCCACCTCCCGCACCGACCTCGGCGCGGTCCTCGAACAGGTCATCGTCAAAGCCGACGAGGTGCACTTTTATAAATTCCCCGTCGCCATCGTCGAAGACTACTACCAGGTCAGCCCGGCCTTCCGCGGCGCCTTCGCCTCCGCCGTCCACCACTACACCAAAAAGCCCACCGACCCCACCGCCCCCGCCATGCGCCGCGCCCTCGAACTCCTCTAGCTCCGTCCGTGCTTATCGGTCAGATCGCCCTTTACCGCGATCGTAAGGCCCAGCACTGTAAGGCACGGTGCCCCCGGTGTCTCCAGGCTGCCGGTAAAGCAGATTCGGGGCTTTCCCTTCCGTCTTGCGTTCGTCAGCTTGGTAATCAAACAACAAATCCAATCCGGACCACGGCCACCGGTTGTCCGCGACCAGGAGCAAACCCGGCGGAAACCCCGGGCACCTCAACACGCCGCCACCGCCTCGCCCACCTCCGGGCCGCCCTTCCTCGCGCGAAGTGCCCGTGCGATCCGGCAGGAGCGCCCCCCAACCGCATCCTCATCACGCCCCGTTGCCGCCGCCTTGGGCGGAAAATCCCTCGGCCGCTCCGGCGCTCCGCCGGCGGGAACCTCCGCGGACGCACCACGTTTCGCCCTACCACCCCCGGCCCGTCGCTCGCCTCACCTCACTGCCGCCCCGCGCCCCCCTCCCCAAATAGCACCCGCGTCCGCGCCTCCAGGCTCGCCGCCAGCGCCTCCAGCAGCCGCATCCCCTCTCCCGCCGCCGCGTGCGTCTGCTCGGTCAGGTACCGCCCGGCCAGCCCCTCCTCCCCCGCCGCCAGCAGCACCCGCGCCGTCCGTTCAATCCCCGCCTGCGCCGCCACCTGCCGGCCGTCCCACGCCCGCAGCGCCGCGCTCACCTCGGGCCCAAACTGCTCCCGGTGCTCCTCCAGCAGATACAGCAGCCGCTTCACCGCCCAGTTCACATACCGCGTCCCCTCCACCGCCCGGTCCTCCGGGCTGATCATCTGCTTCTCCGCCTCCCCCGCCGTCAGGTAGCGATGCCGCCGGTACTCCGCCGGCACCGATTCGACCCCCATCCGCCACGGCACAAACATCGCCGCCGCCCCCGGCCCTGGCGCCACCCACAGCGTCCGCAGCGCCGCCGGTATCCCCGCCCGTAAATGCGCCACCTGCGCATAGCCGGACGAGTCCTTCCCGGTCCGGTGCATCTGCTCCATCAGCACCTGCACATTCACCCGCGGCGCCGCCGCCCGCACCGCCGCCTCTACCTCACGCGCCTCCGGTCCCATCTGCTCGCTCGTCCGCGCCCGGCAGTAGACCGCAATCACGTGGAACGGCTTCCGCGCCGCCGGGTTGTACCATCCCTGCTCGGTAGCGAACGAAACAAAGTTCCGGGAAACCCGGTAGTCCGGATGGCCTGCCAGCTGCGCCGGCAGCTCCTGAATGTAGCCCATGTCCGTATTGCCCCGCCAGTTCAGCCAAACCTCGTTCGGCCCCAGCCGCCTGGCCGCCCACAGCCCCTTCCCCCCGGCGAAGGTGAGAAACACCCAGCCCTCCTCGGCATCGGCGAACAGGTGCGAATTCCCCCCGTAGCTGAAGTCGCCGTACCGCTCAACGAGGTCGATGGCGATCTCCACCGCCTCCCGCGCCGTCCTCGCCCGTTCAAGCACGATCCGCGCCACGTCACTGTAGTTGACGCCCTGCTGATCCTTCGGCGTCATCTCCACGAGCTCCCGGCGCGAGTTCAGCGCCACGTCCCGCACAGCCACGCCGTGCTCATTCATCCCGCCGTTGGTGATCGGCGCCGGGAAGCCCGCGAAGGCCGAGTAATCCATCGAGAGGTACCGATTGGTCTGCGCGGCCTGCGGGATCTCCCGCAGTTGCCCCGGCATCCGCGCCGCCCCGGTCCCGCCCACCGTAATCTTTGCCCCCGGCGGATGCTGCCGGCGCGGCGCGATCACCATCCAATGGCTCGACGGTTCATCCCCATAGCCGGCAAGCAGCGCGCTGCCGTCCTCCGTCAGATTCTTGCCCACATAAACGGCAACGCTCCCCCGCGCCCCCGGCAGAAGAACCAGTGCGGCAAGCGCTATGCAAATCCAATTCATGGTTGAGAACTCCTAAAGAGAGTCGAACGGGACCGGCGTCGCCCCCCGCCGGTCCTCGATCATTGTGAACTTAACCTAACCCGCCCCCGCCCCGCCACCCACCCGGCTTTATCCTCGCTGCGATGCCGCCTCCCCCGTCTCCGCGACCCGCGCAAACAACTCCTCCGGCCCAACTGGTCTGCTTTCTCCGTGCCGGTCAGGAACCTTGAACTCCACGGCTCGCGGTTCAGGGGCCGTCGCCGATCAACATCGTCGAGCGGAGGCTACAGGAAATCCAGCAGATCTTTGCGCTCCATCGAGCGTTCGGCCAAAATCTTCCGCAACAAACCAAGGCCCAGCGTGCGGCTGCCCACGGGAACGACCGTGGCGCGGCCATCCCGATGCCGAAGGAAACAGTGACTGCCTCTGGTACGTTCGGCCACAAAACCTACACGTTCCCGGGCGCTGACCAGCTCTTTTCCCGTCGGCCGCGGGAGAGTGCTCATGCGGCGATGGTCACCCGTTGCATGCCGATGAATTCCAAGGGCGCGGGCGCCAGGCCCTGTGCCTCCAGACATAACGCAAGGGCCTCATGGATCTCCGCCATCAACTCATCGAGCGACGCGGCATCGGTGTGGCAGCCAGGCAATTGGGGAACCGAAGCCACGTACATGCCTTCTTCATCCCGCTCAATCACAACATCGAATTGATGCGCCATGTTTTTCATCCTACTTCGTCCGGGCAGGGTTGTCCCAGTGACCCCGCGGATAATGGCCAAGTGTTGACGACACCTTTCCGCTTGAACAGCGATTCGTGATCCGAAGACGAAATAACGCCGGATTCCCCCGAACGCCCGATTCCACGGAGCACGCGTTGCAGGATATGTTCTGCCTCGGTTGAAAGCGGAAAAATCCGCTAAAGCCGTACAGAAACCCGTCGAAGAACTTTGCAGAGCGAGACCGTGAACAAAGAAAAAAAGCATTGGACCCCGGAAGACAAACTGAGACTCCTCCGCCTCCATCTCATCGAAAAGCAGCCCGTATCAAAGATCTGCCAGGATGCCAACCTGTCGCCCCCCCAGTTCTACGCATGGCAGCAACAGCTCTTCACCAACGGCAGCGTGGCGCTGGCCTCCAAACCCGCTCTCGACCACAAACACGAAGTTCCCGACCCCAACCAAACAAAGCAACGTCTCGACGAACTGGAAGCCGCGCTCCGCCAGAAAGACGAGGTCATCGCCGCACTCCTCACCGAGCACATCGCCCTCAAAAAAAGAGTCTGGGGTCCGCTCCACGGTAGCTGGGTCCAGCCCGAAACGCGCGACCAGATCGTGGACTTCATCACCCACTGGGCCGAACGGACCCACCGCCCCATCGAAGCACTCCTCGCCGCCGCGGGCCTCGCCGTCGGCAAGTTCTACGACTGGCGCAAGCGCTACGGCGCCAAGAACCAGCACAACGGCCACATCCCCCGGAGTTTTTGGCTCGAAGAGGGCGAAAAGCAGCGCATCCTTGCTTTCCAGGAGCTGCACCCCGGCATCGGCTACCGGCGCCTCACCGAAATGATGGTGGCCGCCGATCTGATAACCGCCAGTCCCGCCAGTGTCTGGCGCGTCCTTGGCCAGGCCGGCCGTCTGCGCCAAAAAAGTGCGTCCTCCGCGCCCCCCGCCTAAGCTGTTCCCACACCGTTTCGATTTTTTTAACACCCCCTAACCCCATCAATCCAATTAACTTCTTCGTTCCGCCCCGCCGCCCGCGTCCGGAATGCGCTTGACCCGCATGCTACGTTTCTAAGCAAAGGCGTTCCTCTTTCCCAACCGGAAAGCGGGACGCCTTTTCCATTGAAGCGCCAAGAAATGAAGCGCCAGGAAATTTCACCATGCCAAGCAAAGAATTGACCGACGAACAGCGCCAGCGCCGCGCCGAAATCGCCCGGCAAAACGGAGCCAAAAGCAAAGGCCCTGTCACCGCCGAAGGCAAATACCGCAGCTCCATGAATGCCATCGCCACCGGCGAACACGTCGAACTCCACAAAGAAGATCTCCCGCCCTTCTTTTTTCTGCTGTCCACCGACGATCGGTCTGCCTATCTGCGTGCCTTCCAGGCGCAAATGCGCCATCTCAAACCACAATCCGAGTTCGAACAAGGCCTCGTCCGGCGCATGGCCATCGCCCTGTTTCAACATGACCGCCTCACGAGCTTCCAAGCCGAAGCCATGCAGCGCGAAGTCGATACCATCGTCCGCGAATTCCCGGCGCTCGGCCTGTCCGAACACTTCTTCCAGTCGCACAAACGAGCCACCCTCGAAAAAGAGGTCCAGCAGTTCGTCATCCGCGGCCAGCGCCATCACATGGCTACCTTCCGCGGTTTACACAAAACGCTGATCGACCTGCGCAAGCATACCCCCATCCAGCCGCCGGAGCCAGTCGATATCACCGCCGACTCCAAACAGATCAAACTCGAAGACCCGGATCCCGAAGTCACCCGGGAGGTCCTCGCCTTGGCCGACCGGGCCAAAAAGGAACCCAACTTCGAACTCCCTGGATACGTGCTGAACTTCTTGCAAGATAACGACTTAATGGAGCGTCTGGCCCCTGGTTACGATGCCGGCGACCTGCTCGAGCGCTTCGGTCGAACCCCGGTTCCCAAGGCGGCTTGACCATGGTGGAGCAACAAAATCAATGGCGGTCGATCCCGCAAAAGCCGCCAGGGCAACCGGCGCTCAAAGAATCCAAGGCATCGCTCATACCGCCGGACGACCCCGTAGCCTGGGCCCGGCAAGCCCTCGGCTTCCACCCCGATCCCAAACAGGAATCCATCCTCCGCAGTAATGCCCTCCGGCTCATCCTGCTGTCCGCCCGCCAGGTCGGCAAAAGCACCATCGCGGCC